>NZ_CP012109.1:0-646666 GCF_000280925.3 Myxococcus hansupus
CTCCCGGACGCCCGAGAGGCTCTCCACAGTCAGGGACGTCTTCACGGCTGACGCTTCAGCCACGCGGAGACCTCGGGGGTGCAGCGCTCACGCAGCGCCACGTCCTGGGACAGCCGCTCCAGCGTCTGGGCCGTGGCCTGCTGGGCCTCGGGGATGGGCTGGCCTTGAGCAGGGCCTGCATCTGCTCCAGGTGCTGGCGCGTGCGCAGCAGGCCCATGGCCTCGACGATGCGGCGCAGCAGCATGGGGGCGCCGCCGGTGCGGGCCACCACGTCCTTCCACTGCGTGCGCATCTGCTCCCACCACGCCTCGCGGCCGGTGCGGTTGCCCAGCAGCCCCGCCACGAAGCTGGGACACGTCCTGCGTCTTCACGGTGTCCGTGTAGAGCAGGCCGCGCGCGCGCTCGGTGAGCGCCGGGTCCTCGAAGGCGGTGAGGGCCAGCAGGTAACGCCGCTGCGTGGCCGGGTCGGGCTCCGACGGGAGCTTCTGGAGGAAGGCGTCGAAGAGCGCCGCGTCGCCCGCGCGCGCCACCATGCCCACCGCGGCGTCCAGCAGGTTGGGCTCCAGCGCGTCGCGCTCGCCCTGGAGCATGCGCGCCACGCGGGGCTTCGCCTCGGCGAGCGCTTCCTTCCCGCGCGCCAGTCCACCCACCGCGCGCACCAGCGCCGCGCGCCGCAGCTTCACCCGGTCCGCTTCGTTCGGCGCCGCCTGCCAGCCCAGCTTCTTCAGGCCGGGGCCCAGCAGCTTCTCGACCCAGGCGCGGAAGCGCACCTGGTCTTCGCCGTCCACCAGCCGGCCTTCGATGTACGCGAGCCGTCCCACCAGCTCGTCCAGGACGGAGTCGTCCTCCTCGTCGCCGAAGCGGCCGGCCAGGTCCAGCATGTCCGCCACCGACACCTCTCCCGCGCGCACCAGCGCCCACTGGTCCGCCAGCAGGGAGATGCGCTCGGAGGGCGCCAGCGCCTTCAGGTTCGTGGCCAGCTTCTCCAGGCCCGGCTTGTCATAGGCCACCCGGTAGAAGCCGGTGGAGGCGGCGTTGGCCGTCAGCCACTTCACCTCGCCCTCGCCCTCCAGCTTCACCGTGGCCTGCGCGTCGCGCAGCAGCACGCGCTGCTCTCGCACGCCGCTGGCGTCCTGGTAGCGAAGTACGACGGGCACCGGCCACTTCTCGCCGCTCGTCACGCCGGGCTCGGAATAGAAGCGGCGCTGCGACAGCGACAGCGAGCGCCCGTCCAGCTTCACGGAGACGAGCGGGAAGCCGCTCTGGCCCACCCACGCGGTGGCCAGCTCCTCCACGGGCTGCTTGGCGGCCTCGCCCAGCGCGTTCCACAAGTCTTCCTTCACCGCGTTGGCGCGTGCGTGCTTGCGCATGTACTGCCGGATGCCCTCGCGGAAGGGGGCCTCGCCGAGGAAGCCCTCAATCATCCGCAGCACCGCGCCGCCCTTCTCGTACGTAATCGCGTCGAAGCTCTCACCGGCCTCGCCCGCGTTGCGCACCTCGCCGTGGATGGGGTGCGTGGACTTGAGCGCGTCCAGGTGCAGCGCGCTGGCGCGGTGCGCGTCGAAGTCCAGCCACATGCGCCACTCCGGGCGCCACTGGTCCACAATCTTGAACGCCATCCATGTGGCGAAGGCCTCGTTCAGCCACAGGTCGTCCCACCACACCATGGTGACCCAGTTGCCGAACCACTGGTGCGCCAGCTCGTGCGTCACCACCTCCGCCACGCGCTTCTTCACCGACAGCGGCGCGGTGGCCGGGTCCAGCAGCAGCGCCACCTCGCGGTAGGTGATGAGGCCGGCGTTCTCCATGGCGCCCGCCTCGAAGTCGGGGATGCCCACCTGGTCCACCTTGGTGAAGGCATACGGCAGCCCGAAGTAGTCCTGGAGCTTGGGGAGCACCGCCAGCGCCACGTCCTGGCCAAAGCGCGTCAGGTGCGCCTTCTCCGGCAGCGCCCACGTGCGCACCGGGACGCCCTGCACGTCCTGCGCGTCGGTGCCCACCAGGGGGCCCACCACCAGGGCGATGAGGTAGCTGCTGAGCACCTCCGTCTCCTGGAACGTCACCGCGCGCAGGTTGCCCTCCTGCGTGTCCTTCACCACCGGGCCGTTGCCCAGCACGGTGAGGCCCTGCGGCACGCGCACGGTGAGGGCCCAGCGCGCCTTGAAGGCGGGCTCGTCGAAGCAGGGGAAGAGGCGGCGCGCGTCGGCGGCCTCGAACTGGGTGGCCGCCACCTTGCCCGCCTGGTACAGGCCGCGCAGGCCCTCCGTGAAGCGGCCCGTCCACGCGATGTCCAACGTCGCGGCGCCGGTGGGCAGCGCCTCGTCGAAGCGGAGCACCACCGTCTCGCTCGCCGCCACGGGCTGGATGGACGCGGGCTTGTGCTGCGTGTTGCCCGCGCGGAACGTCACCTCACCCAGCTCCAGGGCGATGGCGTGCAGGATGATTTCCTTCGACGGCGCCGACAGGTCCAGCTCGAGCGTCTGCTGGCCGGAGAAGGACTTCGCGTCCAGGTCCAGGGTCAGCGTGGCCGCGTAACGGCGGGGACGGATGGAGGTCGAAAGGCGGAAGTTCTTGTCTTCGGTCGGGTGCGCCATAGGGATGCGGAATCTAGCCTCCGCGCCGCCGCCTGCCTGGACTTATGTCAGGGGTGTTTTCAGCCACACCCTTGGCGGCCCGGAAAGCCGTTGTCTGGCGGGGCGGGGCACGAGCTGATGGAAGAGGCTGGATTCCCGCTGGAAGAAGCCTTCCGTGTGGAAGGAAGACGGCAGCTCCAGCAGAAGAAAGTCCAAGTGGTGACACAGCTCATGCAGCAGGGTGCGCAGGTAGGTGCGGAAGGCCACCACGCGCGCGTGCTTCGCCGTCCGCATCCAGAGCTGGATGAGGGGACGTTGGCCTCGCTCCAGGGTGTACATGCCGTGCAGCTCGCCGGTGGAGGAGGACGGGCGGACCTCCAGGACCTCCAGCCGGGTCCTCACCACGCCGAGCCGCTCGCACAACGCGTCGCTCAGGCGGGCGGTGGCCTGCTCCGTGTCCTCCACCCGGCCCGTGGCCAGCGCCTCGCGCAGCGCGGTCACCAGGGCTCCAGCGTCCGGGGCTCGCGCAGGCGGAGCGCGTGGACCGAATCACTCATCCGGTAGACGCGTTGCTGCGCGTGGCTGAGGTTGTCGAAGTAGGCGAAGGTCACGGGCGCGAGTCGGTTCCAGACAGCTTCCCACTCGCGCCCGCGACTGGCTACAGCCCGCCAACCTCCAGCGCGCCCCCCAGCCCGGGGAAGGGCTTGGTGAGCAGGGCCTGGAAGACGATGTCCTCCAGGCGAATTTGCGCCGGAAGCTGCGGCAGCGTGAGGCCGGAGCGGACCACGGTGTTGCTGACGATGACCCAGACACGCCGGCGGCCGATGGCGCTCTTGAGCGCCGGAGCGTCGATGCGCACGGGCGTGCGGGAGTTGGGCTGGAAGTCCCGCTGCGGGAGGATTTCCGCCGCCGTGTCGTAATAGGCCGGCCGGTTGAAATCCGTGTACAGCCGCGGGTTGTCCGGCGTGGCGCTGCCGGTCAGCGACAGGCGCGCGGCCGTGCGCAGGGTGAGCGTGGGGGACGGGTTGACCACGACGAGGCTGGCGGCGACCTCGTTGACGACGATGTCCAGGTTCTGAGTGTTGACGGACTCCTCCGGCAGGTCGAGCGCCACCTCCGCGTAGACGGGCTCCAGCAGCGAGGTGACGGGCACCACCTGGTCGAAGGGCTCCGTCTGGATGGCGATCTCCGCCGAGCACGCGGACAACAGCAGCACGCAGGGGAGCAGCAGCAGGGCGCGCATCATCGGAAGCTCCAGGACAGGTCGACGACGGGAGGACGGGCAGGCTTTCACCGGGAAGCGCCGGGTCGCTCATGTCCACGTAGGTGGCGCCCAGCCCCAGGCCGAAGTGCTCACCGCCGTAGCGGATGCCCGCGGCGGCGCGCAGGGTGGAGCCGCCCTTCACGCGCACGCCCGCTTCACCCACCACGGACCAGTGCCCGGAGAAGTTGAAGGCCACCGCGCCGGTGAAGGAGAGGTAGTCCGACGTGTAGATGCCGTAGCGCGCCTCGCCCTGCACCAGGAGCGGGCCCAGCGCCATGCCGTAGACGGCGTAGAACGACGGGCCGGACAGCTCCGGCTCGAAGCGCTGGAGCGCGGGCGTGTCCGCCTCCGACGTCACGATGCCCGAGTAGACGGAGGCGCCCACGAAGCGCGTGTAGCGCGCGCCCAGCACGAAGCGGTGGGATCCCGAGGCCATGGCCCAGCGCACGCCCAGGTTGGGCGCCAGCAAGGCGTTGGCATACAGGGACGTGTCCACCGCGAAGCCCGCGAACAGCGGGATGGCCGTGCGCTGGAGCCCCAGGACGGGCGCGTCGATGACCTCCGCCGCGTCCGTGGTCAGCAGGCGCGCGGTGTTGGTGCGGACGCCGCCAGCATCATCTTCGGCGGCGGCGAGTGAGGGAGACAGCAGGGCGGCGAGCGCCCAGGCTGCGAAGGGATGAGGTTTCAAGCCACGCGCCCCAGGAAGGAGGAGTGGGCCCCACGTTACGGCGAATCCGCCGCGCGCCGAATGCCTGCTCGCTTCCGCGCCCACGAACTGTCGGGTGGCACGCCCGAGCAGTCACGGGCGACCTCCCCGTGGGCGTGTGGTCTCGCGCGGTCCGTGTGGAAGCGGCGCGCGAGGCAGGACAGGCGGTGTTCTCGTTTGCAGCCCACTGGATGCGGCACATACCTTCCAGGCCCGTGGAAGGACCTCCAGCGCCAGGGGACGTGTCGAACCGGCATCCGCGCGAGCGGGTGTTGGCGCTCTTGCGCTTGTACGGCTGGAACGCCACGTCGTTCCAGGTGCTCCAGCCCATCTACCATTACTGGTTCGACCCGGCGGGGGACGCGTGCGTGGCGTACGTGGACACCGGCGGCGCCTGGGTGGCCGCCGGGGCGCCCATCGCTTCGCAGGAGCGGCTGGCCGCGGTGGCGGAGGGCTTCCATGCGGCGGCGCGGGCGGCGGGCCGGCGCGTGTGCTTCTTCGCCACGGAGGCGCGCTTCCATGAGCACGTGCCCATGGCGTCGCTGTCCATTGGCGAGCAGCCCGTCTGGGACCCGGCGAACTGGGACGCCGTCGTGCGTGGCAGCCGCAGCCTGCGGGAGCAGCTTCGCCGCGCACGGGCTCGCGGCGTGACGGTGCGCGAGGTCCCCGCCGCGGAGCTGGAGAACCCGCGCAACCCCGTGTCCTGGGCGGTGGCGCAGTTGAAGCGGCGCTGGCTGCTTTTCCGGCGCATGGCCCCCATGGGGTTCCTGGTCAAGCTCCACCCCGACGACTTCGCGCGCGAACGCCATGCCTTCCTGGCGGAGGTGGGCGGCAAGGTGGTGGGCTTCCTCTCGGTGGTGCCCGTGTACGCGCGGGATGGCTGGTTCCTCCAGGACCTGCTCCGGACCGCGGACGCGCCCAACGGCACCTCGGAGTCCCTGGTGGACGCGGCCATGCGGGCCGCGGCGGACAGGGGGCGGCGCTACGTGACGCTGGGCCTGGCGCCGCTGTCCGGGCCCGTGCGGCCGTGGCTGCGGCTGGCGCGGACGTGTGGCCGGCCCCTCTTCGACTTCGAGGGCCTGCGCGCCTTCAAGGCGAAGTTCCGCCCTGATGCCTGGGTGCCCCTCCTGCTGTCCTATCCAACGCCGCGAGGCGGACTGCTGGCGGTGTACGACGCGCTGCGCGCCTTCGCGCAAGGCAGCCTGCTGCGCTTCGGCGTCGCCACCTTGCTGCGCAGGCCCAGGCTGTTGGTGCACGCGCTGGCCGTGTTGCTCGTCCCCTGGACGGTGCTGCTCGCGCTGCCCGCCACCGCGCGGTGGTTCCCCTCCGTGCAGGTGCAGTGGGCGTGGGTGCTGTTCGACGTGGGCCTGACGGTGGGGCTGTTCTCCCTGGTGCGCCGCTGGCGGGACTCCCTGGCCACGGCGCTGGGCGTCCTGACGGCGGCGGATGCCTGCCTGACGTTCGCGCAGGCCGTCACCTACAACGTGCCCCTGGCCCAGGGGCTGCTGGATGGCGCCATCATCACCCTGGCCGTGCTCGCGCCCGCGGCGGCGTCCGGGCTGCTCTTCGCTTCCCGGGACTTGAGCCTGCCTGGGCGCTAGATGAACGCGCCGCTGTCGAGCGGCTCGTCCTCGGTGGGGACGGTGGCGCCGTGGCCGGGATGCAGGAACACCTCGCCGTGGTCCACCCGCGCCACCAGGTGGAAGCTCACCATGTAATCGCGGCTGGGCGGCCAGCCCTGCTCCAATTCGAAGTGCGTGTCTCCAATCTCCACCACGGTGCCGAGCCTCCGGCCGTGCTCGTCCCGCACCGCCATTCCCTCGCGCAACTCACCCGGATCCCACATGACGCCCTCCTGGATTGTCTTCCCTTGAGGAAAGATGCACGCGCCGGGGGTGTTCGGCAGCCCACGCAAGGTGTCTGCCATTGCTCCATTGATGGACATTCCCGGGAACGGACCCTGGACCGCGGCTCCGGTACAGTGCTGTTTTCAGGAAAGAACTGACCCCAGCCACGGTGCCGCGACTTCCTCGCGGTGTGCCCGGTGTCTGGTGGGGAGGGGAGACCATGCGCCCGCCGTGTGGCGTTGCACTGTCGCTCGCCGTCCTGCTGTTCGCCCATTCCGGGCAGGCTCAACCCCAGGACAGGGAGGTGGTGTCCTCGCCCGCTGACCTGCCACCCGGCGTGTCCGCGGTGCTGTGGAAGCTGTCCGTCCCGCCCCACCTCGCTCCCACGCCTGAGCGCGTGCTCCTGGGCGAGAAGCTCTTCAACGACCAGCGGCTGTCGGTGGACAACACGGTGTCGTGCTCCACCTGTCACGACCCGCGCCTGGGCTTCGCCGACGCCAAGCCGGTGTCCGAGGGCGTGAAGGGGCAGAAGGTGACGCGCAACAGCCCCACCATCCTCAACGCGCTCTTCAATGCCTCCCAGTTCTGGGACGGCCGCGCCTCCACGCTGGAGGACCAGGCGAAGCTGCCCATCCTCAATCCTCGGGAGATGGGCATGCCCGACGAGGCGGCGGTGGTGGCCAAGGTGAAGACCATTCCGGAGTACGTGCGGGACTTCCAGAAGGTCTTCAACCGCGAGGTGAACTTCGACGACCTGGCGGTGGCCATCGCCGCCTTCGAGCGCACGCTCTATTCGGGCAACGCGCGCTTCGACCGCTTCATCACCGGCGACGCGAAGGCGTTTTCCGCCGCGGAGCGCCGGGGCTGGGCGCTCTTCAACGGCAAGGCCCGCTGCAACACCTGCCACGCGGGCAACGTGGTGTCGCCGCTGTTCAGCGACCAGAAGTTCCACAACATCGGCATCGCGGCGCACAAGACGGACTTCCCGCAGCTCGCCCGCGAGGGATTGAAGGTCGTCCGCACCGGCGACGAGAAGCAGATTGACGAGCTGGCGCTGGAGACGCGCTTCTCCGAGCTGGGCCGCTTCCTGGTGACGAAGCAGGAGAACGACGTGGGCGCCTTCAAGACGCCCACCCTGCGCAACATCGCCATCACCGGTCCGTACATGCACGACGGCTCGCTGGTGACGCTGTGGGACGTCATGGACCACTACAACAAGGGCGGCGTCCCCAACCCGTACCTGGACGGCGGCATGCAGCGGCTGGGGCTGACGGAGACGGAAATCGACGACGTGGTGGCCTTCCTGTTCACCCTCACCGACGAGCAGTTCGTGAAGTTCGCCACCCAGGAGCAGGCCCGGCAGCGCGGGCTGAAGAGCAAACGCCCGGAGCGCGATACCGCGGTGGCCATGGGAAAGAAGGGGAACCTGGGTGACCTGGCCCCCAACCCGGACCTGGCGGTGAAGAACCCGGCGGACATCGGTGTGTACGGCACCGAGGCCCAGGTGAAGCCCGCTTCGACGTCCAAGCCCTAGGAGACGCCGTCATGGGGAACAAGTTCCGCAGCATCGAGACGAAGCACTACGCAGAGCGCGACGCCTTCTTCGATGACTTGAAGAAGCTGGACCGCCGGGCCTTCCTCCGCGTGGCGGGCATCTCCGCCGGCATCGCCGCGGGCATGGGCTTGCGCACGCCGCACAGCTTCCAGTTGGTCAACGTGGCGGAGGCGCAGGGGACGAAGCCGCGCTTCTCCTTCGCGTACATCTCCGACACGCACCTGTACGAGAAGAAGCTCAACGACCGCTTCGTGCGCGCCATCCTCAAGGCCGTGGATGACGTGAATGGCCTGGACCCGCAGCCGGACTTCGTCCTCTTCGGCGGAGACCTGGCGCAGTTGGGCAAGCCGGGCGAGCTGAAGCTGGGCGCGGAGATTCTGAAGAGCGTGAAGGCGCCCATCCGGATGATGACGGGCGAGCACGACTGGTTCCTCGACATGGGCGAGCTGTGGACGGACCTGTTCGGCCCGCCGAACTATTCGTTCGACCACAAGGGCGTCCACTTCGTGGTCCTCAACTCCATCCTGGAGAAGGACTTCTGGACGGAGCGGGGCCTGTCGCCCGAGGAGCGGATGCAGATTGTCGCGGGCCTGGACAACGGCATCCAGTCCCGCTTCGAGGTCGGCGCGCCGCAGCGCGAATGGCTGCGTCAGGACCTGGCGAAGGTGAACAAGGCGACGCCCATCATCGTCTTCAGCCACTCTCCGCTCTACAAGTACTACCGGCCCTGGAACTTCTGGACGGACGACGCGGACGAGGTGCAGGCCCTCTTCAAGCCGTTCCAGACAGTGACGGTCATCCACGGGCACACGCACCAGCTCCTCAGCAACCGCATTGGCAACATGAGCTTCCACGGCATGTTGTCCACCGCGTGGCCCTGGCCCTACGCGCCCGAGGGCCTGCCTCAGTTGACGGTGCAGATGAACCGCTCGGACCCCTTCAGCCAGTTCGACGGCTGCGGTGACGGGCGGATGGACGTGTTGGAGTCGGGGATGGTGGACAAGCTGTACAACCTCTGGGAGCGCAACCCCATCTCCGTGCGCGCGAGCTACCTCGCGTCGGGTGGGAAGCGGGACGTGCCGCCCCGGACCAAGCTGCCGAGCTACTGAGCGCGAGGGACACCATGACCTTCCGGATGAAGCTGCTTGTGGGAACGGGTGCCGTGCTGTCGTTCGCGGGGGGCGTGGCGCTGGCCACCGGCCCCGTGTCGCCGCCCGCGCGGGGCACCCAGGCGCCCGAGGTGAAGAAGCACGAGCTACCGGTGTCGAAGGACGGCAACCTCGTGGTGGGGCTGTGCGACGGCGAGACGTCCATGGAGGTGAAGGGCGTCAAGGCTGGCGAGTCACTGACGCGCGCCCAGGCCCAGCACGTGTCGGGCGCGCTGATGGAGGAGTGGCTGCGCAAGAATCCCAACGCCCACTGGGACGCGGTGCCCCTGGTGGCGCAGGCGCCCGCGCCGGGCTCCACCACGCCGCGCACCCAGCAGCCGCGCACGCCCGCGCCATCCAAGGGCACGGTGCGTGAGGGCGGCGTGACGCCGGAGAGCGGCGGCGCGGAGGTGAAGAAGCAGCAGGCGGTGCCCATCCAGGACGGCCACACCTACGGCGCGTTCTCCGACCGGGACGAGGCCATCTGGGCCGCCTCCACCGAGCAGTTCGTGGATGAGGGCCACCGCGTGTTCCATGACGCGCAGGCCATTGGCGGCACGGTGGGAATCTCCTGTGACATGTGTCACCCGGACGCGTCCAACACCCACCCGGAGACGTATCCGAAGTACCAGGTGCAGCTCGGCCGCGTGGCGCTGCTGCGCGACATGATCAACTGGTGCATCGAGAACCCGGTGCGCGGCAGGCCGCTCGCGGATGGCGACCCGCGCATGCGCGCGATGGAGGCGTACATCTACGCCAAGCGCAAGGGCGTGAAGCTGGAGTACGGGAAGAAGTAGGCCCGCTCAGCGCCCCAGGCCAGGGACGGCGCCACGCGTTCGCTGGAAGAGCCACCGGGGCTCCCACAGGAAACGCGTGGCCTGCACCACCTGCGGGTGGCCCAGCAGCACGGCGAGCAGCGCTCCCGCCACCAGCGCTAGCGCGACGCCCAGCGGCCCTTGGAGGTGCGCGAAGGCGCCCGTGGCCTCGGCGCCTCGTACGAAGAACCCGTGCAGGAGGAAGGCCGCCAGGCTCCTCCCGCCGAAGCGCGTCAGTGCGCCCTCGTTGCGCGGGGCGAGCGTGAACAGCGCCCACGTCAGCGCCAGCGCGCCGCAGAAGAGTGTCAGTCGTGTCGCCATGCCGGCGAGCGCGGGGGTTCCCAGCGCGGCATACCCGCTGCTTCCGTACAGCCATTGCGTGTTGGGGGCCGGCAGCCAGCCCAGGGCGATGGTGCAGACACCCACGCCCAGCCCAGCGGCCACGGCGGAGGCCAGCGCGACGCGCCAGGTCCGCGAAGCCGAGGACGTCAGCAGCCAGGTTCTGGGCATCAGGTGCCCCGCGACGAAGCAGGGCAGGAACACGAAGGTCCGCGACAGGCTGAACGGGTAGCCCACCCAGGCCAGCATCCCCGCGCCGAGCGACAGCGCGACGGCCCAGGTCAGCGGTTGGGGCAGGCGCCGCAGCAGCGGGAGGACCCAGCGCCAGCTCGCGAGACTCACGAGGAACCACAGCAGCCAGTACGGCTGAATCCCCCAGTGCGGACTCCACTCGCGGCCGAGCACCCACACGTCGAAGGCGACGTACAGCACCTGGAAGACGGCCAGCGGCGCGAGGAGCCCCCACCCGATGGCCTCCAGCGCCTTCGCGCCCGTCTCCGCGCGCGACAGGTGGCCGGAGAGGAACGCGAAGGCGGGGATGTGGAACAGGTACAGGCCGGAGTAGAGCGCCCTCGCCAGCGGCTCACGCGTCAGCAGCGGTTCGAGCGCGTGCCCCATCACCACCAGGAGGATGAGGAGGCCACGCACGTTCTCGAACAGCGGGATGCGGCCAGCGGTCGTCACGCCTCAATAGAGAAGCCCATTTTGAGGCTGCACGGGAGCGGGAAGCTTCGTTTCCCCCAGCATCTGGCGCAGGTTGATTTCAATGGTCCTGCACAGGGCCGTCATGGGGGTATCGCTGACGTCGTCCTCGAACGGCGTCTCGATGTCCCGGCCCACCGCATCCAGCCCGATGAAGAGGAACGCGATGACGGCGGTGACGAACGGGGTGAGCCAGCCCAGGTCCGCCACGACGCCCAGGGGCAGGAGCACCAGGTAGGCGCGCGTGATGGCCAGCAGAAGGATGTCGTACTGACGGGGCAGGGGCGTGTTCTTGATGCGCTCGCACGCGCCCAGCAGGTCGGTCAGCTCGGACAGCGTCCGGTCCATCGTCACGTGCAGGAACATCACCTTCTGCGTGTCCGACACCTGCCCGTAGATGCGGCGCAGGCGCGTGCCCATCCAGAGAATCAGCGCGGAGGGGACGTTCTGCTCCTCGCGCAGCGCCTCGATGACCTCGGGCCGGAAGAAGGGGACGATTTCTGGCAGCGGGTCCTGCCGCCGCAAGTGGCAACGCATGGCGTTCACGAAGCCCATCTGCGCGTACACCAGCTCCCGCGCGTCCTCGGTGACGTCTCCGTGCATGTTGGAGATGACGCCGCGGGCCTCGCCCTGGGCCTCGCCCGAGTCACCGAACTCCGCGATTTTGGCCCGGGGGCTTCCCTGCTCCGGGTGAACGCGCGCCTGGCCGAACTGGTCGCGAACCGCGCCGTCGCTCGCCCGGGTCCCCGCCACCGTCAACACGGAGCCGCCACGCTCCACCGCGGTCTTCAGCAACGGTGAGACGGGCGACGGCAACTCCAGCCCCGCCGGCGTGCTGCCCCCGTTGGTCTCCGGGTTGGGCAGCAGCGTCAGCACCTGACGGGCGAAGGTGCGCGACCAGTTCACCACGCCGCCCCAGAGCGTGCGTGCCTCCCACCAACGGTCGTACGCGGAGCCGTTGCGGAAGGCGAGCAGCACGCCCAGCGCCGCCGCCAGAATCGATACCGGCATGGCGGGGACGGCCATCCACGATGCGTCGAACACGCGGTAGCCGATGTTCACCGCCAGCGCGAACAGCACGTGAATCGCAACGGCTTTGCCGGTGTAACGCAGGATGATCTGCCAGGACAGCCTCCGGCCGACAATCATTCGAGGAATGCTCCAAGTTGGGTGAGGGTGCCTTGCGCAATGCGTCTAATGACGCGAACGCGGATCGGCAACGCGCGCCACCCCGTCCGCCGCGCGCGTGTGTCCTGCGGCGCGCGGACGAACCTCGGAGTGTCCGGGAACGAGCAGAGCCGCTACCCGGGTCCCTGGAACCCCCCGGAGCGGAACGTGAGCACGAGCGTGTCGCGGTGGCCCGTCCCCTCCAGGGGCTGGATGGGCGTGCTCTCGTGGATGACGCGGGCGTCATCGAGCAGCAGCGCGGACCAGGGCTCCGTCAGCGTGAAGCGCAGGCCGTTGGGGCCGTCGGCCTCGAAGACGCGCGTCTCGCCGCCCTTGATGTTCTCGCGGCCCACGAGCAGCACCGCGACGAAGTCCACGCCGTCCCGGTGCGCGCCCTCCGGCGTCGGCCGGCCGATGCCGTCCGTGGTGTCGATGCGGAACTGGTGGGCTTCGACGAACCAGGGGCGCTCGCCCTTGAGCTGGGAGCAGGTGGCGGCGATGCCGCGAATCAGCCCCGCCCACACGGGACGAGACACGACGTCCGGTTGCACGGGTTCGAACCAGCGTTCGAGCCCGCCGTGCAGCGCGTTGTATTCCACCGGCTGCCAGTGCGCGCGGTGTGGCACCTGCGTCACCGATGCGCCGTCCACGATGAAGCAGGCGTGCCGCCGCGAGCGGTAGCGGCCGCCGTCCCGGAGGAAGCCGTCCAGGGGCAGGTCGTTCCAGGACGGTGGCAGGGCGTCCAGCGCGGAGGACACGAGCCCGGCGAGCTCGCAGAGGCCGTCGCGTCCGAGCACGGCGTAGCCGCGCTCTCGCAGCGCGGCGGGGACTTCGGTCGCGGGGATGATGGGAGGCTGAAAGCTCATGGCGGTCGTCGGATTCAGAGAGGGGTGTTCGCCGAAGGCGCGGGGGCGGGCGGGGGTGGGGACGCCTGTTTCAAGGACTCGCGGAACGCGCCGTCCCGTGCCGCCACGCACACGGTGTAGCCGTCCAGGGCGCCGCAGGTGACGCGGTCGCCCAGCCGCTCGAAGAGGGGCCGCTTCGCCGCGTCGACCACGTAGACGGTGTCCTCCGCGAGGCGCCCGTGCTCCACGTCGTCCATGAGCGCGGCGCAGACCTCCGCGACGCGGGGCTCGTTGAGCCGGGCGGAGTACCCGCTGTTGGTCGTCAGGCCCCGGCGGTAGGCGAGGTCCCCGAAGCGCACGTAGGTGTGCTCCGGGAAGCCGTTCTCCACGCAGGGCCGCTGCGAGCCGAGAATGACGGGAGGCACCAGCGTCACCTGTCGGTAGGCCGCGTCCACGCGCTCCCATTCCGGGGCCTGGAGCCGTGGCCAGGGAGCGCCCACGAACATCCTCTGGGACCAGGCGTCCGGAGCGTCCACGACCTGGAGCAGGACCGCGCCCAGCAGCAGCGCGGTGGCCACGCCGGGCCGCTGCCGCCAGCGCCAGAGGACCCACGCCACGCCGCCTGTGAGGAGCAGGTAGTAGAGCGGCCAGATGAAGCGCCCCGACGCGCGGAAGGCGCCGAGCATGGGCATGACGGGCTCCATCAGCTTGCGCATGGTCAGCACCGTCCGGCCCGCCACCGTCATCGTCGACGAGAAGCCGAGCACCGTCAGCGCGAGCGCCACCAGCACCAGCGGCAGCAGGGGCTTCACGCGCTCCCAGCTTCGGGGCCTGTCACTGAACACCCATCCGAACAGTCCCGCGACACCGAGCGCGAGCGCGCCCGTGCCCAGATAGCCGAAGCCTTCGTACTGCCCGCTGTTGACGGGCAGCGAGGGCAGCAGCCGGGAGCTGCCCAGCGGGTTGATGAACGTGAGCAGGTCCGCGCTGAAGATGCCGAAGCCAATGGTGCCGGTGCTGACGCCCTGGCCCACGTAGCCGAACGCGAGGAAGGGGACGCTCACCGCCAGGCCCAGCCCCGCGAACACGCCGCCGGCGGCCCTTGAAGACAGGTGTCCTTCCCGCCACGCCTGGACGAGCAGCGCCACGCTGAGCGCGAAGACCATCACCGTCAGGTACGGGTGCGTCCCCGCGGCGAGCACGTTGAGCAGCAGCGCCCAGCGCAGCGAGCGTCTCGCGGCGGCGGCGGCCTCCCGCGGACGCAGGTACAGCCAGAGCATGGCGGTCAGCATCCAGTGCGCGCACAGCGTGTCATGTCCCACGCGGGCGAGGAGCACGGGCGCCGTCACGAAGAACGCCGCGCCCAGCACGCGCTGGAGGGGCTTGCGGGTGAAGAGGCCCATCAGCTTCACGGCCATGGCGCCCTGGAGCGCGAAACACAGCGCGAGCCACGGCCCGATGAACTGGAAGTCCCGAGGCAGCCACCGTGCGAAGGGCTTGAGCAGGAGCGAGAGCCAGGGGTTCGAGTCCGAGAAGCCCACCGTCATGACGTGGGGGGCCATGAGGCTGGGCGTGCGGCCCAGCGGGAAGCTCCAGGGCGCGTCACGGAAGTGCAGCCACCCGAGCACGTGCTGCGCCGGGTCCCCGATGCCCAGCCCATCCAGGTTCGTGGGGTCGAGCGTCGGCGCGCCTCCCGCCACGAGGAACCAGAGCACACCCACCACCGCGCCCACCCAGGGCAACAGCCGCTCCCCCTTGTCGCCGGGTTCTGTGGTCACCACCTGCGTGTACTCCTGGAGTCCTCGCGCGGAGCTCGGCCGCTCCGATGGACGCACGTGGCGGGACCCATACTCCCTCGCGGGCCATCACCGCCAGTCCGATGCGATGCACTCACGGCGAGCGCCGCGGCGCCGACAGGTCGCTCGCCGTGGCGCCGGCGGTATGGTCGGGGGAATGGGAGGGGGCTCGGCCTGTTGGTGGGCCACCTCGGGCTTCAGGAGATGCGGACATGAGAAGGGCGTACGTGGCGTCGTTGCTGACAGGCCTGCTGACCACCTCCGTCGCGAAGGCCGAGGAGGCACAGGACCCCTTCCTGTGGCTCGAAGAGGTGCAAGGCGCCAAGGCGCTCGAGTGGGTCCGCGCCCAGAACGCGAAGACGCTGGCGGTGCTGGAGAAGGACGCGCGCTTCGAGCCCTTCTACACGGAGGCGCTGGAGCTGCTCACCGCCACCGACCGGATTCCCACGCCGCGCTTCCGCGCCGAAGGTGTGGACAACTTCTGGCAGGACCGGACGAACCCGCGCGGCCTCTGGCGGCACGCCACCGTGGAGGGCTACGCCGGCGCGAAGACGTCCTGGCAGACGGTGCTGGACGTGGACGCCCTGGCGAAGGCCGAGAACGCGAACTGGATTTGGAAGGGCAGCAACTGCCTGCCGCCCGCGGACCAGCGGTGCCTCGTGTCGCTGTCGAACGGTGGCAAGGACGCGGTGGAGCTGCGCGAGTTCGACGCCACCGCGAAGCGCTTCGTGGAGGGGGGCTTCCAGGTGCCCGAGGACAAGCTGTCCGCGGCCTGGCTGGACGCGGACACGCTGCTGGTGGGGCGGGACTGGGGCGAAGGCACGCTGACGGAGTCGGGTTACCCCTTCGTCCTCAAGCGCTGGAAGCGCGGTACGCCGCTCGCGGAGGCGCAGGAGCTCTTCCGGGGGGAGCGCACGGACGTGTCCGCGTCGCCCATTCCCCTGCGGGACGCGGAGGGCACGCTCCAGGCCGTGCTCGTCAGCCGAGGACTGACCACCTTCGAATCGGAGTACTACCTGCTGGGAGACGCGGCGCCCGTCCGGCTCCCCTTTCCCCGGAAGGTCTCCATCCAGGCCTTCGTGGAGGGGCAGGTCGTCTTCACCATCGAAGAGGACTGGGGCCGCTTCAAGCAAGGCGCGCTGCTGGCGTACCCGCTGGCCGCGCTGAAGGCGGACCCGGCGAAGGCGACGCCCACGCTCATCTTCCAGCCCGGGCCGCGTCAGGCCATCGAGTCCGTGGGCGCGACGCGCGGCCGGGTGCTGGTGAATCTCTACGAGGACGTGAAGGGCGCGCTCGACGTCTACACGCCGTCCAAGAATCGCTGGAGCCGCAAGCGGCTGGCGCTGTCGAAGGATGCCTCCGTCGCCATCACCGCGACCAGCTCGTCACATGAGCGGTTCTTCGTGAAGTCCCAGGGGTTCCTCGCGCCGACGTCGCTCTGGCTGGCGGACGCGAAGGCGGGCACGGTGAAGAAGGTGAAGTCCCTGCCGGCGCGCTTCGACGCCTCGAAGCTCCGGGTGGACCAGTACTGGACGCAGTCGAAGGACGGCACGCGGATTCCGTACTTCCTGGTGCGGTCGAAGGCGCGGAAGCTCGACGGCACCACGCCGACGTTGGTGTACGGCTACGGCGGCTTCCAGATTTCCAAGCCGCCCGTCTACCTGCCCGAGGAGGGCAAGTTGTGGATGGAGCGCGGCGGCGCGTATGTCGTCGCCAACATTCGCGGCGGCGGAGAGTTCGGTCCGCGCTGGCACCAACTGGCCCTGCGCGAGCACCGCCAGCGCGCGTTCGACGACTACGCGGCGGTGATGCAGGACCTGGTGCGGCGCAAGGTCAGCTCGCCACGCCGCATGGGCATCTACGGTCGCTCCAACGGCGGCGTCCTCACCAGCGTGGCGATGACGCAGCACCCGGACCTCTTCACCGCGGCCGTCATCGAGAGCCCGCTCATCGACATGATGCGCTACCACAAGCTGCCGGCGGGCGCGTCGTGGGTGGGCGAGTACGGCAACCCGGAGGTGCCAGAGGACGCGGCCTTCATCTCCAAGTACTCCGCCTACCAGAACCTGCGCGAGGGCGTGCGCTACCCCACGCCGTACATCACCACGAACACCAAGGATGACCGCGTCCACCCGGGCCACGCGCGCAAGTTCGCGGCGCGGCTGGAGGCCATGGGGCTGCCGTACTTCTATTACGAGAACACCGACGGCGGGCACTCCAACGACTCCGACCCGATGCTCAACGCGCGCCGGTGGGCCCTGCACCATGTCTACTTGTCGCGCTTGTTGATGGACTGAAGTGCCGGGCCCAAAGCAGGGCACGGATGATCGTTAAGTCACGTTAATCCTGATTTGTGGATTTTCCTGGAATAGGGCTGGTAGGGTGCTGATTGCAGCGCTTCCCCTTTCCAGGAGTTCCACAGGATGTCTCACTTCAAGATGCGGCTTCTCTCGTTGTCTGTCCTGACCCTGTCCCTCACGGCCGTTGGCTGTGGCCCCGCGGAGGAGGTGGCGCAGGAGTCGACGTTGGAGCAGTACTTCGATGAGGAGACCCTCCATGGCGGGCACGAGCACGACGGGGAGGTCTCCGCCATGGCGTCTCACGCGGCCTGCACGGGATTCTGTAACGACGAGTGCGTGGCGTATGCTCGCTGTCGGGCGCCTGGCCTCCCGTTTGGCCTGTTCACGTGGGGCGACAAGCGGGCCATCATCAATAGCAACCACGCGCACGTGGGCTGCGTCGCGATGATCCTGGGCTCCAACCCCGCCGGACACACCGCGTACGTCCAGGCCGTCAACACGTCCGTCAGCCCCCGCCGCATCACCCTGAACGAGTCCAACTGGGGCTCGCGCACGTGCAACACGCGCGCGGGTACGAAGGACAGCCTGAACATCACGAACTACTGGTGCCCGGGCTCGGTGCACACGGCGAGCTGCTCTGGCCCCATGTAGTCGGGCTGCCCGCCGGGTATTCGGGCACCGGGTGGGCCCTCGTTGTCAGGCTCACCCGGCCGTACCGGTCTTCGCCCCGCCAGGGTCCAGCGCCTCGGGACAGCACCTCCGAGGCGTCTTGGCCCCGCGATGGGAAGGCCATGCTGCTGACGCTTTCGACGACGCATTCCCCAGCGACCGACCTGGGGTACCTGCTCCACAAGAACCCGGAGCGGCCCCAATCCTTCGAGTTGTCCTTCGGTCAGGCCCACGTCTTCTATCCCGAGGCCACCGCCGAGCGCACCACCGTGGCGCTCCTGCTCGAAGTGGACCCTGTCGGGCTCGTGCGCAATCGCCGCGGGCCTCCTGGCGAAGGGGGCGCGCTCGAGCAGTACGTGAATGACCGGCCCTATGTGGCCTCCTCGTTCCTGAGCGTCGCGCTCGCGCGCACCTTCCGCTCGGCGATGTCGGGAGACAGCAAGGAGCGGCCTGAGCTGGCGGGGCAGCCGATTCCGCTCGTGGCCCGCCTCGCCGTGCTGCCCTGTCGCGGTGGCGAGCCCTTCCTGCGCAAGCTCTTCGAGCCCCTGGGCTACACCGTCACCGCCACGCGGCACGCGCTCGATGAGACGGTGCCGGACTGGGGTGACAGCCGCTACTTCACCGTCACGCTGGAGGCCCGCATGCGCGTGAGCGAGCTGCTCACCCACCTCTACGTGCTGGTGCCGGTGCTGGACGACGACAAGCATTATTGGGTCGGCGACGAGGAGGTGGAGAAGCTCCTGCGCCATGGCGAGGGCTGGCTCGCGTCGCACCCGGAGCGGGACCTCATCGCCCGGCGTTACCTGCGCCACCGCAGGAGTCTCGCGCGCGAGGCGCTGGAGCGGCTCGCAGGGGACGAGGCTCCGGAGCAGGCGGAGCGCGCGCAGGTGCGCAACCAGGAAGAGGCGGTGCTGGAGTCGCGGCTGAGCCTCAACGAGCAACGGCTCGCGGCGGTGGTCTCCGTCCTCCAGGAGCGCGGCGCCACGCGCGTGGTCGACCTGGGCTGCGGCGAGGGCAAGCTCCTCAAGGCCCTGCTCCAGGACCGGCGGTTCACGGACATCCTCGGCGTCGATGTGACATTCCGCACCCTGGAGATTGCCCGGGAGCGGTTGAACCTGGAGCGGATGCCCGAGCTTCAGCGGCGACGGGTGACGCTGCTCCATGGCTCCCTCATGTACCGGGACGCACGGCTCGCGGGCTTCGAGGCCGCGGCGGTTGTCGAGGTCATCGAGCACCTGGACCCGCCTCGGCTCGCGGCCTTCGAGCGAGTCCTCTTCGAGTTCGCGCGACCCAACACGGTGGTGCTCACCACGCCCAACGCCGAATACAACGTGCGCTTCGAGTCACTGCCCTCCGGCGCCTTCCGTCACCGGGACCACCGCTTCGAGTGGTCTCGGAGCGAGTTCGAGACGTGGGCCCAGCGCATGTGCGAGCGCTTTGGCTACAGCGTCCATTTCCTTCCCGTGGGGCCCGTGGACCCAGACGTCGGTGCTCCGACCCAGATGGCGGTGTTCTCCCGATGAAGCTCACCATTCCCGAACTGTCCCTGGTCCTGCTCATCGGCCCCTCCGGGTCGGGCAAGTCCACCTTCGCGCGACGGCACTTCAAGCCGACCGAGGTCCTCTCCTCGGATGCCTACCGCGGCATCGTCTGTGACGACGAGAACAGCATGGAGGCGACGAAGGACGCCTTCGAGACGCTGCGCTTCGTCGCGGCCAAGCGGCTCGCGCGAGGGCTGCTCACCGTCATCGACGCGACCAACGTGCAGCCGGAGGCACGCAAGCCCCTGGTGGCGCTGGCGCGCGAGTTCCACGTGCTCCCGGTGGCGGTGGTGCTGGATGTCCCGGAGAAGACCTGCCACGAGCGCAACCGTCAGCGGTCCGACCGGAGCTTCGGTCCCCACGTGGTGCGCAACCAGCTCCAGCAACTGCACCGCTCACTGCGCGGCCTGGAGCGAGAGGGCTTTCGCCACGTGCATGTGCTGAAGCCCGAGGTGCTGGAGTCGATGGAGTTCGTCCGCCAGCCGCTCTGGAACAACCTCAAGCACCTGCACGGGCCGTTCGACATCATTGGTGACGTCCACGGCTGTCGCGAGGAGCTGGAGGCGCTGCTGGGCAAGCTGGGCTACGACGTGCGCCCGCGCGCGGACGGCACCCCGGGGTTCGACGTGCGTCCGCCGGAGGGCCGCAAGGCCATCTTCGTGGGCGACCTGGTGGACCGCGGGCCCGACACACCCGGCGTGCTTCGGCTCGTCATGGGCATGGTGGAGGCGGGCAGCGCGCTGTGCGTGCCTGGGAATCATGAAGTGAAGCTGATGCGCAAGCTGCGGGGCCGGGACGTGAAGGTGTCTCACGGCCTGGCCCAGTCCCTGGAGCAACTGGAGCGCGAGCCGCCCGAGTTCCACAAGGCGGTGGTGGACTTCGTCGACGGGCTCGTCTCGCACTACGTCCTGGACGACGGGCGGCTGGTGGTGGCGCACGCGGGGCTCAAGGCGTCCATGCAGGGGCGCGGCTCCGGCCAGGTGCGTGAGTTCGCGCTGTACGGAGAGACGACGGGCGAGACGGACGAGTTCGGCCTCCCGGTGCGCTTCAACTGGGCGGCGGAGTACCGAGGCAAGGCAACAGTGGTGTACGGGCACACGCCCGTGCTCGAAGCGGACTGGCTCAACAACACGCTGTGCGTGGACACGGGCTGTGTGTATGGCGGCAAGCTGACGGCGGTGCGCTACCCGGAGCGGGAGCTCGTTTCGGTGCAGGCCGCGCGCGCCTACGCGGAGGCCATCCGGCCGCTGGGACAGGTCGCGGTGGGAGATGGGCTCAGCGCGCAGCAGGCGCACGACGACGTGCTGGACATCGAGGACGTGCTGGGCAAACGCGTGGTGACCACGCGGCTGGGCCAGAGCGTGACGGTGCGCGAGGAGAACGCCACCGCGGCGCTGGAGGCGATGAGCCGGTTCGCCATCGACCCGAAGTGGCTCGTGTACCTGCCGCCGACGATGTCGCCCTCGGAGACGAGCCAGGCGCCGGGCCATCTCGAACATCCCGCCGAGGCGTTCGCCTACTACCGCAAGGAGGGCGTGGCGAAGGTGGTGTGCGAGGAGAAGCACATGGGCTCGCGCGCGGTGGTGGTCGTGGCGCGCGACGAGGCGGCGGCGCGCCGGCGCTTCGGGGTGACCACGGGCGAGACGGGTGTCTGCTACACGCGCACGGGCCGGCGCTTCTTCTCGAACGCCACGCTGGAGGCGGCCTTCCTGGAGCGCGTGCGCGCGGGGCTCACGGCGTCCGGATTCTGGGAGGCGCACCAGACGGACTGGGCGTGCCTCGACGGCGAGCTGATGCCGTGGTCGCTCAAGGCCCAGGAGCTGCTGCGGGACCAGTACGCTGCGGTGGGCGCGGCCTCGCGCGCGGCGCTCACGGACGTGGTGTCGGTGCTGGGGCAGGCCACGGCGCGAGGCTTGGAGGTGGGCGCGCTGTCCGCCCGCTTCGGTGAGAAGGCCCGCAGCGTGGAGCGGTACGTGGACGCCTACCGGCATTACTGCTGGCCGGTGCGCTCGCTCGAGGACGTGCGGTTCGCGCCCTTCCACCTGCTGGCCACGGAGGGGGCGGCCCACGTGGACAAGGACCACGTCTGGCACATGGAGGCGCTGGCGAAGGTGTGCCAGGTGGACCCGGGGTTCCTCCTGGCCACGCCGTACCGGGTGGTGGCGCTGGAGGACGCGGACGCGGTGGCCGAGGGTGTGCGCTGGTGGGAGACCCTCACGGCGCGAGGCGGCGAGGGCATGGTGGTCAAGCCGCTCGACTTCATCGTGCGCGGGCGCAAGGGATTGCTCCAACCCGCCATCAAGTCACGAGGCCCGGAGTACCTGCGCATCATCTACGGCCCGGAGTACACCGCGCCCGAGCACCTGAACCGGCTGCGCCAGCGGGGACTGTCCACGAAGCGCTCGCTCGCGCTGCGGGAGTTCTCGCTGGGCGTCGAGGCGCTGGAGCGCTTCGCGCGCGGCGAGCCGCTGCGCCGCGTCCACGAGTGTGTCTTTGGCGTCCTCGCACTGGAGAGCGAGCCCGTGGACCCACGGCTTTGACGTATGCTTCATGTCCTGGCGCCCGGTGTGCTCAGGGGGAGGGACCCAGATGAACTTCCACGACGCGCCGTCCCCAGTCCTGTGGTGGGAGTCCAACCTGTGGTGGGTGCTGGCCTGCGCGATGTCCGTGGGCCCGGTCGTGGGCTCCTGGCTGCTTTGGAGCCCGCGTCAGTCGGGTGATGGCTTGCTGAAGGCGGCTGTCCCTGGCGCGCGCCGTGTCCCTGGGTGGGTGGACTCCGCTGCCTGGGCGCTGATGGCAGGCGCCCTCATGGGGCCCATGCTGTTTGTCGCGTCGTGGCTGATGGCGGAGCTCTCCCTGGAGCCGTTGTGTGAGGTGGTCGCGGGGGGCCTGCCTCCGTTCTCGTATTCACCCCTGCCGTGGTTCTTCGCGGCGCTGGGCGCCTGCGTGGGCGGTGGCGTCTACGTGTGGCGGATTCGCCGCCCGAGGGATGCGCGAGACGTGCTCCTGGCTGCGTCATCGAGCGTGGACCCGGCCCGCCTCTCTGCCTGAATCGTTCACCGTGAACTCGCGCTGATAGATGCCGTGGACCTCATCGAGGACCGCCTGCGCGCTGTGGGCGAAGGGCAGGGGCGTGACTTGGCCCTTGATGAGGAAGCTCCCGTTGGGGACACCGGGGCTCCCCAGGGCCGCGCTGTGAATCCGGCCCGCGCCCACTCTGGGTGGCTTGAAGAGGAACCGGGCCACGAGGCCGAGCGGCCACGGCATCCCCGCGCTTGCCGTGAGCGGCGTCTTGTTGGGCCCGGGGCACGCGGAGACGCTGGAGATACCCTGCGTGGACAGCTCATCCGCCAGCGCCTGCGTCCACAGGGACAAGGCCAGCTTGGAGCTGGCGTAGGCGCCCAGGAGTGGGCGGAACTTGCCCGTGGGGTGCGCGAGGCGCTTCGGTTCGAAGGACTTCACGTACAGCAGCGCGTTGGAGGACGTGTGGACCACCCGCTTCAACTCGCTGTTCGCCACGTTGGGAGCCAGGGCTCGCGTGAGCACATACGGCACGACGGTATTCACCTCGAAGCACAGCTCACGGCTTTGCGCTGAGAAGAGCAGCTCCCCGGGACCGACCGCCGCGTTGTTGAACAACACGTCGATGGAAGGCTCCTTCCGCGCAAGCTCCTGGAGGGCATCCCGGAGGCTCTGGAAGTCCGACAGGTCCGCACGGTAGGTCCGCAACCGGCCGGCTTCTTCAGCGGCGAGCACGTCGGGCGCCTCGGTGATGGGCGAGCGCACCAGCACCGCCACGTCCCAACCTTCCGCCAGAAGGCGTTGTGTCAGCGCGAGTCCGACACCTGTGCGCGCACCTGTGACCAGCGCCGTCCTCTTGCCGGGTCGCATGTCTGCTCTCCTTGTCGAGAATGTCTTTCGGTGCCCCGCTATATGGTGGCCACCGGATTTCCAAACAAGGACGCACTTTGAAGATACCGCCCTCGCCGATGGCGCTCCCCCCGGATGTCTGCAAGGAGGTCGGCGAGGTGCTGGCCCGCGTGGGAGACAAGTGGTCCATCCTCGTCATCCGGCACCTGCGCGAGGGCCCGGTCCGATTCAACGACCTGCGCAGGGACCTCGGCGGGATTACCCACAAGGTGCTGACGTCCACCCTGCGAGGACTGGAGCGTGACGGCTTCGTCCTGCGCACCGTTACGCCCACGGTGCCGCCGCGCGTGGACTACGCGTTGACGGAGCTTGGCCAGGAGTTGATGGAGCCCATCGACATGCTGGCGACCTGGGCGCTGCGCCGCCGTGCCGCCGTCCACCACGCTCGCGCCGCGTATGACGCTCGTGAAGAGCCTCCTCCGCGACGCGAGCCGAGCTGAACCCGTGGCAGCTTGCGGCTCAGGGGCGCTGCTGGGCCAGCATCCAGGCGAACACCTTGGGCTCCTTGTAGATGCGGTCCCAGATGTAGTGATTGCCATCATGGAGCAGGGTGAAGAGCAGGGGATTCACCGGCCCCGCGCCCGTGCTGTCGGTGTTCGTCTGCCCGGCAATCCACTCCCACTTCCCGGTACCGGGCCGGAAGAACGCCGTCGCCGTGATGGCTGGAGAGGGATAGGTGTCCATGACGGTCCCCGTGCCGCCCAGAGTCTGGCCGAAGTGCGTGAACCAGGCGGCGGTCGCCGTGTAGAAGATGTCGTTGTCGAGCAGGCCATGTGAGGCCCAGAGGGGCAGGTCCGCCTGGACAATCGACAGGGCATCAGCGGCGGTCGCGCCGTAGCCGCCGGTGCAGACGGGGATGGCGGCGGCGAGCTTCGCCGGGAATCGCGATGCATAGTTGAACGTCCCCGCGCCGCCCATGCTGAGGCCCGTCAGGTAGACGCGCTTCCTGTCTGTCTTGAGCGTCGACAGGATGTGCTCGAAGAAGGGGTCCAGGTGGTGCTGGACTTCATAGGCGCTCCAGAACCCCGACCTGCCGGTTTGCGGAGCGACCAGGATGAAGGGGTAGTCCTTCCCCTCCCGGTCGATGTACGCGAGCGGCCCGTTCCGGCGGACCCACTTCAGTTCGGCGCTGTCGCCATTTCCCTGCTCGCCCATGCCGTGGAGGAAGAAGACGACGGGCCAGTTCTCGCCTTCCTCGTAACCGGGAGGCAGGTACAGGACATGGCCATAGCCACCCGGCGTCGACGAGGACCGGTAGACCTCCTGCACGGTGCCTCGTCCCGTGGCGGCGGGCCTGACGTGGACCTGCGTCCTGTCGCTGGCGGTGGCGCCGTCATCGTCCGTCGCCGTCAGCTCGAACGCGTAGAGCCCCTGCACCAGACCGGAGGCCGTCGCGGTGAGCGCCGTGGCGCCCGTCAGCGTCGCGGTGTTGGGGCCGGCGACCTGCGTCCATTGCCTCGCCACCACCGTCCCATCGCTGTCCGTCGCCGTGCCCGTCAAGGTGACGGTGTTCGTGGGCAGCACCACCGTTTGGTCCGCTCCCGCGGAGACCGTGGGGGGAAGGTTGGCGGGCGGCTCACCCGTCACGGGGGCGCCGTAGATGACGACCTCGTTCATGCCCGCGTAGCGGGTCCTCGACAGATGGATGTACCGCGTGCGTTGGGTGACGGGCACCACCCACCAGGCCTGCCACCGGGTCAGGGTGATGCTCGTCATCGGTGTCCACGCGCCCGGCTCGCCCACCGCGAAGGAGACCGTCCCGCTGTCGAAGGTGTCGAAGACCGCGATGTCCGTGAGGTCGTGCGGCGCGCCCAGGTCGATGATGAGACCCATGGGGTACGCCGCGTCGTTGAAGATGACGTCGCCCCAGGTCGTGAGGGGATTGGAGCCTGTCCCCGCACGGGGGTCCCCGACGAGCGCCTGCTCATCGAACAGGTTCTGGTACGGACCCGCGACCGGGCGGAGGCCGTCGGGCTGCACCATGGCCGCGGTGATGGTCAGCTTGCTGCTCGTGACCAGCGGCATCGCCGTGTCGGCCAGAGGGCCTTCGGGCTCGGGGCTGCCGCAACCGGACAACAACGCCAGGGCAAGGGCCGCTCTTGTGATGCTGTCATGAATTTGCATGGGAATCCCAATGGCAAGAGGGGAACCCGCCATTGGAGCAATGACAGTGCTTCAGGGGAAGTCTTTGTTTGCGCGAATGGATGGCGGGAGCTGCCTTTTCCAGTTCGCGCAATGCCCCTGACGTGCGTGTAGGCCCCCTGGGCCGTGCGGGCCAGATGAGGGGCATCCCTTAGGGGCGCTGGTATGGAAAGGAGGCCCCCTCCAGAATCGCCAGTCTCCTTTCGGACGAAAGCTCCAATCACATGCGAACGATACGCCTCGGTGCCGCGCTGCTCTTGTTGGCTGCTTGTGATTCCACGACGCCGGACCCCGCTCCGGATGACCCGCCCGGACTTCACCGGGTGACGCGCATGCAGGCCACGCGGGGTGTCCAATTGGAGGTGCTCGACTTCGGCGGCGAAGGACCGGCCTTGGTGTTCCTCGCGGGCATGGGCAGCACCGCGCACGTCTACGACGAGCTGGCCCCCGAGTTCCGCGCCACCCATCACGTCTACGCCCTCACCCGGAGAGGCTTCGGGGCCTCGGACTGGCCTGACTCGGGTTACGACACCGCCACCCTGGGCGGCGACGTCGTGAAGGTGTTGGATGGGCTGGGTCTTTCGAAGGCGTCCTTCGTGGGCCACTCCCTCGCGGGGGACGAGCTGACATGGCTCGCGCTCCATCACCCCTCGCGCGTGGACGCGCTCGTGTACCTGGACGCGACGGACAGCCGGGGGCGAATCGCCGCGTTCCTGGAGGGCTCGCCGCTGCCGCCGTTGCCGTTCTCCGTGCTGGACGGCCTCCCTTCACGCGAGGCCGTGGCGGAGCGGCTGGCGCGGGACCTGGGCGGAAGACTTCCCTCGCATGAGCTCGAACAGTCCTACGTGTTCGACGCCACCACGGGCGCCTACGCGGGAGAGCGCCGCCATGCCAGGGCCACGGAGCAGTGTGTCCGGGGGGCCGCCGTCCAGGACCTCACGCGCGTGCCGGGGCCGGTGTTGTCCCTGCATGACGGTCAGGGTTTCACCGGTTGGGTGGAGGTGCTCGCCACGAGCGAAGCACTGCCCACGGACTTCCGGCAGCGGCTGCGTGACTTCCTGCCCACCCTCCGCCAACACGAAGCGGAACAAGAGGCCGCGCTCCAACGCCACCCAGGCTGGCGGCATCTGTACCTGGAGCGCGCGGGCCACTACATCTGGCTCACGAACCGCGCCGACGTGGTGACGCGGATGCGTGAGTTCTTCGCCAACACCACCGCGCCATGACGGCGGGCGGCACCGCGGCCGTCTGCCCGTGCGACCCGCGCGGGCAGACAGGTGCGCGGCGGGTTAGCTGCGCTGCGCGTAGTACTCGACGATGAACGGCTCGTTCACGTCGACGGGAATCTCCTCGCGCTCGGGCAGGCGGGTGTAACGCAGACCCTCGCCATTGCCCAGCACCTGCACGTAGCCGGGCACGGGGCGCGACTTCATGCGGTTGAAGGACTCCTGCACCACGGCGAGCTTCAGGTGCGCCGCGTGGTACCGGACCTCGCTGCCGGGCTTCAGCCGGAAGCTGGGGATGTCCGTCGCCTTGCCGTCCACCAGGAAGTAGCCGTGGCGCACGAACTGGCGCGCCTGACGGATGCTCGTGGCCAGGCCCGCGCGCAGCACCATCGCGTCCAGCCGGCTCTCCAGCAACTGCAGCAGCACCGTACCGGTGTTACCCGGCGCACGCCGCGCTTCCAGGAAGGCCGCACGGCACTGCTTCTCCAGCAAGCCGTAGTACAGCTTCAGCTTCTGCTTCTCGCGCAGACGGCGCGCGAAGTCGCTCACGCTCGTACGCGCGGTGGCACCGTGCTGACCAGGGGGGTAGGGCCGGCGCAACACCGGGTCCTTGTCCGGGTCCTTCGCGGTGATGCGCGAAAGCGGAATCCCCAGTCGACGACACATCTTTCCCCGCGGTCCCAAGTCGCGTGCCACGTCGTATTCCTCCGACCCTCTCCCGGTGTGAATATCGGGATGAATTTGATAATCAGTATCAATTTCATTACCTTCGGATCAGGGTCGCCGTCAAGTCCGGAATTTCAGGTGGGGTGGGGGCGGTAAGACGCTTCAGGTAACATGTCTCAGCCAGAGGCGAGCCTGCGCCCTGGTGTGAACAACTCCTCGGAGAAGCACCCCATGTTGCGCATCCGCGCGGATCAACTGGGCATTCTGCGTGATGACGCGGTCCGGCGCAGGGCCCGGGAACTCATCGAGCGCTACACCGTGAGTGCCCGGTTGGCGCTGTCCGAAGGCCGCGAGCAGCCACCCGCGGTGAAGGACGTTCGGGCGGCGGTGACGACCGTGGTGGAGCGTGGCGTCACCGGTGAAGCGGAGGTCCATGGCTACGTGGCGCTCGCGGAGGCGGAGGCGTTTCCCGTCGAGCGAGGCGATGCGGCGTGTTGTTTCCTGGCCTACCTGGACGACACCGACGTCACGGACCCTGGTGAACGTGTGCGGCGGCTGCTGTTGGCCGCGGAGGAGCGGCGTGTGATTGCGGAAGAGAACCGCCGTGTGGAAGCGGCGTTCCTGTCTCGGCGTCCGGCCTCGGGAGGCACGTCATGACGGGAGGCTTTGCCTCGGACCCCGCCATCCAACCTTGCTCGCGCGAGCGGTCCTTCATCGAGGTCGTGGTGGTGGGGGATGACCAGGCGCCGCTCCCCGACATGGTGTTGGAGCTGCGCGAGCCCGGCTCGCACCGCGTCGTCCGCGCGCGGACGGACAAGCACGGCCGGTTCCGTTTTCGTGGCTTGAAGCCCGGCGCCCATGACGTGCGGCTGCCGGGCGTGGACCCGTCGCTGTGGCGCCCGCTGGGCTGGATGGCGTTGAAGCCGGAGGGGGAGGCGGCCTCGGAACCCCCTTGGGCGGAGCCTCCTCCCGATGAGGCCATCACCTGGACGTGCCGGGGCCATGAGACGCTGGGCATCGTGGCCGCGCGTCTGGGGCTGCGTCCGTCCCGGCTCGTCGAGCAGCAGCAGGGCGCTGCGCCCGCGCAGGACGTCCCGCTCGCGCAAGGCGCGGTGCTCCAGGCGGAGCCGCCGCCCGTGCGGTGGGAGTCCGTGGCCACGGGGCGCCGGCAGGTCCTGCATCGCATCGGTCTGCCCGTGTCGCTCGTGTTGCGGATGCGTGATGACCTCCATGCGCCGCGTGGCCGCCGGCCGTATCTGCTGAAGATTTCGCTGGAGACAGGCGCCGCGCTTCCGCACCGGCGGGGCACCACGGATGAGGAGGGGCGCGTGGTGGAGTTGTTGCCGCCCTCCGCGTCCTCGGGCGAGCTGCTGCTGGACCTGGGCTCGGGCGCGCCCGTGAAGATGAAGCTCCGGTTCGCGGCGCTGCCCATCCCCGCTGAGGACGCGGGGCTCCAGCCACGGCTGGAGAACCTGGGCTATCCCTGCGGCGGTGAGCGCGGCGCGCCGGGGCCGCATACCCGCGCGGCGCTCCAATGGTTCCAGTACGCCTCCGGGTTGCCCGTCACGGGCGAGGCGGACGCGGACACCCGTCTCCTGCTCTTCGCGCTGCACCAGTCCTGAGCGGACGCAGCTTCACGAGGTCATCACCATGGCGTGTCCCCACCTGGATGGCAGCCCCGCGACGATGGGCATCCCCCAGCACCTGTGCCCGGGCTGTGGCCCTGTCTGCGCCGCCTGTTGGCCGACACACGTGTGTCCGGCCACTGCGTCTCCATCCATGGACGTGGAGGAGGAAGAGGAGGAGGACATCCAGGTAGAGCCCGACCCCAACAGCATGGACGTGGACGAGGACGCCACCCCGAACAGCATGGAGGGCGTGGAGGGGTTGTTCGACCTGGATGACTGGGACGAGGAGGAGCTCCTCGACTCAGGCACGTTCGAGCGCAGAAGCACCGGGGACATGTTGAGCGAGGTGTCGCAAGCGGTGTCCGCGGACGAGGCCCACCTCCCGGAGACCGACCTTCCCGACGAGGACCTCACCCAGGACGAGCCCTCCGAAACCGTTGTTCCGCTGGGGGCGACGAGCACGTTGGCGCCCGTGGAGAAGGCGAAGCGCCCGGTACAACTGCGGCTCCTGCTGTGGAACGTGGCCAATCTCGGCGGCAAGTTCGGCTATCCCTACCCACGTCCCCAAACCACCATCGATGCGACCGCGCGCATCATCCACGCGGCGAAGCCCGACGTGGTGACCATCCTGGAGGTGCTGGAGCGCGGACAACCGGACCGTGCGCCCAAGCCCCCCGTGGCCATCTCCGCCAGGCCTCCTCGTGGAGCCCAGAACAAGGACTGGGAGGCGTTGCTCGACCACTTCGATTGCCTGGAGGGGGAAGGGATGGCCGATGTGCTGATGTCCCAAGTCGGGCCTGCCTTCATCAACAGGGTCCAGGCCGCCATCTGGCCAGGCGCCGCGCCCCACGCGGATGAGCCCGCTTCGGCCTTCACCATTCCCGGCTTGACCGTGGAGTGGGTGAATCAGGCGTGGGACGCCACCTGCAAGAAGCAGCTCGCGGCGGCGTTTCCGAAGCCGGCCACGGAAGAAACCGCTTCGGCCGATGAAGAAGACGACGAGGCGGAGACCGCGCAAATCCTCGCGGAAGGCATCGCCAACCGACGCCCGGGGCCGGAGCCGGCGCTGGCGGACTGGCGCTCCAAGGTGATGCCGCTGCTGGTGCAGGAGGAGTACACGCACTGGTACCAGCGCGCCGAGCGGAACTACGAGACCTCGGGGAGAACGAAGAGGGGCTGACCCCCGCGGAGGCGAAGGCCCGCGACTCTCGGTGCTCCGTCGCGCTCGATGAAATCCGCGAGGTCATCAGCTACCGCTGGAGGCACTTCTTCTTCGCCTTGATGGGAAAGAAAGCGCCAGCTTGGAAGAAGAAGCCGGCCAAGGAGTCCAAGGATGCGCTCGACCTCCAATTCCTCTGGTACCAGCTTCTGCTGTCGAACCAGAAGGGCGCCACCGAGGACTACGAACGACGCGTGAAGGAGTATGAAGCGCGCCAGGCGCAGAAGAAGAGCAAGTCGACGGCGCACCCGGGCATCGAGGAGTTCATCGCCATCCGGGATTCGCTCAACGCCCTGGGGGCGCCACCTATGATTCGTGGCCGCCCAAGGTCCCCGAAGAGGCCGTGGAGGGTTTGTACACCCGGGCGGAGACGTATGGCGTCCTGTGGCGCAAGGACCGCATCCAGGTGTCGTTGGAGGACGTGAAGTACCTGCGAGACCACGCGAAGGACGCGGAGATGAAGCCCGTGGTCTTCGACAAGCGCGAGCCCCTGGTCGTGCCCATCCAGGTGCTCGAGGCGGAGGGCGCCCCGCGGCTGGGCATCATTCCCTGGCATGCACCGGCCCCCAGCACCGGCAACTCCGCCGCGCGCGCCAAGGACTTTCCCGCGTTCATCCAGTACTGCCAGCAAGCGCGCAAGGCCCAGCACCTGGAGGTGTTGCTCTCCGACCTCAACGTCGACACCGAGAAGCCCCGGGAGTTGGTGGAGCACTGTGACATCGAGCTGAGCTGGGGCGAGCTCTTCACCGGAATTCGCGGCCCGAACGCGCCCGACACCGACCTGTTGGCGCACAACGAGGGTTGGTCGACGCTGCCCAAGAGCAAGTTCCGGCCCTGGGCGGTCAATGATGTCGACGTCGCGAAGCGGCTCAGCCCGTCGTGGAGCAAGTCCATCGAGCAACTCAAGGAGCAAGCCGGTTCGATGGAGCCAGGGCCCGAGCGGTCCGGGCTGGAGTCGAGCGCCAAATGGATGTCTGGCTTCACGAACCTGCTGGATGCCTTGAAGAAGCGGATGGGGAGCAACGACTTCGAACCCGCGGTGATGCCCAAGAGCGGGAAGCTGGTTCCGCAGCGGTTTGGTTCACCCAAGGCGTTGCTGGGGCACATCGAGAGCTTCGCGTCACCCCCGCAGCGCCGGTTTGGCGCGAGCGCCTACGACAAGATTTGTCCCATCTCCACCCAGTCAGGAACCTGGCAGCTCGTCTATCAATCGGGCTTTGTCGTTCCGTTTCCTCACGCGTTCCTCTACGCGGATGAACCGGAGCTGCTCTTCATGCCGGAGGCGTCGTTGCCGGTGCGAGTGCGTCCCTGGGTGCGCTTGTTGGAGGGCAGTGAAGAGGGACGGGCCATCCTCGACGAGCTGCGCCCCAAGGCGAAACGGCCCGCGAAGAACAAGACCGAGCAGGAGCGGTACGAAGCCCTCATGGCCGCGGCGCGGAACCTGAGTGACCACATGCCGGTGGTGGCGGACCTGCTGCTGATGGACACGTCCGTGCCGCTCCTGCCCGTGGAAGAGAAGCCCTTCGTGCCCGTGCCGATTCAACCCGTGCCCAAGCGCATCGAGGACCTTTGCGCGAACTACGAGGCCGCGCCGGAGGGCTCGGACCGGGACAAGGCCTTGAGTGCCCTGCTCGAGGGCTGGGGTGGTGCCTCGGGGGAGGAGCGGAACACCGCTGCCACGCGGCGGGTCGAAGGCGCGCTCCAGCATCACGAGGCCGTCTCCGAGGCGCGAGACAAGACGGAGGACCTGGAGCTTCGCCACACGTCGCGCAAGCAGAAGGCGCTGCCCGGAAAGGCCTCGAATGCGAAGAAGCTGACCACCCACCTGGCGGAGCAGCATCAGCACGTGGTGCCCAACCTCGGCGGTGGAGACTGCCTCTTTCGCAGCCTCGCGCAGCTCGTGTTCGGAGATGAGAGCCGGCATGCGGAGATTCGTCAGGCGGTGGTGAACCACCTGGAAGACCTGCTGGCGGGCCAGAGCCTGGATGCGGGCAATCAGGTGGGGCCGGAGAGCCTGGCGAACTTCCGCCAGGCGATGCAGGAGCTGCTCGACTGGCACCGGGCGGAGTGGCCGGAGGCGCTCGCCTACCAGCAGGTCCACGGCATTTCGGAGTGGCAGCAATACCTCCTGGGGATGCGCCACGCGGGTGAGTGGGGTGACCTCATCGCCATCAGCGCCGCCTCCCACCTGTTCGGGGTGCGCTTCCGGGTGCACGCCCGGCTCGTGGGCGGCGCGTTCTGGACGGACGAGGTGAACTTCGTCAACGCGGCGCAGGTCGAGGTGCGCGAGTACACGCTGCTGAACTCCGGCAACTACCACTTCGAGCTGGTGCTGGGGGACGACGTGGGGGCGCTGGGGGCCGGCTTCGTGGCGACCCCGCCGGGATGGGGGGCCCTCGCCGTGGCGAGGCGCCTGGTGGCCGATGCTCCCGTCGTCGCGAAGTCCAGCCATGCGATGGACGTGACGCAGGACGAGGTGTCGTCCCCTTCAACGGTGACGGATGGCGAAGGCCGCGTGCTGAACGGCAAGGCCTCCCATGGTGCGAAACTCGCTCATGCGCCCGTCATTCTCTGGGACTCGAACTTCCATTGGCAGCTCGTGGATGCCGTGGCCAATCCAGACTGCCTCTTCGTCTTCGGAGAGAACGAGGCCTGGAAGAAAACGCCACCCCACCCGAGACAGACCAATACCCAGGCGCTGCTTCGCCAAGAGCCCAATGCCATTGGCTTGCGGACCTGCTGGAAGCCTTCGGCCAGGCCCCTGGAAAAGGGCAACATGGTGGAGGGGGAGCACGCCGTGCGGAACGTGCCCGCCATCACCGAGGACCTGGACGAGGTGATGACCGCGCTCAAGACGAAGAAGTTCCGCGCGCTCGTCATCCCCTGGGACATGCACGCGAACAGCGTGGCCTTGGGAATTGGCGTCGCCAATCTGCCGGGGTACGCGCCGTCCACCTACAAGTTCCTCAACGCCGAGATTCTCAAGCTCATCGATTGGGCCAAGAAGCACCTGGGCACCGTGCAGGTGCTGTCGCGAAACACGGGGCTCGTGCCTTCGGTGGCGCAGAGCCACCCGAAGACGCTGTTCATCGACGAGACCTCCGAGGCGATGCGGCATGCGGGACCACCGGATGGGAGCAGCTCGTTCGTGCTGGGCGCCGAGGACAACATCCTCCGCGTGAGCACGTTGCTCTTCCCGGGGGCGGAGTCCGCCGAGGATGGGTTGCTCACGGACGACACCGAGCAGGACAACGTGAAGCGGCTCGACCGGGACTTCGACGACATCGAGCAGAAAATCAAAAGCGGGCACTTCCACAGCGTGTCCGTGCCCGCCGATTCGGACGGAAAGTTCATCCTGGGCGAGCAGTTGGGCCGGCTGAAGACCTCCGCTCCGAAGACCTGGCAGCACCTGGAGTCGAGGCTTCAGCGACTCGTCGAGCTGTGCGAGGCGACGCGCGTGGTGGACAACAGCGCCTCGGGCGCGACGACGTCACTGGGGCACCCGGGCTCCGGTGATGAGGCCGAGGCGTTCAAGCGGAAGGGGAAGCGTCCCTCGGGCGAGTGGGGCGGGGGCGACGTGGGCCCTGCGTCGGCGAAGCGGCCGAGGAAGGTCTCGAAGCTGAAAGGGAAGTTGCCCACCGACGCGTTCGACGACGAATCAGAGCTGCCGGAGCCGAGCCACCTTCAGACTGAAGATGCGCTGGGGCTGGAGCCCGCGAAGCCAAAACAGAAGCGCAAGCGCTCTTCCGAGGACCTGGAGTCGCAGGCGCAGGAGGACGACGAAGCCACGCAGGAGATGGACAACGCCGACCTCATGCAGGACGTCGCCTACAGCCAGGACGAGGAGGAAGAGGTGCGAGAGGATGACGTGCCCGTGCCTCCTCCCAAGAAGAAGAAAAGTCGCATCGAGATTCCGTCCGAAACCCCTCCACCAGGGGATGAGGAGGAGGGGGACTGAGTTCAGAAGGGCCGCGTGGCTCGCTCAGGGGACGCGCGGCGCCGTCTCCCGGAAGACGGCGCCCGCGAGCACCGCGACGACGGTGACGCCGGCGTAGGCGACGAGTCCGGCGGAGACCATGGCGAACAGGGAGGTGAGTCCCGCGTCGAGCCCCGCCGCGACGAACCACCCGGCGCCCGCGCTGATGACCAGGCGCGAGGTGCCCGCCAGGAAGGGCCACAGCACGCGGCCCGCGCCTTGCGCGGCGAACGCGAGCACGAAGCCCAGTCCCAGGAACCCGTAGAACGGCGCCACGATGCGCAGGTAGTCCAATCCCGGCGCCACGACGGCCGGCTCGCGGCTGAAGGCATGCAGCCAGACTTCCGGCGCCAGGGAGGCGGCGAGCCCGATGACCGCCGCGGCCGCGAAGCCCAGTCCTCCCCCCAGCCACGCGATGCGCCTGGCGCGCTCGTGTTGCCCCGCTCCCACGTTGGTGCCCACCAACGTCAACACGGCCGTCCCCAGACCGAAGAGGACCGGGATGATGAGGTAGTCCAGGCGCGAGGCCATGCCATAACCGGCGAGCGCCTCCACGCCGTACAGGCCCACGACGCCCGTGATGACCATCACCATCACGTTGGGTTGCAGCGTGCTCACCGCCGTCAGGAGCCCCACTCGGAGGATGTCGCGGAGCAGGCGCGGCTCCACCGGGCCTCGCTTGAGACGGACCGAGGCCTTTCCGGAGGCCAGGTACCGCAGCAGCCAGAGCGTCGCGCCCACGTAGAACAGGGACATCGCGAGCCCCGCGCCCGCGAGGCCCATGGCGGGCACCGGGCCGAAGCCGAAGATGACCACCGGTGTGACGACGAGGAACACGGCGGCGCCCACCAGCGTCATCAGCGCCGGGACACGCACGTCACCCGCGCCGCGCAGCGCCGCCGCGAGCAGGTTCACGAGCCAGAAGGGAATCGAGCCCAGGAACACGTAGTTCGAATACTGGAGCGCGGCGTCCAACGCTCCCGCCTCGCCGCCCAGCGCCCGGTACAGGGCGGGCCCTGTCCACCAGGCGAGGATGCTGAAGAAGAGGCCAATGCCCAGCGCCAGCACCACGGCATGCCAGACCAGGGCGTTCGCGTCGTCTTGTCGGTTCGCGCCCAGGGCGCGCGCCACCGCGGAGGCCACGCCGCTGCCAATGCCTCCGTTGGACATCATCGTCATCAACATCACGACGGGAAAGACCAGGGAGACGCCCGCCAGCGCGTCCGTGCCCAGGAAGCTCGCGTACCAGTTCTCCGCCACGCCCACCAACGACTGGGCAATCAGCACCAGCGTGGTGGGCACGGCCAGGTGGAGCAGGGGCTTCAGCAGGGGCCCTCGCAGCATCGCTTCTTGAAGGGCGGTGCGGCCGGAGGGCGCGGGGCTGGGGGCTGCGTCTGGACGTGGGGCTGCGTCGCTGCTCGCTGCGTCACCCATGGGATGTCACCTCACGCGCCCGGCGCGACAAGATAGCCACCGGTGGAGAGGCCTCGTTTGACCATGCGGCTCACCTCATCGGCCAGCACTTCCTCCTCACCTGCTTCCAGCGCCTCCAACGTGAGACGCACCACGTCTGTAGGATTCGACTTCGGCGCGGAGACCGTCCGAGCCATGTCTGTGTCGATGAACCCGACATGCAACGCGACCACCTGAGTCCTCTGTTCGCGCAATTCCTGGCGCAAGCCATTGGTCATGGCCCATGCGGCGGCCTTGGAGGCGCTGTAGGTCGAGGTGCCCGGGAAGGAGTGCCAGCTCAACACGGACAACACGTTGATGATGGCGCCTCCGCCGTTGCGGGCCAGGATGGGGGCAAAGGCGCGGCTCGTCGCGAGCGGCCCCAGGTAGTTGGTCTCCATCTCGTTGCGAGCATGCGTGAGGACGTTCTCGTGGGTCAGGCCCGCGGGCTGGCTGATGCCCGCGTTGTTGATGAGCAGCGTCACGTCACCTGCCTCCCGCACCAGGGCCTCGAGCTGCTCGGGGCGTGTCACGTCGAGGCGCACGGGGACGATGCCCGGCACTGTGCTGGGGCCAGGCTCGCGAGCCGTCGCGTAGACCTTGCTCGCGCCTCGTTCGAGCAGACCCTTCGCGAAGGCGAGCCCGAGGCCGCGATTGGCTCCGGTGACCAAGGCCACTGCGTTCTGGAGATGCATGGTTCGGCTCCTGAATTATGACGGTCGTCATATTTTGCGGCGCGAGGCCGCGGTGAAAAGACTTGCCACGGAGTGCTCAGCGGCGCTTGTTGCTCACGGCGCGTTTCGCGGCGGTCCGGAAGGACTGCGCCAGTTTGGAGTCATTGACCGCGCGGGAAATCAGCAACGCGCCGACCATGGTGCTGAGCGCGGCCAGTGCCTGCTCCTGGCGTTGGTCGGCCGCGCCTGCGGGGAGCTGACCTTCGAGCAGCTCCAACATCCTCCGGACCTGCTCGGTGGTGACCGACCGGACCTCGCCGGACTGGCGCCGGGTCTCCGAGCCGAGCGCGGCGAGCGAGCAGCCCCGCTCCGGATGCTTCGCGTGCGCGTCGGACAGATAGGTGTCGAGCAGGGCCTCCAGTCCCTTGTCGGTGGGGGCCTTGCGGATGGCCTCCTGGAGCGAATGCATCGACTCCGCGGCGGCAGCTTCGAGCGATTCGGCGAGCAGCGCCTCCCGGGACGGGAAATGGGCGTAGAAGCCGCCGTGTGTGAGGCCGGCGTCCTTCATGATGTCCGCCACGCTGACGCCCTGGTAGCCCTCCTGGCGAATCGCACGGGCCGCGCTCCGGAGGATGCGCTCGTGGGTCTGTTCCTTCTTGGAGGTGCCCGTCATATGATGCTCATCATAAAAACGAGCCGCCGGATGTCAACGGAGAGTGCGGCGGCCCTCGGGAGAGGGCCCCTGTCCGCTCAAGGATGGATGGCGACCTTGAAGACGCCGTCGCGGCGCTCTCCGAAGAGGGCGTAGGCCTCCTGGATGTCGTCGAGCTTGAAGCGGTGGGTGATGAGTGGCGACAGGTCCACCCGCTTCTGCCGGACCACCTCCATGAGGCGGCGCATGCGCTCCTTGCCTCCCGGGCAGAGGGTGGTGACGATGCGGTGGTCTCCGAGTCCCGCGGAGAAGGCGTCGTAGGGCAGTTGGAGCTTGCCGGAGTACACGCCCAGGCTGGACAGCGTGCCCGCAGGCCGCAGGCAGCGCAGCGCGCTCTCGAAGGTCTGCTGGGTGCCCAGGGCTTCGATGGCCACGTCGGCGCCACCGCCCGTCAATCGCTTCACCTCGGCCACCACGTCCTGTTGCCGATAGTCGAGCACCACGTCCACGCCCATTCGCCGCGCCATCTTCAGCCGCCCTTCATCGCCATCCACGCCCACCACGAGCGACGCGCCCATCAACCGCGCGCCAATGGAGGCGCACAGGCCAATGGGCCCCTGCGCGAAGACGACCACGGCATCACCGATGCGCACGCCGCCCGACTCCGCGCCGCTGAAGCCCGTGGAGGCGATGTCCGCGAGCAGGAGGACCTGCTCGTCCGTGAGTCCATCGGGAATGGGCGCGAGGTTGGCCTGCGCCGCTGGAATCCGGATGTACTCCGCCTGGGCGCCATCCTGGGTGTTGCCCATCCGCCAGCCTCCGAGCGCCTCCCAGCCCTCGCCGTGGCCACACTGCGACAGGTGTCCCGCCAGGCACGCCCTGCACTGTCCACACGGGGTGATGGCGCCCACGAGGACGCGCTGCCCTGGCTGGTAACCCGTCACCCCGGGCCCGAGCTCCTCGATGACGCCCGCGGGCTCATGCCCGATGACGAGCCCTTCCCGCACCGGGTACTCGCCACGGACGATGTGGAGGTCCGTTCCGCAGACCGTCGTCAGGGTCATCCGGATGACGGCTTCGCCCGGGCCCGCGTGAGGTTTCTCGACCTCCTCGATGCCAAAGCGATTCACGCCACGAAAGACATTGGCTCGCATGTGCTCCCCCAAGGCAGGTGGTTCGCCTTGATTGAAGTTTCAACACGGCACCCCGCGTCCGGTGCGGCCAGCGCTGCAGGCGCTCGTGGCGACGCAGCGGTGGAGGCCGGTGGCTCGGGCACTCACCGAGCGACACGGTGGCTGGCGCCGCCTCGCGCGCGCCGCATCCTCCTCATGTGGGCCGGGGCCCGTTCGACAACAGGCCCTGGCCGAATCCGTTCGCCCCTTCCGGCGCCTGCTTCCTGGAGCCCCTGTCATGGACGTCTCACCTGAAACCGAGCAACCCCGTCAGGCCCAACGTGGGGACATGGACTCCGCGCCGCGCCTGCTGTGGTTCAGCGAGCTTTCCCGAGAGGACGTGGCCCTGGCGGGCGGCAAGGGCGCGAACCTGGGAGAAATGACGCGCGCCGGGCTGCCTGTGCCGCCGGGCTTCGTCGTCACCGCTCCGGCCTTTCAAGAGGCGATGGCCCCCGTGCGTGACCGGCTGCGCGCGCTTTGGGGGCAGGTCGACCCGGATGACCCGGCTTCACTGGCGCGGGTGACGGAGCAGCTCCGGCGCAGCGTGCGCGAGGTCTCCATTCCCGCGCGGCTGCGAGCGCGAATCCTGGAGGCGTATCACCAGCTCGGGGACGGGCGCGCGGTGGCGGTGCGCTCCTCGGCGACGTCCGAGGACACCCAGGACACCTCCTTCGCGGGAATGCACGAGTCATTCACCAACGTGGTGGGGGACGACGCGTTGATGAGCGCGCTGCGGGCGTGCTGGGCCTCTGCCTATGGCGAGCGGGTGGTGGCCTACCGGAAGGCGGAGGGGCTCACCGAGGAGCCCGCCATCGCGGTGGTGGTACAGGCCATGGTGGACTCGGCCCGCGCGGGCGTGATGTTCACCGCGGACCCGTCTTCGGGCGACACGGGTCGCATCGTCATCGAAGCGGCCTGGGGGCTGGGCGAGGTCGTGGTGGGCGGTCAGGTGGAGCCAGACACGTACCTCCTGCTCAAGCAGGGCCCTCGGGTGTGCGAGGTCCGGGTGGGGGACAAGAGCATCCGGCGCGTGCGCGACGCCGCGGGGCACGAGCAACTCGAGACGCTGAGCCCGGAGCAGGCACGGCAACGCGTGCTGAGTGACGTCGCCGTGCTGGAGCTGGCACGCCTGGGATTGCGCGTGGAGCAGCATTACGGCGCGCCGCAGGACATCGAGTGGGCGGAAGAAGGCGGCCGGCTGTTCCTGGTGCAGACGCGCCCGATTACGACGTTGAAGCCGGCGGGGGGGCCGGCGGATACCCATGCGGCGGAGCCTTCGGGCAAGACGCTCGTGCAGGGCCTGGGGGCTTCTCCGGGCGTGGCCTCGGGGCAGGTGCGCGTCCTGGGGGCTCCCTCGGAGGGGAGCCAGCTCCAGACGGGCGAGGTGCTGGTGGCCCAGATGACGTCACCGGACTGGGTGCCCACCATGCGGCGCGCCTCGGCCATCGTGACGGACCGGGGCGGCATGACGTGCCACGCCGCCATCGTCAGCCGCGAGCTGCACAAGCCCTGCGTGGTGGGCACGCGCACCGCGACGCGCACGCTGCGGGACGGCGAGGCGGTGACGGTGGATGGGACGACGGGAGCGGTGCGGGGGGGGAAGGAGGCGCCTCAGGCCGCTGGGCCGGTGGCGTCCACCGCGGTGGTGGCGGCGACAGCGGTGCTCGCCACGCGGCTCTACGTCAATCTGGCCCTGCCCTCCCAGGCGCGCGAGGCCGCGGCGCTTCCCGTGGATGGCGTGGGCCTGCTGCGCGCGGAGTTCATGCTCACCGATGCGCTGGGCGGTGTGCATCCACGGAAGCTGATTGCCGACGGCCGGAGCCGTGAGTTCGTGGACCGGATGGCGCACGCGCTGCTCCAGACGACGCGAGCTTTCCACCCTCGCCCCGTGGTGTACCGGACGACGGACTTCCGGACGAACGAGTTCCGAGGCCTGGAGGGCGGCGCGGAGTTCGAACCCGAGGAGTCCAACCCGATGATTGGCTTCCGGGGCGCGTACCGCTACCTGCGCGAGCCCGAGGTCTTCCTGTTGGAGCTGGAGGTGCTCGCGCGCGTTCGCGAGCAGACGCCCAACCTCCAGGTGATGCTCCCCTTCGTCCGCACGCGCTGGGAGCTGGAGGCCTGCCTGGAGCTCATCGCGCGAAGTCCGCTGGGGCGGCAGCGCGGCTTGAAGACATGGGTGATGGCGGAGGTCCCGTCCATCGTCTACCGCATCGCTGACTACGCGAAGTGTGGGATTGCGGGCGTGTCCATTGGCTCGAATGATTTGACGCAGTTGATGCTCGGCGTGGACCGCGATTCGGAGTCCTGCGCGGAGTTGTTCGACGAGGCGGACGCCGCGGTGCTGGCCGCCATCGGGGACATCATCCAGGCGTGCGAGGAAGCGGGCCTGACGTCCTCGCTGTGTGGCCAGGCGCCCTCGAACCGGCCGGACTTCGCGGAGCACCTGGTCCGCGCGGGGATTACGTCCATCTCCGTGGACCCGGCGGCGGTGCTCGCGACACAGCGGGTGATTGCGGCGGCGGAGCAGCGGCTGCTGCTGGCCGCGTCGAAGCGCGCCACGTTCCAGGGTTGTTAGGTCCGTCCCGAATGCATGAAGTCGCGCCGGGGCGGCTGCGCGCCATGGCGAAGGCGGTGCTTGTTCCAGAGGAAGTAGGGGGAGAGCGCGAGGGTGCGCAGCACCAGATAGACACACATGAAGGGCAGCAGTCGCAGTCCCTGGTCGGTGGCGCTCGCGACGGCGAGCGCGATGGAGGGGTTTCCAAAGACGGCGGCGAGCGCGAGCGCGGTCCGGTCCTCGGGCCGGGGGCCGCCCAGCAGATGGCCCAGCAGCGCCGAGCCCAGGGTCATCACCAGCATGCCCAGCAGCGTCCAGCCATTCACCTCTCTCAGTCGAGGGGCGCTGATGACCAGCAACGCGAGCACGGCGCAGATGAACACGGCCTTGAAGAGCCACAGCAAGGGCCGCAGCAGCGTCCGGGCCAGCGCCGGTCTCCATGCGCGCAACGTCCATCCCGCGACGAGCGGCACCAGGAAGGGCAGCATGACCTTCTCGAGGAGCCTGGCGGTGGGCGGCGCCCGGAACACCTCCGGGACGAAGTCGCTGAGCAGCCGGAGTGAGAGCGGCAGGAGGACGATGGCGGCCAGCGACAGCGTCAAGGACAGCGCCACCGTGAGGCTCAAGTCGCCCCGCTGCCGGTAGGCCGCGATGGCGACACTGGGCACGCCGGGGCTGATGGCCATCAACAGGAGGATGCCGGCGGCGAGGCGGGGCAGGGGAAGGACGTGCACCACCACGAGGGCGAGCAGCGGGACGGCCAGCAACACGGTGGGAAGTCCTCGCGCATAGGCGGGCAACCGCATCGCGCGTCTCACGCCGCTCGCCTCCACCGCCAGGCCGAGCACGAAGCCCATCAACACGACGAGGTGCTGGACCGCGAACTCGATTGCATGCCGCAAGCCCAGGGCGGCGGTCACCTCGATGCCCATGCGTGGAGGATGGCCATGCGGTGCCCCTGGGGGCACGATGACGGCGGTCGGCCGGGCGCGCGGTCCTTGGCGCGGATGGACTTCGCCATCTTCGACCAGACGGGCACCAAGCCGCTCATCGTCATCGAGACGAAGCCCCTGGGCACCGACCTCAAGGCCCGGGCTCAGCAATTGGCGCGCTACCTGTCCCAGCTCCCGGAGCTCCACTTCGGCATCATCACGGACGGGTGCCACTACCTGTTCTTCGGGGACCTGGACAATCCGAACGTCATGGACCCGGAGCCCTTCTTCACCTTCTCGTTGGAGGACACGAAGGCGGACTGGGCGAAGGTGGCGAAGTTCCTGTCCAAGTTCAGCCGCGATGCCTTCAACGCGACGACGCTGATTACAGACGCGGAGAACAGCCGCTACCGGCAGGGGATGATCGACAAGCTGGCGGCGGCCTTGAAGGCACCCGGCGAGCACGAGGCCTTCCTCAAGTGGCTCACGGAGGACATCTACAAGGGGAAGCGGACCACCGCGGTCATGGAGCGGCTCGCGGACGTCGCGAAGGAGGCCATCGAGCCGACGCTGCTCCGGGTGATGGGCGATGACTTCCTGAACAAGCTCAAGGAGCGCATCCAGCGGCTCAACGAGGGCGCGGAGCCGGTGGCCGCGCAGGAGGGCGCCAACGTCGTGAAGCCGGAGTCGGCCAAGCCCTTCGAGGCGGAGTCCCGCGCGCAGGCGGATGAGAAGGGCCGTCCCGCCGTGGAGACCACCGAAACGGAGCTGGAGTTCTACCGCGCGGTCCGGGACATCTGCGTCAAGAACGGCTACGTCGCCGACGACATCCTCTTCCGGGACACGGCCAACTATTTCAACGTGTCGTACAAGCGGCCCACGAAGTGGTTCGCCCGGTTCTTCGGCAACGGGAAGCGCAAGAGCATCGTGACCTGGGTCCCGGTGGAGGATGCGCGGGCCGTCGCCGCGGGCTTCGAGGTGGAGGCGTCGCCCGCGGCCCTGGGGACCAGCCGCGTCTACATCGAGTCGGTGCCCCAGGTCTGGGCGCTGAAGGCGCTGCTGACCCGCAGCCTGGAGCTGTCGAAGACGGCGCGGGAGGACTCCCCGGCGGCGGACGCCGCGGCGCAGGACGAGACGAAGCCCGCGTTGAAGGTCGTCACCAGCGGGTGAGCCCACCGCGCGTGGTGAGGGCGGGGTTCATGCCGCCGCCGCGCGAATCGCCGGGAAGCCCATGGCCTTGAGCGCGAAGACGCCTGCCACGGCGACAGCCTGCCCGGCGATGAGCGCGTTGCCCACGGCCGTGAGGGTCTCCGCGTGCAGCACCATGAGCAGGATGCTGCCGAGGACCCAACCGCCGTCCACGAAGAAGTGGACCAGGACGGCGCCAGGGACGGGCTGCCGCGAGACCCAGTAGTTGAACGCGCCCCAGGGCATCAGGAAGAGGCCGAGGCCGAACAGGAAGCTGGACGGCAGCGCCCAGCCCGCGAGCTGGGTGAGTGTGGGTGCAAGCAGCATCAGCGCCAGGCCCAGGCCCAGCGCGGCGGCCGTATCGACCTGGTAGACGAAGCGGGGATTCTGAAGGAACCGAGGCAGCATGGTGCTCTCCGAGTGGGTGGGGACGGGAGGCAGAGTGTTCCTGGCAGGGAATGTTCTCAATTACCTCGAAGGTCATCGTCGCGCGTCACGGGCTGCGGCAGTCTGGGCTCGAAAGGGAACACGGCGATGATTGGACCGCTGCTCAAGGAGTGGAGAACCCTGCGTGGCAAGAGCCAGTTGGCGCTCGCGCTGGAGGCACAGGTGTCGGCACGCCACCTGTCGTTCCTGGAGTCGGGCCGCTCCGGCGCCAGCCAGGACATGGTCCTGCGGTTGGCGGAGGCGCTGGGCCTGGGGCTGCGGGACCGCAACGCCCTGCTGGTGGCGGCGGGCTTCGCACCGCAGTTCGGCGAGCGGGGCTGGAACAGCGCGGAGCTGTCGGAGGTCCGCCGGGCGGCCGGTCTCATCCTCGCTTCGCATGAGCCCTACCCCGCCATCGTGGTGGATGGCACCTACACCGTGCTCGACGCGAACTCCGGAGCGCTCGCGTTGATGGGACATCCGCGCGAGGCCCTGGGGCAGGTCAACCTGATGGACCTCGTCTTCGTGCCCGGGCCCGTGCGCGAAGCCATTGGCAACTGGGAAGAGGTCGCGAGGTATCTGCTTCACCGGTTGCGAGAGGGCACGCGGCTGAGGGGCCCTCGGTCCCCCGTGGCGGCCGTGCTTGCGCGCGTGCTCGCCCAGCCAGGCGTCGAGGCGTTGACCTCACTGCGGCCCGCCAACGCGGGCTCCGTGCTGGTGCCGCTGACCTTCACCCGCGATGGGACGACGACGCGCTGGTACACAACGCTCACCAGCTTCGGCGCGCCCCAGGATGCCCTGGTGGAGGAAATCACCATCGAGCAGTTCCATCCGATGTGACGGGTTATTCCCCCGGCGGTGACGTGTTGCGGCGCGTGCGTGCCATGGCCATTTGATGGAGAGGGCTGGGCCCGGTCATCCACCCTGGGAGGCAGGCATGTTTGGCAACACGCAGGCGTTCAGCGGTTTCGCGGTGAAGGACGTGGTGGCGGCCCAGAAGTTCTACGGCGAGACGCTGGGCCTGAAGACAGACGTGTCGGACGGCATGCTGACGCTGCACCTCGCGGGTGGCCGGGACGTCCTCGTCTATCCCAAGGACAACCACACGCCCGCGACGTACACGATTCTCAACTTCCCCGTGGACGACATCGAGAAGTCCGTGGACGAACTGGGCCGCCGGGGCGTGCGCTTCGAGCGTTATGACGGCTTCGACGCGGACGCGAAGGGCATTGTCCGGAGCGACATGGGGCCGCCCATCGCCTGGTTCACGGACCCCTCGGGGAACGTGCTGTCCGTGCTCCAGACGAAGTAGGCGGGGGCCTGGAGTGCCTCCAGGCCACCCGCGGTGGGGCGAGGCGAATCAGAGCGCCTTTTCGAGCGTCGTCTGCAGCGATTGCACCCGGGTGTCCACGTCGTCGACGTTGCAGAACCGGTGGTCCAGCGTGAGGGTTCCGTCCTCGAAGGTGACCCACTCCGCGCCGTAGACGTCCTTGACGTCCTGGATGACGATCTTCTTCAGGTGGCTCACGAGCGCCTCCTTGCCCATGTCATCGATGCAGATGTTCTTGAACGCGATGACGACGGGCTGGAAGTAGAGCGTCGGCCAGGACTCGGTCCAGGAGCCGGAGTACGCGTCGTCCTTGGTGAGCGAGTCCCACTTCACTTCGATGGGAACGTCGAAGCCCGCGGCCTCGTCAATCTGCTGCTTCAGGCCCGGCAGGACGTTGGTCTCGAAGTTCTTCACGATACGGCGTTCAGCGAGTCCCATGATTCCCCCTCAAGGGTGTTGTTGCCCTTCATAGGATTATCAAGGGGCGCCTTCGCTCTAGAACAGGAAAAACGCGAGGCGGGCCGCTTACAGGAGGATGAAGTCGCGTGGCTGAAGGGGCTCGGGCTGGGGTTCGCCCAGGGCTTCTTGCAGGTTCATCTCCACGGTGCGCGCCATCGCCAGCAGGGAGAGGTCGTTGGGCTCCGTCCCGAAAGGCTCCTCCAGCTCATCGCTCAAGCGGTCGAGCCCGAAGAAGGTGTAGGCAATCATCGCGGCGAGCACGGGCGTGAACCAGCCCAGCGCCTCCGCGAGGCCGAAGGGGAGCAGCAGGCAGAACAGGTAGGCGGTGCGGTGCAGCAGCACCGTGTACGTGAAAGGCAGCGGTGTGAAGCGGATGCGCTCACACGCGGAGAGCACGCTCATCATGCCGTGGACGCGTGTCCTCAGCTCGCTCCAGGTGATGTCGGTGAGCTGCTTCTCCCGGAGCAGCGCGGCCAGCTCGCGGTCATGTTCGCGGAGCAGGGCATTGGGCCGGTTCTGGCTGGCCAGGACGCGTGCGGCTTCTGGCTCCGGGAGGAGGCGGACGAGGTCCTCGCGGGCATCGTGTCCACGCAGGTGCGCGGCCAGTGCATGGGCGAAGGCGATGTTCCGCCGCACCAGCCCTCGCGCGCCGGCGCCGCCCAGGAGCGCGATGGCTTCATGGGAGAACGACCGCAGCTCGATGATGAGCGCGCCCCAGTGCTTCCGGGCCTCCCACCAACGGTCGTAGCAAGCGTTGTTCCGGAACCCGAGGAAGATGGAGAGGGCGATGCCGAGCAAGGACAGCGGCGCCGGCGAGGTGACCTGCAGGTGCAGATGCCCTTGCTGATATGCCCAGACGACGAGCGCGGAGAGCGCCGCGATGCCCAGGACATGGGGCAGGACGCGCGGCAGGATGGTTCCTCGCACGACGAAGAGGAGCCGAATCGAGCTGAGACGGGGGCGGACAATCACGGGCAGGGGCCTTCCTGCGCCAAATGCCCCGAGTCAGCAAGTGCCCCGCTCCGAGGCCCGTTCAGCCATTAGGGAGAGCGGGGTCCGCAGGTAAGCGGATACCACTGTCCATCGCGAATGCACCCGATGGTCTGATCGGCGAAGGACCAGACGCCCTCCGAGGAACCTCGCAGTACGGTGAACTGCAACGGCGCTCCGTCGGGAAGCGCCAGGGGGCGCAGCGTCGTGTCGGACGCATGGTCGATGCCGGCCAGATGCGCGACGTAGAGGACATGGCGGCGGCTTCCGCGCGCGGAGGCCCCGGCCCGGTGGTGTGACGGGCCGAGGTGCAACCGCGCCGTTGGGGGTCGCCGAACGTACCACCCGGTTTCGACGCGGGCGGGCCGGAAGAACCGCGGGCCCGCTCGCGTCAGGGACGCACTTCGGTCCTGCGGTGGAACCCCATGTCCGTTCTCGGCGTGGTGGTGGTGGTCGTCGTCGTGGCTCCCAGGCTCTTCTTCCACGGGAAGGTGAGCGCCAGCGCGACGCCCGACAGACCCACGATGGAGTAGATGAGTCGGCTCAGCGCGCTCATCGCCGTCCGGGTCTCGCCACCGAACAGCGCGTTCACGAGGTTCCAGTTGAAGAAGCCAATCAGGCCCCAGTTGATGGCGCCGATGATGGCCAGCACGGCCATCGCCTTGGCGAGCCCTCCTCGGGTTCGGTCCGCTTCCACTCGTTCCATGGCTCGTATCCTTGGCTAGGTGTGTCCCATCCGGGCGGATGGGTGATGCCTCCCGGATAAGGTGTTGCCCGGAACCGTCCTGGCTACTGCGCCCGCGTCAATTGCCAAGGCTCGGTGCGTCGGCCGCCGTGCCGTCTCGCGGCCGTGCCCCACGCGGGGCGCGCGTCGCCGCGTGAGTGGGTTTCTGGGGCCTGCGCGGCCTGTTAGACGTGTCAGGCATGTCCTCAGCGCCACCTCGCTCGCCCCCTGTTTCGCCGCATGACTATGCGCCCGCCGTCGATGCGGTGGTCGCCCAGCTCCTGACGGGCGGCGTGCTCCGAGGGAATCGTCGTCGCGCCGAGCAGTTGTCTCGGTGCCTGATGCAGGCGCCCGTTCCGGAGACGATCGAGGCGCTGCTGGACCGGCTCTACGCGGCGCCCTCCTACGGAAAGGACGGCGTCTTCGGTGATGAGACCAGCGCGTTCGCCCTGGTGCGGTTGGCGCTTCACCTGTTCGGTCCGCCCACCCGCACGGCGTCGGTGCCAGGAGACCTGGTGGTCTCCAATCACCGTGAGGGCGCTGTCCGGAGTCCGCTCTGGATTCCCGGCCACCTGAACATCGAGGGGTCGCTCGACGTGGACGAGGGCGCGTGGCTGCTCTGCACCGGAGACGTCCGCGTGGGCGGAGCCACCGTCGACTACGAGCCGGGTTCAATCATCGCGGTGGGCGGCTCGCTCTCCACCGCGCGGATGAGCACCCTGGGCGCCGTCGTCATTGGCGGGAACCTGGACGTCGCGGACACGCTGCTGGCCTGGCGGAACGATGAGCGACTCGTCGTCGAGCAGACGCTGCGCGCGGGCCTGCTGGTGGCGTGTGACCACACCGTGGTCGCGGCGCACGTGGACGCTGTCCGCTTGGACTCGGACGCGGAGGGGTCGCTGCTTCACCAGTACCTGCGCGACGAAGTCCTGACTGGGGCTCCCGGCGACCTGCGCCTGGATGTCGAGGCCGCGGACCAATGGATTCGGAGGAACGCGTCGCCTCGGCGGTGAGGGGGCTCAGCGGGCGGGGATGTCCGCCAGCCGCCTGGAGATGCTCGCGCCGACAGCCATTGGCGCAAGGCCTGACATCCGGCGGGGGCCGCCCTGGAGTCGTGCCCGCAGTCGGGCGTACTGTCCCGGGCGGCATGCGCACACTCTACGGATTGAGCTACTCGGGTTGGACGGAGAAGGCCCGCTGGGCGTTGGACCACCACCGGGTGGCCTATCGCTACCACGAGCACCTGCCGCTCCTTGGCGAGCCGTTGCTGCGTTGGCGCACGCCCCGGGGCACGCGGCCCGCCGTGCCGCTGCTCATCGATGACGGCGAGGCCTTCCCCGGCTCGTTCACCATCGCGAGGCGCGCCGAGGAGCTGGGGCAGGGTGAGCCTCTCTTCTCCGCCGCGGACCTGCCCGCCATCCAGCGCTGGGAGGCTGACAGTGAGCAGGTGCTCTCCGCGGCGCGGGCCCGGGTGGTGGCGAGGCTGATTCAGAATCCCCAGGCCCAGGCGGAGAGCCTTCCCGCCTTCCTGCCCTCGGGCTCCGGCCGCTGCTGGCGCCCACCGCGAAGCTGGGCGCGCGCTTCGTGGCCCGCAAGCACCACGCGCCGGGTGACGCGGAGGTCGCGATTCGCGACACCGTCATCCCCGCGCTGGAGCGGCTGCGCGAGTCATTGCGAGGCCAGCCGTACCTGCTCGGCCACTTCAGCTACGCGGACATCACGGCCGCACTGATGCTCCAGTGCGTGCGGCCCGTGGATGACAGCCATCTCCCCCTGGGCCCGGGCACGCGGGAGGTGTGGTCCGACGCGGCGCTCGCGGAGCGGTTCCCGGACCTGCTCGCGTGGCGGGACGGCCTCTACGCGAAGCACCGCCGTCCCTGACCCGCGCGCGTCACGGCGTCGGCGGAGGCGTGGTGCCTTGCGGAACGTGGAGGCCCTGCTGCCCCAATCGCTGACGGACCATCTCCTGAATCTGCTCGGGCGTCTTGCCCTCGAAGTCCTTGGCGGTGAAGGCCGCGGGCACCGAGGCCGGCAGGCCCGTGGCGGTGGTGGGCGGCGCCACCTTGCGGTAGCCCGCGGGCACCTTGAAGCGTGAGTCGGGCTGCTTGCCCTGCTGGATGTTCGTGAGGTTGACCTCGGTCACCTGTCCCGAGGGGCTCGTCGTGCGCGCGCGCACGTAGGGGACTTCGGGCAGGTCGGTGGGCCGCCACAGCTTCTGCTGCGTCGGCACGCCCGTGGCGCCGGGGATGGTGCCTTCGTACACGGCGGAGGGATGCCCGTTCACCTGCTCCGTCCCCACCTGCCGGTAGCCCTGCTCCTTGAAGCAGGCGTCGTAGCTCTGCGTCTTGCTGGTGCACGACGCGGGCAGCTTCACCGGAAGGTCATCCAGGCTCCGCTCGGTGGCCACCTTGTGCGCGTGGACCAGCGTGGTGCCCGTGCGCTTCTCGAAGTCGAACAGGATGGACATGCTGCCGCCGGACATGTCGGGCAGCTCCGCGTCCATGCGCATCAGCCCCTTGCGGCCGTACACCTTGCCTTGGATGTCCGGCGGCGGCTTCTTGCCGGCCTCCAGCTTCATCTTCGTGACGACGTCCGCGGACCAATCCGCGAGGGCCGGGGAGGCCACCAGCAGGGCGGCGGCGGTGAGCGCGGACAGCCTGGGACGCGAAGAGGTCGTTCTCATGCGCGCACCACAGTCCACTGTCCGCGGGCCTGTCAAACCCAGCCCTGAAAAGCGAAACGGCGCCAGCCTCGTGAGAGGTGGCGCCGTGGGGCCTGGCAGGGTGGAGCGTGAGGCTCAGCCCGGCTGGCAGACCTGCCGGAGGATGTCGAGCGACTCCAGCGCCTTGCCCGCGCCAATCACGACGGCGGACAGCGGGTCCTCGGCGAGGAACACGGGCAGGCCCGTCTCCTCGCGCAGCAGGGTGTCCAGGTTCTTCAGCAGCGCGCCGCCACCGGCCAGCACGATGCCGCGGTCGGCGATGTCACCGGCGAGCTCGGGCGGTGTGCGCTCCAGCGTCAGCTTCACCGCTTCGACGATGCCGTTGACGGGCTCGGCGAGCGCGTCCCGGACCTCGTCGCTGGACACGGTCAGCGTGCGCGGCACGCCGGCCACCAGGTCACGACCCTTGATCTCCATGGTCATGACCTCGTCCGTCGGGTACGCGGTGCCGATGCCCATCTTGATGAGCTCCGCCGTGCGCTCGCCGATGAGCAGGTTGTACTTGCGCTTCACGTACTGAATGATGGCTTCGTCCAGCTTGTCGCCGCCGATGCGCACGCTCTTGGCGAACACGATGCCGGCGAGGCTGATGACCGCGACGTCGGAGGTGCCGCCGCCGATGTCCACAATCATGTTGCCGCTGGGCTCCGTCACCGGGAGGCCCGCGCCAATGGCCGCCGCCATGGGCTGCTCGATGAGGTAGACCTCGCGGGCGCCGGCGTTGGCCGCGGCCTCGCGCACCGCGCGGCGCTCCACCTCGGTGATGCCGGAGGGGATGCCGATGATGATGCGCGGGTTGACCAGCGTCTTGCGGTTGTGGGCGCTCTGGATGAAGTAGCGCAGCATCGCCGCCGTGATTTCGAAGTCGGCGATGACGCCGTCCTTCATCGGGCGAATGGCCACGATGTTGCCCGGGGTGCGCCCGAGCATCTCCTTGGCTTCCTTACCCACCGCGAGGACCTTCTTGCCCCCGCGCGCGTCATGCTGGACGGCCACCACCGAGGGCTCGTTGGAGACGATGCCCTGGCCGCGGATGTAGATGAGCGTGTTCGCCGTGCCGAGGTCGATGGCGAGGTCACGCGAGAAGAGGGTGTGAAGCCAGTCAAACATACGGGGGCGGGAACTTTCGGGGGGTCGGCGGAATTTCCCCGTCATCGCGGGGGCAGACGCAGGCCAAGGTACTACGCGACGCAGCACGGAGGAAGAAAAGCCGGTAGCGGCTTTCACCTCTGGCAGGAGGGCAGTCGGCCATCGGACGCAGGGCCCCGCCGGGCCTTTCAGGGAATGGGCGTCGGCTCGCCCTGCGCGGCCTCGAAGCGCGCGGCCACGAGCCCCGCCTCCAGCGGCTTCTCCTCGGGCAGCGCGGCGGGGGGCAGCGTCCCCTGGGCCTCGGCGTCGCGGTACTCGGGTGTCTGACGCAGGGCCTCGCTGGTGACGTGGAGCAGGGTGTCACGCACGGGCTCGAACAGCAGGGCGGTAAGGTACCAGGCTGGGGCGTAATCCAGGCGGATGAGGCCGTGGACGCTCCACTTGTGGGGCGCGTAGTCCCACGGGCAGCGGCCGAGCAGGCGTTTGAGCAACCAGCCCGTGCCGTACTCCGCGCCGAAGATGAGCCCCGTGTAGGCCAGGGCCCGCAGGGGCCGGGGCAGGGGCTTGAGCCGGGCGGAGACCTCCTCCAGCGCCAGGGCCGTTCCTCCGTAGATGGGGTGCATCCATAGGTAGGTGCGCGCCGTGGCGTTGCGGTCCTTCTTCAGCGCGGCGCCCGTGCCGGTGAACATCACCTCGAGCACCCACCCGACACACCCGTAGACGAGGAATCTTGAAAGCACCTCGAAAAGCTAAGTCGGGCCCGGAGAAGGGGCACTCCTGCCCCGCAGGCCCATGACGCTTGTCCGCCGGGGCTGTGCCATGGCGGACGAACTGCCCGCCCCCGGATGAGGCCACTCGTGGGGCCGACACGGGCCCACACCCGGGAACCCCGGGCCCGCCCAGGGAGGGCGGGGCCCGGTGAGGCGGGGTCAGCCCGGGATGCCGGCCGACCAGCGCTGCGTGAGGTACAGCTCGGCGAGCTGGGCCGCGGAAAGGTCCTTCTCCTCGCCCACGTAGGTGCGCTCGGTGGAGATGCCCACCTCGCCGCCGCCCACGCCGGCGTGGATGCCCACGCCCAGGTCACCGGAGACGGTCTGCTTGTCCTGGACGGTGGCCTTCACGTCGACCTTGCCGTTGAGCTGGTCCAGCGCCTGACCCACCTCACCCCGAGCGATGCTGCCAAAGGCGCCGCTGGTGGCGATGTCGTTGATGTTGCCGCTGATCTCCGTCTTCACCTCGCGGCCCGTTCCGCCGCCCAGGCCCAGCGCGGACGCGGAGGCCTGCCGCGAGTCGGTCAGCGTGAGCTTCGCCTCCATCGTGTCCCGCGCGGAGGCGCCCACCTCGCGGGCCGTGCCCTTCGGGTCCTTGATGAAGTCCGTCGGGCTGAAGCCCTCGGGCAGCTCCACGCTCTGCTCCAGCTCCACCTGGAGCTTGCCGGAGGCGTTCGCGGAGGCGCTGGTGGGCAGGGACACGTCGCCGGGAATCTTCACGCCCGCGGACGCACCCGCGTTGGCGCTGATTTCGAGGCTCTGCTTGAGGGTCAGCTTCTGGGGCTTGCCGCCCTCCATTTCGATGCGGGCGGTGGTGCTCTGGTTGACGCCGGCACCGGCGCTGGCGCCCGCGCTGAGGGCATCCGGCAGGCCCTTCATGCCCAGCTCCGCGTTGACGCTGGCCTCGGCGCCCATCTTGAACTCCACGGCGCTCATGTTCTCCGTCAGGCCCGCCAGGTCCGACAGCGGGTCACCCAGCACCTGATTCACGCCGGCGCCCAGCACGGGGTTGGTCGCGCTGGCGCCCGCCGTGGCGGTGGAGGCCGCGATGATGCGGGTGGCGTTCTTGGCCTCCTCGGCGGTGTCGAACTTGAACTCCACCGTGGCGCCAGCGGTGCCGAAGGCCTCGGCGCCCACGTCCGCCGCGCCCTTGGCGCCCAGCTTGGCGGCGACGCCCGCGCCGACCTCGCCGGTGACGGCCACCGTGTAGCCGCCGCCCTCTTCCTCACTGCGGCTGACGCCCAGCGTGCCCTTCACCTTGCCGGCCAGCGTCGCGCCGTTGGCCTCGGCGTAGAGGCTGATGGAGGTGCTCTCGCCCGGCTTGAGCTGGTCCACCTGGCGGTTCAGGTTGACGGCGTCGCCAATGGCCCGGGCCGTGTCCACCGGGTCGCGAACCACGTCGGCCGTGCCCTGGAGGACCCCGCCGATGATGTCGTTGCCAATCGCCTGCAGGGGGTTGGCCGTGGGCGCGTCCTGGATGGCCCGGCCCGCGAGGTCCAGCCCGTCCGCGGCGATGTCCGTCGCCTTGTCGAGCACCGGGCCCGCGCGCTGCGCCGCCTCCTGGAGGACGTTCCCCAGCCCGTTCGCCGTGACGGCGGTCGCGGTGGCGGTGGCGCTCAGGGTGCGCTGCGTCGCGGTGCGGCCCGCCTCGAAGACGTCCCCGGCGGCGTTGCGCACGTTGCCCGCCGCGTCCTGCACGCGGTCCTTCGTTCCCTCGACGACGTTCCGGGTGGCGCCGACCACGCCGCCAGCGACCTGTCCGACCTTGTTCTTGGTGTCCTCGACGGCGTTCTGGGTGGCGCCGACCACGCCGCCAGCGACCTGACCGACCTTGTCCTTGGTGTCCTCGACGGCGTTCTGGGTGGCGCCGACCACACCGCCAGCGACCTGTCCGACCTTGTCCTTGGTGTCCTCAACGGCGTTCTTCGTGACGTTGGCCACACCGCCGGCGACCTGACCGACCTTGTCCTTGGCGCCCTCGAAGACGTCCTTCGCGCGCTCGGCGGCCACGGAGGAGACCTTCTCCTTCACTTCCGCGGCCTTCGCGGCGGCCTGCTGCGCCGCCTCCGCCGCCTTCTGCGCCGCGGCCTCCGCCGCACGCCGGGCCGCCTCCGCCGCCCGCTTCGCCGCCGCCTCCGCCGCTCGCTTCGCGGCATCCGCCGCGCCACCAATCAGTCGACCGATTCCCATGGGGGTACCTTCTCCAGTCCGTCACGGCCGTTCCTGTTTCGCGGGGGCGGACAGGACGCGGCGTGCGTGCTTCAGGGGTGTGGTGCGGAACGGCGGAGCCTCACGACGCGCCGTCCTGGGCCCTCCACCGGGTCTGTCGCGAAAGCAGGCACGGGGACCTCCTGCCCTTTAAAAAGAGCGGGTAGGGTGGGGGGCTGCGAGGATTCTCAGGAAATGAGGCGGAGGAGTTTCGTCGGCGTGGCAGAAACCAGGCCGCCAAGCCCTGGTTTGGCGTTTTCCCAACGTGGGGGAGCGCTTTACTGGGGTGCACCCGCGTAATACAGGAGAAGCGGATGCGCTCCGCCGGCCCGACATCGTTGCTGTCCGCACCCCGGCGACGCGCGCACGGGCTGGTGCTGGTCGTGGCCTTGGGCACGGCGCTTGCCTCCCTGTCGGGGATCAACGCGGTGCGCTGGGCGGAGGCGGCGGAGGCCGCCGTGGCGCTCCGTTCCGATTCGCGCGACGACGCGCGGATGGACCGCGGCAGCGTGGCCTTCGCGGGCAAACGGCCCCGGCAGTGGCGCAGTGGGCGCCTGGCCGGGGTGGGCGCGGACACCTGGGCCTTGGTGATGAGCGCCGGGGCGGTGGGCGTGACGAAGCCCATCCTGGGCCGGGGTCGCGAGCCCTTCCACCTGGGCCTCCATGAGGCACACCGTCAGGCTCGAGAACGGCGGCAGGCCGTTGCCACGGACACCGCCCGGCTGCTGCGTTCCGCGGCCCTGGCGGTGTCTGGCGGTGACGCGGGAGACCGGCCGAGGCTCGTCACCCAGTCGTTGCGCGGCCCACCCGCCCACGGCTGAAGACGGCGCTCCGGTTCGCCCCGGCCGTAACGCGCCTGCTCCTTTCGTTTCGTTCCGCATGATGCGCGGTCCGCCGGATGCCGCCGGGCCGGTTCGAACCTTTATCTTTCGTTGGGTTTTTTCGAGGTGCACCGATGCATGGAGCCCACGAGGTCCTCCAAGCCATTGCCGTCGTCCTGTGCGTCGCGGCAGTGACGACGGTCCTCTTCCAGAAGCTTCGCCAGCCCGTGGTGCTGGGCTACATCCTGGCCGGCCTCGTGGTCGGCCCCTACCTGCCGATTCCGCTCGTCGCCAATCCGGAGGTGGTGACGACGCTCTCCGAGCTGGGCGTCATCCTCCTGATGTTCTCGCTGGGGTTGGAGTTCAGCCTCCGCAAGCTGTTCGCCGTGGGCCCCACGGCGGGTGTCACAGCCGTCATCCAGTGCAGCATCATGATCTGGCTGGGCTTCGTGGTGGGACGCGCCTTCGGGTGGACCACCGTGGAGAGCCTCTTCACGGGCGCGCTCATCGCCATCTCCAGCACCACCATCATCGCCAAGGCCTTCGACGAGCAGAACATCCGAGGCCGGCTGCGCGAGCTGGTGGTGGGCGTGCTCATCGTCGAGGACCTCATCGCCGTCCTCTTGATGGCGACGCTGACGGCCGTCTCCTCGGGCAGCGGCCTGTCGCTGGGCGAGCTGTCCATCACCACGGGCCGCCTGGTGGCGTTCCTGGTGGGCCTGGTGGTGGTGGGCCTGTTCATCATCCCGCGCGCGGTGCGCTACGTGGTGAAGCTCAACCGGCCGGAGACGACGCTGGTGGCCAGCGTGGGCATCTGCTTCGCGGTGGCGCTGCTGGCGCAGGCCTTCGGCTACTCGGTGGCGCTGGGCGCCTTCCTCGCGGGCTCGCTGGTGGCGGAGTCCGGCGAGGAGAAGGTGGTGGAGCACCTGGTGCAGCCGGTGAAGGACATCTTCGCCGCCATCTTCTTCGTGTCGGTGGGCATGCTCATCAACCCGGAGCTGGTGCGGGAGCACTGGGCGGCCATCCTGGTGCTCACGGCGGTGGTCATCGTCGGCAAGATTCTCAGCGTGGCGCTGGGCGCCTTCCTCACCGGCAACAGCACCCGCACCTCCGTGCAGGCCGGCATGAGCCTGGCGCAGATTGGTGAGTTCTCCTTCATCATCGCGGGCCTGGGCCTGTCGCTGAAGGCCACGGGGCAGTTCATCTACCCGGTGGCGGTGGCCGTCTCCGCCATCACGACGCTCACCACGCCGCTGTTGATTCGCGCCTCGGGGCCGGTGGCCAGCTACGTGGACCGCAAGCTGCCCAAGCCGCTGCAGACCTTCGTGACGTTGTACGGCACCTGGGTGGAGCGGCTGCGGGAGGCGCCTCGGCGCCAGACGTTCGGCGCGGGGGTTCGCCGGCTGGCGCGGCTGCTGCTCCTGGACGCGGTGCTCATCATCGTCCTGGTGATTGGCACGTCGCTGATGGCGGGCCGGCTCGCCGGCATCATCGAGGCGCAGCTCGGCATCGACGACCAGCTCTCGCGCTACATCATCATCGGCGGCGCGATGCTGCTCTCCATCCCGTTCCTGGTGGGCGTGGTGCAGGTGGCGCGCCGGCTGGGCGAGGAGCTGGCGGAAGCGGCGCTGCCCGGACGCAAGGACGGACGGGTGGACCTGGCGGCGGCGCCCCGGCGCGTGCTGCTGGCGACGCTGCAGTTGTGCATCATCCTGCTGGTGAGCGTGCCCATCGTGGCGATTACGCAGCCGTTCCTCCGCGGCGCCATGGGCCCGGTCGTCGTGCTGGCCCTGATTGGCGCGCTGTGCGTGACGTTCTGGCGGGGCGCCACCAACCTGCACGGCCACGTCCGCGCGGGCGCGCAGGTCATCGTGGAGGCGCTGGCGGCGCAGTCGCACTCGCGCGAGCCCGGCGCGGATGAGCACGCACTGGACCATGTCTCCAAGGTGCTGCCCGGTCTGGGTGAGCCCGTGCCCGTCCGGCTGGATGCGTCCAGTCCCGCCGCGGGCAAGACGCTGGCGGAGGTGAACCTGCGCGGCCTCACGGGCGCGACGGTGCTGGCCATCCGGCGAGGGGACTCCAGCGTGTCCGTGCCGTCCGCGCAGGAGGTTCTCCAGCCGGGGGACGTGCTGGCGCTGACGGGGACGCACGACGCGGTGGAGGCGGCGAAGAGCCTGCTCACGGGCGCGCCGTTGCCGGCGACGGTCTCCGAGCCCTCGGGCGTCCAGGTGTGACGGGACGTGGGGGCGGCCCTCGCGCCGCCCCCGCCGGGGACTACCGCTTCACGCTGTACTTGGCGATGGCGTAGAGGGCGCGCACGCCGTCCTTCCAGCCAATCTTCTTGCCCTCTTCGTAGGTGCGCCCGTGGTAGCTGATGGGCACCTCGAAGACGCGCCAGTTGCCGCGCGCCACCTTGGCGGTGATTTCGGGCTCGAAGCCGAAGCGGTCCTCCTCCACCGTGACGGAGCGCAGGACCTCGGCGCGGAAGGCCTTGTAGCAGGTCTCCATGTCGGTGAGGTTCAGGCCGCTCGTCATGTTGGACAGCGTGGTGAGCAGGTTGTTCAGCACGGTGTGCCAGTAATAGAGGACGCGCCGGGGCGTGCCGGTGAAGCGGCTGCCGAAGACGACGTCCGCGTCCCCGTCCAGGATGGGCTGGATGACCTGGGGGATGTCACGCGGGTCGTATTCCAGGTCCGCGTCCTGCACGATGATGATGTCGCCGGTGGCCTCGGCGAAGCCCCGCCGCAGCGCCGCGCCCTTGCCCTGGTTCTTCTCCTGGAAGAGCACGCGCACCTCGTTGCGGTTGCGCGGCGTTCCGCCCAACAGGTCCACCCCCTGCTCCTGGAGCTGGCGGAGGAACTCGCGGCTGCCGTCCTTCGAGCAGTCGTCGATGAGAACGAGCTCCTTGGGGAAGTCCACGGCGATGCAGCGCCGCAGCAGCTCCGCGAGGGTGGGAATCTCGTTGTAGACGGGGATGACGAGTGAGACGAGCATGGCGTTTTGCGGCTGTACCGCATTTTGCGTCACGGGGCGACCTTCTGGCACACAAGGTGCGCGCGAGGTGAGGCGCTGCGTTCAGCGGAGCGCCGCGGCTCGGAGCGCGTCCACGAGCGCCTCGAGGTCCGCATCGGTGGTGAGGGGGTTGATGACGGTGATGCGGAGATACACGCCTTGGGGCAGCCTCGTCTGCACCAGGTAGAAATCTCCGCGCGTCACCAGCCGCTCCCGCAGCCGCGTCTGGAGGGCGTCCCAGTCCTCCGGGGGCACCTGGGCGGGCGTGTGGCGGAAGCAGAGGATGTTGCACTCGGGCTGCACGGCGACGTCGAAGTCGGTGGCGACGGCGAGCCGCTGGGCGAAGCGGCGCGTCAGCTCGTAGGACTCCGTCACCGCGTCCGAGAAGAGCCGCGTGCCCAGCACGGCGAGGCAGGCGTACACCTTGAGGGCCATCATCTCCTTGGTGCACTCCATGGTGCGCAGGCCGATGTCGCTCCAGGGGCGCTCGGTGTCGCCGTGGAAGATGTAGCTGGCCTCCTGGGAGAAGGACTCGAAGGAGCGTGCGCCGTCGCGGAAGAGGACGGCCGTCACCAGTGCGGGCATGAGCAGGCCCTTGTGGGCGTCCCAGGTGACGGAGTCCGCCCGGTCGATGCCGCGCACGAGGTGCCGGTGGGCGGGGCTGAGCACGGCGGAGGCTCCGTGTGCGCCGTCGACGTGGAGCCAGAGGCCGTGGCGTTCGCAGAAGTCGGCGATGGGCTCCAGCGGGTCGAACGCGCCGGTGGCGGTGGAGCCGGCGCTGGCCACCACGGCGATGACCTTGCGGCCGGCGCGGGTGGCGGCTTCGAGCGCGGCTTCGAGTGACTCGGGGCGCAGGCGGAAGCGGTCGTCCACGTCGACGGGCGTCACGCCGCCTTCGCCCCAGCCCATGATGCGGGTGGCGCGGGCGAGGCTGTAGTGCGTCGTCTTGGGCGCCAGCACGGTGAGCGGTGGGCCTGCGTGGGCGCCGCCGTTCCAGGCGTCGTAGCCGGCCTTGGCCTGCCGCGCGGCGAGCAGGGCGGTGAGGTTGCCGAGGGAACCGCCGGAGGTGAGCACGCCGTCGGTGGTTTCCGGCAGGCCGAGCCGCGCGGCCATCCAGCGCAGGACGTTGCGCTCCATGGCGGTGGAGACGGGGCCCATCTCGTACACGGCCATGCCGTTGTTGAGCAGGGAGGACACGGCGTCACAGAGCGCGGCCAGTGGGACGGGCGCCGTCACCTGGTGGCCCACGTAGCGCGGGTGGTGCAGGTGATTGGAGCCGGAGAGGACGCGGGCGATGAGGTCCGTGAAGTCGCCGGTGGGGCTTTCCGGGAAGGCGGCGGCGAAGCGGTCCACATTCACGGCGGGGGCGGCCCATGGGAGCACGGGGCCTTCGGCGCGTGAGGCGTTCGCGAGGTAGTCCGCGAGCATGTCCATCAGCCGGTGGGACTCCCGGCGGAAGGCGTCAGCGTCGTAGGCGGCGGCGATTCGCGCTCGGAAGTCCGTCATGGCGCAGCGGAACGTAGCCGTGCCGGTCCGTGCGAGGAATGGCCCCTTCGTCCGTTACGGGGACTGCGGAGAACCCTGGGTAAGAGGAGCCTCGTGAGCAGGCAGGGTGGCATGTGGTGGGGGCACGCACTAAGTCAGGTGCATGGGGCTCGCATGCCGCGCGTCCCGCTCACGTGAGGAGACTGGCCATGGCCGACCCGAAGGTGACGATTACCTACTGTACCGCGTGAGGCTACAAGCCTCGGGCCGCCCGTGCGGCGGTCGCATTGAAGGATGAGTTGGATGTCGAGGCGGAGCTGCTGCCGGGCCCTTCGGGAAGTTACGAGGTGGCCGTGAATGGCAAGGTGGTCATCCGGAAGGCCTCGCTCGCATTCCCCACGGACTACGAAGTGGTGGACGCGGTGGCGAAGGTGCTGGGGCGGTAGCGTGTAGGTTGTTGCCTGCGTATGAGCGCATAGAGACTACGGCCATGCGGTAAGCGTCATGTGCTCTGCCGCATGGCTGAACTCAAGGATACGCTTCAACTTCTGTCTTGTCGGAGTGGAGAGAGGCCGAACGCGGCCGACTGGGACCACGCCGACCTGCGGGGGAGTTCAATGAAGCGTTGGGCTGCGATGCTTCTCGCGACAATGGCCGCGTGTAGCAGTGGTGACTGGTACACGCGGAAAGGGGACGGCACGTTTTATGGCCGTCGCGCAGGGGACGTTTGGGTCCGCGGGCCGTGGGAGGAAATACGCCCATCACGCGATGTGGATGAGGTGATTGACCAGTTGTGCCCGGCCATCATGAAACTGCCTCGGGCGAGCGCTGGGGCCTATGGACAGGAGTACTGTGGGGCCATCTACAGCGTCAACGGCCTCTACTATGCGAGTTACGGCTCGCCGCTCGGCAAAACCATCCTGATGTACCCAGAGACGCGCAAGCAGTGCTATTCACCGCTCTTTGTGGTTGATGACCGTGGGCGTACTTCCATCATCGCGGACTATCACAGCCACCCCTGGCAGCCGTCGCCGATGTCTGACCGAGACTTGTGGAGTCATAGCCAGCGCTGGCTACTGCGAATTCAGTTCGATACCGCGTGTCGCGTCATGAAGCTCATTCCTTATGTGGGAGAAGATCGTCCTGGCGAGGTTTTCGCGAGAGAAGAGCGACGGTGGCGGTTGATCGGGCACATCCTCCCTGAAGATAAGCCCTTCGGCATCGTGACCAAGGTCGAGCCATGAAATGCTGGGTGTGGTTGGTTGGTGGTGTGTTTTTTTCGGGATGTTCGCTGTTCCAGAGCCCTTTCCGGCCAGTAAGGGCTCCACCGGAGGAGGCCGCGAAGATCACCTTTCCCTTCGCATTGTCCGAAGAGGAGAAGCAGGGCCTGCTGCGAGTTCCAGGCCACATCGCCGCTGCGATTGAACTCGCCATGGACGACTTCCGGCCGCGTGACATCAAGCCCCACCGAGACGCCACGGCCGACGAAGTCTGCATGTATCAGCGGGAGTCCTTCGATGTGACGACCATTCCCGGGCCCGAGGGTGTGCTGTTCGTTCGCTTCACGCTCAGCCCCAGCGCCTGTGCGCAGGAAGGCACCATCAACGACGCTGGCGCCACCTACGCGGTGGACACCCGGGGATGGCGCATCCTGGCGATTCAGCACTGACGCCGGGTTCTCTGCCTCCACAGGGAAGCGGTGCACGCGCGGCTACTGCACGCGCGTAGGCTCCACCCTGAGGCTGTACCAGCCCGTAGAATACTCCCGGCTCATCCAGGCCGCGACATACCCTCCGTTGCCATCGGGCATGAAGGTCGCGTCGGTCAGCACACTGTCGGCGAAGTTCACGATGACCGAGCCAAGGAGGTCATTGCCCAACGTGTAGGTCCGCTGGGTCGACTCGGTGCGCGTCTCCTCCAGGCTCGAGCCGAACTTGAGACCCATCTTCACCTTGCTCTCGAACGTCGTATCGATGCCGAAGTTGGTGGCGAACTTCACCGTCCGCGACTCGCTCTGGAGAATGGTTTCGGTGACGTCCACCTCCTCGACTTCAATCTTGATCGTGGACGCATAGTCGTCGAGGTCCCATGCGAAGAGCGGCAGCGACAGACTCTTGGTCACCAAGCCCGTGAGGCGGGGCTTGTAAAAGCCAAAGTTACCTGGGATTCCGGGGTAGCGCTCGTAGGTCAGGGAGAAGAGCTCGCCCGGAAGCGCGCTGAAGTAGGTCACGTACTCCTGCCCGAGCCCATTCTTCGCGTTGAGAAGGACCCTCACCTTGAATTCAAAGGCGCCGCCCATCCACCCCGAGTTGGTGCCCTGGCTGATGCCCGCCACCTCAGGGGCGCCGGTCTGGTCAGCAATCTTGGAGAAGGCGGTCGCCGGATCCCCAACCATCCTGAAGCTCCGGATGTGCTCCTGGTATGCATAGGAGAACGGGCCCCGGGTTTGGCTCGGAGAGATGTTGTAATAGATGTAGTCCCGCTGCCAGCCGTCGGTGTCGTAGTAGATTGACCAAGCATCCCGCAGCTTGGGGTCCGGGGTCGGGTTGAGGCTGGACGCGGACGCGGTGAGCGCGCGCGAGCCGTCGAAGCAGTCCGCCAGGAAGGCAAAGCCCAGATTGCCGCTGGCCTGCAAAATCCGCCCCTTCGCGATGGCGTCAGGCGTGTTCTTGGTGACGGGGATGACTCGCTCGTTCTCCTTGATGACGACGACTGGGAAGCCGGGGACGAGGTCCGCCGGGATGACGTGCTGCTCACCCTTGGCGTCGACGAGGGTGACATCGTTGGTCTTGTAGGAGGTGATGCCGACCACGGGAATCTGCGTGTCGGTGTCCCAGGCGTCCGCCGAGAAGGAGTTGTTGGGCAACTCAGGGACGAAGATCGTCAGCAGCGGGAGCTCCGTCTCTACGTCCGAGAGATGCTCCGCGCTCTCGAAATATCCCTGCAGTAGCTCGCGAACGGTCTGCCCGTCCGCGAGGGGGCGCTCCTTGATGAGGTGATAGAGCACGTCGTAGTCGTTATCGAACTTCGTCAGTGCTTCGTCCTTGATGAGCTTTCGCAGCGAGGGGCTGTCGGCAAGGGCTGACGCAAAGGCTTTGCCAAAGACAGTCTTCAGCGCATCCCGCCGCTCCTTGCTGACAGTTGGCGCAACAGATGAAGGGGGCTCGGTGTCGGTGGGAGTAGGGGAACAGGCGGTCATCGACAAGCCGATGAACAGCAAGCATTTCTTCATGGCACATGCCTCCAGATGGGGCGGGATGCCTGGGAGCGCATCTCGCTCATGCTCATTCCTAGCAGTGCTCCCTGTGGGCGCTGAAAACCCACAGCACGTTGGTGAAGTATTTTTTCAGAACCACAGTTCCGGTTTGCATTGGACGCCTCATGCGCAGTAGGGGCAATCCATTGCGGTGGTTTGGTCGAGAGCCGCTCGATGTGACGACCATTTCCGGTCCCGAGGGCGTGCTGTTCGTCCGCTTCGCGCTCAGCGCCTGCGACAGGTTCACTGTCTGTACTGGGAGCGCCAACGAGGCGGGCTCCTCTCCGCGCTCGGTAACCGCGGCGGCGCCAAGCGCCAATGAGAATGCTGCCGCCATGGATAGCGCACCCAGATCGCCAATGCCATGAGTGTGCTGATGTGGCTGGTTTCCGAGCGGCGATTTGAGAAAGCTACGACTGCACCGCAATTGGCTGCCCATTCTCAAGTTCATTCAAACCCACGGGCTATCGCGGTAAAGCTGGACGAAACCACAAGCACTCACGCAGCCCACGGGCCGCGTGAGCCTGTCCGGCTGGGAGCCATGGTAATGCAATCACAGTTGAAAATTCGTGAGCGGGTGAGGTCTCCCCTCACGTTCTTCGTCGTGTGCGCGGTCTTCTCACTCGCAGTGGGGTGCTCGACGGAGCCCGCCCCGGAGCTCGGGGTCTCGCGCGCAGGTGCCGTCGTGGTGGACCCCAACTTCTCCGACTCCGTCTTCGTCAGTGGCCTCCAGGGCCCGACGGCCATGACCTTCGCACCCGACGGGCGCCTGTTCATCTCGGAGAAGAATGGCTCGCTCCGCATCGTCCAGAACGGCCAGCTTCTGGCGACTCCGTTCGTGACGCTCGCCGTGGACAATGACAACGAGCGTGGGTTGATGGGCGTCGCGTTCGACCCCAATTTCGAACACAATCACTATCTGTATGTCTACTACACGTCGATTGACGGCAGCATTCACAATCGACTCAGCCGCTTCACCGCCAACGGCAACGTGGCGGTTCCCGGAAGCGAACTGGTGCTTGCGGATTTCCCGACGCTCGCCGCCGCCAACCACAACGGCGGTGCGGTTCACTTCGGGCTCGACGGCAAGCTCTACGTTTCGGTCGGTGAGAACGCGGTCTCCTCTAATTCACAGAGTCTGAACACGCCGCTCGGGAAGTTGCTGCGCTTCAATCCGGACGGCAGCATTCCCACGGACAACCCATTCTATGCGACCGCCACCGGGCTCGCCAAGGCGACCTGGGCGTTGGGACTGCGCAACCCCTTCACCTTCGACGTCCAGCCCGGCACTGGGGTCATCTTCATCAACGACGTGGGTGAAGGCGGCTGGGAGGAGATCAACCGTGGCCAGGCCGGTGCCAACTACGGCTGGCCGATGACGGAGGGCTACTTCTCGAATCGTCCGGAGCTTACGCAGCCGTTCTACGCGTACCCGCACGGCTCCGGCACTGCCGCTGGCAACTGCATCGCGGGCGGTGCCTTCTACAATCCACCGGTCCCCGCGTTTCCCAACGCGTACGTCGGCCAGTACTTCTTCGCGGACTACACCAACGATTGGATTTCGCGCATCGACCCGAACACGGGCACGCGTGCGCTGTTCGCGACGGCCGCCGAGGGCCCCGTGGACCTCGATGTGGGGCCCGACGGGGCGCTTTATTATCTGGCTCGCGGCGCGGGTCAGGTGGGCCGCATCGCCTACACCGCTTCGCTGCCGCCGACCATCGCCCAGCAACCAGCGAGCCTGTTGGTGTCCGTCAGCCATCCCGCGACCTTCACGGTGTCGGCGAGCGGCGAGCCGCCGCTCACCTATCAGTGGCAGCGGAACGGCGTGAACATCTCCGGCGCGACCTCATCCAGCTACGTGCTGAGCGCCGCGCAGTTGACCGACAGCGGCGCGCGCTTCCGAGTGATCGTGACCAACGGGATTGCCTCGACCACCAGCGCCGATGCGGTGCTGACGGTGACGTCCAACAAGCCGCCCGTGGCGACCATCGTGACGCCGGCCCCGGGCGCGACCTACACCGCGGCCACCCAGTTGCTGTTCTCCGGCACGGCCACCGACGAGGAGGATGGCACGCTGCCTCCGAGCGCGATGACCTGGAACATCATCTTCCATCACGATACCCACACGCATCCGGCCATGGCGGATACCACCGGTATTGCGAGCGGCGGCTGGCCCATCCCCAACGTCGGTGAGAGCTCGGGCAACGTCTGGTATCGCGTGCGGCTCACGGTGCGCGACTCGATTGGCCTCACCCACACGACGTATCGCGACGTCCACCCCGTTACGGTCCCGCTCACGGTGACCAGCGTGCCGACCGGGCTGCAGGTGCTGATGGACGGGCAGCCGTTCCTATCGCCCCATGCCACGACCGGAGTGGTCGGGGTCATCCGCTCGATAGGGGTCGAGTCGCCCCAGTATGCGAACGGAAGGTTCTGGTCATTCGCGTCGTGGTCGGATGGCGGCGCCCAATCACATACCTTCACCACGCCCGGCAGCGCGGCCACCTACACGGCCACGTTCGTCGAGACCTCGGGCGGGAGCTGCTACCAGATTCAGAGCGAGCGCACCGACAAGTGGCTCGTCGTCAACGGCGCGGGCAAGGTCGTCGCCGGCAGCGCGACGCAAGCCGGAGGGCAGATCTTCCAGCTCGTTCCGGCCGGTGGACAGTACAAGCTCAAGGGCACTGGCGACGTGTTCCTGACGGTGGTGGAGAACGAACTCACGATGAGCGCCAACTTCACCAGCGCGGAGTCGTTCACGCGGCTCGCCTGCGGCTATGGCGGGCGCACGCGTGTCGGCTTCCAGGCTTCCGCCGGGAGTGCGCCCCACTGGAAGGAAGTCACGCCGGACGAGCCGATCCAGAGTGGTGACGGCGGCAATGGCGGCGCCTGCAACCCGGTCGATGGCGGCGCCTGGGAAGCCTTCTACCTCGAACAGGTGGCCTGCCCGGGTGGCAACACCGACCCTGTGTGCGGCAATGGCATGGTCGAGAGCGGCGAGCAATGCGACGATGGCAACACCCAATCGGGTGATGGCTGCGATGAAACGTGCCAAATCGAGACTGGCAGCGCTGGCTGCGTCCGCATCCAGAGCGAGCGCTCCGACCAGTGGCTCACCGTCGACGGCGCAGGCAAGGTGGCCGCCCTCAGCACGACGCAAGCCGGCGGCGACATCTTCGAACTCGTCACGATTGGCACGAAGTACAAGCTGAAGGGCGCGAGCGGCGCGTACGTGGCGGTGGTCGCGGACCAGCTCGCCGTGAACGCGTCGCTTGCCACGGCGGAGTCGTTTACCCGCCATGACTGCGGTGTCCACGGTGGCCGCGCTCGTCATGGCTTCGAATCGTCGACGGGCACCGCGCGCCACTGGAAGGAGACCACCCTTAGCGCTCCCATCCAGAGCGGTAGTGGCGGCAACGGAGGCGTCTGCAATCCCGCCGACGCTGGCTCATGGGAAGGCTTCTACCTCGAGCCCGCGACTTGCCCAACGATGAGATGATAGGGCAATGAGCGTCTCCGTGGGCTCCAGGCAGATGAGCGACAGTCTCTTCCAGCCCGCAGAGCCTTTCTGAGTTACTCGGGCCTCGCGATGAACATCGCGGGGCCTTCGTACTCAAGCCCGTCTCCCTGACACGGGGGCGGTGGGCTGGTTGACGATGCTGCCATCATCACGTTTGTCCCAGCCGCGAGGATTGCCATGGTGCTGCTAGACATCTTGGAAGAGCACCTGAGTGAAGCGGCCTTCCAATGGGAGCAGTGGGAGCGCGCCTTGCGGGCGCCGGACTTCACCCTGCATGAGTGTGCAGTGGTGGAGGAGCGCCTGCGCGCCCATCTGGAGGGGATAGAGGAGGAGAGCGCAGTCGAGGCGGTACTGTGGCCTGCCTTCGAGACGGAAGAGCCTCCGCTCATTTTTGCAGCGACATATGCGCTGCTGGAAGTGGGAAAGCTGGACGAAGTGCTGCTCCAATTCAAGAGCGCCAAACCTGAAGCCCGCGTCGGTATCCGCCGGGCGCTGGAATTGAGCGAGACGCCAGCGCTGAGTGCACGCTTGACCGAACTGCTGAAGTTTGGGAGTAGCCCGGTTCCGTGGACACCCGAGATGTGATGGAAGGAGCACGGGATGTCCGCGACTGACGAGAAGCAGAGGAAGCCCCGTAGGCCACGCCGGGAGTTCACGGCGGAGTTCAAGGCCGGGGCGGTGAGGCTGGTGCTGGAGGAGGGGAAAACGATTCCCCAGGCCGCCCGAGACTTGGACCTGACGGAGTCAGCGCTGCGGCTGTGGGTCGAGCAGACGAAGACGGACCGGGGCGGGGGCAGGCCTGGAGCGCTGACGACGGTGGAGCGCGAGGAACTCTCTCGGCTGCGCAAGGAGAACCGGGAGCTGCGGATGGAGCGGGAGATACTAAAAAACGCGGCGGCCTTCTTCGCGAAGGAGATGAAGTGAAGTTCTCCTTCATCCACGCGAAGAAGGCCCTCTTTCCCGTCGCTGTCCTCTGTCGTCACCTGGGCGTCTCACGCAGTGGCTACTACGCCTGGGCGGCGCGGCCCGAGTGCGAGCGGAAGCAACGCGACCGGGCGCTTCATCTCGAAGTGGCAGCCGTCCACCAGGAGAGCCGGGGCACGTACGGCGCTCCGCGGGTGCATGCGGAACTCAAAGCGAGAGGCCAGCGGGTGGCGCGGAAGCGAGTGGCTCGCCTGATGCGCCAGGCGGGCCTGCGTGGCCGTGCACGGCGTCGCTTCGTACGGACCACCGACTCGGCCCACCACCACCCCGTGGCGCCGAACACCCTGGAGAGGAACTTCCAACCCGGTCAGCTCCACCGTACGTGGGTGGGTGACATCACCTATGTCTGGACCGACGAGGGCTGGCTGTACCTGGCGGTGCTGCTGGACCTCTTCAGCCGCAAGGTGGTGGGCTGGGCGATGGGCGAGAGAATCGACCGCGGCCTGGTGCTGCGCGCACTCGACATGGCGTTGCTCAGCCGTCCCGCCCCGCAACTTCACCACTCGGATAGGGGCAGCCAATACGCAAGCGAGGACTACCGCCGGCTGCTGGAGGAGCACGGCATCGGATGCAGCATGTCGCGCAAGGGTAACTGCTGGGACAACGCCGTGGCGGAAAGCTTCTTCTCCACCCTGAAGTTGGAGCTCGTCTACGTCACCCGCTTCAAGACGCGTGAGGCGGCGAAGCAGTCGCTGTTCGAGTACATTGAGGTGTTCTACAACCGGAAGCGGCGCCACTCAGCCCTGGGCTACGTCTGCCCTGCGGAGTACGAGCGGATGGCCGAAACCAAGAGGCTGGCAGCATAGTCAACCTGTCCACCGAACCGGAGCAGGCCCAGTTGGAGGACCTCGACCTTCAGGTCGATGCGCTGGAGACGCTGGCCTTTCGCAATGATGCGTCCCCGGAGGTGCTGGCGCGATTTCTCGCCCATGAGGAGCCGCGAGTACGAGCCGCGGCCCTGCGCGGGGCACTGCCGCAACCAGAGGAGGCGGTACGAAGGTTGTTGCCTCCCCTGTTGGACGCCTCGTCCCCCGATATTCGCGCAATCGCCATCGAGGCGGGGCTGATTTCTGGCGCGGGCCTGGCCTGGGATGCTTGCCGCAAGGTGGTGCGGTCTCGCTCCGTACTCAGCCCCGAGCTGCTGGTGCTACTCGCCATGGGAGGCGACGACAACGATGTCTCCCTTTTGGTGGACTTGCTGGAAACAGCCCCATTGCGCCCGATGGTCCTCTGGGCATTGGGCTTTAGTGGGCGGCTGGAAGCCATGGAAGCCTGTGTGAAATACCTCGCGGAGCCCGCCGTAGCGCAGTTGGCCGGAGAAGCGTTCTCTGCGATGACAGGTCTGTGGCTGGGCAATCCCTACGTGCTGCCTCCTGGCGAGCGCCCTGAAGGAGCGCCCCTGCCTCCCGAGCTACAGGAGGACCTGGATGCGAATCTGGTGCCATCCCCCGAGGACGACTTGCCCTGGCCGCGAGTGGCCACCATCACCCAATGGTGGGAAGGCGCTCGAGATCGCTTCGAAAAGGGGAAACGCTACTTGCTGGGCCAGCCTTTCAATGGCTCCGTCCTGGTAGATGCGCTGGAGATCAGTTCCATGCGGCGTCGGCACATCCTGGCGCGAGAGTTGGCCATTCGCACCCGAGGCCAGCACGTCGTCCAGACGCGCGCCTTTGCTCCCCGCCAGCGAGCGAGCCTCTCAAGAGTCCGAAGCGTCAGCGTTTCATTGAGTGGGAGTTCTTTCGTGCGTACCACGCGATGAAGACCGCAAGGACCGCTGCACCATGCCTGTCATCGACAACCTCACCTCCTTCGCGGCCGTCGACTTCCTCTCCCTGACGAAGGAGGGCGGGGAGTGCCTCGTCATCGTCGTTGCAGGCAGCTTCGTCCTGCCCCGGCAACGACGGTCCTTGGGGGCACCGCTTGAGTTGTGTGACGATCAATTCGCGCCGCCGCGAACCGACGCGTACTGGGGAGCGCCGGAGAAGTCGAGCCTCCGCTACGATGTCCCGTCCGCGTATGCGCGGTCCGCCACCGACATCCTGCTTCATGGCCGGGCCTGGGCCCCTGGCAGCCGAAAGGTGACGCGCTCCCAGGTGACAGTTCGGGCTGGCACGATGGAGAAGCAGGCAATCGTCTTCGGCACGCGTGTGTGGTACCGCGGCCTTGTCGGGTTGAGTGCTTCGGACCCGCTGCCCTTTGAGTCCGTACCGCTCCAGTACGAGTACAGCTTCGGTGGCAACGCCCCATCCAAGTACGAGGCCCGCAACCCCGTGGGGAGGGGCCTTTACGAGAACGCGAAGGAAGCACTCGACAAGCCTCTGCCATCCATCGAGGAGCCTCAGTCGTTGATACGGAGTTGGACGGACAGGCCATCGCCTTGTGGCTTTGGCCCTGTGGCACGCCATTGGCTGCCCCGCAGCAGGTGGGCGGGGACATATGACGCAGCCTGGGTTGAGAAACGAGCGCCGCTCTGGCCGCCGGACTTCGATGAACGCTTCTTCCAAACCGCGCCGCAAGGGCTCCAGGCCACTCCCCACCTCCGAGGCGGAGAGCCGGTGGTTCTAGATGGCGTATCTCCCGATGGCCCTATTGCCTTTGTACTCCCCAGCTTCAGGCTTCTTGCCCGCTGCGCCTTCGCCCGGCGGCGCGAGAAACGGCTCATGATGCTCGATACCGTGCTGCTGGAGCCCGAGGAGAACCGGCTCGTACTCACCTGGCGGGCTACGTTTCCAGCACATCGGGAACTCGCCACCCATGAGGTGACCACGGTACGGCTCCTGGAGCACTGGGAGGATGTGCCGTGAGCGGTGCTCAGGTGGTGGACATCGGATTGTGCACTCCGATTGGCGCTTCGCGCCACATGACGCTCGCGTCGCTGCGCGCAGGGCTCGTGCGCTTCGCGGAGACAGAGGTGCTGGACGCGCTAGGGAATCCCGTGAGGGCGTCGAGGCTGGGACTCCTTGACCCGGCCCTCTCGCGGACGGAACGCATGGTGGCCCTCGCACGACAGGCACTCGTGGGCGTGCGGCGCGTTTTGACAGTGCAACCGCGGGAGGCAGTGCCTCTGTACCTTGGGCTGCCGGAGCCCGGCAGGGGCGCCATGGTCGAGCAGGAGGCGCTCATGGCAGCGATGCTGGCCGAAACCCAGGAGCGGCTGAAGTTCGTGAAGGTGTATGCGACGGGGCGGGCCGCCTTCTTCGAAGCCCTGAGTTCGGCCCAAACGGACCTGCGTACCGGGCGCGCCGGGGCGCTGGCGCTCGTGGGGGCGGTGGACTCCCTCGGTGATAAGGCATCCTTGGAAGAACTTGCGGAGGCGCGACTGCACCTGGGGCGCCAGAATCCTGACGGAAGAATCCCCGGAGAGGCGGCGGGGTTCGTCGCCCTGGCCCGTCCGGGAGCCTCAAAGACGCTGGGGCTGGAGCCCCTGGGCGTTTTGCTAGGTACGGCGCTCGCGGTGGAACCCCGGCCCTTCACACGGCGGGAGCCCAGCCTGGCGGAGGGGCTGACCGAGGCACTCCAGGTCCTCCGGCGGGACCCGGTAGCGGGTGCACGCAGGGTGGACGGCGTATTGGCCTGCCAACCGGGAGAGTCCTTCTGGGGTACCGAATTCACTCGGGCGTACCTGCGCAATGCCGCACTGATGCCCGAGCCCCTCCGAGTGAATGTGGCGGGCGAAGGACTGGGAGATGCCGGAGCAGGCGCAGGCCCTGCCATGATGGGCGTTGCGCTACACCGGGCGAGGTGGCGTGAAGGCGGGCGGCGAAGGACGCTGGTCTATGGGTGTTCCGACGCCGGGCGGGTTGGCGCCTGCGTCGTGGAAATGAGTCCGGAAGTCTGAGGAGGAAGCATGACCAAGGTCTTCGCCAATGGCCGCTCGATTCTGCACAAGGGCGCCGGCAACACGCATGTCTCGGCCGCACCAGACGTATGCAAGGTGCCGACCCCTGCTGGCCCCGTCCCTACGCCATTCATCAATTCCGCCCAGGATTCGATGCTCGCGAAGGGGAGCAAGAAGACGACTATCGCAGGCAATCCGGTGGCGCTGACGAGCTCCGAGTTGAGCACCAGCTCCGGGGACGAACCCGGGACGGCCGGCGGCCTCATCTCCTCCAAGTTCAAGGGGAAGATGACCTGGGGCAGCGGCAGCACGGACGTGAAGGTCGAAGGCAAGGGGGTGGTACGTTTCCTTGATCCGACGCTGCACAACGGAAACACCTTCAACACGTCGTTCATCGCCATGGGTAGCACGGGACTGGCTTACGGTGACGACACGCAGTGCACGGTCTGCAATAAGTCGGTGGATACGCACCGGGTCCTTGAAACGCCAGAAGTCGCGGGGCACGTGGAGATGGTGTTCGTGGAGTTGATGAAGCGATTCAAGGCGCAGCGCCCCCATCTCGATAGGTACCTTTTGCTCCGGGAGAAGAGGAGCACGGTGGAGCGTAGGTCCGTCGAGAAGGCAAAGGAGGCGGCGATCCCGCTGGCGCCCAAGAAGAACAGGGCGGGCGAACTGCTCACTCAGCTCAGGTCAAAGGACGTCGCGAACAAGAGTGCCATCACGGCCGAACTTGGCCCCCTCCAGGCTGACATCAAGGAGGCGGAAGAAAAGATCAAGAAGCAGCGGGCGGAGGATCTCTTGGATGTCCGGGCAATCGAGCAGGAAATGGTCAAAACCAATGCGCAGCTTGAGGGCATGAACCCCGTCCTGCGATTGGACGACTCCACCAAGACGTTTATCAATGGTTACATGACGGGAGCATGCATCTGCAAATGCCCCCAGCAGCCCAACATGCTCGCCGCATGCTCAGGTGATGCCGCCTCCGGCTTCAAGGCAGCCGTCGCCGCCACGCCGTTCGAGTTGGTCGAGAGCTTCCAGAAAAGCGCGAGCCAAGCGCGGAAACTCGCAGAGAGCGGGCGTGAAAAGTGGGAGTGTGCTGCGCCCAAGCTCCTCCAAAAGGGCGGCGCCGCAGGACACAAAATCCGCGCCATGTCGGAGCGTTACTTCTCCCCCATGATGAGTCCCGAGACCGTGAGCGTGGAGTACGGTCGGCAAGACACGGATGACGAGGGGCCACGCGTCGTCAAGCAGGCATTCGGTCATGGAGAGTCCGTTCCCTCCTGTAAGGAGTGCCAGGCTCTGACCCCTGAAATGCTGTGCGATAACAGCAAGGAGTGCGCCTGAGCCATGGACGAACTGCTTGCACTCCTCGAGCGCTACGCGCCCGGCTACCGCAGTCAAATTGAAGGCTACCCGGATTTTCTCGTGGACGAGCTGGAGGAGGTCTTCGGCCGTCCACTTCCATCCGTCTACCGTCAATTCGCTGAGACCTTTGGGACGCGTGGGGGGCTGCTTCTATCCCAGGTGCGATCCTTCGACCCCATCCTTGATGTGGCCGAACTCTATCGGGTCGCCCCCAAGGGCGAGCTGCCTTCCAATCGGTTTCTTTTCATCTTCGGCGACCCTGATCCGCTGGCGCCTCATCACTACTGGCTCGACTTGGAGTCTCCTTCAGAGGAAGGAGACTGCCAGGTCGTGCGCATGCCATTTGGTGCGGACGCATGGAGGACGAAGCTACACCGGGAGGCCATAAGCCTCCGGGAGCTACTCTTTCTCTGGGCCATGGAACACGTCCACATGCCCGTCTTCCATCATCAAGCCAGCTATGTGGGCAGGGAGAGGCCTTCGAATCCCAGCGCCGAGGACCTCGCACGCCTTCTTGAGAAAATGGGCTTCGTTCAACGCTCCTTCCCTCGGCACAGCATGCTCTTTGAGCGGGAAGGCGCTGCGGCACGGCTGTACCGTCCTCCTGCCTCCCCCCACTTCAACCTCCGAGTGGGCATGCAGCGTCCCGAGGACCTGAAGCGTTTCCAGATGGTCCTTGAAGACAACATGGACATGGTGAAGCCTTCTGTTTGAGCAAGGCCGGACGATGAGTAAATCCAAGGAACGCCAGACGTGGCGTATTCGCATTTTTTACGTCGTGGTGGGCGTCCTGATTGGAGCCGCGCTCGAGCTTTTCTTTGGCCCCACCGGAGAATGTCGGTGGGACATGGATTGCGAAAGAGGTGCGACTTGTTACTCGCGAAGTGGCGGCGATAAAAGTTGGCCTGGGTACCCTTGGTGGGCGCGCTTCAAGCGTTACATGAGCTGTGGGATTCCGTGTAGTGCGGATGGGTTGAGGACGTGCCCTCCTGGGCTTATATGCTCCCATTCTTTGCATGGAGAAATGGATGTCTGTTTAAAGCGGCTGTAGGCGTCGTCTGTTGTCCCGCAGCCACTTCGCTAGCGCCGATACTCTGAGGGGGCTTTGGTACTCCCAAAGCCTGGCTCGCAGCGGCTTCTCCGCCTATCGCTTGATGTACGTCAGCGCGGGCCGGTCATTCTTGCCCTTGCCCGCGGCCCTCAGTGCGGCTGGGTCCAAGCCGGACAGGTGCAGTGCCGTCGAGTACACGTGGCCCGCATCCGTGATCGCGCTGGTCGGGCTCTTCGTCCGGCCCGGCACCAGCAGACCCGTGTCCGGGTTGTACGCCGGGTCCAGCGTGCCATCCGGCATCAGCGGAATGCCCTCCAGCGACGTGCTGCCCACGCGGCCGTACTGCCGGTTCCCTCGCACCGTTCCGCCCAGGAAGGCCGCGCTGCTCACGCGCCAGTGCTGGCAGCAGTCCTGGCCCATGATTTCGGTGTACTTCTGCGCGTCCGTCAGACCGGAGTTGGCCAGAATCGACTCCACGTCACCGGAGATGGTCCGCCCCATCTCCGAGGCGAGCACGATGGTGGTGAAGTCGTAATAGCTCTTCCCCGTCGTCCCGTACGGCGTGGACTTCAGCCGCGCCACCAGCGCCTTCAGCGGGTTCCAGAGGTTGCGGCGCATGTCGTTGCGCTGGTCCGTCTGCCCCTGGTTGTTCATGATGAATCGCCGGTCCCGGTGCGAGTCGAACAGGCGCAGGCTGCGGTTCTCGATGAAGAAGCCGATGGACAGGCCCTTCGTCATCAGCTCGTACGTCATCAACGCCTGGACGTTGGTGTTCGGCGTCTCCTTGGACCGCGCCGGGTTGCCGTTGATGGACGCCGAGTTCGTCGTCTCATCCTCCAGCGTGACACCGAACTCCTCCCGGAGCTGCGCGTTGGTGAAGAGCGTGCGCGGGTCCAGGTTGATGCTCCCACCCGCCGTCAGCGCGCGGTGAATCTGCAACGCGGAGGAGAAGGCGCGCACCGACTCGCTGTTCTTCGAGTCCAGGAAGTTCGCCTGGAGGTTGTCCGTGAACTGGCGGATGCGCGCGTCTCGCTGACCCTGCGACACGCTGCCCAGCGAGGACAGCCGCTCGCGCATCGCCATGGGCGTCTTGCCGTAGATGGTGTGCGCGTGCACCGGACCCAGGCGCTCGTAGTAGCCCGTGCCGTCCGGATACGACGGAATCGACAGCTCACCGTCGGAGAGCCACCGGTGCCACGAGACGTGCGGCAGCAGGTAGCCCTGCCCATAGGCCTCACAGAAGGCCTGGAGCACCGTGCGCTCGTCCTCGTTGCGTCGGCCGGCCAGGGACGCGCTGTAGCGGCCGTAGTGGTACTCCCACCGGCCGCCCGAGTGGAACGTGTTGCCGTTGTGGCTGGAGACCACCGCCAGGTCCGGGAACAGGTCCAGGCCGTCCTGCGCCAGGTAGCCGTACTGGATGTTCCCCTGCGTCCTCGGCGGGTCCAACGGCGAGGTGCCGTAGCTCTTCGGCCGGTAGAAGTGCTGGCTCCACGACGGGACGGGGCGCAGCTCTCCGGCGGGAATGACGCGCGGGCCGTCGTTCACCGTGTGGGCCGGGTTGAACATGCTGTACCCGTCCCAGCCGCCCTCCTGGAACCAGTAGATGAGGAAGTGCGGGGTGTCCGCCTCGGCGGCGGCGGCCTGGGCCAGCCCCAACTCCTTCTTCGTGCCCGGAACACCGAAGGCGCGGAAGAAGCGGAGCCAGTCCAGGGTGCTGATGGCTGCGCCCGCTGCGGCGCCTGCGAGGAATTGGCGGCGTTTCATGGCGGCAAGCTCTCCGGTCAGCGGCGCAGGTACTCGGGCGAGGTGGCGACGGCCTTCAGCACGGCCTTGAGGTTGCCGTTGCTCTCTTCACTCACGTCCCACAGGCGCTTGTAGACGCCGCGCTCGTCCAGCGCGTGGCGCATCTCGCGGCCAAAGAGCAGGGCGAACTGGGCGTTGAGCGTGCGGCGGACGAACATCTCCTTCTTCACCGCCTGCGTGGCGAAGGCCTCCATGCCCTGACCCTTGAAGGCATACGTCGCCACCAGCCCCCGGTCGCTGTCGTCCATGGGCTGCCCTTCGACATTCTCCGTGCGGTAGTTGCCCTCGTCGTCCCAGCGCAGGCGCTGGTGCGCCAGCGGCGTGAGCGTCTGGTGGCAGGAGAAGCACAGGCTGGTGGGGTCCACCGTGGAGGCCGCCGTGGCCGCGCCGCGCATGTCGAAGACCTCGGAGGGGATTTCGTACAGCGTCCCCATGAAGTCCGTCATCACGCGCGCCGCGTAGTTGTAGTGCGGCAGGCCAGGCTTGTTCTTGATGAAGCCCTTCATCGTCAGCACGCCCGTCTTCCCGTGCTCGGTCGCGCGCGGTACCGCCTGGAAGGCCGCGTCCACCGCGTACTCCGCCGTGAGCAGCTCGCTCAGCGGCTTGCCCTCGCGCATCAGGTGCGTCCACAGCCGCGCGGGCTCGTCCGTGTCCGCGGTGCCCTCGCTCTCCGTCCGCACCCGCATCCGCTCGAAGTAGTACGTGTGGAAGTCCTGCGACGCGAGGTACCCGTCGACCATGTCCTCCCAGGACTTCTGTCCGCGCTCCAGCGCGGTGAAGTCCTCGGCGGAGGGAGGACGGCCCAACAGGTCCTGCGCCAGCTTCACCAGCAGCAGCCGTTCCCGCTCCGTACCGGAGTGCGCCTCATAGGAAGGCGGCAGCGTGAAGAGGAAGTCCGGCGAACGCATCAGGCCCTCGCACAGGCCGCTCCAGGCCTTGGGCAGGTCCGCCTCGATGCCGTGCAGGTCCTTCACCAATGCGTATCCGTTGGCGCGCTCGGTCTCCGTGGCGGGGCGGTACAGCATCCGGCGGTAGAGCGAGTCCACCTTGGCCTTCGCCGCGTCCGCGCGCTGCGTGCCGGTGGCGGCCTCCGTGGGACCGTGCACCACCAGCGCGTCCACGTGCAGGTTGCGGTCGCAGACGCCCGACTCGTTGTAGTCGTTGGTGAAGGCCACGGAGATGATGTGGTCGCCCTCGGTGAGGGCCTGCGTGTGCGTGAAGTCCGCGTAGGCCGTGCCGTTGGACACGCCCCATTCCCGCACCATCACGCCGTCCACGCGGAGCTGCATGTTCGGCAGCGCGGGGCCGCACAGGTCGCCGCGCGCCTTCACCGTGAAGCGGAAGGTGCTGCTGGCCGGGAAGGTGTACGGGTTCGCCGTGGTGAGGGTGCCGTTGGTCCAGAGGTTCCAGCCGGTGCTCGTCCTCCCGCCGGTGCTCGCGAGAATCGGCGTGCCGGGGGGCACGGTGCCGCTGGAGAGCGCGGCCTGCTCCATCTCGTACTGCACCGTGACGGGGGCGGGGACATCCACCATGGGCTGCGCCAGGTCCAGCCCGGCGAAGGGGCCCGTCCTCGCCGTGGCCGCGGTGAGGCACACGTCGCGGCTCAAGTCATCCAGGCCCAGGAAGAAGTCCGCCGTGGCCACGCGCGCCTCGACGAAGTGGTTCTGGTAGTCCACGCCGCCGAAGAGCCCCACGCTCTGTGAGAAACGGTCCACCCCGCCGCGCACCCAGTCGTCGTTGAAGACGGCCTTCACCTTGCCCTTGAGCTGGAGGTAGCCCAGGAAGGGATTGTCATACGTGGCGATGGCCGGACCGCCGTAGGGTTCGAGCAGCGCCTGGGGGAACTCCTCGTCGGGCCGGGACAGCGGCTGGCGCGCCTCCACCGCCGCGAGCTGGCAGGTGAGGCTGGCGACGTTGGCGATCTCCCGCTCGCTCCAGGGCGCCGCGCCCCGAGGCATGCGCGCCGACTCGTCCGTGGTGACGAGCCGCGACAGCAGCGAGCCCGACTCCGGCGTCAGGAAGCCCGCCGCGCGCAGGGCGTAGAAGGACTCCAGCCCGTTGCTGCTCACCGTGAAGAGGCGGCCTTGGGTGGTGCCGTGGCAGGAGATGCAGCCGGAGGACTCCCGCACCATGGCCGGGTGAACCACCCGCGCGAAGTCCGCCGCCACCGTCTGCAGCGTGATGTCCGCGGGAACGCTCCCCAGGTCGCATCGCAGTGAGCCGTCCTGCTGGATGGGCGGCGGGTCCGGATTGCCGTCATCCGGCGGGCCGCCCTGCAGGTCGAGCGACGCCTGGCCGTAGCAGCCGGCGGTGAACATCGCGAGTGCCGCGAGGGCGTGGCGCCACGGGCGCGGGGGGAGTGCGCTCATGAGCCCTCCATGGGGGATGGGGGTGACCGTCAGCGTCTCACGATTGTCCACCAGATGACGAATCGGCCTCTGAAAAATCCAGGAAAACAAGGTAACTGCCTGGAAATCCGAGGCTGGCGGGCGAGCAGGCGGGGGCCTCGGCCCGGGCGGGTGGCTCCCCGACAGGGCCCTGGGGGCACAGCTTGAGGACACAGGAGGTGTCCCCATGGCGTGGCCGGAAATCGCGTCGCCCTACGAGCGGCGCTCCCTCACCAGCGGACTGCGGGTGCGAGACGAGAGCGGGGCGATGCTGGGCTACGTGGCCCTCATCGGCCAGGAGCACCTCTACGCGCGGCGCTGGCCCTTCAGCCGGCATTGGACGGCGTACCCGCTGTCACGCGTCCGTCATGTTTCACGCGACACGGTGCTGCTGGAAGGCGAGATGCCGGGCCACGTGGTGGCGGCCGACAAGAGCGCACACGCGGAGATTCCCACCCAGACGCTCCCGCTGGCGGTGCTGGACGGGACGGAGCACGCGGACTCGGAGGCGAGGGTGGACGCCCCGCCCGTCGAGACGGAAACCGCGCCCCATTGAGCCCTCAACCAGGTGCGGCGCGGCGCGCGGTTTTGTGCTTCAAGGAGGCGCCATGGCCCCCATCGAAGAGCTTTCACAGAGGGTGTCCGCCGCGTTCGCGGACCGGACGTTGTTGAAGGACGCGGCCCACGTGGCCGCCGTGCGCGAGACGCTGGCGCGGCTGGACTCGGGCGAGCTTCGCGTGGCGGAGAAGGGCGCGGAGGGGTGGAAGGTCAACGCCTGGGTGAAGGAGGCCATCCTCCTGTTCTTCGCGGTGTCGGAGATGCAGGTGATGGAGGTGGGGCCCTTCGAGTTCTACGACAAGGTGCCGCTGAAGAAGGGCCTGGAGGCCGCCGGCGTGCGCGTGGTGCCCCCGGGCACGGTGCGTTACGGCGCCTTCGTGGAGAAGGGCGCGGTGGTGATGCCGGGCTACGTCAACATCGGCGCGCGCGTGGGCGCGGGCACCATGGTGGACACGTGGGCCACGGTGGGGAGCTGCGCCCAGGTGGGCAAGCACGTCCACCTGTCGGGCGGCGTGGGGCTCGGCGGCGTGCTGGAGCCGCCCTCCGCGTCCCCCGTCATCATCGAGGACGGCGCGTTCCTGGGCAGCCGCTCCATCGTCGTGGAGGGCGTGGTGGTGGAGGAGGAGGCCGTGCTGGGCGCCAACGTGGTGCTTACCGCCTCCACGCAAATCATCGACGTCACGGGCCCCGAGGAGCGCGTCTACAAGGGCCGCGTCCCCGCGCGCAGCGTGGTGATTCCGGGCATGCGTGAGAAGCAGTTCCCCGCCGGCAAGTACATGGTGCCGTGCGCGCTCATCATCGGTCAGCGGACGAAGTCCACGGACCAGAAGACGAGCCTGAATGCCGCGCTGCGCGACTTCGCGGTGGCGGTGTGAGCCGTTCGGAAATCCATCAGGTCACGCCCGCCGTAGAGAGTGTGTGAGGGACGGAACGTGACGATGGCGCACCACCTGGACGACCTCCTGCCCGAATGGGCCCTGGGGATGCTGGAGCAGCCCGCCCGCGACGCGGTCGAGCTGCACCTGGCGGAATGCGCCAGGTGCAGGGCGGCCGCGGACAGGCTGGTGACCACGCACGCGGCGCTGGCGTCGCTGGTGGTGCCCCCGCCGGAGCCGCTGGCGCGGTTGATGGACCAGATGGAGGGTCCCGGGCGGCTCGCCCGCTTCGCCGACACGGTGGCGGCGTTCTTCGACCTGTCGCGGGAGCGGACGCTGTCGCTGCTGGAGAGCGTGAGCGACCCGGCGATGTGGATGCCGGGGCCCGTGGAGGGCTCGGAGCTGATGCCGGTGGAGACGGGGCCCGCCCGCGAGGGGACGATGGCCGCCATCCTCCGGCTCCACCCGGGTGTGCGTTACCCCCGGCACACGCACCATGGCCGCGAATGGAACCTGGTGCTGGAGGGCGGCTTCCGCGAGGACGACGGACACGAGGTGTGGCCGGGTGAGTCGCTGGAGAAGACAGACGGCTCCGCCCATGGCTTCACGGCGTTGGTGGAGGGTCCGCCCTGCCTCTGCGCCTCCGTGCTGGAGGGCGTGACGAGCTTTGAGGAAGCGTTCGCGGAGTCCTGACACACAGCGCTATGGTGGAAGTGTATGGCTTCCATCGACCTCGCCGCGCGGTTGGCCCAGTTGACGCTCGAGTTGTGCCGCATCTCCAGCCCCATCACCCAGGAGGGGCCCATCGCCGACCACGTCGAGCGTTGGGCGCACCGGCACTTCCAACAGGACGAGGTCTTCCGGGTGGGCCACACGCTGCTGCTCGGGCGGCTAGAGGATCCGCGCCCCACGGTGGCCCTCATTGGCCACCTGGACACGGTGCCCGCGCACCCGAGCGACGCGGGCCGCGAGGCGCGCATCGAAGGTGACCGCGTCTTCGGCCTGGGCGCCTCGGACATGAAGGGCGGGCTGGCGGTGATGATGGCGCTGGCGGAGGACCTGCGCCGCGACACGCTGCCCGTCAACCTCGCCTTCCTCTTCTACGAGCGTGAGGAGGGCGCCTATGCGGAGAGCGGCCTCATCCCGCTGTTCGAGAAGCGCCCGGACCTGGCGAAGGTGCGTTTCGGCATCGCCATGGAGCCCACCGACAGCGTGGTGCAGGTGGGCTGCGTGGGCTCCATGCAGGTCACCGTCCGCTTCACCGGGCGCAGCGCGCACTCCGCGCGGCCGTGGCAGGGCGAGAATGCCATCCACAAGGCGGGTCCGTTCCTCACGGAGTTGCTCGGGCGTCAGCGCGTGGAGGTCAACGTCGCCGGCTTCCCGTTCTACGAGGTCATCAACGCGACGCTGGCCAAGGGCGGCCGCGCGCGCAACGTCATCCCCGAGGCCTTCGAGCTGAACCTCAACTACCGCTTCGCGCCGGGCAAGAGCATCGAGCAGGCGAAGGCGGATGTGCTCGCGCTCGTCGATGGCCGCGCGGAGGTGGAGTTCACGGACGCGTCGCCCAGCGGCCCGGTGGTGGCGGGCAATCCGCTGTTCCAGAAGTTGATGGCCCTTACCGGCCTGCCCGCGGCCTCGAAGCAGGCCTGGACGGACGTGGCGCGCTTCGGTGAGTGGGGCGTGGATGCCATCAACTACGGGCCCGGTGAGACGGCCCAAGCGCATCAGGCCAACGAGAGCGCGCCCATTCCTCCGCTCGCCGATGCGTACGAGAAGCTCGCGGCGTTTCTTCGCGGCGCGGTCTGACTCGGGCACGCGGTGATGCGTGAAGGGACCCTGCCCTGAAGGGCAGGGGTCGCCGCGCCTCCGCACGTCATTCGTCCGCTGTCGTTCATCTGCGTGCCTTCACCGCACACGTCATGGCGTGCATGGGCGTACCCTGCGCATGTATCGCCCGCAGTCTTCCCTTACCGGAGCCGACTGAATGACGAACGAGTCCGTCAATCCGCAGATGACCGACGATGTCTCCCTCTCCCCGGCCGACACGAGCACCCCGCCCACGCGGCGCCGCCGTGCGACCTCGAAGCGCAAGAGCGCGGGTGGCGCGCGCAAGGGCGCCCGCAAGACGACCGCGAAGCGCACCACCACCCGCAAGACGGCCGCGCGCGGGAAGACGGGCGCCCGGAAGTCCGCCACGCGCAAGTCGGCGTCCCGGACCACGACGGGCCGCGGCGCGCGTAAGGCCACCACGCGGAAGACGGGCACGGCGGGGCGGACGGCTCGCAAGACGGGTACCCGCGCCGCCGCCGCCAAGCGTGGCACCGCCGCCAAGCGCGGCACCACGCGCGCGACGGCTCGCAAGACGTCGACCCGGCGCACCACGCGCCGCTGAGCGCCGCATGCATGCGACGAGGGCCATGGGGTTCCAAGCCCCATGGCCCTTGCTGTTTCCGGGGCGTCGCGGCTCAGCGCTTCATCCGCAGCACGAAGACATCGCCGCGCGAGGAGCTCTGGCGGCCGGTGCCGAAGTCGGTCTCCCGGTCCGTGTGGCCGAAGAGGATGACGTCGCCGTCCGGCAGCAGCCCCAGGAAGGGGATGGCCTCCAGGCCATACAGCTCACCCCGGGGTTGAGGCGGGTCGGACAGGTACATCTGCGTGTGGAGCCAGTCGCCCGCCGCGTCGTAGCGCAGCGCCACGGGCTGCGCCGAGCCCATGCCGTCCTGCCCCGTGACGCCGTTCTCGATGCGGTTGTACGTGAAGCCCGCGAGCACCATGTCCCCGGCGGAGTCCAACACGAGCGAGTCCACCTGGAGCCCGTCACCCAGGCCCTTGGCCCACGTCTCCTCGCCCTCCGCCTTCGCGGAGACGACGAAGGGCGTCTCCCGGAAGGCGTGGCCCTGGACCTGCGTGTCACCCCAGCGCACGGCGCCGAGGAACGGGCCCGTGGCCACCACCGTGCCCGCGCCGTCCAGCCCCACGTCGCGCACGGTGCCCTGGGCCTGGCCCATGGCCTTGGTCCAGGTCAGCGCGCCCTGATTGAAGAGGGCGACGAAGGGGCTGCCCTCCTGCGCCGAGCCCACCTGCTGGCCGCCGAAGCGCACGGAGCCTTCGTAGCGGCCCCCCACGGCCATGCGTCCGGCGCCGTCCACCGCCAGGGAGGTGAGCTCCACGCGGCCGCCGGATTGGGGCTGGCCCACGGGCACGGCCGCCTCGGCCACGCCTTCACGTGAGTACGTCACCACCACCGCGCCGGAGCCCGACACCCCATTGCCGAAGTCGGTGCCACCCGGGGCGTTGAAGGCCACGAGCGTCCGCCCTTGTGGGTCCACGGCGAGGTCCGCCACCGCGAGGTCCGCGCCGCCCACGAGGTTCGCCCACAGGACGTTGCCGTCCGCGTCCATCCGGACGACGAAGGTGCCGTCCCCCAGCTTGTGGGTGAGGAAGTCCATGATGCCCTCGGCGGTGCCGGCGAGGACGATGCCGCCCGCCGGGTCCGCCGCGATGCGCCCCTTCACGAAGGCGCGCAGCTCCGGCGGCGCCTCCGCGGCCCTGACGTCGAAGAGCTTCTGCCAGCGCGTCTCCCCCGTGGGGGCGCGCCGCGTCAGCACCAGCTTCGCCCGGTCATCCGTGGGCTGGATGGCGCCCAGGTCGTCCAGGTCATGCAGGGACAGGGTGAGGATGTCGCCATTCGCATCCACCGCCGCGCCCAGCGCCAGGTCGTCCTGGGGTGTGCCCTCGCGTTGATACCAGACGGTGCTGCCAGGGCCCGAAGGTGGAGGCGGTGGCCGCGGTGGGGGTGGCGGGATGGAGGGAGATTCCCCGCCAGGAGGTGTCTCCCCGTCCGGTGTCTCCGGTGGTGGCGCGACACAGTCCCCGGAAGGGGTGTCCGTGCACGGCGCCTCCCCCGGAAGAGGGTCCGTGCTTCCACCGCCACAGCCCATCCACATCCCCGCCCCACCCAGCACCGCCGCACTCACGACGGTCCGGACCCAACGCCACCCTGGATGCATGAAGTCCCCCGCTCCGCCCAGGAGGGGAGGGTCGACATGCGCGTTTGTGTCAGCAACACCCACTGAGGCGTCTGCTTGCCTGGCCGCCCTGCTGCGCGGGGCCGCGGCGTGCGCAGTGGGGAACGTTGCCCCGGGAGGGAAGGGGCGTTGCCCTGTCATGCGCGCGAAGTGCCCTGAGTCGGCACCCGGCGCCCTTCATGGCGTCAGCGCCAGAAGCCCACGGACAGACCCACGTTGGTGTAGCGGCGCGCCAGGTCGAAGGAGGCCGTCACGGACCAGTCCTCCCAGTAGCGGAAGACGAACACCTCGAAGCCGCCGGTGACGTGGGGGCGGGCGGGTCGCTTGTCGAAAGGCGACGGCTCCGCGTACACGCCCGCGCGCAGGCGAATCATGCCCGGCACCGTGTCGTGCTCCAGGCCGAGGCGCGGCGCGAAGGAGGTGCCCTTGCCCACGATGGCCTCGTCGGCCGTGGACGCGAAGGTGCGCGCGGGCACCGCGTTGTCCACGCTGGAGATGAGGTCCACCTGGGCGCTGAGGAGCCACCGCCCGGCGGGCGCGTCCAGGGGGTCCTCGGGGGCACGGGCAGCGCGTCGCCTTCCACCAGCAGGTGCCGCCGCGCGGCGGGGGACAGCCGGTTGTAGCGCTCGGCGCCATCTCCGAAGCGCCAGCTCGCGCCCACCGACAGCACCGCCGGAGACACCACCGCGCCGAAGAGCGTGCGCCCCGCCAATTCGGGCACCTGGCCCGCTTCCCGCCGCCAGTCGCCCACCACCTCCGGCCGCACCGACACGCCCATGCGCCAGGGGCGTCCCTGGGGCCGGTAGAGGATGTCCACCGCCACGCCCGTGTCGCCGTAGCGCAGGTCGGTCCCGCCGGAGTCCAGCCGGAAGGAGGCCTGCGCCGAATAGATGCCCAGCGCGAGGATGAACTCGTCCTGGCCAAAGGACATGGCGCCCGCCAGCACCGACTGCGTCAACGACACGCGAATGCGCTCGCTGGGCCCGGCGCACGCGGCCGTGGCGCAGTAGGACACCACGCTGTTGCGCATGGCGAAGCCGATGCCGAAGCGCTTGTATTGCAGCAGCAGGCCGCCCAGGAGCTGCCGGCTGTCCTGCGACTCGTCCGGACGTCCGTCGTTGTCCACGTCGCGCTTGCGCGTGCCCGTGAAGGGGAGGTCCAGCCAGGACAGGGTGAAGCCCAAGTCCCAGTCCTTCTCCAGCGCGGGACCCCGGTGGGCCAGCGACGCGAGGTTGCTGGGGAGCCCCGCGGCGCCCTCGGCGATGCCCACGTACGCCCCGCCCATCGCCACCATGCGCGCCGAGCCCAGCAGCGCGCCAGGGTTGAGATACAGCCGTTCCGGGCGCGGCTCCGTGGGCGGTGGCGTCTCCTGCGCCCACGCCACCGGCGAGGCGCCCAACACCCACGCGCAACCGAGCGCCCTCCACCCCCCGCCACCGCGTCCAACGAGACGCGCCACCCAGCCGGAGGTCTTCACTGCGCGCGCGCGACCTCCACGAAGAGGCGGTCCGCCTCGGTGGCCAGGCCGGTGTCCCGGGCGGTGAGGCCCCCCGCGTCATGCGTGACGAGCGCCAGCGTCACCTTCCGCCACCGGATGTCGATGTCCGGGTGGTGGTCCGCCTTCTCCGCCGCCTGCGCCACTTTCTCCACGAAGGCGATGCCGGCCAGGAAACTGGGGGCCTCGTAGGTGCGGCGAATCATCCCGCCCTCGTGCTTCCATTCGGGGTGCTGGGACAGGAAGGACTGGAGCGCCTCGGGAGCGAGCACGGTGAGGTTGGGAGCCATGGGCGCCTTTCTACCCGCTTGCGCGCCCGAAGGAAGACACGCGTCGTCCTTCGTCACGGGGTGGACGGACGCGCGTACACTTTCACGCCATAGATGGAGTTCCAGCGCTCGGCATGGAAGTAGCGCCCCCCGACGCGAGGCGGCTGGTACCCGTTCTGTGAAGGCAGCAGCGCCAGCTCGAGCGTCCGCGCCCCCGCGTCCCACGAGGGCAGGGCGTAGCGGGCATCGACGCTCGTGGGGACAAACACCAGGGGGCTGCCGAAGCCCGGACGCAGGTTGGGGCCTTGCGCCTGGAAGAGGGCGTCCATCGACAGGACCCCTTCCAGGACGAGCCGGCCGCTCGCCGCCGAGTACCGGTGCAGCGTGAGCTGCTCGGGCACGCTGCCCGCGCGGGCCCAGAGCACGTCCTCCTCGTAGCCCACCGGCAAGCCGGGCACCTGGTGGCATGGCTCGTCCGAGACGGCCTCGGGCGCGCCTTCCGCACCGACCTGGTAGGGGCAGGCCTCGGTGACGAAGTCGCGTGTGGTGGCGTCCTCCGCGATTCGCACCACCAGAAACCGCTCGCCCGCGCGGATGAGCAGGGACGGCATGTCCCCGAAGGTCGCCAGCCGGGGGTAGGGCATCAGGGTGGCGCCCGTGAAGCGCAGCCCCGCCTCCTCCGTGTACGCGTAGCGGTGCAGATGGGTGTCATCCAGCAGGAGCAGTTCGTCCTCGGTCGCCAGCCGCGTGTGGGGCGCCGCCGCCGTGGGGGTGCCGATGACGGGGAAGGGGGCCGTGACGGGCGGAGGCAAGGGCCCGCTGCCCTCGTCGACGTAGCGGAGCACCCGTGAAGGCTCCGTCACCCACACCACGTTGCCCGCGACGACGGTGGGGGCGAAGTAATCGCCCAGCGGTTGGGGCGCCTGGTCCGGCTCGCGCAGCGCGTTGCTGCCGCACAGCCACGTGCCCGCCGTCGTTCGGTCCACGGAGCGGCACTCCACCACGGTGGAGAGCTCCACCACGGGGGCTTGTTGGCTGTGGTCCTCCACCACGTGGAGGGCGGACTGCCGGATGCTGCCCACCGGAGAGAAGGAGACGATGAGGTGATGTCGGCCCTTCATCTCCGGCGTGAAGCGCACCACCGCGGGGCCGCCTTTGCCTTGCAGCTCCGCGGTGGCGGGCACCCGGCGGTTGCGCGGGTCCCTCACCTCCACGGTGACGGTCTCCGGCGCGCCCTCCCGGGACGCCTCGCACTGGTTTGTGACGGGGTGGACCCGGAGCTCCAGCGGCTGGCCCACGCCGAACAGCGTGGTGTCGAAGAGCGCGCCGGGCTCGTGCGGAATGCACGGGCTCATGGGGCAGCCCACGCCCGTGCCCAGCGCGAGCAGCGCGGCCAGCAGCCGGAGTCCGGACCCGGGTGGCATCACGCGCGCTCCACGGCCCGCTTCCATTTGGCCAGGTGCCGCTCGCGGGCATCCGCCTTCATCTTCGGCTTGAAGGTCTTGTCCGCCTTCCACGCGCGGCGGATGGCGTCCGGGCTGTCCCAGATGCCGGCGCCCAGGCCGCCGAGGAAGGCCGCGCCCAGGCTCGTCGTCTCCAGGTTGCGCGGGCGCACCAGCGGCACGCCCAGCACGTCCGCCTGGAACTGCATGAGCAGGTTGTTGGCCGCGGCCCCGCCGTCCGCCTTGAACACGGGGATGTCCCGCCCGCTGTCGCGGCGCATGGCCTCCGCCAGGTCGTGAATCTGGAGCGCGATGCCCTCCAGTACCGCGCGCGCCATGTGGGCCACGGTGGTGGAGCGGTCGATGCCGGCGAACAGGCCGCGTGCCTCCGGACGCCAGTGCGGCGCGCCCAGTCCCGCCAGGGCGGGCACGAAGACGACGTCGCCAGAGCCCTGCACGCTGGCGGCCAGCGCCTCGATGTCCGGCGCGCGCTTGATGACCTTGAGCCCGTCACGCATCCACTGCACCGCGGCGCCAGCGATGAAGCTGCTGCCCTCCAGCGCGTAGGTGGTGGTGCCGGTGCCGCCCAGTCGCCACGCCACGGTGGTGAGCAGGCCCGCGGACGAGCGCACCGGCTCCGAGCCGGTGTTCATCAGCAGGAAGGCCCCGGTGCCATAGGTGCACTTGGATTCACCGGGCTCGAAGCAGGCCTGTCCGAAGAGGGCCGCTTGCTGGTCTCCCGCCATGCCCGCCACGGGGATGCCGTCCGGCAGGCTGCGCATGCCGCGCGTGGTGCCATACACCTCCGCGGAGCCGCGAATCTGCGGCAGGCACGCGTCCGGGACGGACAGCAGCGCGCGCATCTCGTCGCTCCACTGGAGCGTCTTCAAATCCATCAGCAGGGTGCGGCTGGCGTTGGACACGTCGGTGACGTGCGCCTTGCCGCCGGTGAGCTTGTAGACGAGCCACGTGTCGATGGTGCCGAAGCACACGTCGCCCTTCTCCGCCTTCTTCCGCGCGCCCTTCAGGTGGTCGAACATCCACGTGAGCTTGGTGCCGGAGAAGTACGGGTCCACCACCAGCCCCGTCACCTCGCGCACGCGCGGCTCCACGCCCTTCTCCTTGAGCCGGCGGCACTGCTCCGCGGTGCGGCGGTCCTGCCAGACGATGGCGTGGGACAGGGGCTTGCCGCTGTCGCGCATCCACAGACCCGTCGTCTCACGCTGGTTGGTGATGCCGATGGCGGCGATGTCCCGGCCGTGCAGGCCCGCGTCTTTCAACGCACGGGCGATACACCACTCGCTGCTGGCCCAGATTTCATCCAGGTCGTGCTCCACCCAGGAGGGCTTGGGAAAGTATTGGGTGAACTCCTTGTAGGAGCGGCCCACCACCTGCAGCTTCGTGTCGAGGATGGAAACGTGCGTTCCCGTGGTGCCCTGGTCCAGGGCCAGGACGTATTTCGCCTTCGGCATGGGGTGTTCCCTCCCTAGGGTGGATGCCAGCGGGAGGAGGCTACCCCATGCGAGGGGCCGGGCAGGCGAGCTTCCTGCCCGGCGGTGACGCTAGTAGCCGTATTGGCGTCGGTTCCCGAGCACCTTGCGAAGGCCGAACGCGGCCAGGCTGCCCAGGGCGATACGGGCCAGCGGGCTGCTGCCCGCCCGGCCGCGGCCATAACCCGAGCCATGGCGGCGGCGGCTCTGTCCCCACCTACCGCGGCCCCGGTTCCATCCACCGAAGCCCGACGCGCGACGATTGCCGAAGAGGTTGTCCAGTAGCGACATGGTGGCTCCTTCTGTCCGTCATCGTGTTGAAAGCCCCCGCTGGGGCAGGGACGCCCCGCGGACGCGGAGTGCCTTCAAGTTGACGCTTCCCGTCGCGCCGCACAGCCCCTGATGGGAGGGAGTGCCTCCCGCGCCCCTGGGAGGCACGGGAGGCAGGCAGGCGGTGCGGCTACTTGCCGCTGTAGATGCCGATGGCGCCCGGGCGGACGATGTTGCCCGCCGGGTCGCGCTGGGCGCTGAAGGCCACCAGCACCTTGCGCTCCTCCCCGCTGCCCACCGTCTGGATGTCCCAGATGGGCAGCCCGCCCCGTCCGCCCAGCGCGGGGTTGTGGCTGACGAACTCGCCCTCGCCGTGCATGCGCATCAGTCCCTTGCCCCAGCGGTGGCCAATCCAGAGGCTGCCGTCTCGCGGGTCCCGTTCGAGTGACGAGACGTGGCGGTCGCCCTCGCCCTCGAGGAGGTAACCCGTCACCACGCCCGCGTCGTTCATCTTCGCCAGGCCCCACGCGAAGCTGGACACCCAGACGGTGCCGTCCGGCATCAGCGCCAGGTCGCTCACCAGGTCGTCCTTGCGCTGCTCGTGGGTGGGGAACAGGGGCTCGGTCACGGCGTCCGGCCACAGGTCGATGCGGTTGGCGCGGTGCTTCCGCTCCTCGCTCTGCTTGCGCGCCGCCTCGAAGTTCCACGGGGCGCCAGTGCCCACGTGGCCCACGGCGTTGGTCATGATTTTGAACCGCGTGGTCCGGATGTGCGAGCCCAGCCACACATCGCCATCCGGCCGCACCGCCACGCCCCACACGTCCCCCGCGAGCCGGCTGTCCTCGCTGGTGGTGCTGTCGCCCATCGCGATGGCCGGGTGGACGTGTTCCATGACGCCGAACTTGCAGCGCTGGCGCGCCTCGACGCCCGCGTAGACCCACGCGTTGGCGGCGCGAATCTCCTCGCTGGAGCACGCCTCGCCGCCCTGGTAGTCGGGCTCGCCCCAGGCCAGGCCGTGGTTGGACGCGAACCACAGGCTGTTGCGCGCCTTGTCCCAGACGATGCGGTTCACCGTGCAGAGCTTCTCGCGGTGGCCATAGCCAGGCACCGAGTGCGCGGGCGAGTGGATGTCGTAGTGCACCACGCGCAGCGTGCCGTCCGCCTGCAGCTCCACGCGGTCCGCGTCACCGCTCTTGTAGATGGAGGGGTCCTTGACCACGCCCACGCCGGGCGCCTTGTAGAACTCACTCTCGCAGTTGGGCCGCCCCTCGTAGCCGACGAAGACGGTGCCCGCGGGGCCGCCCGTCACGGAGAGCACCTTGAGGTAGCGCGTCTCGGGCGCCGGGTCCTTGCCCTTCCATGGCGCCCACGGCTTCAGGCCATCCGCCATCGTGTAGCAGCGCAGGCTGGCGGCGCCCGGCGCGAGCAGGCACAGGCCGTCCTCGCCGCCCGCGACCCAGACGTTGCCGCCCTCGTCCTGGGTGACGCCCAGCACCTCGCGAGGGCCTCCCTCCGCCGTGCCCAGGAACCGCCAGCTCGCGCTGTCGGGAGGAATGGGGACGCCGCCCCCGGTGACGGGAGGGATGCCGGCGTCGGGGTCCACCGGCGGAGGCCCCGCGTCGGGCTCTTCTTCGCCCATGGGAGGCGGGTCGCCATCGTCGGGCGGCGGGGGATCCTCGGGCTGCGTGGGCGGGGGCGGCTCGGTACCCTCGTCGATGCCATCGTCCGCGGCGGGAGGCTGCTTGAGCGAGTCATCCCCCTCGCAGCCCAACAACAATGCCATCCCGAGCACGCCAGCCCACCACCTGCTTCGTCCGAGTCCGCTCATACCTGGGTCTGCCTCCGGTGTCTGTCTTTGGACGCGTTGCTTCGCGCCATGACTCCAGAGGCAAGCCGGGTGCCAGGGATGGGCAGGTGCGACGCGGGGCAGGGGCAGGGGAGGGCGGAAGGACCTGCGGGCGAGAAGGGTGTCGCGTGGCCCTTGCCTGAGAACGCGGACGCCTCAGTCCCGGGGACGGGCCGCGTGTCCGGTGGAGACACACGTCATCCCGCGCGCCCTCCGGATGGGCGCGGGTGCGTCTGTTTCCACATGGTGCGCCACGCAGCCGGGGCGAAGCCGCTCGAGCCGCCGCGCTTCTTGCAGGCCCAGGCCCGGGTTGCCGTCGAACCACACTTCGCGGAGGTGCTCGAAGCTGGCGAGGACGTCGAGGCCATCCGCGCCCACCCGGGTCTGCACCAGCCGCAGCTTCCGGACCGCGCCAATGTCGGTGCGCGTCTGGAGCGTGCGCAGCAGCTCCGCGTCGATGGCGGCCCCCAGCAGTTGGAACTCTTCGGTGGCGGGCATCGCGCTCAGCGTCTCGAGGTCCAGGAACCGCGCGTCCCGCAGCACCAGCTCCCGCAGGTGGCCGTCGTCCCGGGTGGTGAGACCATAGACGAGCTCGCCCCGTTGGCCCCGGCGTTGGATGCGTCCGTCGGAGAACCAGGACGTGTACTCACCTCCGTCCACGTACACCTTGGGCTGTCCCGTGACGTACCACCGCCGCTCGGAGATTTCGGTGGCGAAGCCGCCCGAGTATTCGATTTCAGAGGTGCAGTAGCCGTTGCGAGTGAATGCGTAGGCAATGCCGGTGAAGGGCTTGCCTTGGAAGAGCCGGGGGCCATAGTCCTCCGGCAGCTCCAGCGCGGCGCTGTCCACGCGCTGCCCTTCTTCCGGGAGCGAGAGCCAGTCCGAGGAGGGGCCCGCGACGACGCCTTCGAGGATGGCCACCGCCGCGTTCAGCGTGCCGTCGAGCGCCGTGTGGTACGCCACGCCGGAGAAGGGGTTCTTTCCGTGGTGGAGCCTGCCGTCCTCCCCTTGAACCAGAAAACCTGCTCGCATCCGATGCACGGTCCGCTCCCTTTCCCACCGGCCATGTGCCAGTGATGGCCCTGACGTGCTTCGTGCCATCAGCGAGGATTCCAGGGCAAACCCGGCAGGTGGCGGAGCGTTGGCCGTGGCCGTCTCGTGCGTCGTGCTGTCTGGAGTTGGCGCGGGTGCTGCCCTGGGGTCGCAAGCGACAGCCACGTGCTTGTCATTGCGCGTCGCACCGTCGCACGGCGCGCGGCCCGTGGTTTGCGCCAGGGTGCGCTACGGCCGCGCTTGGGTGGCGGCTGCGTCCGGTGTGCCGCGCGCCTGCGACTCCCGGCGCCGGGGCCCCTGCGTGTCCGCGTAGCCCGTCAGCTCCACGTACCCGCGCCCCGTGATGGGCTGGCCCTGACGCGAGCCCTCCAGGCCCACGGTGCCCTCCCAATAGAGGACGGTGACGGCGAGCTCCTGGTCGGCCAGTCGCGGTTTCACGGTGAGGTCCAACCCCAGCTTCTCCACCTGCATGCGCCAGCGTGACGGGTACTCACCGCCGCTGCGCGGGCTCGGCCACGTGTCCAGCACGGTGAGGCGCATGTCCTCGCGGCGCAGGTGGACGGGCTCCCCCGTGCCTTCGGGCGGCACCCACAGGCCGGAGCTGAATGCGTCCGGCGTGCCGTCCTGGTGACGGAGTTGGTAGTACATCAGCTCGCTGCCGTCGGAGAGCTGGAGCGAGAACCAGTCCCAGCCCACCTGGTCCGCGCCGAGCGCGCTGGTGCTCCACTCGCGGTCCATCCAACTGTTGCCCTTCACCGTGTACGTCTTCTCGCCCACCCGCACCGTGCCGCGCGAGGGCATGCGCGTCATCGAGTAGTAGTAGGACGCGTTGCCACGCTCCGCGCTCTTCTGGCTCAAGCCGCGCTCACCGTGGAGCACCGGCGTCTTGCCCGCTTCCAGCAGCAGCTCCAACGCCACGTCATCGGTCTGCGCGCGCAGCCGCAGGGGCCACGTGGAGGATGCGTCCACGCTGGCCGTCTCCCAGTCCTCCAGCCACACCTTGAAGGGCTGCGTGGTGGCGCCGGACAGGCCCAGCGCCACGCGGCTGAACCGCTCCGAGGCATGGAAGGTGCCACCCGCCACGTCCGTCACGGTGAAGTGGCCCATGTACACCTGCCGCGCGCCCCAGGCGGAGTCCCGGGGTGCGGCGCTCTCGGGCGCCAGCGCGTTGCGGAACAAGGTGAACTGGTAGCCGAAGGCGCGCCCGTCCTCCGTCTCTAGATTTCCCGTCCAGTACCACCACTCCGTGCGGAACTCCGGGTGCGGCCCGTGGTCCTCGGGGAAGTGGAAGTCGCGGGGCTCCACCGCGCGCGCGTAGCCCTCCGTGCTGCCGCTCATGGCGTTGGCCACCGTGAGCGTGCCGCCCTGGCGCAGCGCGGGCAGGGGGCGCTCGCGGGTGACGAAGGCCACCGCGGCGGACAGTCCCACCAGCACCACCGCCGTTCCGATGAGGAGTCCTCGGCCGTTGCTCATGGCTTCATTCCTCTCGCAGCGCCAGCGCGGCGTTCGCGCGCGCCATCTTCCAGGCGGGGTACAGGCCGGCGAGCGCGGAGGCCACCAGCGCCAGCACCACGGCCTGCACCATCGTCTGCGGCGTGAGCGCGAGCTGGAGCGTCCACCCGAAGGAGCGTTGGTTGATGACGTGCACCAGGACGTAGGCCAGCCCCACGCCCAGCGGCACCGAGAACAGCCCCGCGAGCAGTCCCAGCAATCCCGTCTGGAGCGACACCAGCCCCCAGAGCTGCTCCGGCGTCAGGCCCGTGGCGCGCAGCACGGCGAACTCGCGCGCGCGCTCCAGTTGCAACGCCATCAACGCGCTCAGCACGCCGACGAAGGCGACGCCGATGGCGAGCAGCCGCAGCACCTGCGTAATCGTGAAGGTGCGGTCGAACACGTCCAGCGAGGCCTGTCGCAGCGAGCGATTGGCGCGCACCAGCAGCGCCTGCGTGTCACCGGTCCGCTCGCGCACGGAGGCCACCAGCGCGTCCACGTCCTGGCCGGGCGCGGCGTACAGCGCCACGCCGCTGATACCCCGGTCGTCGAACCAGTGCTCGTACGTGGTGCGAGGCAGCAGCAGCGTGCCCACGTCCGAGCCGTAATCGAAGTACACGCCCAGCACGCGGAAGTCGCGAGGTCCCTGGTCCGTGGCCAGCCGCACCGAGTCCCCCACGCCGACACCCCGGTGGAAGCTGAAGGGCTCCGAGACGAGGATCGTGTCGGGCGAGGACTCCAGCTCGCGCCACGCCGTCTCCGCATCTCCGTGTTTGAAGGTGTAGGGCCGCACGGGTGTGCGCGAGAAGTCGACGGCCATCAGGTCCGTGGGCACGCCGTCCACGCGCACGTTCGCCACGCGCAGGGTGCTGCTGCCGATGACGCCCGGCGTGTCGCGCAGCGTGTCGGCCAGTCCCGGCAGCATCGTGGCGCCGCCGCGCCGGGCCACCAGGGACGGGGGCGAGATGAACACGTCCGCCTGGAGCGACGTGTCCAGCCACGACACCACCGTGCCCCGGAAGCTGGACACCATGAGGCCCACGCCCACCGTGGTGGCCACCGCCACCATCAGCGCCGCCAGGGCCACGGCGGTGCGGCTCAGGCTGGTGTGTACGCCGCGCGCGGCCATGCGGCCCAGCAGTCCAAACGCCGCGCCCAACGGCTGGGCCGCCAGGGCGCACAGGAACTGGGTGGTCCACGGCACCAGCAGCGCCGCGCCCAGCAGCACGGAGAAGAGGCCGCCGTAGGCGGGCAGCAGGGACGGGGTGTTCCAGCTCAGCAGCCCGGTGCCCGCCGCCAGCACCAGCAGGCCGCACACGGCCAGTCGCGGGGCCCGGCCGCGCGACACGTCCTCCAGCGTGGACCTGCGCATGGTCGTCACCGGCGGCGAGCGCGCCGCCTCCCACGCGGGGACCAGCGCCGCCAGCAGCGTCGCGCCCAGGCCCAACGCCAGCCCCTTGGCCAGCGTGAAGGGCTCCAGCGCCAGCCGTCGCACGCTCACCACGAAGTACAAGTCATTCAGCGTCTGGGTGACCAACTCCACCAGCCCACGCGCCAGCAGCACGCCCAGGAGCAGCCCCAGCGCCGTGCCCACCGCGCCCAGCACGGCGGCCTCGCCCAGCACCAGCCCGAAGAGCTCGCGCCGGGTGATGCCCAGCGCGCGCAGACGGCCGAGCAGCCCGCGCCGCTGCACCACGGAGAACGTCATCGTGTTGTAGATGAGGAACATCCCCACCACGAGCGCCAGCAGCGACAGCGCGGTGAGGTTGGTGCGGAAGGCCCGCGTCATCTGCTCCACCGTGCCTGCCCGCGCGGCGGCGCGCACCAGCTCCAGGCCCTGCGGCAGCGTGGCCGCCACCGCGCGCTCCTGCGCCTCGCCTCCCGTGAGCCGCAGGTCCACGCGCGTCAGCCGGCCCGTCTGGCCCAGCAGCTCCTGCGCGGTGGCCACGTCCATGAGCGCCAGCGCCTCCAGCGCTCGCGCGGTGTCTTCGTCCGCGGGCTCCAGCAGCCCCACCACGCGCAGCGGCTTCTCCAGTCCCTCCAGGCGCACCGGCAACGTGTCGCCCGTCGTCAGGCCCAGGGCGCGCGCGGCCCGGGCGCTCAACATCACCGCGCCCGGCTCGGTGAGCAGCGTGCCGACGTTGCCCACGGCCTCGCCCCGGGCGTAGTCGCGGAACGGCCCTTCCACGAAGGGGTCCACGCCCAGCACCGTGAGCGTGCGCTTGTCGCCCACCGCCGCCTGGACATGGCCCTCCACCACGGGCGCGGCCACCGGCGCTCCGGGGCGCACGCGCAAATCCCGGTACACCGCCTCCGGCACGCCCGTGGCGCCGCCCACGAGCTGATGCGTGGCGCGACCGGCCACGGCGTCCGTGGAGCGCTCGAAGGCGCGCAGGGCGCTGCCGCTGGCCAGGTCGATGGACACCACCACCGCCACGCCCAGCGCGATGCCCAGCAGCGACAGGCCGGTGAGCCACGGGTGACGGCCCAGGTGCCGAATGCTGGAGCGGACCAGCAGCCCCTTCACAGCGCCTCCTTGCGCGCGGGCGCCTGGGGCACCTCCACCAACCGGCCCCCTTCCATGGTCAGCACGCGGTGCGCGCGGGCCACGAGTCCGGGTTCATGCGTGACGACGAGCGCGCAGGTGTTGCCCTTGCGGGTCAGCGCCTCCAGCAGGTCCAACACCTGCTTCCCCGTCGCTTCGTCGAGGTTGCCGGTGGGCTCGTCCGCCAGCAGCAGCGGCGGCTCGTGGGCCAGCGCGCGGGCCACGGCGACGCGTTGCTGTTCGCCGCCGGAGAGCCGGTCCGGGAAGCTGTTCGCGCGGTTGCCCAGGCCCACCTGGTCCAGCAGCGTGCGAGCCCGAGCGCTGGCCTCCGCGCCGCCGTGTCCGTTGAGCTCCAGCGGCAGCCGGACGTTCTCCTCCACCGTCAGCGTGGGGAGCAGGTTGAAGGCCTGGAAGATGAAGCCGACGCGCTGACGCCGCAGCAGCGTGCGTTCGCGCTCGTTCAGCCGGCCCAGGTCGCGCCCGTCCACGCGGACCTCGCCCTGGCTGGGCAGGTCGATGCCGCTGATGAGATTGAGCAGCGTGGACTTGCCCGAGCCGCTGCGCCCCAGCAGCACCACGAACTCACCCCGGTGCAGGGAGAGCCGGACGCCGGAGAGGACCTCGCGCACGGTGTCGCCTTCGGCGTAGGCCTTGGTGACATCGCGCAGTTCGACCAGGGGGATGGAGTCGGGCGGAGGCATGGGTGCTCCTCCATACACGGCTGGCCCGCGCGCCGCCGCTCCCTCCGCCGGTGCATGGCCGCACCCCGCTCAGGCACCAGCAGCCGGTGAGGGGGCCTCCCAGTAGCAGGCGTGTTGCTGTTGCTGCGTCAGGAAGTCACCCACTTCCACCGCCAGCAGCGGCCCCGCCGTGTCGCGAGGGATGACGTGGAAGCCCTGGCGCAGCGACAGCACCCGCACCGACGGGGCCGAGGTGAGCCTGCGTGCGAGCCACCGTCCGCCCTCCGGGTCCACCACGTGGTCCTGCTCCGCCACCGCGACCAGGGTGGGGCAACGCACGCGCGCGGCGTCCGGAATCGCCAGCGTCTGAAGCGTGCAGAGGTCGCGCAGCCGGGCCACCGGGAAGGCCGGCAGCACGGGCGCCTCCGCCAGGGCCTCCGGGTCCGAGATGTCGGTGCCCGTCTTCGCCACCCAGGGGTGCGTCCACTCCAGCACCGGGGTGCGCGCGAGCTGCCGGATGAGGAACATGCGCGGCCCGCGGAAGCGCACCGCGGGCGCCACCAGCGTCAGCGCGCGCACGGCCTCCGGGTTTCTCGCGGCCAGCCCCAGGGCCAGCAGCGCGCCCATGGACAGCCCCGCCACGAAGACGCCTCGGCCCCTGTTCAGCGCGTGGAGGGCCCGCTCCGCCGCCGCCTGCCAATCGCGCCAGGTGACATGGAGCAGGGCTTGGGGCGTGGTGCCGTGGCCTGGCAGGCGGGGGGCCACCACGCGCAGGCCCCGGGCGGCCAGGGCCTCGCCCAGCGGGCGCACATCCCAGGGGCTCCCGGTGAAGCCATGGAGGAGCAGGCACACATCCTCGCCCCGGCCCAGCTCGAAAGGGGCCGTCTTCTCGGGGTCCATGGTGCTGGTTTCCGCGGTCGGGCTCACGCCGTGACACTGGCCACGCGCGAGCGCAGGCGCTATGCCCCCTGCCTCATGGCGGACACTCCGAAGCCCCCGGACATGCAGTTGCAAATCCAGATGGATGACGACGTGGCCAATGGTCAGTACGTCAACATGGCCTTGGTGAACCACTCGGACACCGAGTTCACCCTGGACTTCATCTACGTCCAGCCCCAGCAGCCCAAGGCCCGGGTGCGCTCGCGCATCATCACCAACCCCAAGCACATGAAGCGCCTGGTGGCGGCGATGCAGGACAACATCCAGCGCTACGAGGCGAAGTTCGGCACCATCTCCGTCCCCGAGGAGGACGGCGGGATGCACTGAGCGCTGTTCCGGGACCTGGGGAAACCCGCACGTGGTGTGTTTCTCCGGGCGGTTCGCTGGCCTTCGGGACCGGTGGCGCGCAGACTTGCCGCATGGTGCTGAGATTCGTCATCCCGTTGCTCGTCGCGCTCTACGCCTCGTCCGCCGCCGCCCAGTGCCTGGGGGACGGCGTGCAGCTCTTCCCCACACCGGGCGCCATCATCCCCACCAACGCCCGTTTCCTGCTGGAAGGCGTGGGGACCGCGCGCCCGCAGGTGGCCGCCCTCGTGGGCAAGAAGCTGCGGCTGGTGGCGGACAACCACATCGTGGAGGTGGTGGCGCAGCGGGGGTGGGAGAGCAGCCTGGGCCGCGTCACCATCATCCTCAAGCCCGCGGGCGCGATGGAGGCGGACAAGCGCTACACGCTGCGCGTGGATGAGGTGCTGCCCAACGTGGCGCTCCTCAATGGCCGCAACATGGCGCTGCCCGAGTGGCGCACGGGGAAGGGGCCGGACAAGCAGGCCCCGCGCTGGCTCAAGCGCCCGGCTGTCTCCGAGGGCTTCCTGCGCCGCACCGCCCAGGGCACCGCGCGCTTCGTCCGGCTCAACCTGTCGCTGAAGGAGGACAGCCCGGCGTACCTGGTGGTGAAGCTGGAGCCGCGCCGCCCGGGCCCCAGCGTGCAGCACTACGTGGTGCCGGTGAGCAACAACACCGCCTTCATCGGCCACGAGGCGTGCAGCGGCACCTTCGCCATGGAGGATGGCCGCAGCTACCGGGCGCGCATCCAGGCCTTCGACGTGGCGGGGCAGATGGCGCCGGCTGTTCCGCCGGTGGACTTCGAGGCCCCTGACGAATACTCGATGCAGCCGTAGGGCGCGCGAGCCCTCCCCGGAGCCGGGAAGTTGGTGTAGGCCCTGCGGAGGGCGCCGCGGGCGCCGAGCCTTGGGAGCGTGAATGAAGACAGTGGACGTGGAGAGTCTCAAGGAGCGGATGGAGGCCTTCACCCGGTCGCTGCAGGACGACATCTGCGCGGCCCTGGAGCGGCTGGACGGCACGGCGCGCTTTCGTGAGGACGCCTGGATTCGCCCTGGCGGCGGCGGCGGGCGCACCCGGGTGTTGGAGGAGGGCGCCGTGCTGGAGAAGGCCGGCGTCAACACGTCGGTGGTGTTCGGCGAGCTGGAGGAGCAGTTCGCGCAGCGGCTCCAGGGCGAGGGCCGCCGCTTCTGGGCCGGTGGCATCTCCCTGGTGCTGCACCCGCGCAACCCGCACGTGCCCACCGTGCACGCCAACTACCGCTTCATCCATCAGGGCGGGAAGGCCTGGTTCGGCGGCGGCGCGGACCTGACGCCGTACTACCTCTACGACGAGGACGCGACGCACTTCCATCGCGTGCACAAGGCCGCCTGCGACAAGCACGACGCGGACTACTACCCGCGCTTCAAGGCCGCGTGTGACGGGTACTTCCACCTGCGCCACCGCGAGGAGACGCGCGGCGTGGGCGGCGTCTTCTTCGAGAACATGGGCGGGGAGCTGGAGAAGGAGTTCGCCTTCATCCAGGACTGCGGCCGGGCCTTCCTGGACGCGTACCTGCCCATCGCGGAGCGGCGCAAGGACACGCCGGTGACCCAGGCGCAGCGCTTCTGGCAGGAGGTGCGGCGCGGGCGCTACGTGGAGTTCAACCTCGTCTACGACCGGGGCACCGTCTTCGGCCTGGAGACGCGCGGGCGCACCGAGTCCATCCTCATGTCGCTGCCGCCGCAGGTCCGCTGGCGCTACGACCACCACCCCGAGCCCGGCACGCCCGAGGCCCGGCTGGTGGAGGTGCTGCGTCAGCCGCGCGACTGGGCGCGGGGAGGCTGAGCGCGCCATGGCCTGGGACTCACTACCGGTTCGAAAGCCGGCCCATCCGTTCCTCATCCTCGTCGCGATCGGGGCGCTGGGGTACTCCTTGTACGCGGCGAGGAACTCGGGAGGGCGCCGCGCCGCGGGGGAGGCCCCGCCCAGTGACGCCGAGGCCCGCGTCAACGTGCTCGCCTTGTGCGACGCCGTGCAGTCCTACCGCGATGAACACGGCGTCTACGTCAGCGCGGGGCCCTCGCCGAAGGAGATTCCCCGCGGCGGCCAGGGCGTGCCCTTTCCGGAGTCGGAGGCCTTCCATCGCATCGGTTTCGAGCCCGACGGAAAGGTCCGCTTCCAGTATCAGGTGATGGTGCAGGAGAGCCCTGTCGGAGAGCCGGAGGTGTCCTGCATCGCGCGGGGCGACCTCGACGGCGACGGCCAGAACTCCGTGTACCGCGTCCGTCTGGATGCGAACGGAATGACGACGCCCATCGAGGTGGAGCGCGAGGGCGAATAGCCCCGGCCGCAACCCGGCGCGTCGTCTCGTCGACAATGGAGGGACCGGGCAACCCGCGTCCGTCACGTGCGTCCACCGCGGGCGGACGCGGCGCGCGGTAAGCTCGGTGGCAACCAGGCCGGGACCCGCAGTCAGAGCGAGGCATTGCCCATGTCCTCCATCCGCATCCCCACCGTGATTGACCGCCTCCCGCGCACGCCGGACGTGGGGGGCCCGAAGGTGCCCAAGGTGCCGGGCGGGAAGGACCCCCAGGGCCTGGGGCTCGACCCTCGCTTCCTGGAGGTGTCCGACGACTTCCGCACCCAGTCGCCGCCCACGCCGCACCCGTCCGTGGGCGGCCAGGAGCGCCCGCCGTTGAAGCCGGTGGCGGACCTGGTGCCACCTCGCTTGCAGGACACGCCGGGCCAGGAGGCGCTGGGCCACCGCTTCGCGTCGGACGCGGCGCTGCTGGCCTCGCACCTCACGCCTTCGCAGCTTCCGGGCTCGGAGCGAGCCACGCGGCTGTGGGCCTTCTATGCGGCCTATGCCACGGCGGCCGCCCAGCACCCGCCGGAGCCCGAGGCCCGAGAGGCCTTCCGCGAGGCGTTGGAGGGGCAGGGCTTCGCCGAGCTGCGAGACGCGCACACCGGCGAGGACGGCGTGACGCGAGGCCTGTGGGTGATGGAGGCCCGCACGCCCGAGGAAGCGCGGACGCGCGCCGCCGCCGTGCAGCTCGAGCCCCCTCCCGAGGTCCGTCACTCCGAGGAAGCGGCGGCCCGGCCCGCCTCCGAGCCGTTGCTGGCCCAAGCTTCCCACGCCCGGCCCCCGGCCACGCTGCAGGCCCCGGTGATGCCCGCGATGCGCCCGCACGAGGAGGCACCGGTGCCGGAGGACGCCCGGAACTCCCGAGGGCGGCGCGGCCGTCTGGGGCCGGCGATGCTCTGGAACGTGCTGCACCGCTTCCGCTCGGAGCCCGAGGACGGGGCGGTGGCGGATGGGCAGTGGGACCGGGTGACGTTCGGCGCCTTGCTGGCCTTGCTGGCCATCGCACTGGCGGTGGCGGCGCTCGTCAGTCTCTAGGGCGGTCCGCCCGGCGGCGGCGCCGTCGCCCGTGCGAATCTCCTTGGATTGCACCCGCTTGTGCTAGGTTGCCGCACCTACTTGGCAACCGACGACCTCACTCTCGTCAAGCGCGTCCGGACCGGCGACCAGCGCGCTTTCAAACTCCTCGTCGAGCGTTACCAGCGCAAGGTGTACGCCGTTGCCCTGGGCATGCTGAAGGACAAGGAGGAAGCGATGGACGTCTCCCAGGAGGCGTTCGTCAAGGTCTACAAGTACCTGGACCACTTCAAGGGCGACTCGTCCTTCTACACCTGGCTCTACCGCATCACCGTCAATATCTGCATCGACGTGATTCGCAAGCGCGGCGGTGGCGGCGAAGTCGTCGAGTTCGACGAGAGCCAGGCCATGGACCTGTCCGAGGCGCGCATTGGCGCGCTGGGCAGCCGTCTGGGGACCAACCCCCAGAAGAGCGCCCTGCGCCGCGAGCTGGCGGAGAAGATCCAGGAGGCCCTGTCCACGGTGCCGGAAAAGCACCGGGCCATCCTCCTGCTGCGGGAAATCGAGGGCATGTCGTACGACGACCTCGCTCGCACCCTGGACATCCCCAAGGGCACGGTGATGAGCCGCCTGTTCCATGCCCGGGCCAAGGTTCAGAAAATCCTCAGTGAATACCTGGAGTTGGACGAAGCGAAAAGCGGCGTGGGCAGTGAGTGAGCGTGCCTCGAATATCTGAGGAGGCCCGCCGTCCCAATTTTCGCAGCCCCTTCCAGCGAGCAGGTGAAGCCAATGGCCGGTAATCCCGCGTGTGAGCGTTTCGTCCCCATGCTGTCCCCGTACGTCGACGGCGAGCTCAGCTCGGCCGAGCGCGTCAACGTGGAGCGGCACCTGGCGGCCTGCCGCGACTGCACCGGGCGGGCGGCGGACCTGCGCGCCGAATCCGGGCTGCTGCGCGTCGGCCTGGACATGGCCGTGGACGACGTGGACTTCAAGGACTTCACCCAGCGCGTCATGGCGCGGGTGACGCCGGACAAGCCGCCCCTCATGGAGCGACTGAAGCTGGCAGTGTCCGAAATGTTCCTCTACCAGCGCACCGCGATGATTTCGTCGCTGGCCACGGCCGCCGTGCTGGTACTGGTGGGCTTGCCCCTGCTGATGAACGACCGGGCGCCGGTGGGGTACGCCGCCGAGCGCATGACGGTGAAGTCCATCCAGCCCTACCGCAACGCCGAGGTGGCGCCGGTGGTGATGGAGACGGACAATGGGGGCACCATCATCTGGCTGGTGGACGAGGACTCGGATGTCCTGCCCGCCGGCGCGGAGGGTGGTGAACGCCAGGAACAGACGGGCGGCGGCCAGCCGGACGGAAACGGGCGCAACGTGCCCGCGCGCCCGGCTCCCGACGCCCCCAGGCCGTCGGGAGGCTCCTTGTGAGAACGCACGTATCGTCGGGCCGGATGCTGTGGGCGGCGCTGGGACTGGGCCTGCTGATGCCGCTGGCCGCCAGCGCGCAGGACCAGCAGGTCAAGGTCCAGGTCGAAGTGGTGCTCGCCTCGAAGAAGGGCACCGAGGTGGACCCGCCCGAGCTGGAGAAGATGAAGGAGCAGTTCCAGAAGCAGAACTTCAGCTTCACCTCGTTCAAGCGCCTCTCGCAGGAGGTGCTGACGGTGAGCGCCAAGAGCGCCTCCGAGGTGAAGCTGCCCAACGGCGCCAACGCGACGTTGCAGCTCCAGGGCATCAAGGAGGGCACCGCCACGGTGCGCGTGGCCATCCCCCGCCAGCCCACGCTGGACGTGGAGCTGGGCCGGCAGGGCGCCGTCTACCAGAAGGCGGGCAAGTACGTGGGCGGGGAGCTCATCCTCGTGCTCTCCCCCCCCGCTCGGTAGCACCGCCCGCGCGCCGCCAGGCTCAGGCGGCGCGGGCCTCGTCCTCTTCCAGGACGATGATTTCCAGGTCCTCCTCCAGCTCCAGCGGGAGGACCTCTTCGTGGGACGTGTGCGCCTGGAGGCCCGGTGCCGGGGCCTCGGCGTGCTCCCGCTCCAGGTTGATGCGCAGGCCGTCGAACATGGCGTCGAAGGCCCCGTAGATGCGGTCCACCATGGCCAGCGCGTCCGCGCGGACCTCGGGGGGCAACCGCATGGCCTCCAGCTCCGTGGCCAGCTCCTGCTCGAACATGGCGTGCTGCGCTTCGGCCTGCATGTGGTGGTCGCCGAAGTACTTCAACCGGTCATCCGCGCCTTGCGCCGCGCTGATGATGGCGGTGCGGCTGAAGAAGACGTGGCTGGTGGACTCCAGGGCCCACAGCAGCACGATGCGCAGCCGGTCATCCACGGGGCGGTACACCTCGCTGATGATGGCGTAGGCCGCGTCGCGCGTCTTCACGTGGGCGCGGCCATACATGGTGCCGATGCTCAGCGAGCCGCCGGTGAGCGCGGAGATGTCGTCCTCGAACCACTGGTCGTGCCCGCCCTCCTCGGCGTGGTGCCGCGTGGCGAGCGCCTTGAGGTGCGCGTCCTGGATGAAGTGCGCGTTGAGGCGCAGCACGTCCTGGAACGTCATCACCCAGAACGTCAGGCGGGGCGCGAACGCCATCACCTGTTCAATGGGACGGTCCATCCTCATGTCGGCGAAGAAGGGGTGCGCTGCGAAGCGCGCCTCGCAGGTTGCGATGTGTTGGAGCACTTCCTTCATGATGGACCTCCCACGGGTGTGAGGCGTTGCACCGCCAGCCGGCCGCTGGCGGTAATCCACTACCAATTGATGCTGTATGTGCAGGCGCTGTCGCCCCTGCGCCGGCAGCTTTTGGCCTCATGTTCAATACGCACCCAAAGCGAATCCTTGGGGCGGAACCTGTCGCCAATGGCCTCGATGAGCCCCAGGTCCAAGTCACACGGATAGGGGTTGTCACACACCATGCGCGCGTTTCGCCGGTCCACCGCCTCGAAGCGGTACCCGCCAATGCCGCCCTTGCCGCGGTGATTCATGCGGTAGGCCATGTCCACCGCGCGCAGCCCCTTCTCCAACGTGTCGATGTCCGGCGGGAAGTGCGCGCTGTCCGGAATCTTCCGGCCAATCGTTCGCACCGTGCTGGGGCCAATCTTGTCGAACACGAGCTGGAAGGACTTCAGCAGGGCGGGCATCGGGTACCAGGCGTCCGCCTTCAGCGGCGCGATGCCGTTCTCTCCCAGGATGCGCAGCGCGCGGGACTGGGCGAGCTCCATGCCGTTGACGATGGCGAGAATCGACTGGCCGATGACTTCGATGCCTTGGAAGGACATCGGCTGAAGCGTGGGCGCCGTGGCGCTGACAGGGGTCTTCAATTCCATACGGGGGGTGTCCTCGTGGGAGTGACACGTATTGAAGCGGCTTTTTTCGATATTTTCAAATAGACTTGCATGTATGTAATTTTCCGAAAGATTCAGTATGGGATTCCCCGTGGCGCAATACCGACCCGCGCGGTCGGTATGAAACCAGGTGACCCGCGCTTCGCTGTGAGTAGGGGGACGGCGCGCGCCGCGCGTGGGCTGGCAGGTGGGATGTGTCGCCGCGCGTGGGGCAGGGGGCGTGGGGCGGGATGCCCCGCTGGGGCAACTTGCCCCTGGCGGCGCGCCGAGGCGCTTGGGCGCATGCAGGCCCCGGTCGGAAGAACTTCCCTCGGGGCCCGGAAGCTCAGGGCTGAAAAAAAGTCAGAAGTCCGGTCCCCAGGGTGGGGGAGCAGGCAGCCAGTCCTCGTGAAATCAAGGACTTGGGTTTCGGCACGGCCGTTGCTGAAGGGAGAGGGCGTGCAGGTCGGCGGCGGCGGGTCGGGAGCAGGACGAGCAAACCCCTCACTCTTGGAGACGAAATCATGGCGAAGACTCAGAAGCGTGGACAGGTCATCCGTCGTAAGGCTCAGCAGATGAAGGTGAAGACGGCGAGCGCGGTGAAGGGCGCGGGCCGGAGCGCCAAGCAGGTGCAGGTGACGCTGGGCGACCTCATCGCGGCGGCGTTCGACACCGTGGGCGGCGAGGTGAAGAAGGTGGCGCAGGTGATGTCTTCCCGCGACATGACGGCCGCCACGGGCAAGCACATCGTCTTCGTCGGCTGACGCGCGGCGTTCCGGGGCGCGTGAGGTGCAAGGTGCCTGGCGGTGGCGCCAGGTGGGGCGGCCAGGCGGCGACGGGAAGGAACGCACCTTTGAGACGCATCATCAGTCCCGGGCGGAATTGCTGGGCGGTAGAGGAAGCGAGCGACGCTGGCGTCCTGGTGGACGCGCGTGACTACTACCGGGAGCTGTACCGGGCCGCTCGGAAGGCCCGACGCTACATCGCGATGACGGGCTGGCAGTTCGACAGCGACGTCGCGCTGTTGCGAGGTGAGGACCTGGGCGAGGCGCACGGAGAAGTGCGGCTGCTGCCCATGTTGGACGAGTTGTGCCGGGCCAACCCGGAGCTGCGAATCTACGTCTTGGCGTGGGACTTCAGCCTGCTGCTCGCCATGGAGCGCGAGTGGATGCAGCGGCTGCTCTTCAACTGGACGGCGAACGGGCAGGTGTGCTTCCGCTTCGATGCCTCCAGTCCGCTGTATGGCGCGCATCACCAGAAGCTGGTCGTCATTGACGGCGCGGTCGCCTTCACCGGCGGCATGGATGTCTGTGATTGTCGTTGGGACGACCGGGACCACCCGGTGCGTTCAGACCTTCGCTGCGACAGCGGGAGAGATCCGCACGGCCCCTACCATGACGTGCAGTCCGTCCTGACGGGCCCCGTGGTGGACCGGATGGCGGAGTTGTTCGAGGCGCGCTGGGCGCACGCGGGCGGCGGTGAGCTGCGGCTGCCCAAGATGTCCCGGGACGACGTGGACTTCACGCCCAGCATGCCGGCGCCGCCGGGGCCGGTGGCCATCAGCCGTACGTTCGGCAAGACGCTGCTGCCGCCGCAGCCCGCGGTGCAGGAAGTGGCCGCGCTGTACCTGGACGCCATCGATTCGGCCGAGCGCTTCATCTACATCGAGAACCAGTATTTCTCCTCGCGGGCCATCTTCCAGGCGCTGGTGAAGCGCATGCGGTCGCCGTTCCGGCCGCGCCTCCAGATTGTCCTGGTGTTGCCCCGTCAGCCAGAGGCGCTGCGCGAACAGCTCGCCATGGGCATTGCCCAGGTGCGGCTCCTGCGCGCGCTGGAGCGCGTGGCGCGGGAGACGGGGCACGCCTTTGGCGTGTATTGCTCCGCGGGCCATGACGCGCGCACCGGCGAGGATGTCTACACATACATCCACTCGAAGGTGATGGTGGTGGATGACTGCTTCCTCACGCTCGGGTCGGCGAACACCACCAACCGCAGCCTGGGGTTGGACTCCGAGCTGAACATTAGCTGGGAGGCGGAGCTGCCGAACGACGCGACGGCGCGCGCCATCCGCCGCATCCGTGTGTCCTTGATGGCGGAGCACGCGGGGCTCGCAGGCCTGCCCGCGCTGCGCCTGCTGGCGGCGGCGGATGACTCCCTGGTGTCGTGGCTGGACGAGCTGGCCGTCATGGGCCTGCAGCGGCTGCGCACCCACCCGATGGTGACGGTGTTCGACCAGAGCCCGCTGCTCAAGTCCCTGGAGCCAGAGGAACTCATCATCGACCCGGAGGAGTCGGTGCTGGACGAGTCGCTCTTCGAGGCGCTCCACCGCGCCGAGGACGGCCTGTTCGCCTCCGGCGTCCGGCTGCTGTCGCGCTTGCTGGTGGGCACGGGCCCGGAGCGCCCGCACAGCGCCATTCTTCCCTGCGTGCAAGACGAAGGCTGACCGGCTGCTGTCCGCGGAGGCGGGAGGCCGACGGGCCCTTGCCCGCTCGCCTGCCTTGGGACGGGCCCGGAGGCACGGGCATGCCCGGCGGGTTGTTCCTGCCGCGAATGACGCCACCTTGTCGAGAGCACAACTTCTCTCACGCAAGGGGGATTCACCATGAAGCTTCCTCTCATGGCCGCGGTGGCGGCACTGGCTTTCTGGGGTTGTTCGAGCAACTCGGCGAACACGCGCGCGGATGAGGGCGCCATCGGCGGCTCCGGCTCGGAGACGACGGCACCGGACTCCGTGGACACGGCGTCCGATGATGGCTGGGATGACCGCAGCCCGGGTGAGGCTGGGAACGTCTCCAACAACGAGCGGCGTGACCGGCGGGACGCGCCCACCGTCTACGACGATGAGGCCACCGGTGGTGGCGGCCCCGGCCTGGGCGCGGGTTCGTCCGTGACGAACTCCGAGGGCGAGCGCTACGACGTGCAGCACGCCCCGCTCATGGGCGGGCAGCAGAGTGACGCCGCCAAGAAGAGCGGCGTGGGCGGCTCGGGCAACACCCAGGGCGTCACGGAAGAGGGCGCGTCCGAGGTCGAGGAGCTGGGGCCCAATGACGTGCAGACCCAGGAAGTCGAACTCGACGAAGTTGAAGTCGACTGACGCAGCGTGAAGTCCACGCGCCACCCGTGATTGATGCGCGGGGGCGCGTGTGCCGACGCGCCGTAGCACCACCCACACGCGGACGAAGTCGTGTGCTTCGTCTCGCGGCGTGGGCGGGTAGAGTCGGGGGACGATGACCGGCGCCCCCCTCTTCGCACTTCTCGCCTTGGTGTCCACGCAATACGAGGGCAGCTCCTCCGTGGAGGAGGTGTCCTCGGACGAGGAAGTCTCTTCGTCGGCTCCGGGGCAGGGCTCCCCTGTCTCCGCCGCGCGGCTGGACGAACCCGCGCCTCCGGGCAGCACCCATACCGGGGGTGAGGGGTTTGGCTTCAGCGGCCAGTTGGAGCTGGGCGGCCTGAGTCTGCCTTCGGGACCGCGGGGCGGCGGGCAGGACTTCTTCGCGCGGGTGTATCCCTCGCTCGGGCTGACGCACGGGGAGACCTTCGTCCTGCGGCTGGGCGCCAACCTGCGCTTCCGCGTGGTGGATGAGGCGCCCACGCGCACGGATGACTACGGCGGTGGCCTGCGCCGCGAGGATTGGGACGAGCTGAGCGACCTGGGCCAGGTGGTGCGCATGCTGCGCATTGGCAAGGAAGGTCGCCCCGTCTACCTGCGCATCGAGCCCTTCTCCGAGGAGACGCTGGGGCGCGGCTATCTCGTGAACCGCTACAGCAACACGCTGGCGCCGGACTACCACCCCGCGGGCGGCTCGCTGACCTTCGTGAAGGGCGCGGTTCGCGCGGAGATTCTGGCCAGTGACGTGCTCGCCGCGCGCATCTTCGCGGGCGAGGCGCTGTTGGACCTGGGCCGCATGGCCAGTGACGACGCCAAGCGCTTCGACCGCTACCTGATTCGTTTGTCCGCCGCGCACGACGCGGGCCGCGCGGGCGGCACGACGCCCGACCTCACGATGGCCTCGGTGGGCGGCGACATCGCCCTGTACAAGGGTGAGCGGCTGCGCACCTGGGCCCTGGCGGCCGGCGGCGCGCGCTTCACCCAGGCGACGACGCCGAACTTCGGTGGACTGCTGGGCGTGGCCTTCGAAGGGCAGTTGGCCAGCGGCACGCAGGTCAGCGTCACCGTCCAGGGCCGCCATCAGGGCGGCCGCTTCCGCTTCGGCATGTTCGGCTCGGACTACGAGCTGGGCCGCTTCTCGGGCGTCGGGCTGTCGGAGGCGCCCATCGCGGACGAGGTGCTGCCCACGGGCTTCTCGGGCTACGCGGAGGTGAGCGTCGCGAAGGGGAGTGCCAACGAGGTGCTGCTGCTCGGCAGCGTGGCCGCGCAGTACTTCGGCTTTGGCCGCACCGACGCGGACGTGTCCGCGGGCTTCGAGCTTCCGGGGGGCAGGACGCGGGCCCTGGCGCGCGTGGTGCTGACGGGCCTGGGGGACAGGCCTCGCTACTCCGCGGGCCTGGAGCTGCGCCAGCGCATCCTCAATCACTTCTATGCCTGGGGCTCCGGTGGGACCGTGCATTTCCCACAACCGGACGGAACGCTCGTGCGCGGGGTCACCGCGGGCGCGGGCGTGGGCGTGGACTTCCAGCGCTGAGAGATGCCCACGGCGGTTGACGCCCCCTCGAGGTGGGCGGCGTCACGCCCGCGTTCGGCTTGACTACGGTTGTAGTCAGTCGTACCTTCTTCGTGACTACAGTTGTCGTCACGGGAAGGTCCATGAAGAAGCCGGTGGGAGAGCAGGAGCTGGTGGTGCTGCGGTACGTGGCCGAGCACGGCCCGGCGACCGTGGGCGAGGTGGCCGAGCGCTTCGGTGAGCCGCAAGGGCTGGCCCGCTCCACCATCCTCACGGTGATGGAGCGGCTGCGCCTCAAGGGGTACCTGACGCGGCGCAAGGTGGAGGGCGTCTACCAGTACGCCTCGCCGGTGCCGGCATCCGAGTTGCTACGGGATGTGGTGGGCGACTTCGTTCAGCGCTCGCTGTCGGGTTCGCTGTCGCCGTTCGCCGCGTACCTGTCCGAGGCCGAGGACGTCTCCGACGACGAGCTGGCGCAGCTCCAGGACGTCGTGGCCCGGCTCCGCTCGAAGAAGAAGGGATAGGCGCAGATGGGCACGGTCTGGCTTTCTCACGTGGGCGAGTGGGCGTCCTCGAGTCTGTGGCGGGCGTCATGGCAGGGCGCGCTGTGCGCCGCGCTGGTGTGGGCGCTGTGCCGAGCATGGCCGAAGCTGCCCGCGTCCCTGCGCGCGGGACTCTGGTGGTTGGTGGCGTTGAAGTTCGTGGTGACGCTGGGGTGGCTGCCCTCCGTGTCGCTGCCCGTGCTGCCGGCCTCGGTGGCTGACGCGTGGGCTCGGGTGGAGGCGCGGTGGAGTGATGTCACCGGGCGAGGCGTGGAGGCGACGGGCACGGTTGCCGCGCCGGGGCGCTCGTTGGGTGTGTCCCATCTCTGGGATGTGTCCGTCGCGAATGGGACGGACTCTGGTGGCGCCGCCGGGCGCCTCTCAGGCACGCCTTGGGTTGTAGGGGACGTCGCTGCGGACGCGCTGGGGCGTGACTCCGAGGTGGGCTCTGGTCGACGCGGTGCGGCTGCGGGCAGCCGCGCTCAGTTGGAGGGTGATCTCAACGCGGCTTCGCCTCAGCACGACGCCGCTGAGGGCGCGATGGGCAGCGGTGCTGCGATGGCGCGTCACTTCGACGCGGCTTCGGCTCAGCGCGCCGCCGCCGCGGGCGCGATGGGCAGCGGTGCTGCGATGGCGCGTGACTTCGATGCGGCTTCGTCTCAGCGCGATGCCGCCGCGGGCGCGATGGGCAGCGGTGCTGCGATGGCGCGGAATGCCCACGCGGGTTCTGGCCGGGGCCCGTTCCCTGCGGCTGTGGTGGACAACGGTGCCGTGACACGCGGGGCGGCGGATGCACGTTCGCCATGGGTGGGCGGCGTCACGGGACTCCTGCTGGCGATGTGGGTCGCGGGTGTTCTGTGGCACGTGCGCGGCCACGTGAAGGGCGGGATCGCGATGCGCCGGCTGTTGGCGAGCGCCCAGCCACTGGTTCATCCAGTGCTCGAGTCGGAAGTGCGCGAGCTGTCCGCTGCCGCGGGGCTGCGGCGTGTGCCCGCGCTCCTGGTCTCCGATTCGGTGCGCAGTCCGTTGGCCACGGGCCTTCGGACTCCGGTGGTGGTGTTGCCCGCGAAGGCTGTGCGGCGCTTGCCCGTGGAGGCACTGCGCATGGCGCTCGCGCACGAACTGGCCCATCTGCGCCGGGGTGACTTGTGGCTCGGTTGGGTGCCCGCGCTGGCGGAGTCGCTGCTCTTCTTTCATCCGCTCGCCCGGCGTGCCGCACGTGAATACGCGTTGGCTCGTGAGGAAGCCTGTGACGCCGAGGCCCTCCGCCTCACGGGCGCCGAGCCCGCTGATTACGGCGAGCTGATTCTCGCCTTTGGTATCGCCAGGGCTCCCGGCACGGCCGCGGCGCTCGGTGCGTCCCCCCATGTTGATGCGTTGCACAGGAGGTTGAGCATGCTGGAGCACGTCGAGGCCGTTTCTTCCCGTTCCCGGCGCCTGTTGAAGGTGGCGCTCTCCGCATTGGGCGTCGCGGCGCTGGTGCCTTTCCAAGTGGTCGCCCGTGAGGCGGGGGCCTCGTCGCCGAAGCCCTCGGAGTCGCCTGCAACTGGGGCGGCTGGAGCCTCGTCGGCCGCCACCGCCCCCGTGGTGTCTGCGTCGCCCTCGAAGGCGGCTCCTGTTGCTTCGCCCAAGTCCGCTGCTGGGACTCATGGCTCCGCTGCGTCCAAAGCCGCGACTGAGCCGAACCCAGCCGCTGTGCCCAACGTCGCCGCTGCGTCCAAAGCTGCGACTGAGCCGAAGCCCGCCGCTGAGTCCGCCGCTGCCCCGAATCCCACCGAGTCCGAGCGCAAGGTGGTGCGGCGTGTTCAAATCTTCTCCTCCGCCCCGGGCTCCACGCTCGCCGTCACCGACGTGACGGACCTGCCCGAACTCCCCGCGCCACCGCCGCCGCCGCCGCCGGCCGGTGTGTTGCCACCCATGCCTCCGATTCCACTGCCGGGAGTGACGCCGCCCACGCCTCCGTCTCCGCCGCGCGTCGCTGTCGTCACCCACCGGCGCCTCAATGGCACCGTGAAGTACCTCGGCGCGACGCCGCCCACGCCCATTACGCCGACCACGCCCATTACGCCGCGTACGCCGGCCACGCCTCCGACGCCGCCCACGCCTCCGACGCCGCCATCGGGCTCACCGGACAGTGGCTACGTCCTGCTCGCGGACGGCATGGCGATGATGAACGGCAGCAGCGTGGACCTCGAGCTGGCGCGCACCTTCAAGCAGAAGGACAAGGAGATCCTGTTCGTCCGCCGCAAGGGCGAGGCCTTCATCATCCGCGACGCGGCCACGTTGAAGAACGTGCGCGAGGCGCTGTCCGGCTCTCGCGAGCTGGGCAAGGCCCAGTCGGACCTGGGCGAGAAGCAGGGCAAGCTGGGACAGGAGCAGGCGGCGCTCGGTCAGAAGCAGGCGACGCTGGGCCATGAGCAGGGTGGCCTGGGGCGCAAGCTCGGAGACCTGGCCCATCAGCAGGCGGGGCTGCACATCGAGGAGTCGCGCCTGGACTCGCTGCCCGAGGCCGACCGCGCCCGCCGCCGCGCCGAGCTGAAGAAGCAGGACGCCACGCTGGAGCAGGAGATGAAGGCGCTGGAGTCGAAGATGGCCGACCTGGCCAAGAAGATGGAGGTCCTGAGCCGGGAGCAGCACACGCTCAGCGAGAAACAGCACGGCCTCCACGAGGAGCAGGTGAAGTTGAGCACGAAGCACAAGACCCAGATCGAGGAGGCCGAGAAGAAGGTGAACGGCCTCATCGACGAGGCCCTGCGCAAGGGACTGGGCCAGCCGATGCCCACCTGATGACGGTGGCCTCGGGAGCCTCATGACGCCGGCGGACGCGCCCTCTACCCTGGGCGCGTCTTGTCTCCGGAGGTTCCCATGCACCGTGCCGCCGTGCCCCCGCCCACATCCGCCAGCACGCTGGACGCCGCGGTCCAGCGGGTGAAGGAGGGCTCGCGAGCCTGGGTGAAGCGAAGTGTCCCGGAGCGCATCGCCGTGCTGGAGTCGCTCCGGCAAGCCTATGCCGCCGTCGCGGAACCGAGTGTCCGCGCGGCGTGCGAGGCGAAAGGCATCGACCCGGACAGTGCCCTGGCTGGCGAGGAGTGGCTGGCCGGTCCCATGGTGGTGCTGCGCAACCTGCGGCTGCTGGTGGACGCGCTGAAGGACATCCAGCGCCACGGCGTGCCCCACATTCCCGCGTCACGCTTGCGCACGTTGGAGGATGGCCGCCTGGCTGCGCGCCTCTATCCGAGAGACGCGCTGGACGGCATGTTGCTGCCGCGCAACGTGGGCGAGGTCTACTTCCAGCCCGGCGTGACGGCGTCCAACCTCCGCGAGCACCAGGCGTCCTTCTACCGGAAGCCTCACGAGGGCCGCGTGTGTGCCGTGTTGGGCGGCGGCAACGTGAACTCGATTCCGCCCGCCGACTGTCTCTACAAGCTCTTCGTCGAGGGCACCGCGTGCGTGCTGAAGATGAACCCGGTGAACGCCTACCTGGGGCCCTTCCTGGAGCAGGCCTTCGCGCCGCTCTCACGGCTGGATGTGTTCGCCGTGGTGTACGGCGGCGGCGAGGAAGGCGCTGCGCTGGTGAACCACCCGGCCGTGGACGAGGTTCACGTCACGGGCAGCGACGCGACGCATGACGCGCTGGTGTGGGGCCCGCCCGGCCCCGAAGCGGAGGCGCGGCGTGCTCGCGACGAGCCCTTGCTGAGGAAGCCCTTCACCAGCGAGCTGGGCAACATCTCCCCCGTGGTGGTGGTGCCCGGCCCGTACTCCGAAGGGGAGCTGCGCTTCCAGGCGGACAACATCGCCGGCATGGTGGCCAACAACGCGTCCTTCAACTGCAACGCGGCGAAGCTGCTGGTGCAGCCGAAGACCTGGGCTCGCCGGGCGGAGCTGGTGGACGGCGTGCGGCACGGTCTGGGCCATGCCGCCGTGCGTCGCGCGTACTACCCGGGCGCGGCGCAGCGCTGGACGCAGTTCACCCAAGGGCGCTCGAACCTGCAGCTCGTGGGCACGGCCACGGAGGGCGAGCTGCCCTACGCGCTGATTGCGGACGTGGATCCATCCCAGTCCAGCGACCGCGTCTTCCGTCAGGAGCCCTGGTGCACGGTGCTGTCGGAGACGGGCCTGCCCGGCACGGACGACCCGGCGGCCTTCCTGGAGCAGGTGGTGTCCTTCCTCAACACCCAGGTGTGGGGGACGCTCAACGCCACGCTCATCGTCCACCCCGAGACACTGAAGGACCCGGCCGCCCGCGCCGCGGTGGAGCGCGCCATCCGCGAGCTGCGCTACGGCACGGTGGCGGTGAACACGTGGCCCGCCGCCGCATATGCGCTGGTGTCGCTCCCCTGGGGTGGCCATCCGACGGCCCACCGTCGGGACATCCAGAGCGGCCTGGGGTGGGTCCATAACACCTCCATGCTGGAGTCCATCGAGAAGGCCGCGCTGCGGGCGCCGCTGACGAACCTGCCGGCGCCGCCCTGGGTCCCCGGGCATCGGGGCACGCGGGAGCTGGGGAAGCGGCTGGTCGCCTTCGAGCTGTCGCCTTCCTGGCTGAAGGTTCCGGGCATCGCCGCGGCGGCCCTCCGACGGTGATCGCCCTGCCTGGACGTGGGGAAGCAACTTCCGGCAGGCCGCGCCGAGAATTGCTGTGAGTGTTGTCTCCCCCGTCCGGAGTGTGAAATGGCCCCCATCGACCGTCGTAACTCCATCCGCAGCGCTGGTCACAGCCAGAGCGTGGAGCTGAGCCGTACCCGGGAGATGCCGAAGCCGAACCGTCCCCGGACGACGACGACGACGACGCGGAGCAACAACGAGACGACCACCACGCAGACGACCCAGACGCGCACCAGCCGCAAGGGACGGGAAATCACCAAGACGGAGAAGCCCCGCACCGAGGAGACGAAGTCCCAGGGCATCGACCGCAAGGGTGAGGTCAACCTCTTCGAGGCCAACTCTCCGGCGAAGAGCAAGGAGTGGGGCGCGAAGGAGAAGCGCGTCCAGGGCACGGGCCCGGGCGGCATCCAGACGGATGCCTACTTCCAGGGCCCCAGCCTGAAGGTGGAGGGTGGCGCTTCGGCGAAGGCGAGCCTCAAGGGCATCGACATCGACCTGAACCTGAAGATTGACGCCAACCTGGTGAAGGCGGGCGCCAGCGCGACCAAGGAGTTCAAGGTCCGGGTCCAGGGCGAGGACATCACCATCAAGGTCAAGCTGGGAGCGGACGGCCAGGTGGGCGCCAACGGCGAGCTGAAGCTGAAGCTCAACGTGGGCAAGGACGGCGTCCAGGTGAAGGTCGGCGCCGAGGGCTTCGCGGGCGCCAAGGGCAGCCTGTCGGGCAACATCGAGGTCGGCGTCAACGGCCGCAACGTGGCCAACGCGGACGCCAAGGTGACCTTCGCCGCGGGGGCCATGGCGGGCGCCGAGTTCGAGGCCGGGCTCACGCACTTCAAGGCGAAGGCCTATGCCGCCGTGGGTGTGGGCGTGGGGGTCGAGCTTGCAGGCAAGGTCAACGCGGGCAATCTGCTCCGCGAACTGCCGGGACTCGTCACCCCGTGGTAGACCCTGAAGCATGCCATCGACGCATGCTCGGGAAGGTGGGCGCTCCCTCCAGATGGGGCTGACCCAGGATGCGGTGAAGAGCTTCCAGAAGGGGCTCTCCATCGATCCGGACGACGTGGATTGCCTCCTGGGCCTCGTGCGTGCGTACCTGAGCACCGGCGCCGCCGCGGATGCGGAAGGGGCCGTGCTCCGGCTGTTGAAGGTGAAGCCGGACCACACGGAGGCGCAGGCGCACCTCGCCATGCTGCGGGCCCAGGCGGGCAACGCGGAGGCGCTGGAGTCCCTCAAGGCGCTGGCCACTGCGCCCACCGCGGGCTACTTCGAGCGCTTCAACCTGGGCTCCCTGTTGTTCGAGCGCGGTGACCTGGCTGGCGCGCGCGCCGCCTACGAGTCCGTGCTCCAGATTTCTCCCGCCAGCACCCACGTCCACTTCGAGCTGGGCCGCATCCGCCTCCAGCAAGGCGAGCCGGACGGTGCGGTGTCGCACTTCATCCGGGCCGCCGAAGGCGCGCCGAACGAGGCGATGCCGCTGTTGATGCTGTCGCGGGCGCACGCCGCGTGCGGTCAGCTCGGGCTGGCCATCCAGGCGGGCACCCAAGCCCTGGAGAAGGCCCAGGGCGGACTCCAGCGCGCGGTGCTGGAGGACCTGTTCAAGCTGTACCTGTCCGCTGGCAGTTCGGAGGGCGCCAAGCGCGTGGCGCTGGAGCTGCGCAAGCTGGAGCCCGCGAGCCTCAACTACGTCTACCTGCACGGGTTGTCGCTGATGAGCGCAGGCAGCTTCGCGGAGGCCAAGGAGCTCTTCGCGGAGGTGCTGCGTCAGGCACCTGGGAGCTGGCAGGCGCAGCACGCGCTGGCGCAGATGCACCTGGCGCTTGGCGAGCGTGCTCCTGCGTTGAAGTTGCTGGAAGAGGCCGCCGCGTCGGTGCCGACGGACCCCGGACCCACCAATGACCTGGCCGTGGTGCTGATGCAGGAGAACGGGCACTCGCGGGTCCCCGCGCTGCTGGCGCCGGTGCTGGCCGCGCATCCGAACGATGCGGGCACGCACCTCAACATGGCGTTGGGGACCTTCCACTCGGACAAGGCGGCCTCCGCGCACCACGCGAAGCAGGCGATGGCGCTGGGGGCCGAGGAAGTGCGTGAGCAGGCGGAGCGGCTGCTCCAGCAGCTCGGCGGCTGAGCCCTCAGCCCTTGTATGTCTCCAGGGACTGGTCGAGCAGCTCGGTGAGCCAGTTCATCACCACGCGGACCCGGCGCGGCACGCTCCTGCCGTAGGTGTGCAGGAGCGAGACGGGCATGGGCATGCAGGTGAGCGTTGGCAGCACCTCGACGAGCGTGTCCTCCCGGAGGCGCTCACGCGCGTTGAGCCGGGGTATCTGGACGATGCCCAGCCCCGCACGGCAGGCCGAGACGTAGGCGTCGACGCTGCTGACCGTCACCATGCTCCGCATCGGGAGCTCGCGGTAGCCGTCCTCGTGGGGGTACTCGAACGTCGGCGTCTCCGCGCCGAGCCCCGGGTCGTAATGGACGACGAAGTGTCGGTCGAGGTCCTCCAGCCGCTGCGGTGTTCCGTACTTCCGCAGGTAGGCGGCGCTGGCGTAGTTCGTCATCCGCAAGATGCCGAGCTTGCGGCCCACCAGCTCTGGGTCTCCCTGGGCGCCCACGCGGAGCACGCAGTCGAAGCCCTCTCGGAAGGGCTCGGTGCGCCGGTCCGTCGTGTTGATGAGCACCTCGAGTTGGGGATGCCGCGTGAGCAGCTCGGGGAGCCGGGGGAGGATGATGTCGCGCGCGATGTTGACCGGCAGGTCGATGCGCACGCGCCCGCGCAGGCCGCGCGCGCCCTGGAACATCGTCCCCAGCTCCTCTGCCTCCTGGGCCAGCCGCCGTGCTCGGGGGAGCAGCTCTTCCCCTTCCGGCGTGAGGCGCACGACGCGGGTCGACCGCTGGAAGAGCTGGCTGCCCAGCTCCGTCTCCAGCGCCTTCAGTCGCAGGGACACCCGGGCCTTCGGCATGCCGAGCTGCTCGCCCGCGCGGGTGAAGCTGCCGAGCTCGGCCACCTTGACGAAGATACTCAGCGACTCGAGGTCGATGCGCATTGTTTCTCCAATCGAAACAGTGTGTCGGATGGTCGCCACGTTCTCAACCCGGGGGCTGCCCACTATTCATGGACGTGTGCGGTGCGAAGCGCCGCGCTTTCCCGAAAGGAATCGACATGGGCACCTCGAACCCGACGCGCGTGGCACTCATCACCGGAGGAAGCCGTGGCTTGGGGCGGAGCATGGCGCTCCATCTCGCTGCGCGCGGCACGGGCATCCTCCTGACCTACCGTGGCGGCGCGGCGGAGGCAGCGGAGACCGTGAAGCAGATTGAAGCCGCGGGCGGCAAGGCGGTGGCGCTCCAACTCGATGTGGGAGACACGAAGGGCTTCGACGCGTTCGTGGAGCGCGTTCGCACGGAGCTGGGTCGTCACTTCGGCCGCGAGCGGCTGGACGTCCTGGTGAACAACGCGGGCATCGGCATCCACGCCAGCTTCGCGGAGACCACCGAGGCGCAGTTCGACGAACTCATGAACATCCACCTGAAGGGGGCGTTCTTCCTCACGCAGCGGCTGTTGCCCGTGTTGGCGGATGGCGGGCGCATCCTGAACATCTCCACGGGGCTGGCGCGGTTCACCTTCCCGGGGTACGCCGCCTACGCGGCGATGAAGGCGGGCGTGGAAGCCCTCACCCGATACATGGCGAAGGAGCTGGGGCCGCGCGGCATCGCGGTCAACGTGCTCGCGCCGGGCCCGGTGGAAACGGACTTCCGGGATGGGGCCGTTCGCGACAGCCCCGAGATGAAGAAGGCGCTGTCCGCGCAGACGGCGCTCGGCCGCGTGGGCCTGCCCGATGATATCGGCGGCATCGCGGCGGCGCTGCTGGCGCCGGAGGGCGGATGGGTGACGGGGCAGCGCATCGAAGCCTCGGGCGGCATCTTCCTCTGAGGGCGCGGAGGCCCTGGCCGCCCGTCATACAGACCGGCGCCTCCGAAGGCGCGCGGCTCCGGTGCTCTGCGCTTCAGATTGGCCGGAGCCTCCGAAGGGATTGGTCCCGGCGCTCCGCTTTTCCATCGGACTGGAGCCACGGATGCGGCGCGTGGCTCCGGTACCCATCGCTTCAGATTGGCCGGAGCCTCCGAAGGGTTTGTCCCAGCACTCCGCTTTTCAATTGGACTGGGGCCGCCGAAGCGGCGCGCAGCTCCGGTGCCCAGCGTTTCAGCTTGGCCGGAGCCTCCGAAGGGGCGCTTCGCCCCCCGGTGCTCCGCACGCTCCAATCGGACTGGAGCCTCCGGAAAAGGCGTGGCCTCGGCGCTCAGCGCTTCAATCGGAGGATGAGGTCTTTGTCGGGCCCGCAGTCACCACGGCCATCGCAGTTGCTGGTGGTGACGTAGAGGTGGCCATCCGGGCCCATGAGGACCTCGCGCAGCCGGCCGTGGGTGTTGCGCAGGTACACCTCGTGGCGGGCCACGCGGTGCGAGTCCGGCGCGAACTCCACGCGCTGGAGGTGGCGCGAGCCCAGGGTGCCGATGAGCAGCGAGCCCTTCCACTCGGGGATGGCCGTGCCCGTGTAGATGGCGGCGCCGCCGGGAGGCATCGCATCCGCGTAGGTGATGGACGGGGTGATTTGCCCCGAGCGCGTCTCGCACGAATAGATGCCTGGCCAACCCAGGTTGTCCCCTCGGCGGGCGACGCTCACTTCGTCATGGCCTCGGCGCAGCGTCTCGCCGCTGGGGCCGTGGTCCACCACGTACAGCGTGGCGTCATCACGCCAGTCGAAGGCCTGGAGGTTGCGGATGCCGGTGAGGAACGCCGGTGAACCCGGCGTGGGATTGTCCTGCGGCACCTGGCCCTCGGGCGTCAGGCGCAGCAGCTTGCCCGCGGGGTCGTTCGCGTTCTGCGAGCGGTCCGGGCCTCGCGCGTCGCCGGTGCCGGCGTACAGCATCCCGTCCGGCCCGAAGCGCAGCCGTCCGCCATCGTGGTACGTGGCGGAGGCGATGCCGCCGAAGATGACGCGGTCGAGTGTCGCGGTGGCGTGGTCCTCGGACAGCGTCCACCGCTCGATGCGGTTCTCCTCGGTGCCCCCCGCGTCGGTGGTGACGTAGATGTAGAACTGGCGGTTTCTCGCGAAGTCGGGATGCGGCGCGATGCCCAGCAGTCCGCCCTCCGCGGCGTCCGCGACGGGCACGGTCGCCACGGGCTGTGGCTGGAGCGCGCCGTCCTTGAGCAGTCGGATGCGGCCGGGGCGCTCGGTGACGAGCGCGTCACCCCCTGGAAGCCACGCGATGCCCCACGGCGTCTCGAGCCCCTTCGCGACGACCTCGACCTCGAAGGGCACGGTGCCGTCCTGCCCCCAGTCGTCCTTCACGAGGATGCAGTCTTGAGGGGACGCGGTGCCTTGGGCCTGACTCCTGCGGCAGGCGGAGGCGGACAGTGCGAGCACCACGAGGGCGGACAACAAGGGGAGAGAGGCGCGCATGCACGGATTAATGTCCTCGCACCCGTGAATGCGCCAGCCTCATGGCCACCGAGCGTCCACGCGCGGACGCGGGGTCCCCGCGCGCGCTCAGTGGTCGGCGTACCGCTTCTCGCCAGCCTCCACGCGCAGCGCGAGCCGGTTGCCCTTCGGTGGCAACGGGCAGGTGGCGAACTGGGTGAAGGCGCAGGGCGGGTTGTAGGCGCGGTTGAAGTCGAGCACCACGCGCCCCTCCTTGGGCATGTCCGCGGAGAGGAAGCGGCCCGCGCCGTAGGTCGTGTCCCGGTTCGTCGGGTCCGCGAAGATGATGAAGAGCCCGCCCGAGCCATCCTCCACGGGCGTCAGCCGGTGCTCCTTGCCATCCACGGTGAAGACCAGGATGCCTGGGGCCTTCATCTCCTCCACGGTGCCGAGCACGTTGGGCACCTGGATGGTGCGAGGCGTCTCCGCCGGTTCGAAGCGTGCCTCGACGCGCCACTGGGGACTGGCCGGGTACGTGGGGATGCCGTGGAACGCCTTCCGCGCGGGGGCGTTGGCGTCCCGTACGCGCACGCCCAGCTTGTCGCCTCGGAGGATGAGCTGGAAGCTGACGCTCCCGAGCTTCAGCACATCCGGTGAGCCCTTCTCGTCCGTCTGGAGCGCGCCACCCGTGAAGGGCTGTCCGTTGCGGGTGATGACGACGCCCGGTGCGGGTTGGAGCTGGGCGGTGCCGCCCTTCCGGGTGAAGGTGCCCAGCTTCGCGGGAGTGCCCGCCGGGAAGGGGACGTCGTTCCCTGGCGCCGAGCCCACCGACTGCTCGCCCTCCGCGAGCCAGAACAGGCCCACGAGGGTGAGCCAGCCGTCCTCCGCCTGGAGGCGCTCGATGCGCTGCGCATGCCATTCACGGGTCGAAGTCGTCAGGGCTTCAGTGGCGGGGGTGGGCATGTTCTTGGGAGCTGGCGCGGCTTGGAGGGCGAGAGACAGGGCCAGGGCAATGGGTGTCATGTCGGGGGCCTCGGGGGAGGGGAGCCCCTGTCTAACAGGGAGGCCGCCGAGGCGCAGGGGCCCGTGCCCTGGTGGGAGTTGCCGGAGCGCGAACTCCGTGCGAAGCCGGACGTCGCGCGTGCACCTCGACCTTCAGCCCACACCGCCACCCGGTGCCTTCCGGAAGCTCGCCCTGGGGACGTGGCGCGCCTCGGGCGACCCCAGTGCCTATGCGGCCGTGGAAGTGCGCATGGAGCGGGCGCTCGCGTTCCTCGAAGCGCACAAGGGCCGGACGGGACAGCGTCTCACGGTGACTCACCTGGTGGCCAAGGTCGCCGCGGACGCGCTTCGCCGCCACCCGGATGCGAACGTGCTGCTGCGGTGGAACCGGCCCTTCCTGCGCAAGGACGTGGGCGTCTGCGTGCTGGTGGTGCAGCCGGGAGACACGGGGCGCGCCGACCTGACGACGGCGACGGTGCATCGCGCGGATGCGCTGTCGCTCGCGTCCTTCGCGGAGGCGATGGCCTCACGCATCGACGCGGTCCGTGCTCGCAGGGACGCGGTCATCGAGCGCGGCAAGCGCCGTTCGTACCGCATCCCGGGCTTCTTGATGGGACTGGCGCTGCGGCTGTTGTCCTTCGTCTGGTTCACGTTGAACGTGGACCTTCGGTGGGTGGGGATGCCGTGGGACCCGTTCGGCTCGGTGGCGGTGACGAGCCTCGGCTCGTTGGGACTGGAGCGCGGTTACGTGGCGCTGGTGCCGTACACGCGGGTGCCGCTGCTGCTGGCCCCGGGCGCGGTGCGGACCGAGCCCGTGCTGGACGCGGGCACCCTGGCTGTCGGGAAGGTGATGACCCTCACCTGTACCTGGGACGCGCGAGTCATCGGCGTGGAGGACGTGGCCGCGGTCCTGCGTCACATCGGCGCGGCGCTGGAGGACCCGGAGGGCGCCTGGGGGCCGGCGGACATGACGCGCGGTGGCGCTGCGGGCGAGCCCGGGGTGGGGTAGCATCGACAGGCGTCGCTTCGTTTCGTGAGGTGCCCTCGTGTCCGTGAACATCAACCGCCGTGTCATCGCTTCTCGCCCGGTGGGTCGCGCCCTCGGTGGGCAGGACCGCTTCGAGAAGGAGTCCCTGGAAGGGCCTGCGGAGGGCGGCCTCGCGGCGGCGCGGCGTCAGCGGATGGCGGGTGGGACGCTGCGGGCCGGAGAAGAGAGCCCCTTCGCCGCGAAGCTGCGGAAGCTCGCGGGTGGCGCCTCGGACGACGAGCGCTGAGCACGCGACGGGCTGTCTTTCGCGACGTGTCGCTTGAGCCTCACGCGGCGTGAGGCCGTACCTGTTTCATCGCGCCACACTTCCGTGGCGGGATGAGGTGCGGAGCATGTTCGAGAAGCACTGCACGCCGGAGCAGCTTCAGCAGTTGCAGGCTCGCCGGGAGGCCCTGGGCGAGGACGCGATTCGTCAGGTCGAAGCCGAGTGGCCCCAGCTCATCGCCCGCGTCCGCGCGGAGATGGACCAGGGCACGGACCCCACGAGCGAGCCGGTGCGCGCGTTGGCGGCGCGCTGGCGCGAGCTGCTGACGGCTTTCACGGGAGGAGACCCCGGCATCCAGCGGGCCTTGTCGGCGATGCATCAACAGGAGCCCGCCGCCGCCTCGAAGCACGGCTTGGACCCCCAGCTCTTCGAGTACATCGGCAAGGCGATGGCCTGTCTGGACGGGCTGGTCTCGCCGCGGTGAGGCACGGGTTTCAGGGAGGGCGCTCCAGGTGCGTCCCTGGGGCGCCGCGGTACCGGGCTTGGAGGAGAGACTGCGATGAAAGTCTATCTGGACGATGAGCGCGCCACGCCGGAGGGCTGGGTGCGCGTGTGGTGGCCCGAGGAGGCCATCTCCCTGCTGGAGAGCGGGCAGGTGACGGAGCTGAGCCTGGACCACGACCTGGGCGATGACGCGCACGGCACGGGGTACGACGTCCTGCTGTGGCTGGAGGAGGCCGTGGCGACCCGTGGCTTCGTGCCGCCACGGGTCCAGCTGCATTCGGCGAACAGCTCCGCGCGCCAGAAGATGGTGCTGGCGATCGCTCGCATCGAGCGCTTCGCCCAGGAACAGCGGGGCGGGTGAGCGCGAGGCTCAGCGCTGGCGGCCCGGGTACGCCTGAATCTGCGTGGCGTACGTGTCGCCATCCGCGATGTAGTTGAACGCGGCCTGGACGGGCGTGCCCTCGGAGAGTTGCTGCGGGGACACGCGCCTGCCGTTGGCGCTGATGCGGGTGGTGTTGGTCACGAAGAGGTTGAAGGTGGCTCCGGACTCGGCGTCGCGGACCACGATGCGGTCCTTGCCGACCGAGGCCACTTGTCCCTGCATGACGACGCTGGCCAGCACCGTGGACCCGACGTCCGCGTCGGACACGGTGGCACGGGAGCCCGAGCCGCCCGTGCCCGTGTCCGTGCGACGCAAGGTGTCCACCTCGCGTTCAAGCCGCTGGACCTGCGCACGAAGCCGGGCGACTTCCTGGTCGAGGTTCTCAGGCGGCACGGCACCCTCGGTGGGCGCCGCCGCCGTGCCGCCGCGTGTGCCCGTTGGATTCGCGGGACGGGGCGCCGCCACCGCTGAGTCGCTTGTCGTGGTGCCACTGCCGCCGGTCGCGGTGCCTCCGCTCATGTTGGACGAGGTGGTGCCAGCCGTGCCGCTCGGCGTGGTGCCCGCTTGGGTGCCACTGCCACCTGTGGCGGTGCCTCCGCTCACGTTGGACGAGGTGGTGCCTGCTTGGGTGCCACTGTCACCGGTCGCGGTGCCTCCGCTCATGTTGGACGAGGTGGTGCCCGCTTGGGTGCCACTGCCACCGGTCGCGGTGTCTCCGCTCACGTCGGACGAGGTGGTGCCCGCTTGGGTTCCACTGCCACCGGTCGCGGTGTCTCCGCTCACGTCGGCCGAGGTGGCGGCCTCCGTGCCGCTCAGGTCGGAGCTAGAGCCTGTCGTCGTGTTCGTGCTCGCATCCGAGAAGCCCGAGCCGCCAGTGCCACTGCCCGCCGATGGGTTCGTCGCGCCCGTGGCCGAAGGCGCGTACATCCCGGTCCCACTCGTGTCGCCGGCGATGTTCGAAGCCGCCCCCGGCTGCCACGTGCCACCCGTCGTGGCCTCCAACGGGTTGCTCCGCGTCGCGCCGGCGGGCGGTGCGGCGGCGGGCTCCGCACCCGTATTGGTTTCAATCGTGCCCATTGGGGTTCCCCCCGAGTTGCTGGGCGTGAGCTGGGGCGGCGGCGTGAAGTTGCCTGGCTCGTAATACGTCCCCTGTGTTCCGTCGGAAGCTGTCCCGCCAGTCGAGCCACCGCCCGTTACCTGGGCGAGCCCGGCCGATGACGAGAGAAGGCTGAAGGTCAGGGCGGCATGGGTGATGGCGCGTCGCATGGTCGGTTCCTTTCCCGTGGCTTGGAAAAGGTGAGGCCCGGGGGCGAGGCGGCAAGCGTGGCACCAGGCGGACAATCAGGAGTCTGGCCGCACGATGGGAGTGTTGGCGCCGGAAAGGCGGCGCGAGGCGGCCTCCAAAGCGCTCCTCAGCGCTCAGTGCACAACGCGCCCGCGGCGGTCGACGCCAGGGGCCAGGGCGCCAGGCGTGCGGCCTCGGCTTCCGCCTGCGTCACCATGCCCGCCGCGGCCAACCCTTCCAGCAGTGCGTCACGCCGTCGCCGGAGCCGGTCGGGGTCGCACTCGACGTCCCAGGACTTCTCGGAGGTGGCGAGCAGGAAGGCCACATCCGAATGGTCGAGCTGGGCCATGTCCTTGTTCAGCATTGCGTCCGCCGCGGCGGATACGCCAAACAGGCGCCGACCAAACCAGAGGTGGTGCGCCTCGAAGGCGAGCAACTCCTCCGCGCTCCAGTTCCGCGTGAGCCAGAGCGTCAGCGCCAGTTGCTCGAGTGCGCCAGGGGCCCGCTTGTATTCATTCGAAAGCTGATGAGACCACAGGCGGGCGACGAGCTTCGCGAGCTTGAAGCCCGGGGGATATGCGTCGTCACGCGTGCTTCGCGACGGGGGCTCGTGAAGCACCCCCTTCGCCAACGTGAAGATGACGGTGCTGGGCCAGACGGGGTGCACGCGAAGCGTCGCGGTGTGCTCGCTGTGAACCCACGCTCCCTGGTTCCAGGCCGCTGGCAGGGAGGGACCCGTCACCTTCTGGGGCAGCGCGGGCACCCGCGAGAGCGCGGTCCGGTAGACGCACTCCACCGCGGCCAAGGGCACCACGAGCCCGATGCCCAGCAGCCACGCCATGACGATGAAGACCCGTTTTCCGCGCATGTCCCCGTCCGATGAGCAACCTTCAGGCCAGCGTCCCTGGGTGGCGTCGGGCCCGACTTTGACGCGAGCTGTTCGGAAATGTCGGGACATTTCGCGCCACAAACCCCCGACATTTCCGAACAGCCAGCGTCATGGGCCGCGCAGGAGGAGGGCTCCAGGGGGCGCCTCACCCGGCGAGCCTCCCGGCCATGCGGGCCGTTGCCTCCTTTCCGCCGCGCCATGAGATGGCCCCCGTTCGGCCCCGTTCTGTGCTGTCCTGCGGAACCGAAGTGGAACGAGGGGCCGGGCAGGGGTGGATATCGCCCGGAAGGTTCGTGACGCGAGAGTGCCGCCGCGAGGAGCCGCCGCCGTGAGTGGACGGGACAGCCCGGTGTTTGGAGGCAAGTCGGCGCGCGCCTCCGCGAAGGGGGCCCGAGGGCGCCGCGCGGGCCCGTGGCCGCTCACCATCGCGTTCGCCGCCGGGCTCGGGTTGCTCATCTACGTGGCCACCACCAGCCTGCCCTATCTCATCTCCGCGCCCATCTCGGATCCCGCCTTCGGCAACCTCAACCACTGTCTCTCGGGACTGATGGATGGCCCGCGGTTGGGCTGGGCCGTTTCCCCGGACGGCTCGCGCGCGGCTGTCTACGGCGCGCAGGCCGTGGCGGTCTGCGCGCGGACGGGCGGTTCGCGTGTCCTCTCCAGGGCGGGCGTGCGCGCCATCACGTTCGATGGTGAGAACCGTCTCTGGTGGTCGCAGGCCGGGGCGCTCTGGCGGGACGACGGCGCGGCGCCGAAACGGGTGGGGGATTTCTCCCCCGTGACGCTCGTCAGCCACGCCAGCGGTGTGCTGGCGCTGGACGCGGAGGGGCAGCTCGTCTCGGTGGCGCCCGACGGCGCCGTGCTGGGGCAGGTGGCCGTGCCTCCGGACACCGACGCCCGCCTCTCCGTGGGCGCGGAGGGCGCCTACGCGGCCGTGCTCGCGGGGAACGCGCTCCAGTTCTACGAGGCGCGGACGCTCGCGCCGCTCCCCAGCGAAGTGCCTTGCGTGGCGGACGGCCTGTGGTGGCTCCACAGTCCCGAGCATGTGTTGGTGGGATGTGTCCAGCAGGGGGAGGAGGGACAGGCCTTCTCGGTGGACCTGCGGACCGCCATGTCCGAGCCCGCCGAGCGTCCGCTCGGAGCGCCCGCCCGGAGGCTCCTCGGACAGCCCCTCTACGTGCACGGCTGCGACGGATTTCCGTGCACGGCCCCCGCACCCTGAGATGTTGGTAGGAGGCGCGAAGGGCTCGCGTCTTTCACGGTGTGTCCGAACCTCCCGCGCACTGTGTCCACTGGCGGACGTTCAGGGGTTCGTACGCCGGCATTGAATCGACAAGCCCGCGAACTCCCTGGAGATTCGCCCCAGTCCGGGCGCCGCTTCCGTCAGCCAGCAGCGTTCATCCCGATCAGAGGTTTCTCGCGTGGACGACACCAAGGTTCCCCAGTCCCAGTCCAACGGCCGCAAGCGCGCCTCCGCGCGGAAGTCCGCGGGGAACGGAGCTTCCCGCCAGGGGGAGTCCAAGCCCGTCAACCGCCTGAGTGGCGAGCGAGGGCGGGGGCGTTCCACGGCGCCGGCGTCCGTCCAGGCGCCGGAGCCCAAGCCGTCGCGCCGTGACGGCCGGGCCTCCTCGGGGACGCGCGGTCGGGGCCGGGGAAATCACCCGTTGCAGCCCTTGCTCGTCGCGCTCCGTTCGGTGCAGAGCGGCGACTTCTCCGTGCGCCTTCCGGAGGACGACGTTGATCCGGTGATGGAGGACATCGCCAGCGCCTTCAACGCGGTGGTGTCGCTCAACGCCACGCTCACGCAGGAAGTGGTGCGCGTGGAGCGCGTGGTGGGCCGCGAGGGCCGCATGGGCGAGCGCGTGGTGCTGGGTGACGTGCGCGGCGACTGGGCCAACAGCATCCACTCCATCAACTCGCTCATCGGGGACCTGGTGCAGCCCACCACCGAGGTGGCGCGCGTGCTGGTGGCGGTGGCCCAGGGCGACCTCACCCAGAAGATGGCGCTGGAGATAGACGGTCAGCCCGTGAAGGGCGAGTTCCTGCGCATCGGCACCACCGTCAACGCGATGCTGGACCAGCTCAACAGCTTCGCCGCCGAGGTGACGCGCGTCGCGAAGGAAGTGGGCAGCGACGGCAAGCTGGGCGGTCAGGCCGACGTGAAGGGCGTGTCCGGCGTGTGGAAGGACCTCACGGACAACGTGAACCTGATGGCCAACAACCTCACGGCCCAGGTGCGCAACATCGCCGAGGTCTCCACCGCGGTGGCCAACGGCGACCTGTCGAAGAAAATCACCGTGGACGCGCGCGGCGAGGTCTTCGAGCTCAAGAGCACCATCAACACCATGGTGGACCAGCTCAACGGCTTCGCCTCGGAAGTGACGCGCGTGGCGCGCGAGGTGGGCACGGAAGGCAAGCTGGGCGGCCAGGCCGCGGTGCCCGGTGTGTCCGGCACGTGGAAGGACCTCACGGACAACGTGAACTTCATGGCCTCCAACCTCACCACCCAGGTGCGGGGCATCGTGAAGGTGGTGACGGCCGTGGCCAACGGCGACCTCACCCAGAAGCTGATGGTGCCCTCGCAGGGTGAAATCGCCGCGCTGGGCGCCACGCTCAACGCGATGACGGACACCCTCAACGTCTTCGCGCAGCAGGTGACCAGCGTCGCGCGCACGGTGGGCGTGGAGGGCAAGCTGGGCGCTCAGGCCCAGGTGCCCGGCGCCGCGGGCACGTGGAAGGACCTCACGGACAACGTGAACCTGATGGCCAACAACCTCACGGCCCAGGTGCGCAACATCGGTGAGGTGACCACGGCCGTCGCCAAGGGCGACCTGTCCAAGAAAATCACGGTGGACGTCCGCGGCGAGGTGCTGGAGCTGAAGGACACCATCAACACCATGGTGGACCAGCTCCGCGCCTTCGCGTCGGAAGTGACGCGCGTGGCGCGCGAAGTCGGCACCGACGGCAAGCTGGGTGGCCAGGCCGACGTGAAGGGCGTGGCCGGCGTGTGGAAGGACCTCACGGACAACGTGAACTACATGGCGTCCAACCTCACCACGCAGGTGCGAAACATCGCGCTGGTGACGACGTCGGTGGCCAACGGCGACCTGTCCAAGAAAATCACCGTCGACGCGCGCGGCGAAATCCTGGAGCTGAAGAACACCATCAACACCATGGTGGACCAGCTCAACAGCTTCGCGTCGGAGGTGACGCGCGTGGCGCGCGAGGTCGGCACCCACGGCAAGCTGGGCGGTCAGGCGGAAGTGCGCGGCGTGTCCGGCACCTGGAAGGACCTCACGGACAACGTGAACGTGATGGCCGTGAACCTCACCACCCAGGTGCGTGGCATCGCGAAGGTGGTGACGGCGGTCGCCAACGGGGACCTCACCCAGCGCCTGAAGATGGAGGCCAAGGGCGAGGTGGCCGAGCTGGCGGACACCATCAACGCGATGACGCAGACGCTGTCCATCTTCGCGCAGCAGGTGACGGACGTGGCGCGCACGGTGGGCGTGGAAGGCAAGCTGGGCGCCCAGGCAGTGGTGCCGGGCGTGGCGGGCACGTGGAAGGACCTCACCAACAACGTGAACCTGCTCGCCAACAACCTGACCGACCAGGTCCGCAACATCGCGGAGGTGACCACGGCCGTCGCCAAGGGCGACCTGTCGCGCAAAATCACCGTCGACGCCAAGGGCGAGGTGCTGGAGCTGAAGAACACCATCAACACCATGGTGGACCAGCTCAACAGCTTCGCGGCCGAGGTGACGCGCGTCGCGAAGGAGGTCGGCACCGAGGGCAAGTTGGGCGGTCAGGCCGATGTGAAGGGCGTGTCCGGCGTGTGGAAGGACCTCACGGACAACGTGAATTTCATGGCCGTGAACCTCACCACGCAGGTGCGCGGCATCGTGCGCGTGGTGACGGCGGTGGCCAACGGCGACCTGAACCAGAAGCTGACGCTGGACGCGAAGGGTGAAATCGCCGCGCTCGCGGACACCATCAACGCGATGACGCAGACGCTGTCCATCTTCGCGCAGCAGGTGACGGACGTGGCGCGCACGGTGGGCGTGGAGGGCAAGCTGGGCGCCCAGGCGGAAGTGCCGGGCGTGGCGGGCACGTGGAAGGACCTCACCAACAACGTGAACCTGCTCGCCAACAACCTCACGGCGCAGGTGCGAAACATCGCGGAGGTGACCACGGCCGTCGCCAACGGGGACCTGTCGAAGAAAATCACCGTCGACGCCAAGGGCGAAGTGCTGGAGCTGAAGAGCACCATCAACATCATGGTGGACCAGCTCCGCGCGTTCGCCGCCGAGGTGACGCGCGTCGCGAAGGAGGTCGGCACCGAGGGCAAGCTGGGTGGTCAGGCCGACGTGAAGGACCTGTCCGGCGTGTGGAAGGACCTCACGGACAACGTGAATGTGCTGGCCGGCAACCTGACGGACCAGGTGCGAAACATCGCCAAGGTGACGACGGCCGTCGCCAACGGGGACCTGTCGCAGAAAATCACCGTCTCCGTGAAGGGCGAGGTGCTGGAGCTGAAGAACACCATCAACACGATGGTGGACCAGCTCCGCGCGTTCGCCTCCGAGGTGACACGCGTCGCGAAGGAGGTCGGCACCGAGGGCAAGCTGGGCGGTCAGGCCGCGGTGCCCGGCGTGGCCGGGACGTGGAAGGACCTCACGGACAACGTGAATGTGCTGGCCGGCAACCTGACGGACCAGGTGCGAAACATCGCCAAGGTGACGACGGCCGTCGCCAACGGGGACTTGTCGCAGAAGATCTCCGTCGAGGCGCGCGGCGAAATCCTGGAGCTGAAGAGCACCATCAACACCATGGTGGACCAGCTCCGCGCGTTCGCCGCCGAGGTGACGCGCGTCGCGAAGGAGGTGGGCACCGAGGGCAAGCTGGGCGGTCAAGCCGCGGTGCCCGGCGTGGCCGGTACGTGGAAGGACCTCACGGACAACGTGAACAGCATGGCCTCCAACCTGACGTCGCAGGTGCGGAACATCGCGCTGGTGACGACGGCGGTGGCCAACGGTGACCTGTCGAAGAAAATCACCGTCGACGCCAAGGGCGAAATCCTGGAGCTGAAGGACACCATCAACATCATGGTGGACCAGCTCAACAGCTTCGCCGCCGAGGTGACGCGCGTGGCGCGCGAGGTCGGCACCGAGGGCAAGCTGGGCGGTCAGGCGGAAGTGCGCGGCGTGTCCGGCGTGTGGAAGGACCTCACGGACAACGTGAACTTCATGGCCCGCAACCTCACCACGCAGGTGCGCGGCATCGTCAAGGTCGTGACGGCGGTCGCCAACGGCGACTTGAAGCAGAAGCTGGCCGTGGAAGCGAAGGGCGAGGTCGCCGCGCTGGCGGAGACCATCAACAACATGACGGACACGCTGGGCACCTTCGCCGAGCAGGTGTCCACCGTGGCCCGCGAAGTGGGTGTGGAAGGGAAGCTGGGCGGTCAGGCCCGCGTGCCGGGTGTGGCGGGCACGTGGAAGGACCTCACGGACAACGTGAACTTCATGGCCTCCAACCTCACCACGCAGGTGCGCGGCATCGTCAAGGTCGTGACGGCGGTCGCCAACGGCGACTTGACGCAGAAGCTCATCGTGGACGCGAAGGGTGAGGTCGCCGCGCTGGCGGAGACCATCAACAACATGACGGACACGCTGGGCACCTTCGCCGACCAGGTGACGACGGTGGCCCGCGAGGTCGGTATCGAAGGAAAGCTGGGCGGCCAGGCCCGCGTGCCCGGCGCGCGCGGCACGTGGCGGCAGCTCACCGACAACGTGAATCAGCTCGCCGGCACGCTGACGAGCCAGCTTCGCGCCATCTCCGACGTGGCCACCGCGGTGACGAAGGGTGACCTCACGCGCAGCATCACCGTCGTCGCCGAGGGCGAGGTCGCCGCGCTGAAGGACAACATCAACCAGATGATCGTCAACCTGCGTGAGACCACGCAGAAGAACCAGGAGCAGGACTGGCTCAAGACGAACCTGGCGAAGTTCAGCGGCATGATGCAGGGGCAGAAGAGCCTGGACGCCGTCAGCCGCCTCATCATGAGCGAGCTGACGCCGCTGGTCTCCGCCCACCACGGCGCCTTCTTCCTGGTGGACGGCACCGAGGCGGGCACGCCGCTGCTCAAGCTCACCAGCACCTACGCGTACCGGGAGCGCAAGCACATCGCGAACCGGTTCCGCTTCGGTGAGGGAATCGTGGGCCAGTGCGCCCTGGAGCGGAAGACCATCCTGCTCAAGCAGGTGCCGTCGGACTACATCACCATCTCCTCGGGGCTGGGCGAGGCCTCGCCGCTCAACATCATCGTCCTGCCCGTCCTCTTCGAGGGCGAGGTGAAGGCCGTCATTGAGCTGGCCTCGTTCCACCCGTTCAGCGCCATCCACCAGATCTTCCTGGACCAGCTCACGGAGAGCATTGGCGTGGTGCTGAACATGATCATCGCCAACATGCGCACCGAGCAGCTCCTGCTCCAGTCGCAGGACCTCACGCAGGAGCTCCAGAGCCAGTCCAAGGAGCTGACGCAGCAGCAGGACGCGCTCAAGCGCAGCAACATCGAGCTGGAGGAGAAGGCGACGCTGCTGGAGGAGCAGAACCGCCGCGTCGAGGAGAAGAACAACGAGGTGGAGCGCGCCCGCGTCAGCCTGGAGGAGAAGGCCGAGCAGCTCACCGTCATCTCCAAGTACAAGAGCGAGTTCCTGGCCAACATGAGCCACGAGCTGCGCACGCCGCTCAACTCGCTGCTCATCCTGGCCAAGCTGCTGTCCGACAACAAGGACGGCAACCTCAGCTCCAAGCAGGTGGAGTACGCGAACACCATCTACGCCTCCGGCGGAGACCTGCTCAGCCTCATCAACGAAATCCTCGACCTGTCCAAGGTGGAGGCCGGGAAGATGCAGGTGGAGCCGCGGGACATCGTCCTCACCGAGCTCAACCAGTTCATCGAGCGCAGCTTCCTGCCGGTGGCGGAGCAGAAGGGCCTGTCCTTCACGGTGGAGGTGGGCCCCGGCTCGCCCCGTCACATCCGCACCGACCCGCAGCGGCTCCAGCAGGTGCTGAAGAACCTCTTGTCCAACGCCTTCAAGTTCACGGACGAGGGCGGCGTGCAGCTCAAGGTGAAGCTGGCCGAGGCCGGCACGCCCTTCGACCACCCGGTGCTGCGTGCCTCGCGTCAGGTGCTCGCCTTCGTGGTGACGGACTCGGGCATTGGCATCGCCCGGGACAAGCAGCGCCTCATCTTCGAGGCCTTCCAGCAGGCGGACGGCTCCACCGCGCGCAAGTACGGTGGCACCGGCCTGGGCCTGTCCATCAGCCGCGAAATCGCCAAGCTGCTGGGCGGCGAAATCCAGGTGACCAGCGAGCCCGGACGCGGCAGCACCTTCACCCTGTTCCTGCCGCCCGAGTACATCCTCCCGGAGGAGGATGCGCTCCCGTCCATCCCGACGGCGCTGGAGCCCGTTCCCCGCCTGCCGCCGCCGCCCGAGCTGCCGCGCCGGGAGGCGCCCGCCTCGCCGCCCGTGGCGGACAGCGGCCACGTGTTGGACGCGGCGCTGCCGCCGCCCATCGAGTCACTGCTCACGCCCGTGGCCGTGGAGGATGACCGCGACCACATCCGCGAGGGGGACCGCGTCCTGCTCATCATCGAGGACGACGTGAAGTTCGCCCGCATCATGGTGCAGATGGCGCGGGAGAAGGGCTTCAAGGCCCTGGTGGCCACGCGCGGCGACACCGGCCTGTCCATGGCCAACGAGTTCCAGCCGCACGCCATCACCCTGGACATCCAGCTCCCGGTGGTGGACGGCTGGAGCGTGCTCGACCGGCTCAAGCGCAACGCGCGCACGCGGCACATTCCGGTGCACGTCATCAGCGTCATGGACAAGAACCAGGGCAACTCGCAGGGCGCCTTCGGTTACCTCACCAAGCCCGTCAGCAAGGAGGGCCTGGAGCGGGTGTTCAACCAGCTCGCCAGCTTCCTGGAGCGCAAGGAGCGCCGGCTGCTGCTGGTGGAGGACGACGACGTCCAGCGCGACAGCCTGGTGAAGCTGCTCAGCGAGGGCGGTGACGTCGCGGTGACGGCGGTCGCCACCGGCGAGGAGGTGCTCCAGAACCTGGAGTCGGGCGAGTTCGACTGCGTCGTGATTGACCTGATGCTGCCCGACACCGACGGCATCAAGCTGGTGGAGGAGGTCAAGACGCAGAACCGGTTCCGTGACCTGCCCATCGTCATCTACACGGGCAAGGAGCTGACGCCCAAGGACGAGGCCCGGCTGCGCCGCTACACCGGCAGCGTCATCCTCAAGAGCGGGACGAAGAGCCCGGAGCAGCTCCTGAGCGACACGGCGCTGTTCCTCCACCGGTTGGACCAGAACCTGCCGCCGCGCGCCCGCGCCGCCCTGGCTCAGCGCAACGACGCGGAGAGCGAACTGGCCGGACGCAAGGTGCTGGTGGTGGACGACGACATGCGCAACATCTTCGCGCTCACCAGCGTGCTGGAGAACCACGGCATGCAGGTGGTGTTCGCGGAGAACGGGCGCGCGGCCATCGAGATACTCGAACAGCACCGCGACACCGACATCGTCCTCATGGACGTGATGATGCCGGAGATGGACGGCTATGAGACCATGCGTGCCATCCGCAAGGACCTCAAGTACTCCAGCCTCCCCATCATCGCGGTGACGGCCAAGGCCCTGAAGGACGACCGGGAGAAGTGCATGGCCGCCGGCGCGAGCGACTACCTGCCCAAGCCCGTGGACACCGACAAGCTCCTGGAGCTCATCCGTCTCTGGGTGACGGCTTGATTCACTGAGTGATGGTTACCTCACGACGCCCCTCTTCCGGGCTTGGGTCCGGACGAGGGGCCGCCTAGCCTCTCCCTGCTTGAGAATCCGTGAGGCCCAGGCAGATTGATTCCGCCGACTTCAATGACGCCTAGCGAACACATCACCGCGGAACGCAACCAGGAAGGGTCATCCCAGCCGCGGGCGAGCATCCTCATGGTGGACGACCATCCGTCCAACCTGCTCGCGCTCGAGGCCATCCTCGAGCCGTTGGGACAGGAGCTGGTGAAGGCCACCAGCGGGGAGGAGGCGCTCAAGTTCCTCCTCCAGCGCGACTTCGCCGTCATCCTGATGGACGTGCAGATGCCGGGGCTGGACGGTTTCCAGACGGCCACCCTCATCAAGCAGCGCGAGCGCACGCGCACCATCCCCATCATCTTCCTCACCGCGCTCAGCCGCGACGCCGCCCATGTGTTCAAGGGGTATGCGCACGGCGCGGTGGACTACCTGCTCAAGCCGTTCGACCCTGAAATCCTCCGCTCCAAGGTCAGCGTCTTCGTGGACCTGTTCCTCAAGGAGCAGCAGATTCAGCGCCAGGCGGTGCTGCTGCGCCAGCGCGAGCGCGAGTCCCTGGAGCGCCAGAGCGAGCTGCGCCATCTGCGCCTCACGGAGTCGTTGCCGGAGGTGATGTGGGCGGCGCGCTCGGATGGCAGCTTCACCTACGCCAACCGCGCCGCGCGCGACTACACGGGCATCCAGGCCGAGCAGCCGCTGTCGCTGAACACCTTCCTGGAGTTCGTCCACCCGGCGGACCGCGAGGCCATGCGCGCCGTGTGGGTGCAGGCCATCCGCATGGGCCAGCGCGTGGAGCGCGAGTTCCGGCTGCGCCGCTTCGACGGCGTGTACCGCTGGCACCTGGCGCGCGCGGTGCCGGAGCGGGACGAGAATGGCCTGCTGGCCGGCTGGATTGCCGTGGCCACGGACATCGACGACAAGCGCCGGGCGGAAGAGGCGCAGGGGCGCTTCAAGGCGACGCTGGACGCGACGCTGGACTGCGTCCTCATGTTCTCCCCGGACTCGCTGACGCTCACCTACGCCAACGCGGGCGCGGCGAAGCAGCTCTCCAGCAGCGCGGAGGAGCTGGTGGGGCTGTCGGTGTTGGAGGTGGAGAGCGCCTTCGACGATGCGGGCTTCCGCAAGCTGCTGGCGCCGCTGGTGAGCGGCACCCTGCCCAGCCAGACGTACTCCACCAGCCACCGGCGGCGGGATGGCTCGGAGGTGCCGGTGGAGGTGGTGCTCCAGTATGTCGCCGCGGATGGCGGCCCGGGGCGCTTCATCTCCGTGGCGCGCGACATCACCGAGCGGCAGCGGGCGGAGACGGCGCTGCGGATGGCCAGCGAGGCGAAGGACGCGTTCCTCGCGGCGGCCAGCCACGAGCTGCGCACGCCGCTGGCCGCGGCCAAGGGCCACGCGCACCTGGCGCTGCTGAAGCTGGGCGGCGAGACGGAGACCGGGCCGGGCAAGTCGCTGAAAATCATCAACCGGCAAATCGACCGGATGGCCAAGCTGGTGGAGGACCTGCTCGACATCAGCCGTCTCCAGGCGGGCCGCCTGTCGTTGGAGCTGGAGCGGTTCGACCTGAGCCAGCTCGTGCACGAGACGCGGGACCGCATGGCCGTGTTGTCCCAGGGCCATGAAATCCACGTCGAGGCGGCGGAGCGGCTCGAGGGGACGTGGGACCGGGGCCGGTTGGACCAGGTGCTCACCAACCTCCTGTCCAATGCGCTGCGGTATTCACCCGAGGGCGGCCCTGTGTGGGTGCGGCTCCAGAACGAGCGCGACGAGGGTGTCCACCTGTCGGTGACGGACACGGGCGTGGGCATCCCGAAGGAGAAGCAGTCGCTCATCTTCGAGCGATTTGGCCGCGCTCACGGCAGCAAGTACGGCGGCCTGGGCCTGGGGCTCACCATCAGCCAGGGCATCGTCGAGCAGCACGGCGGCCGCATCTGGGTGGAGTCGCCCGGCGTCGCGGGGGAGGGCTCCACCTTCCACGTGTGGCTGCCGCGTGAGACGGAGGCGCCCGCAGTCAACACGCACCCGGACGCGGCGACCCGTACCGCGAACTGAGGGGCCCCTCCCGAGCGGGCCGCGTTTTTTCTAGGGGTCAGGTTCCCACGCTGGCACGGTCGCGTGTCGAAATGGGCGTGGAGAGAAAATGGTCCGGGGACTAGGCGCCTCGGAGCTCGCAGACCTCTATGAAAAGTACGCGCCCACCGTTCACGGGAGGGCAAGGACCCTGCTTGGCCGCGACTCGGATGCCTGGGACGCGGTGCAGGAGGTCTTCTGCCGTCTGCTCAAGTCGGGTGGGGCGTTTCGCGCGGAGGCACGTCCCATGACCTACATCTTCCGGGTCACCACCCATGTCTGCCTCAACATGCTGCGGAGCCGGGCGCTGAAGGACGTTCCTTCCGAGGCGCCCGATGCGTCAGCGGAATTGGGCGCGGACCCTCAGGAGGTGGAGGCTCGCAACCTGCTGCGCGTGCTGGCTCGGGAGCTGGATGAGCGCGCGCTCCAGATTGCGACGCTCCACTTCGTGGACGCGCTCACCCAGGAGGAAATCGTGGAGGTGGTGGGCCTGTCGCGCAAGACGGTGGGGCGCGAGCTGGAGAAGGTTCGCACCCGGGCGCGCGAGCTCGCGCTGGAGCCCCGGCCATGAGCGGACATCTGTCGAGGCTGGTGTTGGATGAGCTCGTCGTCGGCGACGCGGCGCCTCCGGCACATCTCGCCGCGTGCGCGGAGTGTCAGGCGAAGCTGGCTCGGCTGCGCGAGGCGGCGGGAGCGGCGCGAGTGGCACCAGAGTTCGCGTGGACGCGGACGCGGGTGTTGGCGCAGCGCGAGGCGTCCGCGGAAGAGGCATCAGCGTTCGCGGGAGCGGTGGTGCAGCGCGAGGAGTCCGCACAGGCGGCGCCGGCGTTCGAGCGGGCGCGGGTATTGGCGCCACGCGAGGCGTCCTCGGCGGTCGAGCGGGCGCGGGTGGTGGCGCCGCACGATGAGTCTGCGCAGGAGTCCTCGGCGTTCGAACGGGCGCGGGTGGTGGCGCCACGCGATGAGTCCGCGCGGAAGGCATCAGCGTCCTCGTGGACACGCTGGTTCAATCGGTTCATGGCGCCCAGGCGGGGCTCGCCGAGGAACTGGCTGTGGGCCGTCCCCCTGGCCGCGGCCCTCGGGTTGGCGTCGGTGGTGGTGCTGCGCGAGCCGCCGGACGGAGTTCGTATCAAGGGCGGTCCCTTCGTGTCCGTGGTGCGGCAGTCGGATGGCGCCGTGGACGCGCCGCTGTCTCCCGGGGACGTGGTGACGCTCTCCCTGAAAGCGGCGCCCTACCGGTACGCGCTGGTGTTCGCCACGGACGCGGCAGGGAAGGTGGCGCTCCTGTGGCCTTCACGGGGCACGCAGTCGGGAGACCCGGCCGCACTGGTGATGCCACCCACGTTCATCGTCACGCCCGGCGACTTCGTGCTGGACGCCTTCTTCTCGGACGCGCCACTGCCGGCCGAGCCGGGCCGGGCGGCCCTGGCGATCCGTGCCGCCGTCTGCGCCACACGGACGCAGCTTTCGGACTGTCAATTCCCCGCGCCATTGGACGGCGCGGCACACCACTACCGCCTCGCCGTCCCTGTGAGCTCCGGCCCATGATGCTGCTCTCGCTGCTGACCGCCGCGCTGCTGTCCCAGTCCCCTACCGATGAAGCGCCGCCGCCCAGGCGTTACGCGCTGCTCATCGGGGCCAACCAGGGCCTGGCCTCCGATGAAACCCTGCGCTTCGCGGACGCTGACGCGCGCCGCATGTTCACCCTGTTCCGGGACGCGGGAGGCCTCCACCCGGAGGACGCCCAGCTCGTCCTGGGCGCGGATGCGGGCCGGGTGAAGACGGCCCTGAAGATGCTGCGGGAGCGCATGGCGCGCGACGCCGCGCCGGGCGACCAGCTCCTCGTCTACGTGTCGAGCCACGCCGATGGCGAATCACTGCACCTGTCCGGGACGCGCCTGCCCGTGAAGGACCTGGTGTCGTTCATGGAGGCCTCGCCCGTGGGCGTGGCGGTGATGTTCATCGACTCGTGCCGCTCGGGCGCGGCCACCCGCATCAAGGGACTGGAGCCGGTGGAGGAGCGGCTGGTGCAGTGGTCCGCGCCCGCCATCAAGGGCCGCGTCATCGTCACGTCGTCCAGCGCGGACGAGGCCTCGCAGGAGGCCGATGACCTCCAGGGCTCCTTCTTCACGCACCACCTGCTGGCGGGACTGCGCGGCGCGGGGGACCTCAACCGGGACGGGCGCGTCACGCTCCAGGAGTCCTATGCCTACGCGTATGGGCGCACGGTGGAGTCCACGCTGCTCACCCGTGCGGGGACGCAGCACCCCAACTTCCAGTTCGACTTGAAGGGGCAGGGCGAGCTGGTGCTCACCGAGCCCGTGCTCGCGCCCAGCCGGCTGCTCATCACCGTGCCCGAGCCGGGCGAGTGGGTGGTGGCCTCGGAGCAGGACGGCATGGTGATGGGCGTGTTCACCAAGGGGAACGGCCCGGTGATGATGGCCCTGCCGCCTGGGGGCTATCGCCTGCGCTCGCGGCGGGAGGACGCGTGGCTGGAGATGCGCGTCGCGGTGCCCGACAAGGGGCATGCGCTGGTGGATGAGTCGCTGCTCCGCGAGGGCACGCTGGTCGCGCTGAAGGCAAAGGGCCCCCAGGGCTGGCGCGGCGCGCTGCACGTGGGCGGCGCCTTCGCGACGCGGACGGCCAGCAACTTTGGTTCAAGCGTGGGTGGGCAGATCCAAGCCTTGTTCAATGCCCCCATTCTCCCGTCGGTCCTGGACGTGGCGTGGGGCACGTTCGCCGGCCGCGCGAGCGGGTCCACGGTGAGCCGCGGCATCCATCAGACCGAATTGTCCCTGCGGATGGGCATGGGGCGCCGGTTCCCGTTTCCGATAGGCGCGCTGACGGTAGGGCCTGAGCTGGGGGCCTTGTTCCTCTTCCAGAACGAAGCGGGCACGCCCCGGGCGGGAACAGCGCCGTACGGTGGCGCGAGCGCCTCCGCATGGCTCGACGCCCAAGGCGTGTCGCTGGTCATCACGGGCTCGGTGGGCGCGGCGGTGATGCCACTGCCCCAGGGCGCCGAGTTGACGCCGGTCGCGAGCGTTGGCGCGGGGCTGGGCTGGAATTTCTGACGCCGTGGGGTTCCCAGGTTCGCGCGCTCGCGTGTCTCAAGGGAGCACGCCACGCAACGCCTGGAGCCTCCATGTTTCGCTGTCTCGCTGCCTCCTTCGCGCGAACCACGCTGCTCTTCACCACGCTGTCGCTGTTGGGGTGCGGTGAGGTCTCGGATGGCTCATCCCGGAATCCGCCGCTTCCTCCCCGAATGGTGCTCAACGACGCGCGCGGCGAGGAGTATGTGAATGGAAATCTCCTCGTCACCGTTCGGTTCCAGGGCAGCACCCCCGATAAGGTCGAGCTGCTCCACGACGGGGAGCTGCTGGCCACGCTGGTCCCGCCATTCCAGTTCACCTGGGACACGCGGGGGCAAGAGGAGCGTGTTCATCGGCTTCAGGCTCGCACGGAGTGGGAGGGCCGTGACGTCCTCAGCGAGGAACTCCTCGTTTCGGTGGACCGCACCCGGCCCGATGTGGCCCACCTCGTCCCTCGGCACGACAACCACACCTTCGTGGAGGCATCGACGTTTCGGGTGACCTTCACGGAGCCCATCCATGTCACCGAGCCCGACGCGCTGAAGTTCGAGTACACAGTCCATGGCGAGACGTGGCGGGCGACCCTGGAACTCTCGGAGGACAAGCGGAGCCTGTCCGCGCCCATCATGATGCGACCCCCTGGTCTCATGCAGCCGCTCGATGGCGCCTCCTCGTTGTCGTTGGAGGGCATCACGGACCTGGCGGGCAATCCCTTCCGGGAGAACGTGTTCACCGGGCCGCTCGACGCATGGACGTGGACGGTTCCCGCTTACAAGCGCGAACTCGTATCCATGGGGAGAGCCGCGGGGCGCCCGGCAGTGGCGATGGACGCGGAGCACTCCGCGGTGGTCGCCATCGCGGATGCCTCGCTGGTTCCGTTGAGCCTCCCTGCCAGTTTCGGTGACTGGATGGTGGTGCATCGTCAGTCCGGAGAGACCTGGAGTCGCATGGGCAACCCCTTCCCGTTGGGAATCCAGGTTCAGGTGTCCAACCCGTCGTTGGCCTTGGACTCGGAGGGGAATCCGATGGTGGCTTTCCTTCAACGGATTTGGGGGCAGTCTCGGCGTACGCTCGAGGTCTACCGGTGGACGTCGTCGGAGTGGGTGCCAATGGGCTCCTCGCTCAACGCTCCCGACGGGGCGGAAGTGCATGATGCCGCGCTCGTCGTGGACAGCGAAGGCCGGCCCGTCGTGGCGTGGGGTGCCAGTGATGGCATTCACGTCGCGCGGTGGGAGGCGGAAACCTGGCAGCCGCTGGGAGAGGTTCAGCGGGAAGGGATTGCCTCCGAGGCCCGGATCGTGACGCACGCGCCCGCGATCAGCGCGGATGGCTCAGGAGGCATCTTCCTGGCATGGGCCGAGGCCGAGACCTCGACGAACAGGTCAGGCCTCTATGTCCGGCACTGGATTGGTCAGAGTTGGGTACCGGTGGGGGGCCGGCTTCTTCGGGCCTCGGACCCAACGGTCTTCGAGGCCGAGGAACCCTCGATTGCCACGACACCGGACGGACGGCCCGTGGTGGTCTGGGCTGAACGAAATGCCTTCGCGAACCCCCTTCAACAGGAGGTGGTGGTCGCCCGCTGGTCGGGGACCTCCTGGTCGCCCGAGAACGTGACCTCCGTGTGCGAGGCCGTTCCTGTCTCCGGTCGGAGGTGGCCGGTGGTGGCCGTTGATGTCCAGGGACGCGAGCTGGTGTCGTTCCTCAGCGGCACCAGCTCCAGCTCGGACCATGAGATCTGCACCTACCTGACCCTTTACGATACCCCTCGAACCCGCCGTGTCCGGAGGGTTGGGGCTTACAGCGGGCCCGTGGCCATGACCTTGGATGAGACAGACATGCCCGTGCTCGTGTGGGGCGGTGCCTCGTTCGTCAGCATGGGTCGCCTGAACTGGGAAGGGGAGTAGCCGGAATGGCCCTTCCGGAGCCCGTGTATCAGCCGCGGTGAGCCAGGGGCGTGGTTGGGAATTTCGGTTCCCACTCACGCCCGCTCGCGTGTCCAAAGAAACACATGCCTTTCTCTAGGAGTTGCGATGCCTCGCCGTTCCGCGATGCCTTGGATGCACGCCTTGTTGTTCATGCTCACGCTGGCCCTGTCCGGCTGCGGTGAAGTCTCCGATGGAAGGACGCCCTCACCCTCTCCGGGTAACGGGTTTCGCCTGCAAATCAACGACGCCCAGATGGAGTACGTGAACGGCGCCCTCCCCATCACGGTGCGTGCGCTCGGAGGGACTCCAGACACAGTGGAGCTCTTCTTGGATGGCGTGCTGCTGGCCACGCTGCTGCCGCCTTTCGAGTTCACGTGGCAATCGGCGGAGACCACGGAGGGCGTGCATCAGCTCCAGGCCCGAACGCAATGGAAGGGGAGCGCCGTCCTGAGCCCGAAGCACTCCGTGACGGTGGACCGCACAAGGCCCAGAATCTCGAGCAGGTCTCCCTGGGGGACGGTCCACGTGGGGCGTACGACGACCTTGGAAGTCACCTTCTCGGAGGTCGTCCGGTTGATGGGCGAGCAGGAGCTGACGGCCAATGTCCAGGTGGGTGGCCGCAGCCTGTCTCCGCGCATGGTGTTGTCCGAGGACGGCTTGACGCTTCGGGCGCAGCTCGACGCGCCGGAGATGCTGCCGTCGTCCGGCTCCGCTTCACTTCCGATGTGGGACATCCGAGACCTGGCAGGCAACCCCGCCGAATACAGCGCCTCATCGGCGGGGCACTTCTCCTGGACCTGGGACGTCCCTCTCTTCCACGAAGAACGCTATTCCTGGTCGTATGGGCGAACGTCCGAGGTGGGGGTGTCCGCCACGGTCCTGGACCGGTTGGCGCTGGTCGTGGCGGAGGATGGCACCCCGGTGATTGCGTTCGCCGACGCCTTGGGTCGTGGCTCGCGTGACGATGTGGAGCAAGCCGCGGGCATCGTCGTGAGGCGCCTGGAGTCCGGCATCCGGAGCGACGTCGGCGCTCCCGTCCGCGCGCCCGATGCACCTCGGGAGGCCCGTTTTTCTCATCCGCGGCTCGCGCGGGGCTCGGAGGGGCGCCTCCTGGTGTCGTTCCACCAGCAGGACTCCGCGGACGCGCGCCCCGCGCTCCACGTCTCTCAATGGACGGAGTCTGCCTGGGAGCCCTTGGGCGCGCGGTTGAACGCGCCCGATGCGGCGGAGATGTACGGCTCCGCGCTCGTTGTCGACAGTGAAGGTCGCCCCGTCGTGGCCTGGAGCGCGGCGGATGGCATCCGGGTGCAGCGCTGGGAAGATGGACGGTGGCTTCCGCTGGGGGACGTCCAGCGCGCGGGCACGAGCCCCGGCGCCACCATTTCGGCCTACGCGCCCGCGTTGAGCGCGGATGGCTCGGGGGGAATCTTCGTGGCTTGGGCGGAGGCCGAGTCCCCGGAGGAGGCGGGGGCGGGGCTGTACGTCCGCCACTGGGGCGCTTCGGGTTGGGAGGCGCGGGGGGGGCCGCTCCTCCATGACACTCGACACTACCTGAAGGTTCAGGTGACCGAGCCGGCGCTTGTGTCGCTGCCGGATGGGCGGCTCGTGGCCATCTGGGCGGAGACGAACTTCGCGAATCTCCTTGAAAACATGGTGACGGCCCAATGGTCCGGTACGGCCTGGGACCTCCAGGTCGTGACATCCCCGACGCGGCGGTTCACCCATCTGGAGCGTCGCTGGTTCTCCGCCGCGGTCGATACGGACGGGCACCCCCTGTTGATGTTCTTCGTGGACTCTCCGGACAACGGCATCTACGTGTCCTGGTCCCATCAGAATGCGTACTCGACGGACCTCTTCGCGAAGGTAGACCCGCGTACGCCCATTGCCATGACGGTGGATGGAAACGGCAAGCCGGTGATTGCGTTCACCTCGCTCATCCCGTGGTCCGCCACCGAAGTGGTAACGCTCATCCGCATGAACGAGTGAACTGGCGGCCCCGGCCCTCCTCTCTGGGGGAGGCGGGGCCGGGCAGGCGTCGCGTCCGCTGTCCCTCCTCGGGTGATTACCCTTCGCCCGTCGTCAGCTCTTTCACCGAGGAGGCGCTCATGAAAGCCGTCGTGCTCAAGGCCTATGGGGACGTGGATGCGCTCGCCGTTCAGGACATGCCCGAGCCGAAAGTCGGGCCGGGCGAGGTGAAGGTCCGCGTCACCGCCGCCGGCATCAATCCGGTGGATTGGAAGATTCGGCGCGGTGACATGAAGGCGTGGATGCCCGTGCAGTTCCCCACCATCCTGGGTCGGGACGTGGCCGGTGAGGTCATCGAAGTGGGCTCGGGGGTCACCGACTTCAAACCCGGTGACCGCGTCATGGGCGTGGTGAACGCCGGCTACGCGGAGAAGGTCGTCGCGCCCGTGGACGCCTGGGCGAAGGTGCCCGAGTCCATCGACCTCAAGGACGCCGCCGCGCTCCCGCTCGTCACGCTCACAGGCGTGCAATTGATTGAGGAGGCAGTGAATCCCAAGAAGGGAGACACGGTGCTCGTCATCGGCGCGTTGGGCGCGGTGGGCCGCGCCGCCGTCTTCGCCGCGAAGGCGCGGGGCGCGAAGGTGCTGGCCGGCGTGCGCGCCAACCAAAAGGCGGAAGCGCAGAAGCTGGGCGTGGACGGTGTCTTCGCGCTCGACGCCGCGGACGAGTTCTCCAAGCTGCCCATGCTGGACGCGGTGGCGGACACCGTGGGCGGCCAGGTGGTGGCCCGCGTGCTGGAGAAGGTGAAGCCCGGCGGCACCCTGGGCAGCGTCCTGGGTGAGCCTCCCGAGGCCAAGGGCCGCCAGCTCACCGTGCGCGCCATCCTCACGCACCCGGACTCACGCCGCCTGACGCAGCTTGGACAAGCGGTGGCCAAGGGCGACCTGGTCATCCCCGTCAGCAAGCGCTTCCCGATGGCGCAGGTGAAGGAAGCGCAGAAGCTGGCGGAGCAAGGCGGCGTGGGCAAGGTGCTGCTCGTCAACTGAGCCGCGTCACTTCTTGCGCGTCAGCAACACCACCGCGCCCAGGATGGCGCCCATGGCCAGCCAGGCCGTGGGCGTCATCGTCTCTCCGGCCAGGATGCCGCCCAGGAACACCGCCAGCACCGGGTTGACGTACGCGTAGCTGGTGGCGAGCGACGGGCGCGCGTTGCGCAGCAGGTAGCCATAGGCGCTGTAGCCCACCAGCGAGCCGAAGACGACCAGGTAGAAGAACGCCAGCACCGCCCTGGGCGTGGGCATGGCCGTGGGGCGCTCCCCAATCAGCAGGCTGAAGCCCAGCATGACGACGCCACCGCACAGCATCTGCGCCGCGGTGGACATCAACCCGTGCGGCATGGGCAGCCGGCGGCTCCACACCGAGCCCAGCGCCCAGCTCATGGGCGACACCAGCAGCGCCAGCGTGGGCAGGAGGCTGCCGCCCATGTCACTGCCCAGGTTGAGCAGCACGATGCCGCCGAAGCCAATCGCCAGTCCCCAGCGCTCCGTGTGTCCGGGCCACTGGCCGAAGAGCCCGCCGAACAGCGCCGTCCACAGGGGCAGGCTGCCCACCACCAGCGCCGCCACGCCCGAGGGCACCGACTGCTGCGCGAAGACGAGCCCTCCGTTGCCCACGCCCAACAGCAACAGGCCGACCAGGGCGCTGGCGCCCCACTGACGGGCCGTGGGCACCGGCGCGCCGCGCAGCCACAGCACGGCGAAGAGCAGCGCGCCGGCGAGCATGAAACGCACACCCGACATCTGGAAGGGCGGCAGGCCACCTTCCAGTGCCCAGCGGATGGCCAGATACGTGGAGCCCCAAATAACGTAAAGTGACAGGAGGCTGGCGATAAGCCACCCGCGCTGGGCGCCACCGGGAAGGACGTCTCCGGAGGGCAGACTGACGGGGGCTGGCTGTGCGACGGGAAGGGACTCGGCACGCGAGGCGAGCACGGCGCGGCTTGTACAGCCGCCGCATTTCGCCGGCCATGTGGGCATTGCCACACCTCACAGCCTGGCCTTTTCCTGAAGAGTACAGTCCCGCGGCGACGCACTCGGGCGTCAGGGCGGCTGGCGGGCGGGCGGGGAAGGGCGTCGGGAATGTCTCGCTCGGTTGCCCGTAGGGACAGGGCGGCTCCCGGATTGAATGCCCGGGGCTGCTTTCTTAGACTTTCCCCAGGAGCCAGGGCGGAGGGTGCCGCCGCGCCGGAGCTCCGGAGTGAGCGCCACGGATGTCCGAAGAGCTGGGTGAACGTGAGAAGGAAGTCCTCCGCGCCGTCGTGCAGGAGTACATCTCCACGGGCGGGCCGGTAGGCAGCCAGCAGCTCACGCGCAGGTCGGGGTTCGAGGTGTCCTCCGCCACCATGCGCAACGTGCTGGCGGACCTGGAGGAGCTGGGCTTCCTGGAGAAGCCCCACACCTCGGCCGGGCGCGTCCCCACGGACTTGGGCTACCGCTTCTACGTGGACACGCTGGTGAAGCTGAAGGACCCGACGCCGCGCGACCGGGAGCTCATCCACGCGGGGCTCGCGCACGAGGCGGACGTGGCGGAGATGCTGGGCGAGGCCAGCCGCATCCTCCACTCGCTGACGCGCCACGCGGGCGTCGTGGTGACGCCGCGGCCGGAGTCCGCGGTGTTCCGGCGCATCGAGTTCGTCCGCCTGCGAGAGAACCGGGTGCTCGCCATCCTGGTGGGGCAGAGCGGGCAGGTGCACAACAAGGCGATTACCGTGGAGTTCCCCATCACCTCCGACGAGCTGCTCAAGGCGAGCAACTACCTGTCGGAGCTCTTGCGCGAGGTTCCGCTCGAGGAGGCCCGCGAGCGCATCCGCGCGGAGATGGACCAGGAGCAGGCGCTCTACAACGCGCTGACGGCCAAGGCGCTCAAGCTGGGCGCGGCGGCCACGGACCTGGCCACCACGGAGCGGGTGCTCATCCAGGGCACGGGCTCGTTCCTGGAGCAGCCGGAGTTCGCGGACGTGGAGCGCATGCGCGCGCTCTTCAAGGCGTTGGACGAGAAGCACAAGCTGCTGTCGCTGCTCGACCGGGTGAAGGTGGCCAACGAGATGCAGATTTTCATCGGCGCGGAGAGCGACTTCTCCGCGGCCGGCGACGTCACCGTCATCGCCAGCCCCTACGGCAACCAGGAGCAGGTGCTGGGCACGGTGGGCGTCATCGGCCCCACGCGCATGGACTATCGGCGCGTGATTCCGCTGGTGAACTTCACCGCGCAGGTGCTGTCGCGCGTGCTGGACAAGGTGTAGCGCCCGTCACTCCGCCCGGGTGACGAGCACCTCCTCCTCGCCGCCCGCGCGCCGGACGTGCAGGCGCACGGGCGTGCCCGGGGCGCCGCGCGTGCGGACCTCGGCCTCGGTGCTGTCGCGCACCACCTGCCCGTCCACGGCCACCAGGCGGTCCCCCACGTGGACGCCCGCGCGCGCCGCGGGCCCGTCCGGCGTCAACCACGCGAAGGCGACGTGGCCCCGGTCCTCGCTGAAGCCCGCGCCCAGCGTGCCCGGCGTGGCACGGCGGGGTGACACCGTCACGTCGCCCACGTCCGTCGCCTCGGCCTCGGCCACCTTCACGGTGCGCGTCTCCACGCGTCCCTCGGGGGGCAGCAGCCGCACGGTGTGGGCGCCCGGGCGCACGTCGCTCAAACGGAAGCGGCCGTCCGGCCCGGTGAGCGCGTCCGGACGCGGGCCCACGGCCTTGTCGAGGAACACCGCCACGCCCGCCGCGGGCCCTCCGTTGCGGCTCCACACCGCGCGCCCGGCGATGGACGCCACGCCACCGGTGAGGGGAATCTCCACGTCCGAGGTGGCGCCAGGACGCAGCGACACCTGGACCTCGCCCGTGCGGCCGTCGTCGGTGCGCACCGTCACCTTCAACGCCTGCGCGGGAGCATCCGGCATCGCGAAGGTGCTGCCGGGAAAGCGCCGCGTGGTGGGCCACGCGCCCGCCCAGGGCAGCTCCTCGCCGTTGGCCTCGCGCAGCTCCAGGAGGAAGCCGTCCGGAGGCGCGCCGTTGCCCGCCACCACGCGTCCGCGCAGGGTGGCCGCCGGTTCGAGCCGCAGCGTGAGCGGGGCCTGGCTTTCGTGCGCGCCGGACAGCCGGCCCACGCGCCCCGCGTTGTGCGCCACCAGCTCCAGCGGGCTGGCGCCCTGGGGGCGCGGCGGCATGCTGAAGCGGCCCGTCTCGTCCGCGCGCTCCGTGCGCGTCATGGGGAAGTCTCCGCCCTGGAGCGCGGCGACAATGGCCAGCGGACTGGGCACGCCGGAGGGCTCCAACACCACGCCGGACAGCACGGCGTCCTCCTTCAACACCAGGTCCTGCCGCACGGTGCCTCCCTCGGGCACCGACACCGACGGGTCGCTCTCCAGGTGGAAGTAGATGGCGGGCGTTGAATGGGGCAGCGCGACGAGCTGATACACACCCGCGGGCAGCTCGAGCTGGAAGCGCCCCTGCGCGTCCGTCTCCGTCGACGCCGCCCCCGAGCCACCCCGCGGCACGGCGTGAATCAACGCGGGTTCCGTGAGGGCCCCGCCAGAGGCCCGCGTCACCTGTCCCCACACCGAGCCGGAGTCCGCCAGCGTGAAGTCCACGTGTGTCACCTGCGCGGCCTTCAACGTCTCCATCCGGGAGGCCCACCGCTGCGAGCCCTCGCGCCGGGCGCCCACGGAGGTCGGCCCTGCTTCCAGGCCCTCCAGCCGCCAGGCCCCCTGGGCGTCGGTGAGCACGGTGTGCGTGATGCCGGAGAGCGACCGCGGCTCGGCGCGCACCTGGGCGCCTTCGACGGGCTGTCCCTCCGCGTTCACCACCAGGCCCTCCAGCGTCGCCGTCGCGGGCTCCAGCCGCACGTCCACGGGCGTGTGTCCGCCGGCCTCCACCACCAGTCCCTCGAGCAACCGCCCCGTCATGCCCGCGGCGTGCACCGTGACGTCGTATTCGCCCGGAGGGACGTCCAGGCGCCACGCGCCATGCTCCTTGGAGGTCGCTCGGCCCAGCTCGCCCTCGCCGCCCGAAGGCGTGGCCACCAGCACCGCGTCCGGCACGGGGACGCCGTCCAGCGTGGACACGGTGCCGGCCATGCCGCTGGCGGCGCCCAGCGTCACCCTCAGGCCGCGCAGCGTCTCGCCTGGCGCGACGGACACGGGGCCGGACACGCGCCCCATCTGTTGCCCCCGGCGCGCGGCCACGACCCACGTCCCCGCGTTCACCTCCAGCGCGAAGCCTCCGCCCTCGCCCGTGGTGGTGCGCACGGGCGAGGAGGCGCCGGACGCCGTCACCTCCGCGTCGGTGACGGGCTGCCCCCTTGCGTCGACGACGAAGCCCTCCAGGGTGCTCGCGCCCCACAGGCCCACCACCACGTCCCCGGCCTGGGGGACCTGGAGCAGGCGCAGCGTGCGGCGGCTGAAGCCCGGCGCCTCGGCCGTGAGCTCGTAGCGGCCCGGCGCCAGGTGGGAGAAGGCGAAGCGCCCCAGTGCGTCGCTCGTCGTCTCCGCGGCCTCCTCGGGCAGCGCGGTGGCGGTGGCCCAGGCGGTGGGCGTGCCGGGGTAGGGCCGCAAGGTCAGCGTCGCGAGCGGGATGGGCTCCTCGCGCCCTTCCGCCACCGTGCGGCCCCGCAGCGACACGCCGCTGGCCAGTCGCAGCTCGACCGCCGTCTCTGCTTCCCCCTGGGGCCGCGTGGCCTCCAGCCTCGCGGGGCCGTGGCCCGGGGCGTGCGCGGAGAGCAGGTAGTTTCCCGGGCCCGCGGGCAGGTGCAGCACGCCGCCCTCCGTGGTGGCGCCATCCCCCGCGAGCCGCCAGGGCGAGGTGCCGCTGCCGTCGTCCGCCACGCGCAGGTAGGCCCGCACGCGAGCGCCTTCCAGCGGGCCCTGCGCGCCCACCACGCGCACCACGAAGGCGCCCACGTCTGGGGCCGGCGCGGTCTCCAGCGCGAGCGTGGGCGGCGTGTGGGTGCGAGGCGCGGGGCCTGGGACGACGGCTGGCGCGGCCAGGGCGGGCGTGTCCGGCCTGGGGGTCGGGGTGCCCGTGGGGACGGGCATCCGGAACCACAGCAGCAGCACCGCCGCGATGGCGAGGCACGAGGCAAACAGGAGCGGAGTTCGATGGCGCACGGGTCCGGCCTCCCCGCGTCCGGCCGGTGCCGTCGCGGCAGTGCCCACAGTGTAGGCCAGCCGCGCTCAGAATCGAAACTTCAGGAGGGCGCGGGGGCGTAGACCCGCAGGGCCGCGGGGGCCACCTCGAAGCGCATGGGCGTGCGGCCCACGAGCTCGCCATCCGCGTTCACTTCCTGGACGGGGTCCGACTCCACGTAGAGCCGGGCCGCGCGCAGCGAGGTGACGGCCGGGTGGGCCACGTGCTCACCGGTGCGCAGCGACAGGGCCACGCGCACCAGGGTGGCGATGTCCTGCAGTTGCCCCAGGCCCGTGCCTTCCAGTCCGGACGCGGAGGACGGCGCCGCGATGGCGTAGATGTTCAGCCGCCGGTCATCCAGCCGCGCGTCGGGCGCCACCATGTTCCCCGCGCCATGGTAGAGGCCGTTGCCCACCACCAACTGCAACACGTCCAGGGACAGCTCGTGGTCATCCGCCTTGAGCCGGATGTGAAAGGGCTTGAGGTCCTTCACCTCGGCGGCGGCGGCCACCGGATAGGCCAGCTTCCCGGCGCGTTGTTTCAACCGCTTCGTCAGCCGCCGGGCGATGCCTGTGGCCAGGCCCAGGCTGGCCGCGTTGAGGAAGGGGCGGCCATTGGCCAGGCCCACGTCCACGCGGGCGGTGTAGCCCTGGGCGATGACGTCACACGCGGCTTCGATGTCGGGCGGAATGCCCAGGGAGCGCGCGAAGTCGTTGCCGGTGCCCAGGGGCAGCACGCCCAGCGTCACGTCGCGGCCCAGCAGGCGACCCACCGCGCGGCTCAGCGTGCCGTCGCCTCCTCCCACGATGATGCGGCGGGTTCCCAGCTCCGCCATCCGCTCCACCACCGCGTCCAGGCGTTCGGCCCGGGAGAGCGCGTGGCATTCCGTGATGGCGACGCCCCTTTCGGCGAGTGCGTCCCTGGCTGTCTCGAAGGCCTCGCGGCCCGAGCGCGAGCGGGTGTTCACCACCAACACCGCGGGGCCGTCATCCAGGTCCGGCCGGCGCGGGGGTTTGATGAGGGCGGGTTCCAGGGTGCCTCCTCTTTCGGGTCGCACGCGAATCTGTGCACGCACCCTCCGTCTGGCCAGCGGCACGCAAGGCGGAGCCGCGGGCGGATTTCCCACGCGCGTCGCCCCGTCCTCCGGTGCATTCCCCGTGTCTGGTGCCAGGGCCGCGTGCCTCCGTGCGTCGGGCGCCGAACAGGTCCATCCGGCCACGCGCTTCCGATTGGGTGGGTGACTGCTCACCTCTGCGCTGAAGCTGGCCCCATGAAGGTGTCAGTCATGCAGGGAGAGCAAGGCGCATGGCACGAGGAAGCAAGGCGAAGTACACGACGAAGCAGAAGCGGATGGCCGCGCGCATCGAGGAGGGCTACGAGAAGCGTGGCACCTCCGAGAAGACGGCCGAGGCCCGGGCCTGGGCCACCGTGAACAAGCTCACGGGAGGCGGGATGAAGAAGGGGGGCTCGGGGAGCAAGGCCAAGGCCGCGCGCAGCCGGCCGCTGGCGCGGAAGAACGCGCGCAAGGCGGGACGCAAGGGTGGAAAGGCCACCGCCGCCAAGCGCGCCACCACCTCCACCTCGCGCAGCCGTACGCGCAAACCCACGCGCACCACGCGCGCAGGTTCCAAGACGACCACGGCCCGGGGCGTCGCGTCGCGCCGTGCCACCGCGAAGCGCACCCCCACCGCGAAGCGCACGGGCGCCACGTCGCGGGGAACCGCGCGCCGCGGCACCACGACACGCACGTCGACGCGCAGCTCGCGGACCCGGACGCGCTCGCGCAGTTAGCCCACGGCCACTTCCCCATCCCTCGCACGGGGGATGGGGAAGGGCGGGCGCGCGGCTTTCAGCGACGCTCGTCGTTCTTCGCCGCTGGCCCCACGTCCGCCTCGTTCCAGGGCCATTCGCGGCGGGACGCTTCGTAGCGCGCGAGCAGCTCCGCCGGGTCCTTCACCAGGGTGCGGCAGCCCGCGGCGCGCAGGTCATCCGGCGGAAACCCTCCGGCCAGCACCCCCACCGACGGGAGGCTCAACTTGTTGGCGGCGAGCGCGTCATAGGGCGTGTCTCCCACGACGACAGTCACCTCCGGGCTGGGCTTGCCCAACCGCGCGAGGGCGGCCTCGAAGATGTCCGGGTGGGGCTTGCTCTTGTCCACCTGGTCCTGGCTCGTCTTGTTCTCGAACAGGCCTTCGATGCCACACAGCTTCACGTAGTGCTTCAGCTCCTCGTCCTTCGCGCTGGAGGCGAGCACGATGCGCACCCCGCCCGCGCGCAGTCGCTGGAAGAGCTCCCGCACGCGCGGAAAGGGACGCACCTTGGGCAGGAATTCGCTCAGGAAGAGCTTGCCGCGGTACTCGTCCAGCTCCTTGCCGAAGCGCTCCACTTCCTCATCGTTGAAGAAGACGGGAATGAGCTGGTCGGCGCCCTTGCCAATCTGGCTGCGCACGTGCGCGAACGGGATGTCCCGGCCGAAGTGAAGGAAGGCGCGCCGCCATGTCTCGGCGTGCTCATCCACGGAGTCCACCAGCGTTCCATCCACGTCGAAGATGACGTTTTCCACCATTTGCCTTGGCCCTCGGCCCCGAAGGTGGGGATGCCGAGGGTGGCGGTCAACCGCCCGCGGGCGGGGTGGTGGGCGACGACGGCACCAGTGTCCGCGTCTGCACGTCGTAACCTTCGGGCGCGGTGAGGGTGAAGGCGTCGTTGGGCAGGGCCGCGCCCAGCTCCACGCGCGTCAGCACCGTTTCCCCCACGCGCTTGCCTCCCTGCCACCGGCCGAGCCGCTTGGGCACGCACAGGTCCAGGGCCGCGTCGCAGTCCTCCTCCTCCACGCGCTCCTCGGCCTCCGCGCCGCCAGGGGCGCGGGTGCGCCGGGACAGGAAGTCGAGCTGCGGCCAGCGCAGCACGTATGTCATCTCCAGGCCCTGGGCCTCGCCCTCCAGCTTCTGCGTCAGCTCCACCGCCTGCGGCGCCAGCGGGTGGGTGGCGCGGCGGACCGTCGCGTGGCTCAAGAGAAGGGGCGTCCGGAAGCCCTCGGGAATGAAGGGGTGGAACGTCTCCGACAGGAAGCCCGCGAGCTGCGCGGGCGGCAGCTCCGAGGTGAAGGTGACGAACTGCTTCTCCGCGTTGAGCTGCTGGAAGAAGCGGCTGCCGTCCCACGAAAAGGTGCGCGAGGCGGGAGGTCCCAGCGTGCCACGCAGGCGCTGCGGGGCGCGGTAGTCGAAGGTGAAGGTCACCGGCTCCAGCCCCGTGTCCTGCACGGTGCCGGCGATGCGGTAGCTGCTCAGCTTCGCCTCGCGTGCGGCCAGCCCGGCCTTGACCTGGGGCAGCAGGGTGGCGTCTTCGTCACCGCCCTTCTTGGAGCAGCCGGTGAGGGCGGTCAGGGCACAGCACAGGAGGAGGCGGTTGCGCATGGTGGGCCAGAAAAGCAAGAAGGCCCACCTGTCGCCAGGGGGCCTTCCGCGTTACCGCGCTGTTCGCGCGGCGTGGACTACTTGACCGCCACGCCCACTGCGCCGGAGCTGGTCACGCCGATGATGGTGCCGGCCAGGGCGTAGATGCCGTGGCGGGGCGTGGTGCCCGCGGTCAGCAGCTCGACCTTGGAGGCGCCCATGGCCTTGGCCTCGGCGATGAGCAGCTTGTTGATGACGGTGTCGAGGTCGCTCTGGACGATGTCGACGATGTGGAAGATGGCGGTCAGGCCCAGGGCGTTGGCCTGAACAACGGCGACGGCCTCACCGTTGGAGGCGATCTCCGTACCGGAGACGACGGCGCTCTCAACGCTGGTGCAGGCAACGAGGCTGCTGGCGGCAACGGCGGACAGGACGAACTTGTTCATGGTCTTCCCCTCTTGAATGGGTTGCTTGTGTGGTGACCGCCCGCCTTGGAGTGCGACCGGTCGTTGTCTTGAAGCCTTCCAAGCGGGCGCGGTCGTAGCAGATGTCGACTCCAAGTCAAGGTCCGTCCGAGACACTCCGTCCCGGTCCAGGTTGGGCAGCGGCGCGTTGCAATGCGCATCTCCCCTTGCTAGCCAACCTCGAGGCTCCCCTTCATGGACACCGTCTCCGCTGCCCGACCCGCGCCCCGTTACTGGGTGCACCTGTTGCTCCTGGTGCTGACGGTGGGGACCACCTTCACCTCGTATCTGCTCTACTTCCATTTCCAGCGGCCCTACTCGCTGGGAGAGGTGTCGCCCGAAGCGGCTTTCCGCGGCCTGTCCTTCAGCCTGTCGCTGCTGGCCATCCTGGGAACCCATGAGATGGGGCACTACCTGTTGGCGCGATGGCACCGGGTCGAGACGTCCCTGCCGTATTTCATCCCGCTGCCGGTACTCGGGGTCGGCACGCTGGGCGCCGTCATCCGGATTCGCGACCGCATCCCGAACCGCAACGCGCTGGTGGACATTGGCGCGGCGGGGCCGCTGGCGGGCCTGGTGGTGGCGCTGCCCGTCCTCTACTGGGGGCTGGCGCACTCCACGGTGGTGGACGCGCCGAGCATCCCGGACGCCACCTTTCCGGGAGATGGCTCGCTCTGGGTGATTGCCCGAGACGTCTTCGCCTGGGTGATGGAGCGCGTCACCAACGCCCCGCCCGCGCCGGAGGAGCCCTTCAACGGCGTGCAGACGCTCTTCGGGGACAGCCTGCTGATGCAGGGGCTGACGCGGCTCGCGCTGGGGCCGCTGCCGGAGGGCAAGGACGTGCTCGTGCATCCGGTGGTCATCGCCGGGTGGTTCGGGTTGCTCGTGACGCTGTTGAACCTGATGCCCGTGGGGCAGCTCGACGGCGGGCACCTGGCCTACGCGCTCTGGGGCCGCCGCGCGCACTGGGTGGGCCGCGCGGTGGCGCTGGTGCTGCTGGTGCTGACGCTGTTCGTCACCGCGTCCTGGGGCTTGTGGCTCCTGGTGACGAGCAAGCTGGTAGGGTTCGGCCATCCGGAGGTGGTGGAACCCCAGGCGCCGCTCAGTCCCCTGCGGAAGTGGATTTGCGCGCTCTGCCTGCTGGCACTCATCGGCTGCGCCATGCCCATACCCCTGCGTCAGGTGCTGACATGAAGTTCCTGTGCGACGCGTGCGAGCGGCTCGTGCCGCTGGAGACGTTCCGGGCCGAGTCCGGGGGCCTCGTGGTGACATGCGGACGGTGCGGCGCGGAGAGCCGCGTGGGCCCGTCCGTCTCTGGCGCGCCGGCCTCGTTCGTGGGCGCGTCGCCGTCTGACGGGTCGGCCTCCTCTCTGGGGACATCGCTGTCCGGCGCGCCGGCCTCCGAGCGCCTGGGGGCCACACGGTCCACGGGCGTTGCGCCCGCGGGGAGTCCGGGCGCGCAGTGGCCCACGGTGCCCGAAGTGGCCGAGCCCGCAGGACTTGGCGCGTCGCCGGCACCTGACGCCGTGGGGGCCTCACGGTCCGCGGGCGCGGTGCCCTCCCACGAGAATCTGGGCGCCGCACACCCCGCAACGCCGGGGGCCTTCGCCGCGTCAACATCGTCGTTCGGTCATGGCGCATCGGCACCGCGCGTGGGGTCGCCCTCCTTGCGTGTCGTGCGGGGTGATGCGGGGCAGCCCCTGCCGTTGACGGACGAAGTGCTCTTCGAGCCTCCCGAGGGCGTCTGTCCCAAGTGCGTGGCGCCGCGCCGCGAGGAGGCCCTGGCCTGCCCCCAGTGCGGGCTCGTCTACGTGAACCACGTGCCGGAGGCGCAGGCGCCCTCGGACGTTCTGGTGGACGCGTGGCGGACCCTGGCGGCGCGCTGGGAGGACTGGGACGCGCACGACCGGCTGATGACGTTGGCCGCGGGCCGTGGCGAGCTGGCCATGGTGGGGCGCCTGTATCGCATCCGCCTGGCGCGCGCGCCGGGCGACACCGCCGCGCAGAGAGGCCGCGATGAGGTGGTGCGCCGGGCCACCCTGGTGGTTCCGTCTTCGTCCGACCTGGGGGGAAGTACCCAGGTCCTCGAGCGCGTGAAGAAGGTGGCGGTGGGGGTGGGCTTCGTGGTGGTGCTGGTGCTGGCGATGCTCGTGTTCCAGCACCTGCGCACGATGATGGCGGGGGGCTGACGGACGGGCCGTCCAGGAGCCGGCCAACCCCCGTGCAGGTGGTTCGCTGGCGGAGGGGCAGGCGGCCGTCGGGAAACGCGGCACCTGAAGTGGCCGGAAACGCGCCGGAAGCGGCGGCGGCTGCTATTTTGTCCGGCCGCATCCCGTCTCCCCTTCGGTGCCGATGTCGCTCTCCGTCTCCACCCCCGTTTCCGTCGACAGCCTGCTCGGTCCGGGAGGCGCGCTCGAGGTCGCGCTGCCCGCGTACGAGCACCGCCCGGAGCAGCTCCAGATGGCGCGCGCCGTGGAGCGGGCCTTCACCGAGCGCAGCTACCTGCTGGCCGAGGCGGGGACGGGCACCGGCAAGACGCTCGCCTACCTGGTGCCCGCGTTGCTGTCGGGTCGCCGGGTCGTCGTTTCCACCGCGACCAAGACGCTGCAGGACCAGATCTTCTTCAAGGACCTGCCGCTGCTGCGCGAGAAGATGGGCCTGCGCTTCGAGGCCGCCTACCTCAAGGGCCGCAGCAACTACCTGTGCCTGCATCGCTATGACGCCTTCTCGAAGGAGCCGCAGTTCGGCTCGCGCGAGGAGTCGCGCTACTGGCCGAAGCTGAAGGCCTGGGCCGAGGAGACGGACACCGGCGACCGCAGCGAGCTGGACCTGCCCGAGTCCTTCAGCGCCTGGTCGCGCCTGTCCACCACGTCCGAGACGTGCGTGGGCACGAAGTGTCCTCAGTATGAGACGTGCTTCGTCACGCGCATGCGCAAGCGGGCGGAGCAGGCGGACCTGCTGGTCGTCAATCACCACCTGTTCTTCGCGGACCTCGCGCTGCGCAGCTCCGGCAAGCGCACGGAAGGCGTGCTGCCCTGGTACGAGGCGGTCATCTTCGACGAGGCGCACGCGCTGGAGGACGCGGCCAGTGGCCACTTCGGTTGCAGCGTGTCCAACTACCGGCTGGAGGAGCTGGCGCGGGACGCGGTGGCCTCGCTGAAGGAGGACGATGCGCGCCACGCCATGCTGCGCGCGCTGGCGGCCCGGCTTCGAGCGGGTGCGGACGCGCTCTTCGCGCAGGCGCCTCGCGCGCTGGGGCTGACGAACCAGGAGTCCTCGGTGGCGCTGCGTCCGGAGGTGATGGCGAAGCTGGCCACGCCGCTGGAAGGCGCGCGCGACGCGCTGGCCGCACTGTCCGCCTTCACGGTGGGCGAGCGCGAGCCGGAGCTGGCGGCCATCACCCGCCGCGCGGACGAGATGGAAGAGCAGCTCTCCTTCCTGGAGAAGGCCGAGTCCGCGGACCACGTCTACTGGGCCGAGCAGCGCGGCAAGGGCCTCTTCCTGCGCGCCAGTCCCATCGACGTGGCGAAGGAGCTGCGCGAGCGCATGTACGGCGCGCTGGACACGGTGGTCTACACGTCGGCGACGCTGGCGGCGGACAGCCGCTTCGACTTCTTCGCCAACCGCATGGGCCTTTACGGTGAGGACGGCCAGACGGTGACGAAGGTGCGGACGTTGGCGGTGCCCAGCCCCTTCGACTATCCGTCCCAAGCGGCGCTGTACCTGCCCACGCACCTGCCGGACCCCACGGCGCCGGGCTTCATCGAGGAGGCCGCGGAGGAGATTCACCGCCTCTGCGAGGTGACGGGCGGACGCGCCTTCGTGCTCTTCACGTCCCTGCGCAACATGGTGCGGGCCTACGAGCTGGTGGCACCCCGGTTGCCGTACCAGGCGCTGCTCCAGGGCGAGCGGCCCAAGCAGCAACTGCTGGAGGCCTTCCGCGAGACGCCGAGCGTCCTCTTCGCGGCGCACAGCTTCTGGGAGGGCGTGGACGTGCCGGGTGACGCGCTGAGCCTGGTCATCATCGATCGGCTCCCCTTCGCGTCACCGGGAGACCCGTTGGTCGCCGCGCGCATCCGGCAGCTCCAACAGCGGGGCGAGGAGCCCTTCGAGCTGTACCAACTCCCCCACGCGGCGCTGGCGCTGCGTCAGGGCTTCGGGCGGCTCATCCGCACGCAAGCGGACCGGGGCATCGTCGCGATGCTGGACCGGCGCATCGTGACGAAGGCGTATGGCCGCGTGTTCCTCGACAGCCTCCCGCCCGCGCGCCGCATGGACGACGTGGTGTCCCTGAGCCGCTGGTTCAACGGCCCGGTGCGGCCGGTGCGCACGATTCGCTGAGCGTCACGGCTACAGGTCGCGCAGACGCAGTCCCACGCGTGCGAGCAGCGGCGGGCCCAGGGTGTCCACACCGGCGCGGCCCGCGAGGTACTCGCGGTCGAAGAGGTTCTCCACCGCGCCGAAGACGTGCAGCTTCCAGAAGAGGTGGCGGCTGGCGGAGACATCGACCACCGCGAAGCCCCCCATGGGACGTTCGTTGAGGTCGTCCTCGAACTGGGAGCCCGTCATGCGCACCTGCACCGTGGCCGTCACGATGTCGGGGTCGTGGAAGGTGACGATGGCGGTGCCCCGGTGACGCGGGTCCTGCGCGAGCTGCTTGCCCACCAGCTCGGGTTGCCCCGGTGAGCGCGTGACGACGGGGTCGACGAAGGTGTACGCGAGCAGCGCCGTCCACTGTCGAGACAGCTTCCAGTCCACGCTGGCCTCCACGCCGCGCACCCGTGCCTGTCCCAGGTTCTCCCGCTGGCGGGCCGAACCATCGGGGAGCGGCGTGGCCAGGGTGACGTTGGTGATGGGGTCATCGAGCACGTTCCAGAAGCCCGTGACGCGCGTGGTGAGTCCCAGCGACGTGGACTCCGCTTCCACGCCGGCTTCGCCGCCCCACAGCCGCTCCGCGCCCAGGTTGGCGTTGGCGGCGGTGAGGATGGTGCCCACTTGGAAGGGGCGGTACAGCTCGTTGAGCGTGGGCGCGCGGAAGGCGCGGTATGCGGAGGCGCGGAGGGTGAGCCACTCGATGGGGCGCAGCCGCAGGCCCAGGCGCGGGCTGAGCTGTTGCTCGGTGCGGTCCTCGAACGCGGTCGTGTCCTCGCTCCCGTTGGCGCGGGCCACGCGCTGCTCGCCGTCCGTGTTGCGCCACACGTCCATGCGGAGCGCGGCGCTCAACTCCAGCGCGGGGATGGGTGTGTAGAGGTCCTCCAGGAAGACGCCGCCCGAAAGCTGCGTGCCTCCGGCGCTGCGTCCCACCGTGGCGGTGTCAGAAGGTGAGGGCGGAAAGAGCTGCTCCTCGGACGTGCCGGCCATTCGCCGTGCATCCAGTCCCGCGGTGAAGACGTGGGTCCCCAGCCCCGTCCACGTGGGGCCGCTCCAGACGAGCGATGCGCCCTGGTCATTGGCGGGCACCGTTTGTGATGCGGTCAGCGCCTCGGTGGAGCGGTCCGCCGCCACGCGGGCCCGGTCCTGTTCGAAGCGCTGCGCCCGGCCGTAGAGGTCCAGCGTGAAGGTGCCACCGCGCTCCGTGCGCAGCTTCGCGCCCGCGCCGAAGTGTGCCAGCTCCACGCGCGCGGTGGTGAAGCGGGTGCCACCGTTCTGATTTTCACGAAAGAGGCCCGCGCGAGCGGAGAGCGTCAGTGCGTCCGTGGCATCCGCTTCGATGCGTCCGTTGATGACGGCATGGTCGCTGGGAGTGTTCGAGTCGATGGCGCCGCGCTGTGCCGGGCTGACGATTTCGTAGCCGTCGCTGTTGAGGAGTTCGGCTTCCAGTGAGGCGCGAACGGGGCCCCAGCTATTCGCGGCGCGCGCCGCGACGAGGCCGGTGTTCGCATTGCCGTACGAGGCATCCGCGTCGACCTGGAGCCCGGTGATGGGCCGCGACACGAGCTGTACGACGCCGCCCAGCGCGCCGCTGCCGTAGAGCGCGGAGCCGCCGCTGGGGACGACCTCGATGCGCTCCAGCCCGAGCCGGGGCAGCGAGCGCCAGAAAATCCACCCACCGAACGGGTCGTTGACCGGGATGCCATCGAGCAACACGAGGCTGCGAGCCACGCCCGAAGGCGCGAGCCCGCGAAGATTGAGGCCCTGCGCCGTGGGGTCGGAGACGAGGCTGGGCGTACGGCGGAACGTGGCCGCGGAGGGCAGGGTGCGGACGAGCGTGTCCTGGGTGAGCGTGGGGCTCCGGTCGATTTCCGTGCGAGGGATGACCGTGGTGGTCGCGGGCACGTCGCGCGCGGGACGCGGGCGCCGCGAACCCGTGACGACAGTTTGCCCGGCATCCGATGCGGTCTTCTGGGCCACGGGGGCGTCCGAGGTGTTCCCGCGCGTGGTGGGGCCTGGTGCCGACGGCTCGTTGGTGTCGTGCGCCCCCGTGCTGCTCGCCTCGCTCGCCGCCACAGGCCGGGGTGCCGCGCTGCTCGCCTCGTTCCCCGCCACAGGCCGGAGTGCCGCACTGCTTGCCTCACTCGCTGCCGCCGGAAGGGGCGCCGCGAGGAGCGAGAACACGGCCACGAGTCCCAGGTGCGAACGCGCCGAGGGCGGGCGCGGACTCCGATGAATCACGAGGCGGTCGGGCATCACGGTGCGCTCTAGCAGTCCCTGGCCACGGTGCGTGCCGATTGGCGGCGCGGTTCACGCAAAGGTGGCGCGCGTCGAGGACATCCGTCGGGTGTTGAACGCCGCGTCAGGCAGAGAGGTTTCTGCTCCCCGCGACGGGAGGTGGTGCTGCCGTGTCAGCCGCCGGTGCGGCTTCCCGCCACGTCCCGCACGGTGAGCATGGCGGCATCCACCTCGGCCAGGATGCGCCTCGCGTGGAGCAGGAAGGCCTCTCCGGTGGGGAGCAGGCGCATGCCACTCCGGGTCCGCTCGAAGAGCTGGGCTCCGAGCTCATCCTCGAGCGCCTGGATGTGCCGGGTCAGCGGCGGCTGCGTGAGGTGCAGGCGTCGCGCGGCGCGGCCCACGTTGCACTCCTCGGCGACGGCAACGAAGGATTGGATGTGCGTAAGGCTCACGCTGCGCATTCTAGCGCGGGCCCGAGCGCGGGTACACGCGCCCTTCCGGCCATACCGAAACAGCATTGGACGCCCGGGGCACGGGAGCCGCACCTTGGCGGCCATGAGTGTTCCATTGTTCAAGGGGACCGAAGTGGAGCGGCTGCGCCGCGCCAGCCAGGCAGCGGCGGGCACGCTGGCCTTCATTGGCTCCAAGCTGGCGCCCGGCGTGAGCACGGGGGACATCGACCAGTGGGTGCGAGAAGACACGGCGCGGCGAGGAGGCAAGCCCAGCCAGTTGGGCTACCACGGCTTCCCGGCGACCGTTTGCACCAGCCGCAACCAGGTCGTCTGTCACGGCGTCCCCAACCCGGAGGAGCGCCTCGCTCGTGGGGACATCATCAACGTGGACGTGACGACGAACCTGGAGGGCTACCACGGTGACACGTCGGCCACGTTCTGCATTGGCGAGGTGTCCGAGGATGCTCGCCGCATCGTGGACGTAGCGCGCCGGTGCCGCGACGCGGGCATCGCGGTGGTTCGTCACGGCGCGCGGCTGGGAGACATCGGCGCCGCCATCGAGGAGCTGGCGAGGAAGGAGGGCTGCAGTGTGGTGGAGGAGTTCGGTGGCCACGGCATCGGCCACCAGATGCACACGCCGCCCACCGTCCCTCACACGGGCAAGCGGGGAACGGGCATCAAGCTGCGGTCGGGCATGGTCATCACCGTGGAGCCCATGGTGAACCTGGGACGCCCGGAGATTCGCATCCTGCCGGATGGTTGGACGGTGGTGACGGCGGACGGCAGCCTCTCCGCGCAGTTCGAGCACACCCTCCTCGTGACGGCGGACGGCTGCGAAATCCTCACCCGGCAGGAGCCTGTCCTCTCGCTGAACGTCGCCTGCTGAAGCGCCTATTGCGCGACAGTGAACGCCGCCCGCGCCAAAAAGGGCGGGCAGGCAGCCGTGCCTGCCGTGGCTTCTTGGGATGCCTAACCTTGGAGGACGAGGTCAGGAGGCCGCGCGATGAAAAAGGCGATGTTGCTGCACGAGCTGCACCCTGCACTGGTGCACATGCCCCTGGCGTTGTTGCCCACGGCGGCGATGGCTGACCTCATCTCGGTGACGACGGGTGATGCCTCCTGGGCCCGCGTGGCCCGCCGCATCTGGGTCGCGGGCTCGGTCAGCGGACTGTTCGCGGGAGTGACAGGGCTGGCGGCCAGCCAGGAGGTCCGGCTGGAGACACCTCGGTCCCAGGACATGACGTTCCTGCACGGTGTGGGCAATGCCGCCGTCCTGGCGGGCGCGCTGGGCGTGACGGCGTGGCGGCTTCGTCGTGAACCCACCGCCGCCACCGTGGCGTTGGGGCTCGGTGCGTGTGGACTGGCGCTCTACACGGCGACGTTGGGCGGGAAGCTCGTCTACGAGCTGGGCGTGGGCCAGCGCGATACGGTGCGGAAGGATGCGCCCATGCTGCTGACGCGTGACGCGCCGCTCTTGCTGGTGCGCGACGCACTTCGCGGGGCGCAGTGGCTGGTGACGCGTGCGCGTGAGCTCCTCGCGGGTGGGCGGCCTCTGGCCAAGGGTGCGACGGGGACAGAACCCTCCGGAGAGTCGCTCACGTTGCCGGCACCCGTGGTGGTGTTCCACGGCCGCGGGCGTCCCATGCCGCAGGCGTAGCGCTCGACGCCGCGGGAATCGCACCCACGGTGCGATGCGATAGGAAACCCGAAGCGGGACGCGCTGTTCCCCACCATCGCCTTGGGCTCAAGTCGGTTCGTTGGGCCGCCCTCGCCCGTCTTGTCCCGCGCTCATCCTCAGGGATTCTCTCATTTAGCGAGTTGAGCAGTTGGCGCACGAGTGACGGGCGCCCGCTATCGCTGGTGGAGCGATTCAATCAGTTGAAGCGAGAACACGCCGTCTTCCAGCAAGCCTTCGGGCTCATCTGATTCAGATGAGGGGATATCTCAGGTCCTCATCCCCACTTGAGGGTGAAAGCGCGGAACGCTCTGTGAATCCGCGTCGCTTCAACACCCCGCGTTCTGAGGGGCCCTGTGACGGGCCCCGCTTCGCAGCACCCTAAGACAAACGTCCCCTTTGACGGCGACTCACCCGCGGCCAGCAGGTGAGCATGCGACGAGGACGTCAGTCCCGACTACGGACACGGCGCGGGAGAACAGTACGGCTGGCCAGGCATCCGCGAGCAGCAGTTGAAACGGTCATTGCAGTAGACTGTGACGTCACCATCTGAGCAGGCATAGACGCCTTGCTCTTGCGATTGCATCGGGTCCTGGGCAGACGACTCTGCGTCCACCGGTCCACCACATCCCATCGACAGCAGTGAAGCAGCCAGCAGCACGCCTTTGACGAGCGACTTCATTTGCACAAAGCCTCCTCTTTGGGCCGACCGGATGGACGGTCCCTAAATGATAGCATCGTGCAGCGAGTTTCCCGCGTCGTTCCGTTGACGTGGCGCGTTGGATGGCGCCGAGAGCCAGCGGGAGCGTCCGCCGCAGCAGTCCTACCCAATCCAATCGCGGTGTGAGCCTCGCCCGCTTCCGTGGACACCCCCGATGTGGTGGAAGGGTGTTCGATGTCGGAGCGCGAGAAGAAGAGACGACAGCGACGTAACTTCATCCTCACTCGGTTACATCAGCCCTTGGAATACGAGCGAACGGCTGAGGTGCGAAGGCAGGCAGCGTAGTCATTCTGTCCACCGAAGCGGGTGAGGCTCGCGCGGGACCGACACCGCTTTCCCGTGGTTCGCTCACGTCCGCCCGCTCGACTGGCCATCAGCGCGGTAACGAAGCGGTAGCGAATGTCCATTGACGACGCGGCCGTCCGCATCCTTGATGGGTTCAGGGCGAACGCGAGGGACTCGGAATGCAGGCACTCGGAAGCAAGGCGCAGGGGGCTCGGCTCGAGCGCATGAAGGCGTCACCGCGCTTCAAGGACGGGACGTTCCACAACACCTCCCCGGTGAGTCAGGGGCTGAAGAAGGGCACCGCTGTCTCGACGATGAAGGAGTTCCTCTGGGGTGGTCAGCGGCGGGTGCCAACGGGCGTGCTGCCCATCGTCAGTCCGCTCGAGCAGTGGCTGCGCCCGGTGCAGAGCGGACTCCGCGCGACATGGCTCGGTCACTCCACCGTCCTGCTCGAGGTCGATGGAATGCGCGTGCTGACAGACCCGGTGTGGGGAGAGCGCATCTCTCCGCTGCCCTTCGCGGGACCGAAGCGGTTTCACCCCGCACCGGTGAAAATCGAGCAGCTTCCCCCGATCGACGCGGTCGTCATCTCGCACGACCACTACGACCATCTCGACTATGCGACCATCCTTCAGCTCATCCCGCTCGGCGTCCCGTTCATCACCTCGCTGGGGGTGGGCGCGCATCTGGAGGCGTGGGGCGTGCCTCCTGAGCGAATCACCGAACTCGACTGGTGGGAGTCCACGCAGGTCGGCCGCCTGACCTTCACCGCGGCGCCTTCGCAGCACTTCTCGGGGCGCGGCGTGGCCGACAGGAACCGGACGGCGTGGTCGTCCATCGTGGTGCGCGGCCCACGTCACGCCGTCTTCTTCAGCGGCGATACGGGGCTGACGCACGAGTACGTGGAGATCCGGCAGCGGCTGGGACCCTTCGACCTTATCATGCTCGAGGTCGGCGCGTGGGACCCGGCTTGGGGAGACATTCACCTCGGACCGGAGAACGCGTTGAAAGCGCACGAGTTACTGGGCGGTGGCGCTTTCCTGCCAGTCCATTGGGGCACGTTCAATCTCGCCATCCATTCCTGGGATGAGCCCGCGGAGACGCTCGTGAAGCTCGCCCCGACGAACGCGCCGCTGGTCATGCCGCGGCTCGGGCAGCCGATTGAGCCGCGCCAGGTGCAGTCCATTGACCCCTGGTGGCGCGAGGTCGAGCAGACCGAGACGGAACCGGCGCCGGTGGAGGCCGTGACAGAACCTGCTGACTGACGCAGCAGCACAGGCACGGCGCCCATCAGCCGCCGCCCGCGCCGCTTCGCAGCAGCAGGGCGGCGCGCTTGATGGCGGCGCGGATGCGGACATAGGTGCCACAGCGGCAGACGTTGTCGCTCATCGCCGCGTCGATGTCCGCGTCAGAGGGCTGGGCGTTCCTTTTGAGCAGCGCCACGGCGGCCATGATCTGCCCCGGCTGACAGAAGCCGCACTGGGCCACGTCCTCGTCCATCCACGCTTGTTGCACGGGATGCAGTCCCTGGGCGCCCAGCCCTTCGATGGTGACCACCGCGCGGCCAGACAGTCCACCCACCGGCTGGATGCAGGGGCGGAAGGCCTCGCCGTCCAGGTGACTGGTGCACGCGCCGCACACGCCCACGCCGCAGCCGTACTTCGGGCCTGTCACGCCCAGCACGTCGCGCAGCACCCACAGCAGGGACAGGTCCTCGGGCGCTTCCACCGACACCGTCTGGCCATTGAGGATGAACCGATGTGCCGGCATGCTCAGACTCCCTCGTCGAGGATGGGAAAGCGGGTGGGCATCGAGCCTCGCGCTCGGGCAATGGCGTTGGTCAGGGCCGCCGCCGCGCTGGGATAGCCGAGCTCGCCCACGCCGCCCACGCGGTCATCCGAGCGGACCAGGTGCACCTGGATGTCGGACGGGACGTGCTTCATGCGCATCCAGCGATAGTCCGCGAAGCTGCCCTCGCGCACCGCGCCCGCGTCGATGTGGATTCCCGCGCTCAGCGTGGTGGACATCGCATCCACCGCCGCGCCCTGGAGTTGCGCCTCGATGCCCTTGGGGTTGATGGGCAGGCCGACATCCGCGGCGATGACGATGCGCAGCACCCGAGGCGTCTCTCCCGTGACATCCACTTCGATGAGGTGCGCGATGGCGCTGTCCCACTCCTCGAGGACGGCGACGCCCTGAGCGACACCGGGTGGCAGGCTTCGGCCCCACTGTCCCTCCGTGGCGACCTTGTCCAGCACCGCCTTGAGGCGATTCGACGTGAGCCGCTCGCGTCGCAGCGCGACGGGGTCCACGTGGAGCTCGCGGGCCAGCTCGTCGATGAAGACCTCGTTGGACACGCCCACCTGGCTGGTGAACACCGAGCGGAACGACGCGGTGGGAACGGGAATCGCCACGTCTCGCAGTTCCTGGTTCACCCATCCGAAGCTGTAAGGGAGCTTCTGGGAGAGCGCGAAGAAGACCGCGCTGGTGACCTCGGGCAGGACCTGTCCTGCCAGCGCGGTGAGTGCGTCACCGAAGCCATGGGGGAACGCCACGGTGGGAATGGCGGCCCGGTGATGCCAGCCCAGGATTCGTCCGCTCGGGCCCAGGTAGGCGAGGATGCGGTGGTGACTGGCGGGGCGGAAGCGGCCGTGGCGCATGTCATCCTCGCGGCTCCACATCAGCTTCACCGGTTTGCCAATGGCGCGTGACACGAGCGCGGCCTCCTCCGCGGCCTCGGTGAAGAACCTGCGGCCAAAGCCACCACCGGCCCGGAGGGTGTGCACCGTCACTTGCCACGGCGTGAGCCCCCAGCCGAGCGCCCGGGCCACCTCGCGCTGCGCGTGTTTGGGGTCCTGCGCCCCCACCCAGACCTCCGCCTGTCCGCCTTGCACGCGGGCCACGCAGCTCTGCGTCTCCATGGGTGCGTGCGCCAGATAGGGGAAGTCGAAGCGTCCCTCCAGCGTCCGCGTGGTGAACAGCGGAGGTAGGGGCCTTGGGCCCATGGCGTCACGAAGGCGGGCCCGGATGTCCGCGTCCGACAGCGCGCTGGCGGGGCCGGGCGTCCAGGTGATGCGCAGCGCCGAGCGCGCCGCGAGCGCCTGTCCGAAGGTTCGGGCCACCACCGCCACGCCCGTGCCCAGGGGCACCACCGCCACCACGCCGGGCATCGTCCGCGCCGAGGCACCGTCGACCGCCTGGACGGTGCCGCGCAGCGTGGGAGGCCGGGCCACCACCGCCGGCAGCGCCTCGGGGATGTCCAGGTCCAGGGCATGGCGCGTGGCGCCCGTGACCATGTCCCTCGCGTCGATGCGGCCGGTGGGCTGGCCCACCAGCTTGAACTGGCTCACGGGCCTGGGCTGGCTGGAGACCCCAGGGAGCAGCACGCGAGCGGCGTCCTCCGCCAGTTCCCCGTAGTCCGCCCGCCGTCCGTCGGGTGCGCTCACCACACCGTGCGAGGTGGAGAGGGTATGGGCCAGGACGCGCCACCGCAGCGCCGCGGCGGTGACCAGCCGTGCCCGGGCCTCCGCCGCCGCGGCGCGCAGGGGGCCCGTGAGGAAGCGCATCGTTGACGAAAGGCCGGTGAGCTGGATGACCCAGCGAGGGTCCGCGTCGGCGCTGCGCACGTCGACCTGGTCGAGCGCCAGGTCGAGTTCCTCGGCGACGAGCATGGCCACGGCCGTGGTGATGCCCTGGCCCATCTCCGTGCGGGGCAGGGTGGTGACCACGCGCCCATCGGACTGGACGGCGAGATAGAGGCTCATCGCCGTTGTCGCACTGTCCAGGGGCTCCGTCGCCTCGGCCTCGGGTACGTCGAGCCCCAGCCGTGCGGCAATCATCAACGTGGGAGAGGCCATGACCCACGTCAGGAATCGACGGCGGTCCAGCCCCTCGGGAACAGTCACGTCTGGCTTGAGCATGTCCGCCATGGGGCAAAGTCTCCCATGCTCGATGTGTGGGGCCAGCAGCGCGAAGCCGTTCGTTTACCCGTCCGACGCGCGTCCTGTTCAGGTGAGGACTGTGCAGCCTCCCTCTCCAGCCCCCACCCTCCACAAGGCCTCTATCCCGCCGGTACGTAGGCGCGCGCAGTGGCCGTCGATCCCTCGATGAAGCTCTGGGAGCGTGGAAGTGCGTGACGACGCCCGCCATGGGTGCGGCGCGAGCTCCGTGTCGCGGTCCTCCTTCAAGAGGACCTCAACGTCGGTACCTTCGGCGGGCGCAGGCCGCTTCACGGAGGGCTGGGCCATGGCGGGCCCGTCGCTTCGAACGCGGCACCCTCTTAGGGGGCCGTGCGCGTCTGACGCCGCGCGGACACGAGCAGCATCATCGGGCGTTCTCGCTCCTCGGCCAGCTCTGGCTGGGCGGCGAGCTGGGCTTCGGTCGGTCCCCACTCGTCGACATGGCGCAGGTTGAAGCCGGTGTGAATCAGAGTGTTCAGCAGGGTGCCCAGCGCGCGGTGGTACTTGAGGACGCCCGGGGCGGGCCATTCCGGCGCCCCCGAGAGTCCTTCCTTCGAGCGCCGCAGTTGGCTGTAGCCGTGGAAGAAGCCAGGGTCGTCGTAGATGTTCTGCGCCATACCGGCTTCTGGGCACTCCGCACAGAACAGGTCCAGCGCTCCAGGTGCCTGGACGTCTACCGAAGACCCTTCATCCAGGCCGACGCGGCACTCCGGAGCGCGGCACCCAGGTCGGCGTGGGTGCGCCGGCCCAAGTTCCAGAAGCGAGTCGCCTCGCCCGCGGACCGAAGTCGGCGGTCCGCGGAGCTGGCCTCTCCTTCAACGCGTTAGTGCTTGCGCGTGAGCGGAATGGCGGGCACGTCCTTCACCTGTGCCTGGTGCGTCACGCGCGTACCCACGATGAAGTGCGGCTCGGGGGGATCGTAGACGTTCTGGGCGGCGTAGACGGTGAAGAATGTATCGGACCCGTAGGCGACGTCTGGCAGGTACTGCTGCGCCAGTCCCTTGCGGGAGATGGGGAAGCCCGAGCCATCCCAGACGTCCCCGTCCTCGTCCCACCGCGAACCCCAGATGCTGTGCGGACCGTTGCGCGTGTCATCCCAGACGACCAGGGACTTGTTGTTGTGGTGCGCGATGCGCGGTGCGGTCTGCGCGGCCGCGGCGAGGGTGATGGGGATGCCATCGGGGTCCTTCACCTTGCCCTGCCCATTCACCCGCGCGCCGTAGATGTCCGGGTTCGCGTTGCGGGTATCGGACCAGACCACCTGGTAGTTCTTGCCCGTCCATTCGACGTCGGGCGTCGTCTGGGCACCCCGCGCCGTGGAGATGGGAAAGCCGTCGTCGTCGAGGACGGTGCCGTCCTCCTTCACCCTGTTGCCGTAGATGTCCGCGTTCTCCGAGTCCTCGACGTGCCCGGCGGACCAGACGACCAGGAACTCCTTCTTGCTGTTGTTCCAGGCCGCCGACGCATCCGCCGCGTAGTTCAAGCCTGCGCCGATGGACCGGTCGGACGACGGGAGCACGACGCCGTCCTTCGTCACGCGCGTGACGTAGATGACCGTTCCGTCGTCTCCCGTGACGGCGTACGTCACCAGGCAGATTTTCGGGGAGCACGCGACGCGCGTCGGGCCCTGGAACTCATCCGTCTGGATGACGCGGAACACCGGCCCCACGACGGTGCCATCCGGCTTCACGCGAACGCCGTCAATGCCATCCGTGTTCCCCCAGACGACGAAGAAGTACGTCCCATTGAAGGCGATGCCGGGCCGGGCCCCGGTCAGTTCGCTGAAGTTGATGCGGATGCCTCCCTTGTCCAGCACGGTGCCGTCTGGCTTCACGCGAGTGCCCCAGATGCCGCCGGCCCGCACGTCGGTCCAGACCGCGAAGTACTTGCCATCACCGTACGCAACCGCAGGCCCATAACGCGCCACTGCGGCAGGCTTGGCGTCATCCCGATGCGCACTGAGCCCGGCCTCGGCGTTCGTGGACGTCTCCGGTTCCTCGTTGCCTCGCGGTGATTCCAGTTCCGGCGCCACCCCGCAGCCAGCCAGCATGGACCCGAACAGCAGCCCGGCGATGCCGGCCCTCACTTCCCGCTTCATGTGCAGCCTCCCCTTCGCGAACGACGGCGCAAAAGTGGGGGGCTCCACGCACCCAACCAGCCGCCCGGAGGATGCAGGCCGGATAAGGCGGTGGACACGAGCTTCAAGCCGCGGCCCCTGCGCTCGCGACGCAGGCCTCGGGGGCGCCGTGCCTTCAAACAAACGACGGCGGCATGGCCCGGACACGCAAGGCGCTGGGGTGAGCCTCCGCCGCCGGAGACGGGGCACGCTGTCATCTTCTGCGTGCTCGAATCAGGACAGGCCGCCATCGCCGAGCGGAACGACGGCTTCTTGCTGGGGCCGGTCGAATGAAAGTGCTCGCCGTGCCCCGTCATGACGGGCTTCTGTGATGGGGGGAGGACTGGGCGCGCTGTTCCTCGCACCCTGCTGCTACCGCTCAGTCCTCGGCTGGCGCGCGAGCCACTCGCGCCATGCTTCGGCGGTCTCGTGCTTTTCGCCAGAGAGCTGCTGCAACACCATGACCGCGGGGTCGCGGTTGATGGGCTGCTGAAGCGCGGACATCGCCACCAGCGTTTCACCCAACTGGTGGATGAGTCCTGCCCGCTGCGCTTTCAACGCGTCCTCCGGCAGGTCCTCCAGCAGGTACGACAGCAGGTAGGTCGCCTTGTTCCGGTCTGTCGTCGTGGGCATCGACACCGCGTCCACCACCGTGGCCACATCCACCAGGGGCTGCGTCGCGGCCTGCTGTAAGGCTGTCAGCACGCGCACCACGCTGTTGCGAACCGATTTGGAGTTGTCGCGGATGCTGGGCACCAGCCGCCGCACGGTTTCCTCGGGCGTGGGCGCGTAGGCCAACAGGAATGCCGCCGCCGCTCGTTTCTCATCGTCCGCATCCTCGCGCAGCACCGCCGTCAGCGCGTCCAACTGCTGCGGCACCTTCGCGAGGAACTCTGGCTCGAAGTCCACAAGCTGTGGATGCCCGAATCCTCCGATGCAGTGTGTCACCTGGCAACTGGAGGACTCATCCAATTTGCCCATCATTTGGAGTGACCAGACGCGCTGCTGGTAGTCGTTCCACCGGGCGGCCAGTCCTTCGGGGTCCGGGAGATGGCCTTTCGGCTCTGGGAGGAAGCGCAGTCGGGCTTGGTCCTCCACATCCACCATGTCCACCACCACGAAGGCTTTTCCCTTGTGCTCCTCGGCGACAAAGAGGGTCATTCCCGTCTTCACGAAGGCCAGTTCGTACTGCCCGCGAAGCAGCGCCTCCTTCTGTTTGAAGTAGGCGGCGCTGTACACAATGGGCTTACCCACCTCCAATCCAAACACCCGGCGGACCGCCTCCCGGTCCACCTTTTTGGAACCAAATGCATCCAGTCCCGCGAGCGTCGGCACGGGGAACGGTGCTTCGGGCGCCTTCGCCAGGTTGGCCTGGGCCCCCGTGACGATGGCTTCCCAGTCGGGCTGCGCATGCAGTGCAGCCAGCTCCGGGTTGTATTGGAGGTGCGCGGCGTCGAAGTACCCGCTCTGAACCGCGCGCTTCACCAGGGGCACCGCCGCATCCAGGTGGCCCGCGAGCGACGCGCAGCCCGCGGCGCGATAGAAGGACTCCGCGCGCTCCTCCGCGTCCGTTGCCACTTCGGCGGCGGCCTTGAAGCCATCGGCGCACGTGTTGAAATCCAGGGCCTCGTAGGCCTGCTGCGCTTTCGCGGACAGTTCCTGTGCTGTGGCTCCCTGCCCAGGAGTGAGTGCGTTATTTCCGTTCGAGGAATGGGCACAGCCCGCGCCAAACGCGACCGCGCCCAATGCCATGAGGAATCGCATTGGGTCTGCCTTTCTGAGAAAGCCCATATCTCAGACGATCTGCGCGCAGGCTTCAAGGGGCGCTCCCTGAAGCAGGTTCAGAGGAGGTGCGTGCGGGGCTTGAGGCAGCGGCCAGGAAGGAGCGGACACCGCGAGTAGAGGCGCTGAGTCGCGCAGCAGGGCGTTCGACTTCGCCGACGCTCGCGCCTACTTGTTCGTGCCCTGGGTCGCCTCGGCCGTTTCCGGGGTGAGCGGCGTGGCGGCCTTGCGTGGAGGTGTGAACGGCGTCGGCGTCGGGCCCGGGGCGATGTTGCCGATCAACATGCGCGTGCCCGCGGCGAGTCCCCCGGCCAGTTCCAACTGCACGCGTTCCGCATCGCGGCGGCGCACTGACTCGACGATCTCCACCGCATCTTCCGGTGGAACGCCCAGTTGGCACAGCGCGTGATGGCCGAACCTGATTGCCGATTCGAACGTCTCGCGCACCTGCACGTCGACACCGGCGTTGATCAGTTGCAGGGAATGTTCGCGATCGAAGGAGCGCACGAGCAGCTTCGCCTGGCCGAACTCGGACTTCACCAGTTCGACGATGCGGTTGGCGGCCTCCTTGTTGTCGATGCACACGGCAATCACCTGTGCGCTGTTCGCACCCGATGCGCGCAGCACGTCCAGGCGCGTGCCGTCGCCGTAGTAGATCTTGAACCCGAACGTGCCTGCGCTTCGAATCATCTCCACGTCGTTGTCGATGATCGTCACGTCTACGCCGCGCGCGAGCAGCGACTGGCTCACGACTTGACCGAAGCGGCCGAAACCGATCATCAGCACGCTGCCCGACAGGCCTTCGGCGACGTCCAGGTCGTCGATCTTTTCTTCCTGGCGCTTGAGCCATGGGCGCACCGCGAGCACGACCAGGGGCGTCAGCGCCATCGACAGCACGACGATCGCGGTGAGGTTGGCGTTCTGTGCTGCGGCGATCACGCCGCTGGCGGCGGCGGTGGAATACAGCACGAAGGCGAATTCGCCGCCTTGCGCCATCAGCGCGGCGCGATCGAGCGCTTCGTGGTGGCTGGACGCGGTAAGCCGCGCGACGACGTAGATGCACAGCGCCTTGACCAGCATCATCGCCAGCACCGCGCCGAGAATCATCGCCCAGTTGTCGCGCACCACCGACAGGTCCAGCGCCATGCCCACGCCGAGGAAGAACAGGCCGAGCAGCAGGCCGCGGAACGGTTCGACATCGGCTTCGAGCTGATGGCGGAACGTCGACTCCGACAGCAGCACGCCGGCGAGGAACGCGCCCATCGCCATCGACAGGCCGCCCAACTGCATCAGCAGCGCCGCCCCCAATACGACGAGCAGCGCGGCGGCGGTCATCACCTCGCGCGCCCGCGCCGCGGCGAGCAGGCGGAACAGCGGATTGAGCAGCCAGATGCCGGCGGCGAGGAGTGTGACCAGCGCGCCGGTGGCAATGCCTATCGAGGTCCAGCGCGAAGCATCGCTGCTGGGCTCGCCCGGCGCGAGCAGCGCCACCAGCACCAGCAGCGGCACGATCAAAAGGTCCTCGAACAGCAGCACCGAGACGATCTTCTGTCCGGGGGGCAGGGCGATGTCGCCGCGTTCGCTCAGCAGTTGCATGACGATGGCGGTGGAGGTCAGCACGAAGCCCATCGCCCCGATGAATGCGACCACCGGTTCATGGCCGAACAGCAGGCCAACACCGGTCAGCGCCGCGGTGCAGGCGGCGATCTGCAGCGTGCCCAGGCCGAAGATTTGCCGACGCAGGCTCCACAGGTGCGAGGGGCGCATCTCCAGGCCGATGACGAAGAGGAACATCACCACGCCCAGCTCGGCGACGTGCAGGATGGCCTGGGGGTCGGAGAACCAGCCCAGCCCGAACGGCCCGATCACCAGCCCCGCGGCGAGGTATCCCAGCACCGAACCGAGCCCCAGTCGCCTGAACACCGGTACCGCGACCACCGCCGCGCCGAGCAGGGCCACCACCTTCACCAGATCGTTCGATCCCACGTCCGCCATCTGTCTCCCCAAATCCTGTGAACCGCACCGGCCCGTGAAGCCTACACGGATGGCAAAACGGGGCATTTACGCGCGGAGTCCGCCCCGTTCAACACACGGCCAAGACGACTGGGCCTGCGCCTCGGGCAAATCTTACGTGGTACCACGGCGCCTTCGCTCCAGGCGCCAAACTGCGGCCATTCCCGGTCTCTCAAGCACGTGCGCAGGAGTCGAGCGCGGGGCTTGCGGCGGCGGCAAGGAAGGAGCGGATGAGTGAGGAGATACCGCGAGTGGACTGGGGAGAGTGGTGCGGCCCCAGTCGGGACGAAGGTGGTATGCTGCCCACCTCCATGTCGACTCTGGTCGCACCGGCGCGGGTCGATGCGTTCGACGTGGCGGAGGGCGAAGTGCGCCTGCTGCCGGGCGGGCTCCAGGTCTCGAATGGCGTGTTGAACCGCGGCATCCTCGTCGTGGCGGGGGGCGTGGAGGTAGGAGGCGAGTTTGGTGATGGCGGCGTTGGCAATGCGGCGGTCGTCGTCGGGTCGCTTCGGTGCCGGATCGCCAATGCCCAGGGCGTGCTCCGCGTGAGCGAAGTGCTCGAAGCGGCCCAGCTTGCCTTCGCGAACAATGCCGGAGTGCGTCGTCAGGGTGTCCAGGTCCTCGAGGGCGCCCACCGCGTGGGCCAGGAGCAGGTCCTGGCGGGAGAAGCGTTGCTCGAGCCTGGGTGTGGCGGCGATGGGCGCCCTCACGTCGAGCGACTCGCCGTCCACGTCGCGGGCCACCTGCGCTGGGACGCAGTAGTCCACTTCGCCGTGGACTCGCTCACGCCCTCGCGACGTGGCACAGCCGGAGGTCATGAGCGCCAGTGCCACGGCCCAGGCGCGCCGATTCACGAAGCGCGGTAGAGACACACGCACTGGCTACGCTGTTCTCCGGGCCCGCAGTCACGGGAACGGGCCGACGGTATCGCCAACGCGACACCCTTCGCGCCTCCGTCGCACGGTGAACGAACGTCTCGCCTCGAGCACCTGAGTGCGACACCGTCACCGGGTCCACACGGGACGCCGTGCGGGCCAGCGGTCGGGTTTCATCCTACGGCACTTCTTCGCCACCCTTCACCAGCCCGTCGCCCTCAACAGGGCTCCTATTCATCCCATCCTTTTCCGTTGGCGCCACGCTCATGTCATGCGGCTCGATGTCCTGCGCCCTTCGGCGAAAGCTTCGCGCATCCTCCAACCTTCCTTGCTGCTCGGCACATCGCGCCAGCAAATGCAGGAGTCGTGGCTCGTACGGCAGGTGCATATCCAGCAGGGTCGCGGCAGCCGTCAATGTCGAGCAGTCTTCGAAATGCTCGCTGATGGCGACGGCACGTAGGCTCTCCAGAGGAAGACTTCGGGATGGGCCGAGACGAAGGACGGTGGTGGCTGAGCAGTCCTCGCTGAGTTCCTTCAATGCAAGGTACTGCGGAGCCGCGATGCAGAGAGAAACGGTTGCTGCCAGCGAAAGCACGAGGCCGCAGGCCCGAGGAGAAACGAACGCGGCACGGCTCGCGCAGTCAAACCGCAGCATGCCTGCGACTGCTGCCACCAGTGCGACTGAGGCAGGGCGAGCCAGCAGCGCATCGAACCCACTGATGACGAGCGCAACAATCAGGCTGCCGATGGTCGCCAGGCTCAGCATGTCCTGTGTCTGCATGACGCGACGACCCGAACCCACCAACAGCGAGAATGCCATGGCTGCGGCGGCAATGAGTCCGAGCAACCCCGTCTCGACCGAATGGCGTAGAAGGTCCGAAGCGGGAGTCCACAACGGCTCAATGAATCTTGCGTGTTTCCCTGTTGCGGCATGCGCAAACCGCGGAGCTTCACGACGCCAAAGGCCTGGTCCGAAGCCAACCCAGGGTTTGACTGACAGCATGGCCAGCCCTACTTGATGTTGCTCGAGTCGGCTGCGTCCCGTGCCGGAGTCATAATCGACGATACGAGAGAACGACGATTTGAATGGCGTCGGTTCGGACCATTGGAGCCCGCCCCAGGAGACCGTGTTCAATACAACCACGGTGCCGACCAGCGTCACACACGCGTGGATGATTCCTCGCCTGGATGGGGCCGGTGAGCCCCTCCGAACCCATAGTGCGACCCACACGGCGATGACGACCAGGCTTGCGACCAACAGGCCCACCCAACTGCTTCGTGCTCGGCAGAGCGCGGCCGTCAGCATGAGCAGCGCAGCGGCAAGCGAGCGCAGATAATGTGGCCGCATTGCTGCACGGACGAGCGCCAGGGGGAGCAGGATGGCGCAATAGCCGCCGACAGCATTGCGGTTGGCGAAGGTCGCGCCCGGGCGTCGCGACGTCTCCCAGGGCAGACTCCCGCCCAAGGCTTCATAGAGCGCGACGAGCGCGATGATGGCCCCGATGCTGACGAGCCCATCTACAAGGGCGTCCCGGTTCTGGCTTGTTGCCTCTCTGGCCGTTACCACCACGACGAGCGCGCCAAGATGAACTGCAATCCATGGCAGGCTGAAGGGGAGGCTGAAGCCGTTCACGGCCATCGCGAGGAACCCGACTGCCAGGTAACCCAGCGCAGCCAGATCAAAGTTCGTGAAATGCACCTTGGCCCGGCGCCAGGCGGCGAAGCAGGCAATCGCGCACAGCACGGTGCCTGTGGCGAAGACAACGGGTTTGGGTCCCAGGAGTCCGTGCCATCGCAGGGGCGACTTCGCGGCTTGCGGCGAGACAGCCAGTGCTGTTGACGCCACAAGGGCCAGCGTGGCCCACCAAGTGGCTGGGTATCGGGGCGCAGGAGGGGCGCTGGATGTGGATGGCGTCGGTTGCATGGGGGAGCTGAGACGATCCCGCTGTTCAAGAGGCCGGCCGTTGTCTACCACCGCTCAGCCAATCGGCTTCCCATCCGTTTCGGTGCGAAGGTGCCCTCGGTTGCAGGCAGAGGGCACCTTCAGTCTGTACCTGACGAGCGGCCGAGAACGGGGGCGCCGCTCGCCATGGCTCAACGGCTTACGGCTCTTCCTCTTCCACCTCGATTTCGATGCACTCTTCGCTCTCAATGATGACGGTGAGGCACACGAGGGTCCCGTCTTCCGCGAGCGCGCAGAACTGGTAGATCTCGATTACAATGTAGCAGTAGTACTCAGTGGCCTGCGCGCTGATGACGGGCCTCTTCGTCAGCTTGCCCGTGGCCTCGAGCTGGGCGCGCTCTGATTCGGTGAGGGTGCCCAGGCTGCTGGCGGCGGACGCAAGCCGGAACTTCTGATCTGGCTTTGCCAGGAGGTCGTCGCCATTCGCCTTCGCGGCGCTCAGCCACTCGGACATCAGCAGCCGCTTCCCGTCGGCGTTGACCATCGCGATGCGGCTGAAGTCAATCGGGGCCTTGGAGAAGTCGAAGGTGTAGGCAACCCCTTCTTTACGCAGATCCACAACGAACTGCTCTCCTGCCTTCAGTCCGGCGATCGTCTCCGCGGTGACGAGCTGCTGACTCCCCTTGTCATTCGCGCTCACGTCGTCATTCGCGGTGCTCGTGCCACACCCTGTCGCGCCAGCCATGGGCAGGACGGCGAGCATGAGCGCCGATACGACAGCCATGGCTCCGCGCGTCATGCTTTGAGAAACGAAACGCTTCATGTTTTTGCTCCTTGAGGGAGGTGCACCTGCTTGGGCCCGGGCCCTCTCGGTGATGCCGTTTCGAGAGCGCGGGCTCGCCACACTCAAGTGAGCGTGGTGGAGCAACGATAGTTATGAGTAAAATTAAAGTCCAGAATAGCAGTTAAACCAGTAACCGCCGTGCAAGTTCATGAAAGACTCAGTCAAGAGAGACTCAACTCGCTGAGTAATGGGTTCACGCTGGTGAGTCCTGCTCGGCTGCGCCATCAATGGGAGCGTCGCAAGGAAGTCCGCGGCTGGCCCTTGTCTTACGCGAGGCGTCAGGTTCAAGCTCCAGCGCGAGAGACATCGCGGAAGCAGGGGCGTACCCCTTGAGTGAATGGCACGAGGATGCTCATCACGAAGTGGATCGTGTGGTGGAGTCTGCCGAATGTATCGACGTGTGGTGAGGCTGTTGTCCGTTGCCTTCCTGCTGCCCCTCATTTACGTGCTGGCTCTGTGGTTGCTATCCCCTGATGTCTCCGTGCTCGCGCACGAGACTCCGGTGCGAACCAGCTACATGCGCCTGCGTGCCGCGGAGAAGCGCCTTCCCGAGGATGCCTACTCAGTAGGCGTGACGCCGATAGATCGGGTCTCACTCCTGCTGGTGTGTGCGGTCATCAAGGCGGAGGACCGCAGCTTCTTCCGGCACCGTGGCGTGGACATGCCGGCGTTTCAAGACGCGGCCCTGGCATGGCTGAAAGGGGATGCCCGACGCGGGGGGAGCACACTGACGCAGCAGTTGGCTCGGAACCTATACCTGTCTCCAGAGCGCACAGTGCATCGCAAGCTGCGCGAGCTCATGGTGGCTCGCGAGCTGGAGGACACGCTCGGCAAGCGGCGTATCCTGGAACTATACCTCAACACTGTTGAGTGGGGAGAGGGCGTGTGGGGGGTGGCGAATGCGAGCCGATTCTACTTTGGCAGAGCGCCCGATGACCTGGATGCCTTTGAGGCCAGCTTTTTGGCAAGCCTGCTGGCTGCGCCGCGTCGCCCTCTTGTAGGGGGCAATGCGGTCCGGGCGCGCGCTGTTCAGCGCCGGGTGCTACGTCAATTGAAGAACGCAGGTCTCCTGAGCACGGAAGAACTCCAGCGCGATTTGCTGCGCATGAGCGAGCTGCATGTCGCCTTGGAGAAGGGCGAGACACTGGGTCCACAGTTGCTGACTCTGCACGCGCCTGCGGGAGATGCGCCGAGAAGTCCGAGTTCGGGGACTTTTCAGCGAGACGATTGCATAGGCATGGCCTGGAAGCGCGCGAGATGAAAGACCACATGGAGGCGGGCCAGAAGCCGTGAAGAACCATTGCACGGTGCGCACGGGAAGAGGCGGTCTGCCGCGGCCTCGTTCCCGCCGATACGTTGACGCCCCCGGGACGGTGTGTCCCGGAGGCGCCAGCACCCTTGCGCGACGTCAGCCTCCGTGCCCCCGTTACTCGGGAATCTCACCGAAGGCGCCGGACTCGAAGTCGTCGATGGCCTGGATGATTTCCCGGTGGTTGTTCATCACGAACGGCCCGGTGTGAGCGATGGGCTCGTTGAGGGGCTCGCCCGCGAGGAGGATGAAGTGCGTGTCCTCGTCGGCCTGGAGGGAGAGGGTCTCCCCGTCGTTGGAGAACACCGCGAGCTCACCGCTCCGGATGATCTCCGTGCCCACCGTCACGCGGCCGTTGGCGACGAGCACCAGGGCGTTGTGGTTGGAGGGCAGTGACAGGTTGAAGTCCTCACCCGCGCGCACCTTCACGTCGAGCATGGAGATGGGCGTGAAGGTCCTGGCGGGACCCTTCGCGTCACCGTAGCTCCCGGCGATGATGCGCACCCGGCTGTGCTCCGTGGCCTCGCCGCCTCCTTGAACGGGGACCACCGGAATCTGCTCCGTCGTGATGGGCTGGTAGGCCGGAGCGGACATCTTGTGCTTGCGAGGCAGGTTGACCCAGAGCTGGAGCATGTGGAAGGTGCCCCCGCGCCGTGAGAAGTCGTGCTCGTGGTACTCCTCGTGGAGGATGCCGGAGGCGGCCGTCATCCACTGCACGTCCCCGGGACCGATGACGCCGGAGTGGCCGGCGTTGTCGCGGTGGGCGACGTGGCCTTCGAATGCGAGCGTCACCGTCTCGAAGCCACGGTGCGGATGCCAGCCGACGCCCCGCTGGCCCTTCGCCAGCGCGGGGTAGTGCTGAGGCGGATGGTAGTCGAGCAGGAGGAACGGACTGGTCCGCTCCTGGCGAAGGCCGCCGCTGGGCACGAGGGTGTGGACGCGGAAGCCGTCACCCACCCAGTGCAGCTCGCCGCCACCATGGACACTCTCCAGGGTGCGGGGGCGGGAAGTGGCTCGAGGCGGAGTAGGAACGCTGACGTGAGTTGTGGTGCTCATGGTTCCAAACCTAAGCGCCGAGCCCCGTCTGTAAATCGCTCCAGGTCGTGATGCTTTTCATCACGTCGTGTGATGGTCCGCGCCCCTGAGCGCGAGCTGGCACAGTGAGGTGAGCCGGTTCGAGGCCCACGTCGCCACCGGGCCCAGCGGCGTGCCCTTGCGGCGCACCAGGGCGAGCGGGCGCTGGGGTGGGGGACCGCCCTCCCAGGCCGCCAGTCGCAGCGCGACCAGCCGTCCGGCGGCGACGTCGTCGAGGACGAGGTGCTCGGGCTCGAGGCCCCAGCCGACGCCGCCGACGAGGAGCGAGTGCTTGGTCATCAGGTCCGCGACACGCCAGAGGCGCGAGCTGATGACGCCCCGGTCCGCTGTGCCCGGCTTGCCCGCTGGCAGCCGCTCGCTCAGGACGATTTGGATGGCGGAGGCGAGGTGCGCCTCGGTGAGGACGCCTTTCACCGCCGCGAGCGGATGCGTTGGCGCGGCGACGGGAATCATCTTGAGGAGCGCGATGGGGCGCTGCTCCAGGCCGGTGAGGTCCAGGTCCGCGCCGGCGATGCCCAGCGTCGCGCGCCGCTCGCGCACGCGCTCCGTCACCGCGGACATCAGCTCCACCTCCAGCGCCAGTTCCACCCCCGGGTGCGTGCGCGCCAGCTCCCGCACGAAGTCCAGCAGCGCATCGGTGGGGAACATGGCGTCCACCACCAGCGACAGCTTCGTCTCCTCACCGCTCTTGAGCCGGCCCACCACCGCCTGGAACGAGGTGATGTCCTCGTGGAGTCGCTGCGCCGCCGCGACGACGGCTTCACCCTTCGCCGTCAGACGCGGGACGCGCCCGCTCCGGTCGAAGAGGCGCAGGCCGAGCTGCTTCTCCAGCCGCTGCATGGCCTGACTGACGGCGGGCTGCCCCTGGCCGAGCTTCCGAGCCGCCGCGGAGAAGCTGCCCTCCTCGGCCACCGCGCGGAGCGTGCGGAGCTGGTCGATGGTGACGCTTTCGAGCACCGCGCGACTGCATCACATCGACGGCGATGATGCACGCGCGCGTGCTCGCGCGGGACCTCATGGACTGAGCGCCTCCTGCACACAGATGAGACATGCCGCGTCACGCTTGCGTCGGGCACATGTGCTATCCACCCGGAATTCTTCGCCTGGAGGAAATGCATGAATTTACGCGATTTTGCCCTGGTCTGCGCCCTGGCTCTCGGAGCCACGGCCTGTGGTAACACGGTCCTCGAGGAGCCGCAGGTCGTCCCGGTCGAGGAGACCGGCGTCTCCACCGCCGCGGCCACGGCCACCCGCATCTATGCGTACGAGCCTACGGGCACGCACCAGCTCAGCTTCGAGACGCTGGGCACCTTCGAGACACGCAACGGCCGCCGCGTGCTTGTGATTCGCGGAACCACCAACCGCTATCTCAAGGACGTCTTCAGCTTCGTGCCGGACGATGCCTTCGGCACGGCGAGCATCATCAGCGAGCGGCGCTTCGAGGTGGTGCTCGAGGAGGGCCACGAGCTGAACACGATGCTGTCTGGGATGCCGCTGTTCGTGTCCATCGACACCTTCACGGGCTCTCCGACGCGGTACTACGCGCAGATTGTCCTGGCGCCCCGGTTCTTCGACTTCCGCGGGCCGAACTCCATCACCGTCCACGAGAACGTCGACCCGGTCTACGTGCGCAACGCGGCCGGCACGGACAACCTGATGTACCGCGGCCGGGTGGACTCGGCGGCGACCTCGCTCACCGTCACCGGGCCGGACGGCACGCCGATGGTCACCCGCGTGGACGCGGGCACCTTCCAACTCGACTGGCGCTACCCGGCGGTTTACCAGGCGGTGGACCCGCACACGGACCCGCTTACCTTCACCGCCACGCTCAACGGCGGCGCCGTGGTGACGGAGACGGCGCGCCTGGTGGTGCGCGTCACCGGTCTGGCCATCAGCACCCACAACGACCCGTACAGCACGTGGCCCACCCCCGCCTGCCAGCCGTCCGTCTACAACTGCATCCACGCGCAGTCCGAGGGCACGCTGGACTTCGGCGCGTGCGGCACGCACCGGCAGGTGCAGCGCTGCATGCTCGCGAGCGCCTGCGAGGTGCTCCCGGGCCAGCCACTGTCCCTCACCGAGATTGCCTTCCCGCCCCCGGGGCACGCGCGCCAGACGCCCGATTCCGGCGCCTCCGCCACGACGTGGTACGGGCTGGTTGGCATCGACGCGTACAGCACCCCGGAGTGCCCGGCCACGCCGGTGACCATTCAGGCGGTGGTGGACCACCTCCACGGGACGACGCAGACGGTGCCTCCGTCTGATTGGGGCGAGGTCACCGACCGCGCGGGCATGGTGGTGGACAATTACTTCTTCGGCTCGAGCAGCTCCCCGCTGCTGGCCGTCATCGACGCGTTCGCGGGCGGCGGCCCCATCCAGGCGTGGTTCGCCTGGGAGGAGCTTCCCTGCCACAACTGCCACAGTTACGCCGAGTACGGCGCCCTGTACTACCCGAACAGCGGCAAGGTCATCATGCTGAAGAGCTACCACGGCTACGACTGGTGATGCGCACCTGCCCGGGCCGCGCACCTCGGCCACGGGCATGCTCGTCATCAATCCCTGGCGCGGCGGCCCGGAGTCTCCTCGGTTCGTGAAGGCTCCGGCTCCCGGAGCCGCACGGTGGCGACGATGGACTCCGCGTCGATGAGGGGCCACATCCCGCCGGGGTGATGAAGCTGGAATCAGCCGCAGACGGAGGTCCTGATACAGGTGCCGTCGCAGTTGAGCCGACGATTCTTCGCGGAACAGCACAGGTCGTTCTCGGGGGCACGATCGCCCGCGGCAATCTCAGACAGGAACAGTTTCAAGACGCGGTCAGGCAGCGCCTTGAGGGGCTTCAAGGCGTTTTCCTTTCCGGACTGCGTCGCGAGCAGTCGTCCCCATCGGCGCGGCGCGAAGGCTTGCTGGGCTTCGCGTGGCCCGGCTGGCGCGCGCCGCCGCGGACCTGCCCGCGGGCGACTTGTGCGGTCTGGGACACCGAATGCCTCAGGTTTCTGAGGCCGCTCCTGGAAAACGTCGGCATGTTCCAGCCGACGGCCCTGGGTTCATCGAGTGAAGCGTTTCTGGCATCGTGATTGCTTGGAAGTGGAGGGTGTACCCAGAGAGGAGTGTTGCTTGAACTCGGAACAACTGCGCCGACTCTTCACCCGAGCGATGAGTGCATCACTGGCGTCTCCGCTGCTGCTCACCGGCTGTGGCAATGGGGGGATTGCCCTGGAAGGCTACTCGCCCCCTACCTGTGACGAACAAAACCTGTCGGTCCGAGGGCTGTCTCCCGCGACACAGACGGACTTCGTCGAGATGCGGTTCCTCGCCGACCAGTACACCACGCCCCGGCAGCAGCCCCTCGTGTCCTCGGGGACGCCGTGCGAGACCGCCACGCAGCCGGTGACGTGCAACGCGGAGCTCGAGTCCCTCTCCTCCGAGGTGGGGTTCCGCTCCCGCTGCGAGCCGGACTGCCACGCGTACTACCTCGTGACAACGCGAGGGGATGCGGTGGAGGCCCACACCACTCAGGAGGCGCTCCGGGCCTTCCTGGGGGACATCGACACGACTCAGGAAGCGCTGCTCCAGGTCTTCGCGGACGGCTACAACCTGAGCTGTACCGCGTTGGAGAAAGGCGCGGTGAGGGCCAACGCGGACGGGACCTTCAACGTCGTCGCCACGAAGGGTTTCGCGTGTGGAGAGGGCTCCAACCTGACGCAGTATCTGCTGGAGGTGAAGCCCTCGGGCGAGCTGCGCGTGATGCAGACCCACATCTTGGAGCGGGGCACGAAGGGGTGCACCGTGGGTCGCCGGCCCGCGGGACTCCGCTCGGATGGCTCGGTTGCCTGCTCGGATGAGCTGGGACAGCACTTCGCGCTCATCGCCCATCTGGAGGAGGCCTCCATCACGGCCTTCTTGAGGCTGCGGGACGAACTGGCGCTTCATGGCGCGGCGGTCGAGCTTCAGCAGGCGGCGCTGCGCAGCGCACTCGATGAGGTGGCTCACACGGAGGTGTGTGGACGCCTTGCACGTCGTCATGGCGCGACGCCGGAGCGCGCGGTGGTGGCGCCGCTCCCGCCCAGGCCGCTGCTCGAGGTGGCGCTGGACAATGCGGTGGAGGGCTGCGTGCGCGAGACGTACGGCGCGCTGCTGGCCCACCATCAGGCCCTGCGCGCGGAGGACGACGAGGTTCGCGAGGCGATGGTCCGAATCGCCGAGGACGAGACCCGGCACGCGGACCTGTCCTGGGCCATTGACCGTTGGGCGGTGGAGCGCCTGCCGTCCGCCGAGCGCGAGGCGGTGCGCGCGGCACGTCAGCGGGCGGTGGAGGCGCTGCGTGCGGAGGTCTCCGCGCCGACCGATGCGGCGCTCCAGCGGGCGTTGGGGCTGCCCGCGCCGGAGGTCGCCGTCGCGATGGTGGACCTGCTCTCGCGGGAGCTCTGGAACTGAGGAGTCCGCCGCCTCGTCGGGGAGGTGCGGCGGGGCGCTACTTGTCTGCGTCCTTCGCCGCGCCCTTGGCCGCCTCGACGGGCGGGGCCAGGGGGAACGCCAGGTAGCCCTTCTCCGTGTACCAGGCCATGACCTGCACCCGCAGTCGGCCCGCCTTCACCATCGGGTCCTGCTCGGCGAGCTGCTTCGCCTCCGCCTTGGTCGCGGTGCGGTAGATGCACGCGCCGCGCATGCCCACGTCGTCCTGCTCGTCGAAGGGGCCCGCGAGCACCATCTTGCCGCTCTCCCCCATGCGCGTGAGGTGCGCGAGGTGCTCCTTCTGCAACTGCGCCAGCGCGGCCTCCGGCAGCTTCTTGGCGTCCGGTACGCGTTCCAGCAGGACGAGGTAGTGCTTGTCGAACTCGAACTTCTTCGCTGCGGGCTGGGTCGGCGCGGCGCCGAGAGTGAGCAGGAGCAGGGCGGTCGTGAGCGTCATGACGAGGGTCCTCGGGAGGTAGGGCGCGGAACCCTAAAAGCAGCGGCTGACGCGGCGCCATTTTCTGGCAGGTCCCGCCGCGTGCGGGCCCGACGTCGTCGACGGCCGCATCCGCGCGGCCCGACGGGTGCGCCGCCCTCGCATGTTGTCCTCGAGACCACGCCGTCACACCCTCCGTGGCCCGCCAGTCCACACCGGGGCTGACCGGCGAACGGAGTCACCTGGGGCCGGGCAATGGCGGCGTCATGGTACGGCGCTTGAATCTGCATGCCGACGTAACGCCCCTTGGCGCGAAGACCCCTGGGCGCCGCGGTGACAAGGCATGTGGATGACAGCGGACGGCGCCTTACTTTCGAGCGTTGAGGATGTGCTGGAGCAACTGGCGCGAGATGCGCAGCAGCTTCGCCGCGCCGCGAACGCTCCCGCCGGATTTCGCGAGGGCCTCGTCGACCAACGTCTCGCGGACCGTCCCTTCGATTTCGTGCAGGGGCACCTGACCGGCGCTCGCGCGCAGCGTGTGGATGAGGTCGGGTGGGCGGGCCAGCGTCTCCCGCCACACCGCTTCCAGCCGGGCCAGGTCGAGCGGCTTGGGCACGAAGGCCCGCACGCCGCCCGACGCCAGACGAAAAGCCTGCTCGGCCGTTGCGTTGCCGCTGATGGCGATGACGTGAGGCAGCGGCTCCACGGCCTGGAGGTCCTCCAGCAACGTGTCGCTGGTGCCATCCGGCAGGCTGACGTCCAGCAGCACCGCATCCGGCGGCTGCTCCCGGAGCACCTGACGGGCCGCCGCGAGCGTCGTCACCCGGGTGACTCGCTCGGCATGGGGGCCCAGCACCTCCTCCAGCACCAGGGCCAGGCGCTCCGAGTCCTCCACCACCAGGAGATGTCGCACCACGGTGCCCATCCCCGGAAGGCTAGCACTCATGCCTGAGGCACCTCCGCGAGCCCTGCCAGGGCAGTTGGCCCAGCGGGTGCTTCTGGACGCATCCAACGATGGCGAGGCGTTGGTGAGCGGCGTCCGGATCGTCTTCCTGGGGCTCGTGCTGGCGCGCTATCTGGCGCTGGGGGGTGTACACGCGGAGGGTGGCGTGCCGGCGGCGTGGGTGGAGCTTCCCGTGCTGGGCATTGGCATCCTGCTGTCGGTGGCCTCGGTGGGCGCGGCGCGGCGGCGCTGGTTCGACGAGCGGCTGCTGGTGGCCTCCACCCTGCTGGACGCCGTGCTCGCGCACGCGTCACTGCTGTCCACGCTGGCGTGGCATGGGCCCCAGTACACGGGGCTGCTGCGCATGCCGGACCCCGCTGCCGCCATCGCGGTGGTGTTCGCCTCCGCGCTTCGCCTGTGTCCCAGGGCCGCCTGGGTGGGGACTGTCACCAATCTCGCGTTGATGGGGGGACTGGTCGCCCTGGACTTCCGGCTCAACGCGGCCTTCATCACCTATGGCGTGTCAGAGCTGGTGCTGCTCTTCCTGTTCATCGCGAGCGTGGGCGCGGTGGCCAGCCTCGTGTGTCACACCGCGCGGCGGATGGTCCTGACGATGGCCGGGACGCGAGAGCGCGCGCAGCGGACACGCAGGCACCTGGACCTGCTGCTGAGGGAGCATCACGACGCACGGACGCTGCTGTCGTCAGCACGGCTGCGCGCGGACCTGCTGGTGCGCCAGCCCGAAGGCCGCGCCACCGAACGCCATGCGCGGGCCATCGCGGAAGACCTGGGGGAGTTGGCGGCCTTCGTCTCCCGGGTGAAGTCCCGCGCGATGGGGGAGCTGGCGATGAGCGACGACGCCAGCGCGGTGGATGTCGGCACCACGCTGCACCAGGCGGCGGAGCAGGTCCAACTGCGCTTCGCGCACGTCCACATCGTGGTGGAGGGTCCCCTCGCCAGGGTGTCCCGGGCCCGCGTGGTGGGAGGCGCCCCAGGGCTGGCCCATGTGGTGACCAACCTGCTCGTGAATGCCTGCGAGGGCGACGGACAGCTTGGCGCTCGGACCGTACACGTGAGCGTGGAACACGAAGGAGGGCGGCGCTCCCATGTCCTCCTGCGTGTCACCGACGACGGCCCCGGCTTCCGCGCGGGCTTGCTGGAGGGCACGCGACCCCGCGGAGGAACGACGAAGCGGGACGGCTCGGGGATGGGCCTGCTCCTGGTGAATGGACTGGTGGAGGCGAGCGGAGGCAGCCTGCGCGCCTCCAGTCCCCCGGGCGGTGGCGCGCGGGTGGAGGTGCTGCTTCCCGCCGGAGCTTGAGCGCCGCTCAGCCACGCTGGAGCGCCAGGAGGTGGCTCGCACGGCGCGGCGGCATCCACCACCCCACGCCAAGTCCCAGCAGAATCGGCAGCGCCAGCGCCAGGGGCTCACGGACGTCCTGCCCGAGGACACGCAGGCCCGCCAGGCCCGCCACGAGTCCCGCGCCTGCCAGGAGCACCAGCACCCAGGCCCTGGCCCACCGCTCCGCCCACTGACGCCCCAGCGCCACGCCGATGCCGAGCGGAACCAACCCGAGGGCGAGCGGATTGAACAGCAGGAGGTTCACGTTGCCGCGCAGCGCGGCGTGCTCGGAGAGGAGCGTCAGCCCCAGGCCGAGCATCCCCATGCTCCCCGCCACCAGCCCGAACAGCGCGTGGTACAGGCCGAGGAGGACGCGCCCGGCCGACCTTGTCCTCCTCGCACCCAGCAGCACCGCGCCGCTGGCCAGGGCCAGCCCCAGGGCGAACAGGCGCGAGGGGTGGGTGTTCATGACGGAAGACAGCCGCGATGGTTGGACGTCGTAGCGGAGGGTGACGAGCGCCCCCTGGCCGTGTCCGTCTTCCGGACTGGAGAGTGTGTCGAGCCACCGGGACAAGGGCTCGGGCATGAACGCCTCCTCCCAGCGGCTCCTCGGAGCATCCATGACGCCGTTCACCCACGTGAGCAGCAGGACGCTCACACCAGGAGCGCCAGCGGTCTGCCGCCGGAGGTGCTCGCGCCAGGTGGCCTCCGCGGGGCCCTCGGCCGCCTTCCGGAGCGCGCCGCCCAGGGCTTCGTCCAACACGTTGCGCACCCGCGTGGCGCAGTTGTGGTCTGTCGGGTGATAGGCGTAGTCCCGGTGCTCGGGGCGCACGTCACGCTCCAGCAGGGCCAACAGCCGTCCCTTCGCGTCCGGCGCGAGCCGCAGCTCCTGGACCCGGATGGAGCGCCCCTTGCGTTCGTAGCCCGCGAACGTGCTGGCCACGGGCAGTCTGGCGGCCCAGAAGGCCTGACGGCGCATCAAGAACGCGAACGGCGGCCCCTCCTGGTGCGCCGTCATCCCGTAGCTGTAGAGGACGTCGGCGCCCAGGTGCGTGTCCTCCAGCCACAGCGCGGTGTGCCCGAAGCGCTCATGCGCCGCCGTCCCCGCGCCGAACGTCACGACCTTGACGCGCAAGGCCTCGGGGCTCACTCCAAAGCCCTGGGGCAGCGCGGCGCTGGCGAAGGCCCCCCATGGACACAGGAGCAGCGCCACGAACATGGCGAGGTTCGTCATTCCAGACGTCTCGCATGGCCGGGCACGCGAGGGGAGTGCAAGAAGATTGGCAGTGTTCGCGCGGGAGGCCGCGCGGCAGGGTGGTCATTGCCCGGCCGCCCTGCATGCGCGGCTGGGTGAAGTGATGCATCCACCCCTGTGCTGAAAATCCATGAAGGAGAAGCCCACCATGTCTGCAATCCGCCCTCTGGGAGGCCTGTCCCGCCGCGCCTTCGCGACCCTCGCTGGCGTCTTCGCCCTGAGCATCATCACCCTGTCGCCCGGCGCGGCGCACGCGACCGATGAAGCGAGCCGCATCACGCAACTGCGCATCAAGATTGTCACGGGCAGCGATGACCTCCGCACCGCGAGCAACGCTGTCGCCTCGCTGAAGTACGCGAACACCTCGGGGAACCATCTCGTCACCAGCGGCAATCTCAACAACGGCGTGTCGTGGCCCAACAACTCCACCCGGACGGTGACGCTCGACATGCCGGCTGGCGTGTACATGGGGCGCCTGGTGGAGTTCGCCATCCAGTTCACGTCGGGGCAGCCGGACCCCTTCGCCACCGGTGACAACTGGAACATGAACGGCGTCACCGTGACGGCCATCCTCGCTGACGCCACCGAGGTCATCCTCGTCAGCAACGCGGGGACCCCGCTGCACCGCTTCCTGAGCGATAGCCAGACCCGCTGGGCCACCTCGTTCTAGCTCCAGCGAAGTCCTTCCGTTTCAGGGGTGCGCCGCGCGGCGGTGCTGCGCGGCGTCCCCTGGAGCGACGCATCCAGGAATGCGTCCTACAATTGCAGTTTGAGTCTCGCGCCACGTTCTCGGGAGAGGACACGGATGGCGACGGCTTGATGGTGGCGTCGCCAGCGACTCCCGTGAAGGACATGGGAGTCGTCACCGAAGCGGGTGAGGCTCAGGGCCCTCAGGAGCAGCTCTGTCCGGCGAGGAACCAGCATCGCGTCTGCGGCGAGGACTTGAAGAAGTCGAGCAGCATCCCGCCCACCTTGGTTTCGCCCGACTGGCTGGGGTGGGTGCCGTCGCTCACGAAATCCGCTCGCTCCCAGCGGAGTCCATCCGAGCGCGGGTTGAGCCCATCCGCCCAGAAGTAGGGGCCCCACGCCACCCAGGGCGCGATGCCCTGCGCGTAGTCGAGGTTGCCAGCGTGAGGGTCGATGGTGCCGTTCTGCTTCTGGCGGATCTGCGCCTCCACGAGCCACTTCACCGCGAAGCCGCTCTCATAGGCATACGGCTCGGGGTTGAGTTCGACGGAGGCATATCCCGCGTAGGTCCGGCTGGAGATGAACGCCTGCTTCAGGTTGGGGTATCGCACCCGGGCCGCGCGCAGGATGTCCCCGAGGAACGCCTTCAATTGGTAGGCGTCCGCGTGGGTGTTTGGCAGCGACAGCGATGGCCGGATGTTGGCGGACTTGATCCAGAGCACCTGCACCTGCTTCTCGCTGAGGCCCTGCGCCTCCAGCACGTCCGTGCGCACCCGCTCGTAGTTCGGGTCGTTGGGAGAGTCCCAGGTCTGGGAGTCCTGCCCGCCCCGGGCCCCGTTGGCGATCACCAGGGTGGAGTGATTCACCGACGCGTCGGCGGCTGCTTGTCCCGCGAAGGTCCACGCGTCGCACGGCGCCGCGCCGCTCGCTGAGCAGAACTCCTGCGTGGTGTTCGACATGCCGATGGAGAGCAGCACGTACTTGCCGCGCGCGCTCGGCTGGCCGTTCACGTTCAGGGGCTTGATGGCCGCGGCCTGGAGCTGACCCGCGGTGGCGTGCGGGGCGGGCATGCTGTTGCGCCCCTGCGGATACAGACCTCCGGTGAAGCCTTTATAGGTACCGGTGCGCAGGTCGCTGAGCGGGGCCCCCACGCTGGCGAGAGCGTGGACCTCCGTCGCAGGGGACTCGGGCGCGGGGAGTTCATCCCCACCGCACGCCGCGAACAGGAGGGGGACCAGGAGGGTGGCTCGGGAGAGGGTGTGGGGCATGGTAAAACAAGCCTTATATGAAATTCATTTGAGAAGTGAAGGGACGAAGCGCTGAACGCTTTGAAGCGGGCCATGAACTTCGTCAAACACATCTCGGTCGACTCAGACTCAAAGCTTACCGCCTGGGACGTGATTTCCGACACCTGGCGGAACGATGGCTCCTCGCTGGGCGCCGCTCGAACGAAAGCACTCGCAGTGTCCCGTCGTGACAGGCTTCCGTGATTGGGGAGGAGTGGGCGCGCCGTGCCTCGCGCTCTGTCGCAGGGGCCGCGCCGCGACCTGCTGTAAGGCTGTCAGCACGCGCACCACGCTGTTGCGAACCGATGGGAAGCTGCAGCGGATGCTGGGCACCAGCCGCCGCACGGTTTCCTCGGGCGTGGGCGCGTAGGCCAACAGGAATGTCGCCGCCGCTCGCTTCTCATCGTCCGCATCCTCGCGCAGCACCGCCGTCAGCGCGTCCAACTGCTGCGGCACCCTCGCGAGGAACTCTGGCTCGAAGTCCACAAGCTGTAGAGGCCCGAATCCTCTGATGCAGTGTGTCACCTGGCAACTGGAGGACTCATCCAATGTGCCCATCATTTGGAGTGACCAGACGCGCTGCTGGTAGTCGTTCCACCGGGCGGCCAGTCCTTCGGGATCCGGGAAATGGCCTTTCGGCTCTGCGAAGCAGCGCCTCCTTCTGTTCCTCGCCACTCTTGAGCCGGCCCACCACCGCCTGGAGCGAGGTGATGTCCTCGTGGAGTCGCTGCGCCGCCGCGACGACGGCTTCGCCCTTCGCCGTCAGACGCGGGACGCGCCCGCTCCGGTCGAAGAGGCGCAGGCCGAGCTGCTTCTCCAGCCGCTGCATGGCCTGACTGACGGCGGGCTGCCCCTGGCCGAGCTTCCGAGTCGCCGCGGAGAAGCTGCCCTCCTCGGCCGCAGCGTGGAGCGTGCGGAGCTGGTCGATGGTGACGCTCTCAAGCACCGCGCGACTGCATCACATCGACGGCGATGATGCACGCGCGCGTCCTCGCGCTCTTCGGCAGCGAATGGCGAGCCTCCCTTCTTGTGGGCTCCATGCGCTCGATGAGGGAACGTCGGGAGCTGAGCCTCGCCTGTCACGAATTCGGTAAGATGCACCCCATTTCGCAATCGGAGCATTCATGAACCACCCCATCGCCGCTGCCTTCTCACTGATGCTGCTTGGCGCCGCGCCCGGCACACCGACACGCAGTGGCACTGTGAGCGTCGATACCGTTGCTGTGGCCTGGAACGCTCGGGCAGAGCTCGCGTCGAAGCGTCTTGCAGGTACTGGGCTCGACGCCTGTGACCGCGCTGTTGAAGCCGCCTTCCAGTCAGTAGGAGTCAAAACGAAAGGCAGGAAGCGGATGTTCGCCCTCCGAATTGAGCTCGAGGGAAAGGACATGATGGTGACCTGGGGATACGACGGCCAGAAGCTGGCCGACTTCGGCATTGTCACGTTGCCACCGCAGTGGTTCATCCGGCAGGTCGCCGGCCAGAAAACGCTGACGGTGTTGTCCTCGGAGTTCGAGTGCGCGTTCGACCTTTGCCCGGACGCCCCGATCGCGGGTTCACGCTGTTCCGGCGAATGAGGACCATGGAGGGGGGCTCCTCCCTCGGCGCCGCGCTTCAGTGCGTGCGCAGGAGCTTCAAGCGCCAGCCCTGCTCCTAGTAGGCTGTTGAGGAACCCCTCCGAGGGATCGACACCCCGCAACGTGACGTGGTGTCCTCCGTTCATCGGAGGCAGCGATGCGGGGACGGGCCAAGCAACAGACGACGCTGTTCAGCCTGAGGACGCCGGGAGAGCGGGTGCCCGCGGGCCATCCGCTGCGCCGGGTGAAGGACATGGCGGACGCCGCGCTGGCGGCGCTCTCGCCGACGTTCGACGAGATGTACAGCGGCACGGGCCGGCCGAGCATCCCTCCGGAGCAGTTGCTGAAGGCCTGCCTGCTCATGGCGTTCTACTCGGTGCGAAGCGAGCGGCTCTTCTGCGAGCAGCTTGACTACAACCTGCTGTACCGGTGGTTCCTCGACATGGGGATGGAGGACGCCTCCTTCGACCACAGCACCTTCTCGCAGAACCGGGACCGGCTGCTGACGTCGCCCGGAGATTCTTCCTGGCGGTGATGAACCAGGCGAAAAGCGCGGGGCTCACCAGCAGCGAGAACTTCAGCGTGGATGGCAGTCTGATTGAAGCCTGGGCGTCCCTGAAGTCGTTCCGCCCGAAGGACGAGAAGAAGGAGCCGCCCGACGACAAGGGCAACCCGACGGTGGACTTCCACGGGCAGAAGCGCAGCAACACGACGCATGCCTCGACGACGGACCCGGAGGCGCGGCTGGCCTACAGCCTCAATGGCGTCATGGAGAACCGCAACGGGCTGCTCGTGGACCTCGCGAGCGGGCTACCGTGGGCGCGGGCAAGGGCTACGACACGGCGGACTTCGTCGCCGACTGCCGGCGCATGGGAGTGACGCCTCACATTGCGCAGACGACGGACACCCGACGCCGCTCGGCCATCGACAGGCGAGCGACAAGGCCCGCGGGCTATGCCCTCAGCCAGCGGATACGGAAGCGAATCGAAGAAGTCTGGGGCTGGATGAAGACGGTGGGAGGCTTCCGCAAGACGCGTTTCAAAGGCAGGGAGCGGACGGAGTTGGCAGCCTACCTGGTGGGCGCCGCGTACAACCTGGTGCGGATGGCGCGGTTGACCGCCGCATAGGCCCCCTCCGCCCATCGCCTTGCCTCGAAGACGAGGTTGAGATGGAGCTCAGCGAGAAGCCCGGCCTCGTGCCAGCAAGCTGGGCTTCTTCAACAACTTGCTAGAGGGCCTCGTGCTGGTCGACTAAGGCCTCTTCCTTCCGCTTGAACGTCACATACGACGAGGCCCGTGATGAGGCCCGCCGCCAAGACGCTCCAGGCGCTCATCGCCATGGGGGGGCGCCGCGTCCGAAGAAGGCCCCGCGTTTGACGGACGCCGCCGACGCTATTTCAGACTCTGCCTCATTCCTTTAGTGACTGCTGCCGTGCCGCCGGCACTATCGATGGTGATCGAATCCAGTCTACCGGGGAGGCGGGGAGCTCCGTGCCTACCTCCGGGCATTTCTGTGGGAGGCTGGGCATGAAGACGTTCGCGACGTCCCTTCTTCCTCCCTCAATAACGTCCACGGTCGAGGCTCCCGTGTGCACCTTCAGACCGCTGCTGTCGTACGCGTGCACATGCACCAGGTGCTGTACCCCCACGGGGACATCCATGATCGCCCCCTGATTGGAGTCGCTCATCACCTCCAGCGGCACAGGCCCCATGTGGCGGACCGGCCACGGTCGCCGTCGCGACGCCGCAGGGGGGGGCGTCGCCAGGGGGACGTACACCTGAAGGGCATTGATGGCCACGCCCTCATCCTCCCCGGGGGCCTACTCCTGCTCCTCACCACATGCCCCGAGCAGTGCACAACTCCCTGCCATCAGAATTGACGCGCCGGTGGGGAGCTGTTCCTGCATCTACACTCAACGTGCCGGCCGGGGCCTCCGACCTCTGGTTCACGCTGTCTGGGGCTCGGGGGATGGCACCCTGGTCATGAAGTACGGCTTCGCGCCCAACAGCAGTTCCTCGGTCTGAAAGTCCCAGCCGATGGGCAGCAACAGCGAGAGCTGCCGCTCCCTCAAGCAGGTGAGGAGAATGTGCGTGCGGGGCTTGAGGCCGCGGTCATGAAGGACCGTCCCCCAGTGGCCATCCGCACGCAAGGGTGCGGGACTTCGCGAGTCCTCTCAATGCCGAGGCCAACGCACGAAGGGAAACACCGCCGGCCCAGGCGTGGCGCCCGTGAGACCTGCCTGCCCCAAATGACCCGGAACCCGCCCAGCCCGCTCTCACGGCTCAGCCATACAGCTCGCTCAGCGGTCCTGGCGCGATGCGCGTGCTGCCCTCCTGTCCGAAGGTGTTGAAGTCCGCGTCTCCGAACGCGTGGCCGAGCGTGTTGAAGAGGTTCGAGACCTGCCGGTTCCGGGCCGCGTCGTACTTGGGGTACACGACCGTGCGCCCGTCGGTCTTCAGGCCCAGCGCGTTGCCGCCCACCACGAGCTTCGGCCACTCACGCGAGGTCGAATGGTGCTGCTCGCCGTTGTCGGACATGAAGACAATCGCGGTGTGGTCCAACATCGAGCCGCTCGCGCCGACCTCGGGCGTGGCGGCCAGCGTCCTCGCCAGGTTCGCCACCAGTTGCACGTGACGACGGGTGATTTCGGCGACGCGATCCCAGTTCTGCCCCGCATCCAAGCCGTGCTGCAGGCTGTGTCGCGGGATGTCGGTCACGTCCGGGCCGTAGGCCACGTCGAAGCCCGAGGTCCCCGTCGCCAGCACCACCGTATTCGTCAGCCCGCCCAGGAGGGCCGCCGTGGCGATTTGGAACTGTGCCTCGAACCACTTCAGCGAGTCGGGCGGCGAGCCCGCGCTGGTGATGAGCGGGTTGTCCCTCGGCGCCGGTGGCAGGTAGGGCCGCACGCGGTTCGCCATGCCTTCGAGCTGGTCCTCCCGCGTGCGCAGCGACTCGAGCGAGGAGACGTAGCGCTCCAGCTTCAGCCGCTCGTTGGAGTTGCCGCTGAACTCCGCCAGCGCCTTCCGTGAGTCGGCCAGCGCGAAGTCGAAGAGCATCTTGCGATCGCGCCCGTTCGTCGAGCCGCCGAGCAGCGAGCCGAAGGTGCTGTCGAACGCGAGCGATGGGTTGACGATGATGCCCGCGGGCTTGCGGGGTCCGAGCGCGCAGGTCTCGTATACGATGGACACGCGCGCGGAGCTGGTGCCCAGGCGCAGCACGTCGAACGGTGCACCTCGGCGCAGGCGAGGTGCAATCACCGCGTCGAAGGTCGCGCCCGCGCCGTTCACCGCGCAGCTCAGCCCGCCCGTCCCGCTGGAGTGCCCGCCGCCCGCGATGAGGTTCGAGAGCCCCAGCAGCACGGCGGAGCGGTTCACCAGGTCGATGTTGCCGGAAGACGCCGCCAGCGGCCCGAGACTTACCGCGCTGGCGAGGTTGTCGCCCTCACGCACCAGCGGCGTGTCCTTGTACGCGTCCCAGAAGAGGCGGTCGGAGGTGTTGGCGCGCCCCCCCAGCGCCGCGCGGGTGTCCGTGCTCAGGAGCGCGCGGGGGTAGACGCCATTGCACTCGAGGACCAGCACCAGGCGCGCCGGCAACGCTGACGACTGGGCGTAGACGTCGCGGAAGTAGGGCGCGAAGAGGCCGGCGGCCATGCCCTTCAGGACGGTTCGTCGCGAGAACATGGCAGTCACTCTCCAGCCTGCGGCACACGCCGCGTCTTCCAGGTGTCGCTGGTCATCAGCGTGGTCAGCATCTTGGAGAACGAGCCATTGTTCTCATCATAGGCCCGCTCCATCTGCGTCAGCGTACAGGCGTCGCTCGGGTTCTCCGGGCGGCCCATGAAGTAGCGGAAGGTCTGTCGCATGAAGCAGCGTTTCACGTGCCGCGAGGTCGCCAGTCGCTCGCTCAACTCCACCGCGTCGCGCACCGGGCCGTTCAGCCCGGGTTCCGGCATCGACGTGAGCGTCGAGCTTCCGTCCGGCGTGGTCCAGCCTCCGGTGGGCGAGCGATCCCGCGCGCGCAGGAAGCCCGCGTGGTTGTAGATCTCGAAGGGGAATCCGAGCGGCTCCATCAAGCGGTGGCAGCCCTGACACTGTGACCCGGCCGTCGCCTCCTGCAGTCGGCGGCGCGCGTTCTTGTCGGCGGCGTGAGCGCCAACCTGGGCTGCCACCTGCACGCTGCTGAGCGGTGGGACGAAGCCGCACAGGAGGTTCTCGCGCACCCATTTGCCGCGGTGGACGATGGACGGATCGTCCTCGAAGTTGCCGCCGTGCGCGGCCAGCCACACCGGGTGGGTCAGCACGCCCGCGCGCTCGGTGGCAGGCAGCGTCTTCCAGCGGCCCTCGACGGTCGCCGGGAGAATCTCGCTGACGTTGTAGGGGTGCGAGAGGCCCCTGTGCGAGTCGTACGCCGCCTGCTGCATGGAGGGCACGTAGAAGGTGCGCGTGGTGAGCAGGTTCGCCAGCACGTCCCGGTCCTCGACGACCACCCGCGCAATCAGGTCGTCGAACTGCTGGATGAAGGTCGGCTCCAGCGGATGGAAGTTGGTGAGCAGGTTGTCGTACGAGACCGAGCTGATGTAGCCGAGCCCCTCGAGTTCGAAGCGCGAGGTCGCGGCCGGGGACTCCTTGAACACCGCGGCCACGTGCGCGTAGCCGAGCCACTCGCGGAAGAAGCCTGCCACGCCGTCACCCAGCCAGTACTGCCCGCGCTTGGAGCGCTGCGTCTCGTTGTAGTCCTGCACCAGATCGAAGCGCGGGGTCCCGTTCTGGTGGGCGTCGACGCCGCCCAGGTACTTCTCAATCAGGGCGGTGGTCGCCGCATCCTGCTTGAGCGAGCCATCCTTCGCGGCGGTCGCCACGTCCGCCAGGTGCCCTTCGAGGGGCGCGGAGTAGTGCGGCCACACGAAGCTCGGCGTCGCCGAGGGTGCGCGCCCCGCCAGCGCGTAGGCGAGCTGCGAGCCCAGCTCGAGGCTGCTCAGCTCCACGCGACCGTCGGACGGCTCGGCGCCCATCTCGCGGCGGAACAGGGCGCCGGTCATCATCCACGCGGCGTTGGAGATCCGCGTGATGGAGTCCGCGCGGTTTCGTGGGGAGTGGCTCGGCTCCTGCGCGATGACCGTGGTCGCGAAGTCGGTGAGGCGCGTGAGCTCATCCTCGGTGGGCGGGCGGAAGAAGACGCCGAACTCGAGCATCTGGCCCAGGTGGAAGCGCTTGCAGGTGTCGCTCGGGTTCGCGTCGTTGAACATGCAGCCGAAGCGTCTGTCGGTGTAGACACGCTCCATCCGGTTGCCATCCGGGTAGTTCATCGTCCACGGCGAGGCGGCCGCGCCGACCACCGGCAGGAAGAGCTCCACCGTGGCCTCGTCCAGCGTCTCGTCCGTGGCCCAGGAGCTGTATTGCTCGATGGCGCTGGGATCGAGCGGGTTGTCGTAGAAGCTGAACCCGGTCCAGCTTCGTTCGACCGAGCCACCGACGTTGCGGGTGAACTCGCGCCGGTTCAAGCGGCGGATGCGCGTCGGCGCATCCGAGCGCACGCCTTCGGTGCAACTGAAGAGCACGGACTGATCGAGCAGGTTGGGCTCGGGCACCACGGTCACGGACGGGCCGCCCGTGCCATTGCAGAGGGGCATCCCCTCTCCAATCCAGGTCTCGAGCGCGGCGAGCTCGGCTGCGCTCGCGCGCTCATGCGAGGCCGGCGGCATCGGAGACGCGTCGTCGCGCATGCGGATGAGCGCGCGCTGGGCGTTACTGAGACTCCCATCCATCACCGAACTCACCCGCATGTCGTGCAGGGTGCGCAGCGGCATCGTCGCCCCTTGGGTCGGCATCGCGCCGTGACAGCTTGCGCAGCGCTCGGCAAGCACCGACTGCACCACGCACGCGGCGCCAAGGTTCTCTCCTGGCTCCCCTGGGTTGTTGGTGCCGCCGTCGTTGGTGTTTGGCTCGATGGAGCCCTTGCACGCAACGAGGCTCAACAGTCCGGCCAGCAGGAGGACGCGGTTCATCCGGCCAGACTGGCACGGACGCCATGTGGGACAGCAAACATTCCCTGCGAAGCGGGCTCAGGCCTGCCTGGGCACCCCGTGGTGCCGCCGGTGGACCTTGCCCGGTTTCACCCCAGAGGGGTTCACGCGGTGTGTCCACCGGCCAGGAGCATCGTTCGGCGGGCCCCGTCAGCGGCCCCTTCGTTTCAGCCTTCACCCTCAACAGGGCCTCTATCCCGCCGATTCGTGGGCGCGGTGGCCGAGACAATCCGCGTCAACAGGGATTGGAGGTCCTGGTGGATGAGACGCACGGCGGCCTGGAGTTCTCCCAGCATCTGGGCCCGTGTCTGGAGTTCGTCCAACGTGTAACGGCCACCCGTGCCGAAGTACGGAGCATCTCCCACCGGGTCTTCGACGTAGCCAGAGTCAACCCACCGCGTGCGGACGTTGTGGAGGATGGAGTGGCGCCGTTCGTTGCTGAAGTCCTTGTGGCGCAGGACGAACCAGAGCGAGGGCGGGAAGCTCTGGGAGTGCTCCGGCTGCCACCAGACGTCGGCGAGCAGGTTTCTCGGGTGCGTGAAGCGCAGCGAGGGAGACCAGAAGAGCGCGGCCAGTCCCAGCCCCGCGCTGGCAGCGCCACCGGAGATGTCGATGATGTCGTTGGCGCGGTCATTCTTGGAGATGGCGGTGACGGTGGTCGTCAGCGCACCGACGACGATGGACGACACCGTGAGCAGGTTCTGCCGGCGCGACTCCTTGGATTGGAGCAGGGTCGCCATCCGCCCCGTCCGCGTGGCCTCGCAGTCCAGCTCCGCCGACACGCTCGACAGGGTCGTCGAGAACAGGAGGAGCCGCGATTCGATTCTCAACAGCAGCGCCTGTCGCGCATCCTCGTCCAGTCCGGAGTCTGGCGCCGTGAGGGTGTCCAAGTCCTCGAGGGCGCCCACCGCGTGGGCCAGGAGCAGGTCCTGGCGGGAGAACCGTTGCGCGAGCCTGGGGGTGGTGGCGATGGGCGCCCTCACGTCGAGCGACTCGCCGTCCACGTCGCGGGCCACCTGCGCTGGGACGCAGTAGTCCACTTCACCATGGACTCGCTCACGCCCTCGCGACGTGGCACAGCCGGAGGTCATGAGCGCCAGTGCCACGGCCCAGGCGCGCCGATTCACGAAGCGCGGTAGAGACACACGCCCTGGCTACGCTGTTCTCCGGGCCCGCAGTCACGGGAACGGGCCGAAGGTATCGCCAACGCGACACCCTTCGCGCCTCCGTCACACGGTGAACGAACGTCTCGCCTCAAGCTTCATGCGGTTGGGAGAGAGCGTTCCAGACCGCAGGAGGCCCGCGCCATTGCTACCACCCCACGGTCGGAAACGCAGGGGGGCGCCCACGTTGACGCCAACCTGTCCCCTGTCGAGATAGGCTTCAAGGGAATGGGACTGAAAATCGCTGAGATTTTCCTGCTGGTCAGCATCGTTGTGTCACCCGTGATTGTGGTTGCCGCCATCGTGTGGGCAATCGTCGCCTTGATGAGGCGCCAAAAGCGGAGTGCCCAGCCGCAGGAGTTGACGGCGGAGCGTGGTCGGTTCTCGACGATGCAAAAGAAGGAAGCGGTGCTCCGGGTGCTCAAGGGCGAGGAGCCTGGCGCGCTGTCACGGGAGCTGGGCGTCGCCGCGGCGGTGCTGAGCGAGTGGCGGGAGATGTTCGTGGCTGGGGCCGAGGCCAACCTCAAGCGTCGCGAACCGGAGCCGACAGACGATGAGGTGCTGCGCCTGAAGGCGATGGTGGGCGAGTTGATGCTGAAGAACGAGATGCTCGCCGAGAAGGCCCGCCTCTTGGAGGGCAATGCGCAGGGGATGCCCTTGAGGAAGTGAGAGGACGCGCGCCCAACGCTCGTCTTCCAGCAGTGGGCGCTATGGCCAGTCACCTGTCACCGCTGAGCAAAGCAGTGGAGGTGGCGGGAATCGGACCCGAGACACTCCAGGTGTCGCGCACGGCCCCATGCGTCTCCAGGGCCGGGTCATCGTCCAGTGCCAGGGGTTCGGCCGGGTTGCCGTCTCCCCATGATTGGCGTTAGAGCTGCGTGCGAGCGGGGGAAACGCATGCGCGCACAAGGGGACATCGCGGGAGTGGTGCTGGGCATCGTGATGGTGGGCGCCGGTGCATCGCTGCTCGTGCCGAAGTGGGCGCTGAGCCGAGACACCGCGACCCCTTCAGTGGCACATGTCACGCCACCCAAGGAGTCCATCGCCGCGCCGCGCTTCCACGCCGAGCCCGCGAAGGATGCGCCGAGTGGAACCGTGCAGGTCGCGGGTCCTCGAACCACCTCTCCAGACTGGGAGCAGTTCGCCGCGCGGGCATTGATACCCCTGACCCCCGACGAACTCGCCGTGCTTCGCGAGGAGCGGGTGGACGACCTGGCGGCGCTGGTTGCCCGGACGGAACGCGCCTTCATGGAGGCCACACCTCAAACGCGCGCGGAGCGAGAGCGGCGCTACCTGGCGGCGTTGAACGTCGCCGCGAAGCTCGCCACGCCGCCCGAGCCATCCGCCGCGGACGCTCGTGCGAAAGACGTGGACGCACGCTACCGCCGGGCGCTCGAACGGGAACGGGAGAAGTGGCGGACGCTCTCGCCCGAGGAGCAGGCGCGTCAGCACGACGCCTTCAAGGAAGCCTTCTTCCAGAAGGAGGAGCGGTGATGACGTCATGGATGAAAGGTCTCGTCGCGCTGGTGTGGCTCGCGCCCGCGTGGGTGCTGGCTGGTCCGCACTACGTGGCGTCGCGCGACTGGGGCAGCTTCATCTGGTTGAGCACGTGGCTGGACGCGGGCCAGACGTACACGTTCGAGACGCGAGATTTGACGGGCACCGCGCCCGACACCGTCCTGCACGTCCTCCGGGACCGAGCCGGCGTGTGGAGTCAGGTGGCCATGGGCGATGACTGCTCGGGCGCCGCGCGCTCGTGTGTCACGTTCACCGCGCCAGACTCGGGGCTCTATCGCGTCTGGGTGCGCGCGTACGCGGAAGGCCGTGGCGGCACCGCCAGCCTGTACCGCAACGGCGTGCTGCTCTTGAGCAATCAGCCCTTCGGAGGCGTGCCGCTGAGCTTTGCCTGGAATGCGAAGGACACCTTCCGGGCCACGTCCACGACGCCCGGGGCAGGGGACCACCTCGTCTTCCTCATGCGCTCCAACGCGGAGTACCTGCAGCACGACGACGACAGCGGTCCGAAGTCCTACCCACTGGTCGTCGCGTCGAGCACGCAGAACGCGGGCGCCCAGCGCGTGGTGGTGGGCCGCTTTCCCGGAAGCACCGGCACGGCCAGCTTCGTCCACGACGAGGAACTCTGGTCCACCATCTTCAGCGACAACGACAAGGACAAGGACGGCCTCTCCAACGCCTTGGAGCCGCTGGTGGGATTGAGCCCGAACAACGCGGACTCGGATGGCGACGGGATACCGGACGCGCTGGAGCTGTTCGGCAACGACGGCTTCTCCTTCTCCGAGTGGGGCAGCCCCACGCAGAGGGACCTCTACGTCGAAGTCGATTGGATGGAGCACCCCACCAACCCGTACCTCACGCGGAAGCCCTACGCCGGGCTGGCGGCGGACGCGGCGGCGGTGTTCGCCCGGGATGCGGGCGTGCGCCTCCACGTGTTCGTCGACAACCCGCTGCCCTGGCACGAAGTCGTGTGCTTCGGCGCGTGCAGCGGAGGCGTGGACTTCTATTCGCTCAAGCAGAGCGCTTTCTCGTCTGGGAGCCCGGAGCGGCGGCGCTACTTCCACTATGCGGTGTGGGCCTATCGCCAGGGCAGCAGCACGTCGTGCTCGTCCGGCAAGGCCGAGGTGCTGGGAAACGACCTCATCGTCAGCCTGGGGTGCTGGAGCAGCCCGAGCATCCTGGAGCAGCGCGGCACCTTCGTTCACGAGCTGGGACACAACCTGGCGCTGGACCACAACGGCAACGACGTGCCGGGGCAGACCAGCGTGGTGCACGCCAGCGTGATGAACTACCGCTACCAGATGCTCGGGGTGAGTGGTCCAGGCGGACACACGTACTCCTTCGGGAGCAACACGTGCGCGGCCTGTGGAAGCTCGCCCAAGAGCAAGTGCGTCTCCTGCCGGAGTGGCTTCATGGGGTGTGGCTTTCCCGGGTGCGGCTCGTGCGACTGCGATGTGAACGAGTGGGGCGCGGTGGAGCTCGACTTCCTGGAGGACGGCGACGCGGATGACGGCACCCACCGCGCGCTGCTGGCGAAGTACGCCCCGGATGACAAGGGCGGACCGGCGCGCTTCCAACCGCGCGTGCCCCACGCGGAGCCTCCCGACGCGGCGCGGCGCCTGACGGTGGAGCGCAAGCGCGAGCGGTTGCGCTCGCGAGGCCAGGTGGAGGGCGAGGACTTCCACGTGTCTCCGGATGGCACGACGCTGTACGCTGAATGCCCATGAGCATTCGGCGACGCCCGGGGCGCACGAGATGGGCACACGGTGCCGTGGGGCTCTGGCTCGCGGCGATGATGGGCTGCCAGACGCGGTGCTCCGAGCCGGCCTCCGAAGGCGACCACTTCCTGCGAGGGCTCGAAAAGCGAGGCACCTGTGTCTCGCTCTGGCGTTCATCCCAGGTGGATGTTGCGTTCAAGGAGGAGCCCGAGGAGGTCGTGCACCAGCGCGTGGACACGCGTCTGGAGCGCCGCTTCACCGTCGCCCGGCAGTTGCGCGGGGCGTACCGGCACCAGGACCGGTGGGCCTCGGTGCTGGAGTACGAAGAGGGGACGGTGCGTGGGGGTGTGAGCTACACCTTCCAGGCGCCAGACGTGCTGGCCGACCTGACGGGACAGGCCGTGCAGTGGGCGAGCCACCGCGAGCCCGCGTCGTGTCCGACGAAGGAGGATGGTGAGATTCCCGCGCTGCTGACCGGGGACACGCTGCGGGACGCGCAGGGCCGGCTGCTGCTGCTCACGGTGCCGAGCGCTCCCACCACCATTCGAGGCGACGTGCTGCTTCCCGAGGGGCTCGTTCCGGAGCTGCGCTTCGCGTGGGAGAGCGTGGGCTGCCGGCTGGCGGAAGGGACGCATGCGTTGGACGTCCAGCTCCGCGTGACGCCCGCGAACCGCGCGTCCGGCCCAGGGGCCACCGTGACGTCGCTGCCCGGAGAGCCGGCCGAGCTGACCCTGGACGGTGTGCGCTATGTCGTCCGGGTGGCGCGTGCCTCCGCCGACATGCAGGGCCGGTGTGGGCAGGCGGTCTTCTCCGTGATTCGCGAAGGCCTGCTCGAACAACAGTGACGCATCACGGGCATCGTTTCTGGAAATAGTCCCAGTCACCGCCCGTTGTGCCACCCTGGTATGGAGGCAGGTGGTGCGGCCCCGGTCCTGCTATCTTCGCGGGGTTCGGCGGGCATCGAAGGGAAGACACCATGCGCAGCGGGCTGAAGCGGAACGGAGCGGGGCTCGCGGTGGGCGGCCTGCTCGGCGCATGGTTGCTCGCCTGTGGTGGCTCGACGACGGAGGGCATGCGTTCCCTGGAGCAGGGGACCGCGCCCGCGCAGGTGTCCGTGGACCTGTCGAGCGCGGACATCCGCACCCGGCTGGAGGCCATCGACGGGCTCACCCTCCTGAGCGAGGTCGAGGCCAACGGGTTCCGCTTCTTCACGATGGACTTCGAGCAGCCCGTGGACCACCTGCGTCCCTGGGGCCCGCGCTTCCCGCAGCGCGTGACGCTGATGCACCGCTCGGTGGATGCGCCCATGGTGCTCGACACCGAGGGCTCCACCATCTACGCGGAGCCCGTCCCCGCCGAGCCCACCGACCTGATTCAGGGCAACCAGCTCACGGTGGAGCACCGCTTCTTCGGCACCTCGCGGCCGGCCGGCGCCCTGGACTGGCGGAAGCTGACGGTGTGGCAGTCCGCGGCGGATGCGCACCGGCTCGTCGAGGTCTTCAAGCCGCTCTACGGTGAACGCTGGCTGTCCACGGGCGTCTTCAAGGGCGGCACCGCGGCCCTGGCGCATCGCTTCTTCTTCCCCAACGACGTCCACGCCACGGTGACGTACGCGGCGCACCACAACCGGGGGCTCCACGACGCGCGCCACGGGCGCTACGTCCTCACGAAGGTGGGAGACGCGGCGTGCCGCCAGCAGCTCGCGTCGCTCCAGTACGCCGCGCTGACCCGGCGCGACGAGCTGCTGCCCCTGATGAATGGCTATGACGCCCAGGGCTTCACCTTCGGCGTGCTGGGGAAGGACCGCGCTCTCGAGTTCGGCATCATCGAGGCGCCCTTCGTCTTCTGGCAGTTCTACGGCGCGGCCGGGACGTGTGATGCGCTGCCCTCGCCGGAGGGGAGCGCGGAGGCGCTGTTCGGCTTCTTCAGCTACGTCTCCATGATGGAGTTCACCTTCTCCGACCAGGCCCTGGAGGCGTCGGCGCCGCTCTACTACCAGGGCGCCACGCAGCTCGGCGGCCCCGGCTACCCGGAGGTGCACCTGCGGCCGCTGCTGCGCTACGCGGGGGAGCACATCCCCACGCGTTTCCCTCCAGGGGGTGTGCGCAAGACGTACGAGCCGTGGTCCATGGGACTGGTGGAGTCGTGGACGCGCTTCGAGGCGAAGCGGGTGTTGCTCGTCTACGGCGACTTGAGCCCCTGGGCCGCGAGCGCCTTCAGCACCACGCCGGGCAACGACGCCTACCGCGTCATCGCCGACGACAGCATCGGCTTCTACGGCACGCTGGGCGCGCTGCCGGAGCCGCAGCGCAGCTTCCTGCTGGGCCGGCTGTCGGAGTGGGCGGACGCCCCGGTGCAGGTCCCCACGGGCGGCGCGGCGCTTCGGCGTCACGACGCCAGTGATGCCCACATGAAGGCGTACCGGGCGCGATAACCGGCGAGGCTGGCAGGGTGGGGTGAGGCTGCGAGAGTGGTACGCTCGCACCCTTCGTGTGGGGTTCGGGCCCAGGGGGCCGGCCCCGCGCATACCCAGAGAGGGCCTGCCCATGTCGTTCAAGTCAACGTCATCGTCCTGGATTGTCGCCGTCGTCCTGAGCCTCGCCTCCACCGTGGCGCTTGCCGCGCCTCCGTCCGAGGAGCAGGTGTCCCGTGAGCCCGCGACGGAGAGCCTCCTCTTCTGTTCCGCGGCTCGCTGCGCCTTCGACTGGCATTGCACGGATGCCTGCCCGGAGGCGGAGATCGCCGTGTGCGGCGCCAACGGCTTTTGCGAGTACTCCACGGGCGGTGGGAACCCGGGCGGTGGTGGGAACCCGGGGGGCGGCGGCTCCGTCTGCGGGGCGATGCGCTGTGGTGGGGACTGGAACTGCGTCTGCGAGGGCGTCCAGGGCACGTGCGGGCCTGACTTCATGTGCGCCTTTTGATGATTTGAATTCAAAGCGTCCTTGGCAGGCAGGCGGCCGTGCCTATCTTCCAGCGCACTTTCAGGAAGGGGTGACCGAATGCTGAAGAACATGCTGATGGCCGCGGCGCTGGGCGTTCTCGTGGTGGGCACGGGTTGCCACCGCAACACGCGGGACAGCGCGGAGAACGACGCCGAGCGCGCCGTGGACAAGACGAAGGACGCCGCGGAAGAGGCGGGCGACAAGATTGAGGACACGGCCGAGGAGGCCGGGGACAAGATCGAAGACGCCACCGACAACTAGGCGTGAGTTTCACCGGTGGCCCGCGCCCGTCGCGCGGGCCACCGTGGACTCGGGCCGGGCCGTTTCAGGCCGGGCTCGAGTCGATGACCTTCTTCGCGATGCCGAAGGAGAAGCCCGCTCGGGCCAGCGCGGCGAGGTCCCGCTTCCGATTCTCCTCCCGGGTGCCGGGTTGCGTGCGGAAGGGCCCCAGCCGCTTCTTCCGCGCCCAGATGCGCGCGGCCTCTTCCTCGGAGACCTCGTTCGTGGCGTCGGCGACCTTCTGGGCGACGACCTCCGCGGGGACGCCCTTCATCCGCAGCTTCTGGGCAATCACGCGCGTGCTGCGGCCCGAGGCGCGCAGCGAGTTCGCCTTCATCTGCGCGTAGGCCTCGTCGTTGAGCAGGCCGTTGCGGACCAGCTTCGCGACCAGCGCCTCCACCCAGGCGAGCGCCTCGCCGCGCTCACCGCCGTGGAACTTGAGCGAGCGGTCCACCCGGCGCAAGAGCACGCGCTGCAACTGGCTCTTCGTCGCCGCGTAACGCTTCAGGTAGTGAAGCGCCGCGTTCTCCAGGTAGGTGGGGGACACCTTCCGGGGCCGCTTTGGACCGCGCTCCTTGCGTCTGTCGGGTCCTCCCCGCGCTTCATCCATGACGGAGCGGGTCTACCACCCAGGTCCGACACCCGGAAGCCGCGCGGGGTGGAGCATGCGGCCCGTCAGTCGCTCCCTGACTGGTAGAGCCCGCACACCGTGCCGGACGGGTCCTCGATGAAGCAGAAGCGGCCCGTCGTGGCGGAGCCGCGAATCGTCCCGCGCAACTTCCCGCCCATGGCGGTGACGCGCTCCAGGCTCTGCTCCAGGTCCGCCACGGTGATGTAGATCATCCACCCGGGAGGGACGTCCGCGTTCTTCCCGCGCGCGTGGCAGATGCCCCCAGCGGGCGTGTCGCCGCCGCCCGGCGGCATCATGACGAAGTCCTCGTAGCCGCCCATGTCCAGGCCGGTGGCGGACCAGCCCACCACGTCCTTGTAGAAGTCCCTCACCGACTCGGCGTCCTTCACCGTGAGGTCCATCCAGCCCACGCTACCCACCGCCGGCTTCTTCATCTCCACGCTCCGTTTCTTGAGGGTTCCCGACCGCCGCCGCGCTAGCCCACCGACTTCAAGGACTCCGGCACCTGCCAGTCCGGCTTCATGCGCGAGATGACCTTGGCCATGTTCTCCTTGTCCTGGGCCTTCTCCAGCGCGGCTTCGGGCGTAATCACGTTGTCCTTCACCATCCGCTCCAGGTGCATGTCCAGCGTCTGCATGCCCTGCGCCTGGCCCGCCTGCATCTTCGAGGCAATCTGGAACACCTTGCCTTCGCGAATCATGGACGCGATGGCGGGCCCGCCCACCAGGATTTCCAGCGCGGCCACGCGGCCCTTGCCATCCGCCGTCTTGATGAGCTGCTGCGCGACGATGCCCGCCAGGCTCTCCGCCAGCATGCCGCGCACCTGCTGCTGCTCGTCGGCGGGGAAGGCGTTGATGATGCGGTCGATGGTGGCCGGGGCGCTGTTGGTGTGCACCGTGGCGAACACCAACACGCCGAAGCTCGCGAGCTGGAGCGCCAGCTTCATCGTCTCGTTGGTGCGCAGCTCGCCAATGAGGATGACGTTGGGGTCCTCGCGGCCCGCCGAGCGGATGGCCGCGGCGAAGCTGGACGCATGCGGTCCTACTTCCCGGTGCGTCACCTGCGCCTTCATGGACTCGTGCACGAACTCCACCGGGTCCTCGATGGTGAGCACGTGCGCGGGACGCGTCTTGTTGATGTAGTTGATCATCGCGGCCAGCGTGGTGGACTTGCCGCTGCCCGTGGGGCCGGTGACGAGCACCAGTCCGCTGCGGCGCTCCGCCAGCTTGCGCACCACCTCCGGCGTCTTCAGATCCTCCAGCGACAACACCTTGCTGGGGATGGTGCGGAAGACGGCGGCCAGGCCCGTCATCTTGTTGAAGTAGTTGGCGCGGAAGCGGGCCTTCGTCCCGTAGCTGTAGGCGAAGTCCAGGTCCAGGTCCTCGACAATCTGCCGCTGCTGCTCCGGCGAGCAGATTTCGAAGAGCAGCGCCTGCATCTCCGGCGCGGTGAGGGGCTGCTCGCGCAAGGGGACCAGCTCGCCGCGGATGCGGCCCAGGGGCGGGTAGCCAATGCCCAGGTGCAGGTCGCTGCCCTTCTGCTCCAGCAGCGCGTCGAACAGGACAGCCAGACGGGGCGTCGTCATCTCAGGAGCCCTTCCTTCCCATCAGGGAGCCCATCTTGCTCAGGAGCCGCGCGCTCTCCTGCTGCGTCTCCGGCGCGGCCACGGCGGCACCGGGACGCTTGCCCGTCACCACCGCCTCCAGCTCGTCCGGGTTGTCCGCGAAGCCCTTGGCGACCTCCAGTTTCACCCGTCCGGAGCGCACCAGGTCCGCCAGCGAGTCCTCGAAGCGAACGATGCCCAGGCTCTTGCCGCGCTGCTGGAGCGAGGGAATCTGGTACGTCTTGTTGTCGCGGATGAGGTTGCCCAGGGACACCGAGCCCGGCAGCACCTCCGCCGCGGCCACCAGGCCCTTGCCGTCCGCGCCCGCCATCAGCCGCTGGCTGACGATGAGCCGCAGGCCGCTGGACAGCGACAGGCGCACCTGCTGCTGGTCGCCCGGAGGGAAGAGGTCGATGAGCCGGTCGATGGTCTTCGCCGCGCTCGGCGTGTTCATGGTGCTGATGAGCAGGTGACCCGTTTCGGCGGCGGACAGCGCCATGCGCACCGTCTCCGTGTCGCGCAGCTCGCCCACCACGATGACGTCCGGGTCCTCGCGCAGGCTGCCCTTGAGCGCGCTGGCGAACGTCTGGGTGTGCGAGCCCACCTCGCGCTGACTGATGAGCGCGCGCTTGCGCGGGTGGACGAACTCCACCGGGTCCTCCACGGTGAGCACGTGGTGGGACGTCTCGCGGTTGATGAGGTCCACCAGCGCCGCCAGCGTGCTCGTCTTGCCGTGGCCGGAGGGGCCGGTGATGACGATGAGGCCCTGGTGGTGATGTGTGGCCTTGGCGATGTCCGCGGGCAGGCCCAGCGACTCCAGCGTGGGCACTTCCCGGGCAATCAACCGGAAGGTGCCCTTGAGGCCGGTGCGCTGGCGGCCCACGTTGATGCGGAAGCGCCCCATCTCCGGCGTCTCCATGGAGAAGTCGCAGCTTCCGTCGCGCTCCAGCACCGGCCGCAGCCGCTCCGGGATGATGGGCAAGAGCAGCCGCTCCACCGTCGCCGCGTCCAGCACCGGGCCCTGGGCCACCAGGTCTCCCGCGAAGCGGAAGAGGGGCGGGCGCTCGGCGATGACGTGGACGTCGCTGGCCATGCCCCGGCGGCCTTCCTCCAGCAGCATCGCCAGCTCACGCCCCGCGCCCGTGAAGGTCCGCGCGGGCGCGGCCACCGGACGGCTCGGCGCGGGCTCGGGCGCGCGTACGGGCTCGGGCGCGCGGTACGCCTGGGGCGCGGCGGGTTCGGGGGCGCGGTACGCCTGGGGCGCGGCCGGTTCTGGCGCCCGGTACGCGGCGGGCTCGGGAGCGCGGTACGCCTGGGGTGCTGCCGCCGGTGCTGGCGCGGCCACGGTTGCACGCGCTGCTGGAGCTGCCGCGGCGGGCGCGGCGGGCCTTGCTGCCGCGGCGGCGGGCGCCTGGGGGGCGGCCTGGGCCGCGGCAGCGCCGTCCGCCGCGCGGCTGAGGCGCAGGTGGACGAGGTCCCCGCGGCGCATGGCGGCGATGGAGAGCGCGCCCAACCCCGTGGCGTTCACGGACCACTGCACCGGCGTCTCCGTCACGGTGGAGGCCCGCGCCACGCCCACCATGGCCTGGAGCGCGCGGGTGACGTCCTCGGCCGTCGCGGCGGTGGGGTCCACCGGCTCATAGCCGTTGCTTCCACGGATCATCGGCGGGCGGCCGGTGGCCAGGGTCAACTCGGTGACACCCGGACGCGACAGGTGCCGCAACAATTCTGCGAGCGATTTCATGCGGGATGTCGGCTCAGTCCGCGGACGTTGCGCGGGCGCGGGGGAGCCCAGGATAGACGACATTGCTCCGAATGCGGCCACCCCTTGTCCGGGAGAGGTCTCTTGCTTCCGGGCATGCGGGAATCCTCCGCGCCTGGCGGAGGCCGGCACCGGGGGCGACGCGAAATGCGGGGAGGGGGGAGCTCCGGGACCCAGTGGGCCCGCTCGGAGCGGCGGGCGGGAGAGGAACCTCCCGCCCGGGTACAACGGGACACGCGGCCTACAGCTCGCGGGACATCAGGAGGCGGAGCTTCCCGGACTTCTTGGAGACCACCGTGGCCACCGTGGTGAAGCCTTCCTTCCGGTAGAAGCTCACCGCGGGCGAGTTGGACGGGTCCACCCGGAGGGCAATCGTCTTGCGGTACATGTCCCGGGCGGCCTTGAGGGCCTGCTCCAGCAGGACGTTGCCCAGGCCCTTGCGGCGCAGCTCGGGCTTCACCACGATGTTGCGCAGGTAGGCGGCGCCCGGCACCGGGCCGTCACGCTCGACCGTGACATAGCCGACAAGCTGGTTCTGCAGCTTCGCCACGTGGATGAAGGGCTTGAGCTGCGCGAGGGCCTTGAGGCTGTCTTCCTGCGTCTCACCCCGGGTCTTCCAGGGCTCCGAGTTGGCGCGCAGGGCCGCCACCGCCGTCATGTCCTCGTCGGTGGGCAGGCCGAACTTCACTGCCGCCATCAGGTCGTTGGGGAGGCCGGCCACATCCAGGACCGGTGCTGGGGCCACCTCCACGCCTGCGTCCACCTGCTTCATCGTCATCGCCTTGCTCCTCCGTCGAGTTGCGATCCTAACCGCTCCCGCGGCACCGGTGCACGCAGTCATTCCGCGCACATTGTCCCATTTGTGAGGAGACGGCCTCCTACCCCTTGGTGAGGAGCCGGATTCCGTCAAACGGGCCATGTGCGCAGCCCATTCCAGGGATGAGCGTCGCTTCCACGCCTGCCACCCGGTCGGCCTTCCGTGCCGGACAGCTTCCCACTATAAAAACCCGAAGTCGGGCGCCAAGGAGTCAAACTCCGCTCCCCGACCGTCGTCAGCCAGAGCCCCCACCTTGCAACTCAACCACGCCCAGCGAGAGCTGACGCTCAAGATCGTCTACTACGGGCCCGGCCTCAGCGGGAAGACGACGAATCTGCGCCATCTTCATGCGAAGGCGTCGCCCGAGGTCCGCGGCCGGTTGCTCACGGTGGAGACCCACGACGACCGCACGCTCTTCTTCGACCTGCTGCCCGTCTTCTTCTCCACGTCCACTGGCTTCAAGGTGAAGGTGAAGCTCTTCACCGTGCCAGGCCAGGTCATCCACAACGCGACCCGCCGCATCGTGCTGCAGGGCGCGGACGCGGTGGTCTTCATCGCGGACAGCCGGCGCACCGCCACGGCGGACAACAACGCCTACTGGCGCAATCTCCAGGAGAACATGAAGGAGAACAGCCTGGACCCCGCCCAGGTCCCGGTGGTCATCCAGTTCAACAAGAAGGACCTGCCGGACGCGCGCACGGACGCTGAAATCGAGGAGTCGCGCCGCCGCGGCGGCGAAGCGGTGGTGGGCGCGGTGGCGCTGAAGGGCGAGGGGGTGCTGGAGACCTTCCACGCCGTGGCGCAGGCCGCCTACCGCCGGCTGGACCTGCGCGCCCACCTGGCCCGCAACCTGGGCCTGACGGAGGAGGAGTTCCTGGGCCAGATATTCCGGCGCATGGACCTCACCGGCACGGCGCTGGCGGCCCTGTATGGCCGCGCGGCGGATGAAGCACGCAGTGGAGGCGGGCGATGAGCGGCGCGACGCCGGACGGCGTGGGCACCTCGCGCCGGGAGTCGGTGCTCCAGCGGCGGCTGTCGCTGGCGGACATGCTGGACCTGCCTTCCTTCACGGAGGTGGTGCGCAGCTTCAGCGAGCTGTACCGCGTGGGCATCAAGGTGCTGGACACCGCGGGCGACAAGCTCGCGGACGTGAAGGTGGGGCACGGCGACTTCTGCTCGTACGTGTTCGGCTTCCCGGAGGGGCGTCAGCGCTGCACCGCCACCGTGGCCCGTGTGAAGGATGGGCCCGTGGCGGCCATCCAGGGCGCTCGCCCCGCGCGCGGCGACGGCGCGGAGGAGGCGGGCATCATCGCGCTGCCGTGCTTCACCGGCCTGCGCTACCTGGTGATGCCGGTGCGCTGGGAAGGCGACAAGCTGGGGCGCGTCATCCTGGGGCCCTTCACGCCGGAAGAGCTGGTGGACTTCCCACCCTCGCTCACGGACATCGCGGGCGTGGACCTGTCGCGCGCGCACGAACTGGTGGGCCGCGTGCGGCGCGCGCCCGAGCGCACGGCCGCGCAGGTGCTGGTGCACTTCGGGCAGGTGCTCGCGTCGCTGGTGGCCAGCGGACAGCGGGCCTTCCTGGCCACGCAGCTCCACATCGAGGCGATGTTGGAGACGCACCGCGACCTGGAGGCCAACAACGCGCGGCTGGCGCAGGCGAACACCCGCCTCAAGGAGCTGGACCGGCTCAAGTCCACCTTCCTGGGCACGGTGAGCCACGAGCTGCGCACGCCGCTGGCGTCCATCATCGGCTACTCGGAGATGCTGGCCGAGGGGCTGGCCGGTGCGCTCAATCCGGAGCAACTGCTCTATGTCCGGACCATCGTGGAGAAGGGCGAATCGCTGCTCAACCTCATCTCCTCCATCCTGGACCTGAGCCAGATTGAAGCCGGCCGGCTGCGGTTGGTGATTGGCCCGGTGGACCTGAGCAGCGTCATCCAGACGGCGGTGTCCAGCGTGGCGCCGCAGGCGCAGCGCAAGGGCGTGGAGCTGGAGGTTCGCCTGCCACCGCTGGCGCAGCCGCGCCTCACGGCGGACGCGGACAAGCTTCGGCAGGTGGTGGTGAACCTGCTCGCCAACGCGGTGAAGTTCACCTCGTCCGGAGGCCGGGTGTCGGTGGTGATGTCGGAGGCCGTCGCGCAGCCGGAGCTGGGCGAGCGGGGCTACCGATTGACCGTGGAGGACACGGGCATGGGCATCCGCGAGGACCAGTTCGAGAACATCTTCCAGAGCTTCTACCAGGTGGATGGCAGCTCCACGCGCGAGCACGGTGGGGCGGGGTTGGGCCTGGCCATCGTGAAGAGCCTGGTGGAGGGCCACGGCGGCCGCGTGTCCGTGGAGAGCGAGTTCGGCCGGGGCTCCCGCTTCACGGTGGTGTTGCCGCTCCAGCCGCCCCTCGCGGACTCCGGCGGCCTCTCCGCGCTGGCGCCCATGCCGTCCGCGACAGGACAGGACCGCTTCTGACGCATGTGGGCGAAGTGGGGGACTGAAGGGAAGTCCCCCAGCGACGGGCGCTCCCGCGTATCCTGGCGGCCATGCTCTCCGGACGCCCCCCCGCAGCCTCCTACGTACTCATCGACGCAGAGAACATCGACTGGGCTGTCTCCAACGTGGTGGGACGCAAGCCCGAGTCCCAGGACCGCGTCCAGTTCGACCGGCTCGTCTCCTTCTGCGAAACGAACTTCCCGGCCCCGGTGCGCTGCGTCGTGGTGCTCAACGCGCGCGGCGAGCAACTGCCCGACGTCATGATTGGCTTCGTGCGCGCGCTCAAGTCCGCGGGCTGCGAGGTGGCGCTGCTCTACGGCCGTCCGGACCAGAAGGTGGTGGACCTGGGCATCCTGAAGCTGCTGGAGAACATCCGCACCCAGCGCCCCGGCGCGGCGGTGGTGCTCGCCAGCCACGACGGCGCGGACTTCGCGGACGCCCTCAAGCCCATGCTGGAGGAGAAGCGGCAGGTGGCGGTGCTGGGCCTGCGCGAGTACGTCAGCCAGCGCTTCCGCGAGCTCGTCCCATCCGGACTCACGATTCTGGATTTGGAGCTGAACGCCCGCGTCTTCAACCGGCCGCTGCCGCGCATGCTCCCCGTCAACGTGGATGAGTTCGATCCTGGACTCTTTCTGTAGCAATGATTGCCACAGCAACGGCGTGGGTTGTGGCAATTCTTGCCACAGTCCGCGCTGCGTCATAGAACGAATGACAGACGTGGCATGGTGGTTGAAGTGTGGCTTTGGGCGCCCAGGGATTTCCCCTGGGTTGTCTGGAGTCACCCATGCGTCCGTTTCGTCAGATGAAGTCCGCTCTTTGGGCCGCCGTGTTCTCGCTCGCGCTTCCGCTCGGCGAGGCGCAGGCGCAGGCCTGTGTGGAGTTCGCGGGGTTGCAGCACTGTGGCGTGGGGGCGGCCAAGGTCAGCCGTACGCAGCAGGGCGTCCAAATCGATAACCCAGACACCTCGGGCAAGAGTGGCGTTGCCATACACACGCCACCAGCGGCCGCCTGGAACTTCGAAGCCCAAACCGATGGCGCCCAACGCCAGCAGTTCACCGCCTATGCCGAAAGTGCCCCGGTGAGCACCTCCTCGGTCGAGTCGCGCCCCGATTTGACCGCGTACTCCGCGACGTTCACGGGCTCTGGTGAGGAGACGACCTACTCGGTGCTGGCGTACCGCAGTGGTCGGCTCGTGGCCGCCATCGGCGGTGTCCGGAGTGGTGAAGTGGGCGCGGTGGGCGTCATGATTCCCACCCCGGGCCGGACGCCGAGCTGCCGCCCGATCGGGCAGACGCTCGAACAGTGTCGCACCGTCTGCCGCAACAACGGCTATCTCAACTGCAATTACTGCAACATGCCGTGCCGCCCCTCTGGTGGCTTCGGTGGCGCGACCTACAACAGCGCCTGCTTCTGGCGCTACACTCTCCAGCAGCAGGCGGTCCGCCTCGCGAATGGTCAGACTGTCGAGGCTGACGAAATCGTGATGCAGGAGGAGGTCTCGGGCCCGTCGAACTACCCGTACCTCAACTTCAACCGCATCGACATGCAGAGCACCGCGCGCACGACGGTCATCACGGGCGAGTCCATCGTCCCGGCCAGCAAGTAATCGTCAATGCAATCCGGGTCCGGAAGGGGCGCAAGCGCATCCCCCTCTCCGGGCCCGGGTTTCGAGCTCGCGCCCCTTCTCCCCAGAGCGTTCCCATGAAGGCATTGTGGTGGTTGTCGGCCCTGCTGCTCACGGCGGGGGGACCTCGGCAAGAGTCCATGGCGCAGGCCACCGTCACGGAGGCGCCCGCGGGCGTGGAGGACCCGGCCCTGGCGGGGGGCGACACGACGGTGTTCGACGCCTCCCACAACGCCTTTGGCCGGGCGCTGGGGAACCTCGCGCCGTCGCGCTGGTACTCGATGCGCGAGGGCAAGCTGCTGTTCATGCGGGACTGGGCCGAGCATGACGCGAGGTTGCCGGGAGCGCTCACGAACGCCACCCACTGTGGCGCCTGTCACTTCAAGGATGGCCGTGGCCGTCCTCCGCCCGACGTGGGCGCCGAGGCGCCGCTGCTCGTCCGGCTGAGCGTGCCTTCGCCGGATGCCCCGGGGGGACGCCCCGAGCCCGTCTACGGCGTGCAGCTCAACGACCGGGGCGCGGCGGGAGTCGCTCCGGAGGGCACGGTTCAAGTGACCTACGCGGAGGTGAAGGGGACGTACGCGGACGGGACGCCCTACACGTTGCGAAAGCCGCGCTATCGCATCGCCAACCTGGGGTACGGGCGGCTCTCGCCGAAGACGATGCTGTCGCCTCGCATCTCCTCGCCGGTGTTCGGGCTGGGCCTGCTGGAGGCGATTCCCGATGCCGCCATCGAAGCCCTGGCGGATGCCGAGGACCGCGATGGGGATGGTATCTCCGGCCGCCCCAACCGAGTGATCAGCGTCCGCGATGGAAAGACGCGCCTGGGCCGCTACGGATGGAAAGCCAATCAGCCTACGCTGGAGCAGCAGGTCGCGAGCGCCTACTCGGAGGACATGGGGTTGACCTCATCCCACTACCCTGAGAGCAACTGCACGCCGAAGCAGGCGCAGTGCCTGACGGGCGCGGCGGCACAGGCACCCGCGTTGTCTGGGCACACGGTGGAGCGGACCACCCTGTACCTACGGCTCATCGGTGTGCCCGCGCGCCGCGATGTCACCGAGCCCGCGGTGGTGAAGGGGGAGGCGCTCTTCCAGCAGGTGGGCTGCTCGGCGTGCCACCAGCGAGAGTTCACCACGGGCGAGGTTCAGGACATCCCGGAGCTGTCGAACCAGCGCATCCGGCCGTACACGGACCTGCTGCTGCACGACATGGGCCCGGAGCTTGCGGACGGCCGGCCCGACGGAGAGGCGAGCGGCTCCGAGTGGCGCACGCCGCCGCTGTGGGGCCTGGGCCTGCTGGAGACAGTGAACCGTCAGGTGCGCATGCTGCACGACGGCCGGGCGCGCAGCTTCGAGGAGGCCATCCTCTGGCACGGCGGCGAGGGGGCCCGCGCGCGTGAGGGCTTCAAGGCCCTGGACGCGACCGAGCGCGAGGCCCTGGTGACCTTCCTGCGCTCGCTTTGAGTCCGTGTCTGGGGCCATGACGCCAGGGGAGTCCGTCAGGTTCGCCCTCGGAGGGGCCGCGTCAGCCTGTGGGTCCTTCCTCGAGGGGCCCGTGAGCCCTCCCGATGTGGGCCCAGGGCTGTTGCCTGCCTGGCGTGCAGGGAGAATCGCCCAGGAATGCCGGGCCCGCGGGTGCCCACACGATTCGTCAGGGGCGGAGCGTGCGCTTCAGTGTTAGTTCCTGCTGCCATGTCCGGCGACTCACCCGTTCCCACCCCCGGCGGCTTGCCCACCCTGCGCTTCCCCCCCGAGCTCCCCATCTCGAGCCGGGTGGAGGACATCACCGCGGCCATTTCTGCCCATCAGGTGGTCATCGTCGCGGGGGCGACCGGCTCGGGGAAGACGACGCAGTTGCCGAAAATCCTGCTCGCCATGGGGCGAGGCCGGCCGCGCCAGATTGGCGTCACCCAGCCACGGCGCATCGCCGCGACGAGCGTGGCGGCGCGCGTGGCCCGCGAGGTGGGCACGGAGCTGGGCACGGACGTTGGCTACCAGATTCGCTTCGAGGACCGCTCGACCCGGCAGACCGCCGTGAAGTTCATGACCGACGGTGTCCTGCTCGCGCAGATTCACAGCGACCCGCTGCTGCGCCGCTACGACACGATTGTGCTCGACGAGGCCCACGAGCGCAGCCTCACCATCGACTTCCTGCTCGGGTGGCTCAAGCGCATCCTTCCCAGGCGCCCCGACCTCAAGGTGGTGGTGAGTTCGGCCACCATCGAGACCGAGCGCTTCTCGCAGTTCTTCGGAGGGGCTCCGGTCATCCAGGTGGAGGGCCGGACCTTTCCGGTGGACGTGCTCTACGAGCCGCCCCCCGAGGACACCGAGCTTGCTGACTCCGTCGCCGATGCGGTGGCGAACGTGCTCTCGCTCGACCCGGACGGCGACGTCCTCGTGTTCCTCCCCGGGGAGCGGGAGATTCGCGAGGCCGAGAACGCGCTGAACGCGCGCGAGCTGCGCGGCACGGTGGTGCAGCCCCTGTACGCGCGCCTGTCGGCCTCCGAGCAGTCGCGCGTCTTCGCCACCATCCCCGAGCGCCGGGTCATCCTCGCCACCAACGTCGCGGAGACGTCCGTCACCATCCCGGGCATCGTGTACGTCGTGGACACGGGGGTGGCGCGCCTGTCGCGCTACGACCCCCGCTCGGGCACCACGCGCCTGCACATCGAGCCGGTCTCCCAGGCCAGCGCCGACCAGCGCAAGGGGCGCTGCGGGCGCGTGCGCGAGGGAATCTGCGTGCGCCTCTACGACGAGGTGAGCTTCACCACGCGGTCCGCCTTCACCGACCCGGAAATCAAGCGCACCGGGCTCGCGGGGGTCATCCTGCGGATGAAGTCGCTCGGCCTCGGTGACGTCGAGGACTTCCCCTTCCTCGACCCGCCCCAGCCGAGGGCCATCGCCGAGGGCTGGCGGGTGCTCGAGGAGCTGGGGGCCATCGAGGGCAAGGAGCGCACCTTGACGCCGCTCGGGCATCAGCTCGCGCGCTTCCCGGTGGACCCGCGCATCGCGCGGATGATTCTCGCCGGCGCCGAGTACGGGTGTCTGGACGAGGTGCTCATCGTCGCCGCGGCGCTCAACCTCCAGGACCCGCGCGAGCGGCCACGGGAGCTCGCGCAGAAGGCGGACGAGCTGCACCGGCGCTTCCGTGACGAGCACTCGGACTTCACGGGGCTCCTCAAGTTGTGGGCATTCGTGCGCGAAGCCGAGGGCCGGGGGACGTCCCATCTGCGGCGCGTGTGCCGCGACAACTTCCTGTCCTTCCTGCGGGTGCGCGAGTGGCGGGACGTCCAGCGTCAGCTCGAGGAGACCGTTCGCGAGCTGCGCCTGTCGCGCAAGGGCCGGGGCGTTCCGGCGAAAGGGGACGTCCTGCACCAGGCGCTCCTCACCGGGCTCCTGTCCCGCATCGGCCAGTGGAATCCGGAGCAGCGCTACTTCACGGGCGCGAAGCAGACGCGCTTCATGGTTCACCCCTCGTCGGCGCTCGCGAAGAAGCCCCCGGCCTGGGTGATGGCGTTCGAGCTGGTGGAGACGTCCCAGTTGTTCGCGCGCACCGTGGCGAAGCTCGACCCGGAGTGGCTCGCGGCGGCGGCCCCCCACCTGCTCAAGCGCAGCTACTCCGAACCGTACTGGTCGGAGAAGTCCGCGCGCGCCATGGTGAAGGAGAACGCGACCCTCTTCGGGCTCCAGGTCTTCAAGGAGCGCCCCGTGATTCTGGCCGGCATGGACCCCGCCCAGGCACGGCTGATGTTCCTCGAGCATGCCCTGGTGCGCGGCGAGTACCGCACCCGGGGGGCGTTCCAGGAGAAGAACCGCCAGGTGCTCGAACGCGTGGCGCGCCTGCGGGACAAGGCCCGGCGCAGCGAGCTGCTCGACAGCGAGGCGCTGCTGACGTTCTTCGACCAGCGCGTCCCGGCGGACGTGACGGACGGAGCGGGCTTCGAGGTCTGGCGCCGCAAGGCCGAGGCGGCCGACCCCCACGTGCTCGTCCTCTCCATGGAGGATGCCCTCTCGCACGACCCGGACCTGTCCCCGGCGCACTACCCGGACGCCATCGCCCTGCACGGCGCGTCCGTGCCGGTGACGTACACCTTCGACCCCTCGGCCGAGGACGACGGCATCACCCTGAGCGTGCCGCTGCTGCTGCTCGCCCAGTTGGTCCCGGGGGAGCTCGACTGGACCATCCCCGGGTGGCAGCGGGAGAAGCTCACCGCGCTGCTCGAACAGCTTCCCCGCGCCCAGCGCAAGCAGCTAGGGCCGTTGCCGGACCTGGTCGACACGCTCGAAAAGGAGCTCGTGCCCTTCCGCGGGCCGCTGATTCCAGCGCTCGCGCGCGCGGTGTCCCGCCTGTGCGGCGTGGACGTGACCGAGGCGTCGTTCCGGGCCGATGCCGTGGTGCCTTACCTGCGCATCACGCTCCGGGTGCTCGACGAGCGGGGAAAGGAACTCGCGCGGAGCCGCGACGCCGACGCGCTGCTCAAGCAGCACGGTGGACATGCCCGGGCGGCGCTGCGCAGCGTGGCGCCGACGTCGGACTGGGAGCGCAAGGGGCTGACCGCCTGGAGCTTCGGTGAGCTGCCCTCCGTGGTCACCCGGCGGGTCGGCGGGCTCGACGTCCGCAGTTATCCCGCGCTGGTCGACCGGGGCGCCACCGTGGACCTGGTGCTGCTTGAAACAGCCCCCGCCGCCGAGACGGCCACGCGCACCGGGGTCCGCCGGCTCCTGATGCTCGCCGCGCGCGGGCATGTGGCTGTCAGCGCCGCGCGCATGCCGCTTCCATTTCCGTCGCTGGATGGCGCGCCGCCCGCGCGGGGCCAGGCCGACGCCTTCCGGGCGCTCGTCCTCGCACGCGGCGTCGACGAGGCGTTCAAGCTCGCGCCGGGTGCGCCACTGCCCCGCACGAAGGCGGCCTTCGATGCGCTGGTCCGAGAGGGCTCACCGCGCATCGAGCAGGCAGCTCGGGACTGGGCGAACGCCGTCGTTGTCACCACCGCGGAGCTCTCCGCGACGCTCGCCGCACTCAAGACGGCATCCAAGGGGCCGAGCGGCTCGGCGGCCGTGAAAGACATCCGCGCGCAGCTCGGGCACCTGTTCCCCGCGAACCTCATCGAGTGGATTCCCTTCGCGCGCCTGATGCACTACCCGCGCTATCTCCGCGCGGTGCAGGCCCGGCTGTCGCGTGCGGTGATGAACCCCGCCAAGGACGCAGGGAAGGCCGCGCCCTTCACCCCGCTGTGGGAGACCTTCCTCGCCAGGCGCGCCACCGTGCGTGACCAGGCGGCGGCGGAGGAGCTGCGGTGGTCCTTCGAGGAGCTTCGCGTGGCCATCTTCGCTCCGGAGGTGACGACGCCCGTGTCGGTGACGGTGGCGAAGGTCGGCGCGGCCCTCACGGCGCTGCGCTAGCGCGGAGCGTCGCGGCGGGGGCGGGCCTCGACCGCTCCGCCGCGCGGCTGTCCCGTGGCGGCCTGTCAGTCGATCCGCGTCCAGGCCTCGCCGTCGTAGAGGAACAGGTCCTTCGGGCCGACGGCGCACAGGCCGCTCTCGCCAACGCTCAGGTACTGCAAGGTTCCTGGGCGGTCGCCGTCGAACGCGTGCACCTGGAAGCGTGTGCCGTCCCAGACGTAGAGCTCACCCGTCGAGCACGCGTACAGCCGGTCGCGGAACCACGCCAGGCTGCAGAGCTCGTGTGGGAGCTCCAGGTCGCGCGTCTGCCATTGCGCCCCCCTCCCGACAATCAACTGGCCGCCTCGGCCGATGGCGTAAACCTGGCCGTCGCCCGCGCACACCACGTCGAGCAGAATGGCTTGGGTGCCGACGTCGTGTTGCCGCCACCGCGCGCCGTCGAATGACCAGAGCTCGCCCTCCCAACCGACCGCGTACAGCTCGTCCAGGGCAAATCCGTCCATCGCTTCGAAGCCGAAGACGCCGCTCGCCGGGGCGAGCTCCAAGGAGAGATGGCGCCACTGGTCTCGCCCCTCGCGACGATAGACCTGCCGATTCATGCCGCACACATGGAGCACGCCGGCGATGGCGCGGGCGTCGCGCAGCATGCCGTTTTGGGGCGGGCTGGCGTCGCCGTCCTGCACCTGCTCTTCGTGCATGTCGCCGCTGCCGACCAACTGCACCTGACCGTTGACCGAGACGATCGCATACTGCGGAATCGGGGTCTGGCAGCGCGTGACCGCGATCGCGTCCCACTTCAACGCGCCGGCGTCGAGCCAATTGCCTTGATGGAACACGGCTCCTTTGGTGAATGGAACACGCTTCGCGGCGAGTTCGTCATCGACGACTGCCACGCAGACGGCGCGGTTGAGGCCGACGCAGGCGTCGACGAACGAGGCTTCAGATGTCCAGTGTCCCGGCATTTGATGGGCGTCAGTACCACGCCTTCGCGCGAGGTGGGCGCTGTCAACCGGATGCGGCGCGTCGTACGTCTTGGGGCCGGCGCTGCAGGACGCGGAGCTTCGAAATGGCTGACCTGGTACGCAGTGTGTCTGTTGATGTCACGTGTCATGACAGGTTTGTGACGGCGCCTGTTACAAACCTCATAGTCTCTCAGAGGTTGAGAATCCCTGGCATGGGCATTGAAGAGCGGCGCGGGCCTTCATGGATTTCCCATGAATGACAGGAGCCGTCAGATGCGTCTGCTTCGCCAGTACAACAACACGCTGTGGGCCGCCGTCTTCGCCTTCACCTTGCCTTTCGCGCAGGCCCAGGCGCAGGAGTGCGTGGAGTTCAAGGGTCTCAATCACTGTGGGATTGGCAATGCCCAGGTGAGCGTCTCCGACGAAGGTCTCAAGGTCGTCAGTGACGACGCCAGCGGCAAGGGTGGGGTGCTCATCTACACGGGGCTCGCGACCAGTTGGACGGCGGGGTTCTTCAGCGAGAGCGACGCCGATGAGAACCGGATGCTGTTCTCCTCCGTGTCAGAGGGCTCGGTGACGAGCACGGCGTCCGTGGAGACTCGAGGCAAGGAGCGGACGTATGCCGGCAGCTTCACCGGGGCGGGCGAGTCCACGACCTACTCCGTGCTGGTCTACCAGCGGGGCCGGTTGCAGGCGGCCGTGGGTGGCATCCGCAACGGGACCATCGGTGGGCAGGAGCCTCTGGAACCGGGTCCCATTCAGCCCTACTGCCGTCCGCAGTATCAAACCCAGCAAATGTGCGAGTACGACTGTGCAGACCGCGGCTACGGGAGCTGCAACTATTGCCGCAATCCGTGTCAGGGCACCTTCCGCACCCTGCCCGATGCCGTGTGCCAGTGGCGCTTCGATGTCGCCTATGGGCGTGTCATGTTGATGGATGGCCGCGAGGTCGAGGGTGACGAGATTGTCCTGACCGAGGAAGTCCGTGGGCCCACGAGCTACCCGTACCTGGGCTTCGACGAGATCCACGTCCAGAGCACGGCACGCACGCTGCGGATGGTCAGCGAGAGCGTCATCCCCGCCGCCTCGAAGTAGCGGCGCGGACGTTTCTCTCACCGGGTTGGAAGCAGGGCTCAGGTCCTGCTTCCAGCCGTTTCCGTCGAGGCGAGCCATGTCGTCCCACCTTCCTTCCCATGTGCCCTCGATGACGATGTGGTGGCCGCTGGCCTTGGTGCTCGCGGTCGGTCCTGTTCGCTCGGCGCTGGCGGAGTCCGTGGTCCAGGACCCCGCGCTCTCGGGCGGAGCCACGACCATCTTCGATGTCACCCCCAACGCCTATGGCCGTGCCCTGGCGAACCTCCAGAAGGTTCGCTGGATGGACATGCTCGCCGGCAAGGCGGTGTTCATGCGGAACTGGTACGACCAGCCCGAGGTCATCGCCGGGCCCTTCTCGAACGCCACCGGGTGTGGCTCATGCCACTTCAAGGATGGGCGAGGCCGCCCCTTGCGCGAGCTGGGCACGGAGGCGCCGCTCCTCGTGCGCTTGAGCGTGCCGACGAAGGACGCCCCTTCGGGCCGGCATGAACCCATCTACGGTGGGCAGCTCCATGACCGGGCCATTCCAGGCGTCGTGCCCGAAGGCTCGGTCGAGGTGCGCTATTCCGTGGTGAAGGGGACGTACGCGGACGGGACGCCGTACACGCTGCGCAAGCCGCGCTATCACCTGGCGAAGCTGGGCTACAGGCGGCTCTCTCCGAAGACGATGCTGTCGCCCCGCATCCCTTCACCCGTGTTCGGGCTGGGCCTGCTGGAGGCGATTCCCGATGCCGCCATCGAGGCGCTGGCGGATGCTGAGGACCGTGATGGGGATGGCATCTCCGGCCGTCCCAACCGCGTCGTCAGCGTCCGGGATGGCAAGGTGCGCCTGGGCCGCTACGGCTGGAAGGCCAACCAGCCCACGTTGGAGCAGCAGGTCGCGAGCGCCTTCTCGGAAGACCTGGGAATGACGACCGCGCTCTATCCCGAGCGCAACTGCACGCCAAAGCAGGCCCCGTGCAAGGCGCGGCCCGCCGAGGCTGGTGGCCCGGCGTTGCCGGAACACCAGCTCGAACAGGCGCTGCTCTACCTCCGGTTGATTGCGCCCCCCGCGCGCCGCGATGTCACCGAGCCCGCGGTGGTGATGGGGCAGGCGCTCTTCCAGCAGGTGGGCTGCGCGGCGTGTCACCACGGGGAGTTCACCACGGGCGAGGTGAAGGACATCTCGGAGCTGTCGAACCAGCGCATCCGGCCGTACACGGACCTGTTGCTGCACGACATGGGCCCGGAGCTGGCGGACGGCCGGCCCGACGGAGAGGCGAGCGGCTCCGAGTGGCGCACGCCGCCGCTGTGGGGCCTGGGCCTGCTGGAGACGGTGAACCGTCAGGTGCGCATGCTGCACGACGGCCGGGCGCGCAGCTTCGAGGAGGCCATCCTCTGGCACGGCGGCGAAGGCGCCCGCGCACGTGAGGGCTTCAAGGCCCTGGACGCGACGGAGCGCGAGGCCCTGGTGGCCTTCCTGCGCTCGCTGTGAGCCGCGAGCGCGGGGCGGCCGCGGCTGTCACTGGTTGGCCAGCGCGGTGCGGAGGCTGTCCAGGATGTAGTGCCGGAGGTCCTCGCTCGACATCTCGGGCGTCTCCTTCAGCTTGTCGCGGGCGAACTTCGCCCAGGCCTCCAGCTCGCGCTGTGTGGGTCCGTTCGGCTGGTCGCTGACGTAGCCGTAGTGGGTCTGGACCAGCCAGGCGTAGGCCTCCCGGATGAAGCGCTCGACGTTCTCTCCCGGAGGGCCGTCCGTCCCCATCTTCTCGCTGCGAATCGCGTCCTGGATGGCGAGGCGGAGCTCCTCGGGGGAGATGTCCTTGTTCTCCTTCTTCTTTTCATTGGCGAAGGCGCGCCACTTCCGCAGCTCCTCGGGGGTGGCCGCGCGCTCCTTGCCGTCGTAGCAAAGGGTCACCCACTTGACGGCGTCATGGATGAAGCGGTCGATGTTGGCGCTGCCCGTGTTGTCCATGCCCGTCACCTTCACGCGCACGGCCTCACTGATGGCGAGCCGAAGCTCCTCGGGCTTGATGTCCGGATTCTCCTTCTGGAGCTTCCGGGCGAAGTCGCGCCAGTGCCCCAGCTCCGCGGCGGTGGGGCGGCGCTCCTGGCCCTCGTAGCAGAGGGACACCCACTTCACGGCATCGTCGATGAACTTGTCGATGTTCATCGGCGTCGCCGCGCCCGTCCCGGTCATCTTCTCGCGCATCGTGTCGGCGATGGCGAGGCGGAGCTCCTCGGGGGAGATGTCCTTGTTCTCCTTTATCTGCTTCTGGGCGAAGGCGCGCCACTCCGTCATCTCCGCGGGCGTGGCTTCGCGCTCCTTGCCCTCGTAGCAGCGGGTCACCCACTTGACGGAGTCCTTGATGTACTTGTCGATGTTCTCCTGCGTGATGGAGTCCGTCCCCATCACCTTCGCCCGGACGGCGTCGATGATGGCGTACTTGAGCGCCTCCGGCGTCATCTTCGGGTTCTTCTTCAGCAGGTCCTCGGCGAAGGCGCGCCAGTGCTGCATCTCCGCGGGCGTGGCTTCGTGCTGCTTGTCTTCGTAGCAGCGGGCGACCCACGAGACGGCGTCCCGGATGAACCGGTCGGTGTTCTCCTTCGAGTGGGCGTCCAGCCCGTCCCGCTCCAGGCGGAGCTTGTCCTGGATGGCGTAGCGGATGTCATCCGCGGTGACCTTCGGGTTCTCGGCGCGCATCTTCCGCGCGAAGTCCATCCACTTGGAGCGCTCGGGGCCGTTCGGCAAGCGGTCGCCCCGGTAGATCTCCTTGTAGGCGTCGACGATGCAGCGCGCCATGCGCTCATCCGTGAGCGGGCCCAGGGCGGAGGGCAGGATTTCCTTGCCGAAAGCCGGATGCGAGGCGGTCGTGGTCCCCGGGGCCTGGGCGGAGAACGTGCTCGCGGGGGCCGCCTTGGTTACGCTTTGCGTCGGAATCAGGCCGCCGAGCAGGTCCACCCACTGCTGGGGACTGACGGCTTTCGCGCCCGGTCCCGTTGCCTCTGTCTTGGTTTTGGGCGTGGCAACAGAAGGCAGACGCTCGCCAATCTTCGACATTCATGGCCCCCGGGGGAAGGAAAACCCAATTCCTAAGTTGTCTTGGATTGGTGCGAAAATGTGCCTCGCCCCCAAGTGCCGAAAAGTGTCATTGCCCTGACAGCGCGTCTGGGATTTGTTCGCCCCCATGCTTGGTGAGTTCGACTTCATCCGCCGGTTCCTCGCGCACTTCCCCGCGCGCGGGTGCCCGTGGGGCCGGGAGATGACTGCGCGGTGCTGGCGCCTCAGCGCGGGGCGCAGTGCGTCACCACGGACGCGGTGGTGGAGGACGTGCACTTCACCCGCGCCGCGTTCTCCCCGGCGGACATTGGCCACAAGGCGCTGGCGGTGAACCTGTCGGACCTGGCGTCCATGGGGGCCACGCCGCGCTGGTTCGTCTGCGCGCTGGCGCTGCCTCGGGACTATCCGGCGCGGGAGCTGGCGGGGCTCGCGCGGGGCATGGCCGCCCTGGCCACCGCGCACAAAATCGCGCTGGTGGGCGGCAACTTCACCTCCGCGCGCGAGCTGTCCGTCACCATCACCGCCGCGGGCGAGCTGTCGCGCGCGCCCCTCACCCGCGCGGGGGCCCGGCCCGGGGACCTGCTCTACGTGTCCGGCACACTGGGCGACGCGCGCCTGGGGCTCGCGCAGCTTCGCGAGGGCCTGCGCCGGGGCGCCGCCGTGCGCCGCCAGCGCCGCCCCGAGCCCCGCGTGGCGTTGGGCCGGGTGGCAGCCCGTTACGCGTCCGCCGCGCTGGATGTTTCCGACGGCCTTGCACAAGACCTGGGTCATCTCTGCACCGCCTCGGGCGTGCGGGCGGAGCTGGAGCTGGCGCGGCTGCCGCTGTCGGCGGCGGTGCGCAAGGCGCTGGGGCCCGAGGGCGCGCTCGCGGGGGGGGAGGACTACGAGCTGCTCCTGGCCGTCCCCCGTCACGCGGCCGGGCATTCGAGCGCGCGTGCGCTACGGGCGGGCACGCCATCACCCGCATTGGCCACTTCACAGAGGGGCGCGGGTGGGTGAGCCGGGATGGGACAGGCCGCGTTCTCCCACCACCCGAAGGGTTCGACCACTTCCGGCCGCGGCCGATGGATTGACCCTGCGGTGCAGCAAGGCTAAACCCGAAGGCGCTTCTCATCCCCCGAAAGCAACCCGTGCGCCGTCCCCTCCGCGACGACACAGTCCCCGGACACACTCCCCGCCGCGAGCCCCTGCAGCGACTGCTGCGCGCCGTGGACAGCCCTCGCGCGACCCGCGAGGTCTCCCTGCACCGGAAGATTCTCAACGGCTACGTGGTGCTGGGCCTGCTGCTCACGGTGTGGATGTACGCGTCGGACGTCCTCTTCCACCAGCTCAGCCCCGGGCCCGCGGTGTGGAAGGACATCACCCGCGTGGGCGTCGCCATCTTCATCACCGGCGCGGCCGCGGCGCTGCTGCCGTCGCTGCTGGCGCGCGTCACCCGCGTGAAGGTGCTCAGCCGCTCCGCGTATGAAATCTCGCAGGGCGACCTGTCCAAGCCGGTGGCCGCCGAGGGCGGCAGCACGCGCGACGAAATCGACGAGCTGACGGGCGCCATCACCCGCATGCAGGAGAACCTGCGCGAGCTGGTGGGCAAGATTCAGGAGACGGCGAAGAGCGTGGCCGACACGGCCATCGACCTCCAGCGCTCGGCGGAGAACGTCAACGGCTCCACCGAGGAGGTGGGCTCGTCGATGGAGAAGATCGCTGGCGGCGCCGAGTCGCAGTCGCAGTTGGTGTCCAAGGCGTCGAAGGTCATCACCGAGATGGCCGGCAGCATCCAGCGCACCACGGCCAGCGCCGAGGACGCGGCGCGGACGACGGCGGAGACCAGCAGCGCGGCCGAGGACGGCTCCAAGGCGGCCCGGCTGGCCGGCGACAAGGTGAAGAAGGTCTTCAACCGCATCGAGTCCGCCAGCCAGCAGGTGTTCGCCTTCGGGGAGAAGACGCAGGAAATCTCCAAGATCGTCGACGCGATTACGCAGGTGGCGCAGCAGACGAACCTGCTCGCGCTCAACGCGACGATTGAAGCGGCGCGCGCGGGTGAGTACGGCCGCGGCTTCGCGGTGGTCGCCGACGAGGTCCGTAAGCTGGCCGAGAGCGCGGGCCGTTCCGCCGAGCAGATTTCGAAGCTGGCGCGCGACATCTCCGGCCAGTCCACCTCCGTCGTGAGCGCCATGAAGGAAGGCATCGCGGAGCTGGCCGAGGGCCGCGAGGACCTGACCAACATCGTGCGCTCCATGGGCGCCATCACCGACACCATCCGGAAGGGCTCGGAGAAGGTGCACCTCATCTCCGAGAGCGCCCGTGAGCAGCTCAAGGGCAGCGAGGAGATGGTGAAGGCCATCGAGGAGATCAAGCTGGTGGCGCGCAACAACGCCTCCTCCACGGAGGCCATCCAGGCCGTCATCCAGGAGCAGACGGCCGCCGTGTCGCGCATGACGTCGCTGGCCAGCGAGCTGACCAACCTCTCCGTCGAGCTGCAGAGCGTCGTGCGCAGCTTCCGCCTGGGCTCATGAGCCAGACGCCCGCGGACAACGTCGACGCGAAGCTGAAGGCCGCCGAGGACCATCTGCGCGGCGTGATGCTCGCGCTCCCGGAGACGACCGAGGAGTTCCCCTGGGGCCACCGCACGGCCAAGGTGAAGGGGAAGATGTTCGTCATCCTCGCGCTGGACAACGACGGGCTGGGGGTCACCACCAAGCTCCCCGAGTCCCATGAGGCCGCGCTCACGCTGCCCTTCACCGAGCCCACCGGCTACGGCCTGGGCAAGAGTGGCTGGGTGTCCTCGCGCTTCAAGCCGGGCAGCGAGGTCCCCATCGGGCTGCTGTCCCAGTGGATTCACGAGAGCTTTCGCGCCGTGGCGCCGCAGAAGGTGCTCAAGGCGCTGCTGGCGGCTGCGGCTGCTGGCGGCGGGAAGGCCCCGGCCGGAGCCGCGAAGCCCGTGGCCGGTGTACGGCGCGGCGCGGCGATGAAGCGTGCCCCGGACGGGAAGAAGCCCGCAGCGGGGAAGTCGGCGGCCGGTAAGAAATCCGTGGCGAAGCAGGCCCCGGCGCGCAAAGGTCCCGCGGTGCGGGCCGGCGCGAAGACGAAGACGTCCACGGCGAAGCGTGGCGCGGCGGTCGCGCCCCGGTCGAAGCGGCGGTGAGCGGGCCGGTCATTTCAGAGCGGATAGAACGTTACTCCTGTGCGGCACGTCATCTTCCGGGTGGAGAAGGAGCGTTACGGGCTGCCGCTCTCGGCGGTGCGGGAGGTCGTCGTGCCTCCCGAGCGCTTCACCCGCGTGCCGCGCGCCCCGCCAGCGATTACAGGCGTAATGAATCTGCGCGGCCGGGTCGTGACGGTGGTAGAGCTGCGCCAGCTTTTGAGTCTTCCCGAGGGTCCTACCCCTCCCGGACGCGTGGTCCTGTTGGACCGTGGGAGAAGGGACCTGGGACTGTTGGTCACGGACGTAGACGGCATCGAAGCGGTGGAGCGGGTGAGCACGGCGCCAGGGAAGTTGACGCCTGCCATCCGGGGCGTCGCCAGGCTGGGTGGCCTGGGGGTAACGGTCCTGGACCCGGAAGGGTTGGACGCCGCGGTGGTTGCCTTGTTCACCCATTCCAAGTGAGTAGCCCCCTGGAAAGCGCGGATGCTAGTGTCCGCGCTCCTCAGGCGATTCGGAGGCGGAGTTCTTCACATGGCTAAGCGGGTCCTGGTCGTCGACGATGCCATCTTCATGCGCAACATGATCAAGGACATCTTTGCGTCTGGGGGGTTCGAGGTCGTCGGCGAGGCGGCCAACGGCCTGGAGGCCGTGGAGAAGTACAAGGAGCTCAAGCCCGACCTCACGACGATGGACATCGTCATGCCGTTCAAGAGCGGCATCGAGGCCACGCGTGAGATCATCAAGGCGGACAGCAGCGCGGTGGTCATCATGTGCTCGGCGCTGGGGCAGGAGAGCCTGGTGATGGAGGCCATCGAGGCGGGTGCCTCGGACTTCATCGTCAAGCCCTTCCGGGCCGAGGACGTGCTGGCCGTCGTGAAGAAGGTCCTGGGCGAGACGTGAGCGGTGCCGCGCGTGCGCGGGCCGTCCCCCCTTCCTGATTCGAGGCCGGGTCCATGACGATGGACATGTCCCGCTACCTCGGGCTCTTCATCTCCGAGGCGACCGACCACCTGGAAGCGCTCGGGCGTGACCTCGTGGAGCTCGAGCGCGAGGGTTCGTCCAGCGCGGTCGATTCGATGTTCCGCCACGCCCACTCCGTGAAGGGCATGGCGTCGTCCATGGGCTTCGAGCCCATCGCCATCGTGGCGCACCGGGTGGAGGACCTCGTGGACGCCGTCCGTCAGGACCGCGGCCGCCTGGACCGGGACCTGGTGGACCTGCTGCTGACCGCCGCCGACACCATGCTCGCGCAGGTGCGCTCGGTGGCGGAGGGCAAGCCGCCAGACGATGCCTCGGTGCTCCTGACGCAGCTCGGCCAGCGCGTCACCGTCATGACGGGACACGCCCCAGCCGCCACGCGCGTGGCCAAGGTGACGGCCCTGAAGTCGGAGGGCGGCGCGGACTCCGGAGGCGATGCACCCGGCGGTGCGGGCTCGACGGATGGCGATTCGGGCACGGCCGCAACGGGCGCGTCGTCAGACGGCACGGGCTCGGCAGCAGGTGGCACGGCGACCGGCGGCGCAGGCTCCACATCAGGCGGCATGGGCACGGCGACGGGCGGCTCCGATGTGGGCACCACGGGAAGGGCCACGGACGGCGGCGCCGGCTCGACGGGGTCGAGCGGGACAGGCGGCTCAGGGCCCTCCGACCCCGATGGAAATCCAGGCGGTGGGCCCGGCACGTCGGGCAGCGGCTCCGGCACCTCGGGTGGCTCCGCGCCCCCGCAAGGTTCGAGCGGTGGCCCAGGCACCAGTGGCCCCTCCGGCGCGAGCCTCGCATCCGGCGCGCACCCCACCAGCGGCTCCACCGGTGCGAGCCTCTCCTCCCACGGAGCCTCATCCGGCGCGGGGCTGACGCTCACCTCGGCGCAGGTCTCCGCCGCGCCGCCGGAAGGCACCCACGGCACCGTGGTCCCCCTCCATGGCCGCCGGGCCACGGACGCCGACCCGTCGCAGCGCCCCTCTCCCAACGACCTGGCGAACTCGCTGAAAGCGGCCGCCAGCGCCCCCTTGCCGGAGCCGCTGGCGCAGCGCTGGGCGGTGCGTCTGCGCATCGCGCCCACCTGCCAGGTGCCGGGCGTGCGCGCCTTCCTCGTCCACAAGCGCCTCACCAACCTGGGCACCCTGGTGGACCTCCGGCCCGCGCTGGAGGAGCTAAAGGCCGGCCGCATTCCGGACGGCAACATCCAGCTCGAGTTGGAGACGCCAGCGGGAGAAGCCGGCATCCACGCGGCCCTGAAGAACGTGGCCGAGGTGGAGGTCGTCTCGGTGAAGCCGGCGGTGGCCGCGCCCGTGGTGCCCACCATGGTCCCCGTGCCCGATGGCGGCCGGGCCCCGGCGGACACCGCGTCGCGCACGGTGCGCGTGCGCACGGAGCTCCTCGACTACTTCCTCGACACGGTGGGCGAGCTGATGCTCGCCACGGCCCGCCTGCGCGAAGTGGGCAAGGTGCTGCCGGAGAACACCCGCCCCGCATTGGAGGAGGGCGTCTACCGGCTGCACACGCTGGTGAAGGACCTGCACGACAAGGTGATGACGGCGCGCATGACGCCGCTGTCCCTCATCACCGATCGGCTGCCCCGGGCCGCGCGCGACATCGCCCGCCGCAAGGAGCGCGAGGTCGACCTGGTCATCACCGGCGCGGAAATCGAGCTGGATCGGGCCATCCTCGAGGAGCTGGCGGACCCGCTGCTCCACCTGCTGCGCAACTGCATCGACCATGGCCTGGAGGCGCCCGAGGACCGGGCCGCCGCGAAGAAGGGGCCGCGCGGGCGGGTGCTGGTGGCGGTGAAGCGCGCCCGGGACCGGGTCATCATCGAGCTGGAAGATGACGGCCGGGGCATGGACCCGGCGAAGCTGAAGAACGCCGCGGTGTCGCGGGGCCTGCTCTCGCCGGAGGCGGCGGCGCGGATGACGGACCGCGAGGCCTTCATGCTGTCGTGCCTGCCGGGCGTGTCCACGGCGAAGGACATCACGGACATCTCCGGCCGCGGCGTGGGCATGGACGCGGTGAAGCGCGTGGTGGAGAACGTCGGCGGCACGCTCGAAATCGACAGCGAGCGCGGCCGGGGCACCCGCTTCACGCTGCGCCTTCCACTGACGGTGGCGGTGGTGCACCTGCTGCTGGTGGAGGTGGGGGAGGAAGTGTTCGGCCTGCCCATCGCCAAGGTGGTGGGCGCCACGGAGGCGGATGGGGAGTCCCTCAGCCGCAGCCGCGAGACGGCCCTGCTGCCTCACGGTAATTCGCTGTTGCCGGTCCACTCGCTGGATGCGTTGGTAGGTGTTCCTGCGCCTCGGAAGTTCGGCACGCAGCCCTTCGTGGTGATGGACGGGGACTCCGGGCGGGTGGCGTTGGCGGTGGACCGTTTGCTGGGGCAGGAGGAAGTGGTGCTCAAGCCGCTGTCTCGGCCCCTGGACTTGCTGCCGGGCCTGTCCGGCGTCACCATTCTGGGAAGTGGGCGTCCGGTGTTCATCCTGGACGTGCCGAGGTTACTGACCGCGTGAGCCAGCCTTTGCCCAGCGACGCGCAACTCGACGCCCTGCGCGAGGTGGCCAACATCGGTTGTGGCCACGCGGCCAATGCCCTCTCCCGGTTGATGGGGGGGCGCAAGGTGGACCTCTCCATTCCCCGCGTGGTGCTGACGCGCCCCTCGGACGCCGCTGGACTCCTGGGCGGGGACGCGCCGGTGGTGGCCGCGTGGCTCGGCATCGAGGGGGGGCTGCGCGGAGTCCTGCTCCTGGCGTTGCCGCAGGAGGATGGCAACGCGTTGGAGGCCCTGCTCCTGAACGGCCAGCCCGCGATTCATCAGGTCGAGCGCGACAGCGTGGTGGCGGAGACGGCCAACATCGTCGCCAGCGCGTGCCTGTCCGCCATGGGGCGGCTGACGGGATGGCGGCTGGTGCCCACCGTGCCCACGGTGCGGCGCGGCAGCGCGGACGGCGTGGTGTCCGACGCGGTGGGGCAGGTGGAAGGGGATGCCAGCCGCGTGGTGGTGCTGGAGGCCCGCTTCCTCGCGACCGCGGCGCCCCCGGTGGGCGGTCAGCTCCTGCTGGTGTTGGAGCGGGACAGCATCCGCGACCTGTTGGCGCGGCTGGGCGTGTAGCCCGTTTCGCGATAGACGGGCGCCCATGGATGAGAAGGCGCTGAAGCAACTGCTGGGCAGCGTGAAGTCCGGCCGGGTCTCGGTGGACGACGCGGTGGGCAAGTTGAAGGACCTGCCCTTCGCCGAGCTGGGCTACGCGACGCTCGACACGCACCGCAACCTGCGCTTCGGCTTCCCGGAAGTGGTGCTGGGCGAGCCCAAGACGGTCGAGCAGCTCCTGGGCATCGTCGGCGCGCTGGTGGAGCGCAAGCAGACGGTGCTGGTGACGCGGCTCCAGCCGGAGAAGGCGGAGGCCCTGGTGGCGCGGTTTCCCAAGGGCGAGTACCACCCGGTGGCGCGCATCTTCCATCTCAAGCAGGGCAAGGTGCGCGCGGGCCGCGTGGCCGTGGTGACGGCGGGCACCAGCGACATCCCCGTGGCGGAGGAGGCGGCGGTGACGGCCGAGGCCCTGGGCGCCGAGGTGCGCCGCGTCTACGACGTGGGCGTGGCGGGCATCCACCGGCTGCTGCGGCGCCGGGAGGAAATCCAGGAGTGCCACGCGGCCGTGGTGGTGGCGGGCATGGAGGGCGCGCTGGCCAGCGCGTTGGGCGGGCTGGTGGGCATTCCGGTGGTCGCGGTGCCCACGTCGGTGGGCTACGGCGCCAACTTCAAGGGCGTGTCCGCGCTGCTGGCGATGGTGAACTCGTGCGCCTCCAACGTGGCCACGGTGAACATCGACAATGGCTTCGGCGGCGGCTTCTACGCGGCCCTCATCTCCCGAACGAAGGGGCGCAGGTGAGCACCATGCGACGCATCCTCTACCTGGAGCCGGTGGGCGGCATCGCCGGGGACATGTTCCTGGCGGCGGGGCTGGACCTGGGCCTTCAGCCCGCGGAGCTGGAGCGCGCCTTGTCGGGCCTGCGTGTTCCGGGGTGGAAGCTGGCCGTGAGCCGCGCGGCGCGCCACGCCATCAGCGGCACGCACCTGGACGTGGTGCTGGACACGCGCGAGGCGCATCCGCACCGGGCCTACGCGGACATCCGCCGCCTCATCGAGGACGCGGACACGCTGCCGCCCCGGGCGAAGGAGCGGGCGCTGGCGGTGTTCCGCGCCATCGGTGAGGCCGAGGCGAAGGTGCACGGCGTGTCCATTGACGACATCCACTTCCATGAAGTGGGCGCGGTGGACTCCATCGTCGACATCTGCGGCGCGGCGGTGGTGCTGGAGTTGCTGGGCAACCCGGAGGTCTACGCCGCGCCGCCGCCGCTGGGCAGCGGCACCATTCGAGTGGCCCACGGCGCCATGCCCATCCCCGTGCCCGCGACGTTGGAGCTGCTTCGCGACGTGCCCGTGCGCTTCGAGGGCGTGGGCGAGCTGACGACGCCCACGGGCGCGGCGCTGCTCAAGGTGCTGACGCACATCGGCCACCCGCCGAACTTCATCGTGGAGAAGGTGGGCTACGGGGTCGGCACCAAGGACTTCAAGGACCGGCCCAACGTGCTGCGCGCGTCGCTGGGGCGGATGGAGCAGTCCGGTACGGACGGGCTCTGGGTGGTGGAGGCGAACCTGGACGACGCCACGCCGCAGCTCCTGGGGCACCTGCTGGAGCGGCTGCTCGCGGTGGGCGCGCTGGATGCGTGGGTGACGCCGGTGGTGATGAAGAAGAGCCGGCCGGGGCACCTGCTGAGCGCGCTGGTGGAGGGTGGCAAGCGTGAGACGGTGGTGGACGCGGTGCTGAGCGAGTCCACCACGCTGGGCGTGCGCTACCACCGCGTGGAGCGTCAGGCGCTGGAGCGCGACTGGGTGGAGGTGGAGACGCCGTGGGGCAAGGTCCGCGTGAAGCGCGGGCTGCTCCAGGGCGCGGTGCTCAACGCCCACCCCGAGTTCGAGGACTGCCGCCAGGTGGCGGAGGCCGCGGGGGTGCCCGTGAAGCAGGTGATGGCCGCGGCGGTGGCGGCGCTCGGCCAGAAGGACTGAGCGCCGCGCGTCACGCGACTACATCTCCGGGGACGTCTCGGACAGGTGGATGACGACGAAGGTCGCGCCCGCGGGGTCCTCGACGACGGCGAGGCGGCCGTAGGGGGAGTCCTCGGGCGGGCTGTGGACCTTGCCGCCCATCTCGGTGACGTGCTTCACGGCCACGTCGGCGTCCGGCACCGCGAAGTAGTTCATCCAATGGGAAGGCGCCTCGGCGGGCCACTTCGCATCCATCTGCAGCACGCCGCCCACCGGCGTCTTGCCCTTGTGCAGGGTCCAGTACTGCATGTCCCCCATGCCCTCGAGCTTCTTCGCCTCGAAGCCGAAGACGGCGGAATAGAAGGCGATGGCCTTGGCCGCGTCGCGCGTGTTCACCTCGCGCCACGTCATGGCGCCCGGCTCGTGTTCGACCTGCGCGCCCTGGTGCTTGAGGGGCTGCCACAAGCCGAAGTGCGCGCCCGTGGGGTCCGAACAGATGGCGAGCCGGCCCTGGTCGAACACGTCCATGGGCCCCATGCCCACCTGGCCACCGTGCTTGCGGACCGTCTCGGCCATGGCGTCGATGTCCTCGACGCCGAAGTAACACGTCCACGCCGGAGGCCCGTTCATCCCAGGCGGCAACTGCCCCATGCCCGCGGCGTTGAGCCCGTTCACCTTGCACGTGGTGTAGAAGTGCGTGTCCTTCGTACCGACGTCGAACGACCAGCCCAGCAGCGGGCCATAGAAGGCGCGGGCCTTCTCCAGGTCCGGCGTCATCAGGTCCATCCAGACGGGGGTTCCCATCTCCGGCGTCTTGATTTCGGACATCGTGCGTTCCTCGCGGGGTGTGTGGCCCGAACGTCTTCGGGCGCCCGCACCCTAATCACGATTCCGCGCGAAGGATGCGGCACATCGATGGCAAGGCGCGCGGTGGCTACACGGGCAGCCGCACCTGGATGCGCGTGCCGCCGTGCTCGGCGCGGACGCGGAGGTCTCCGCCGTGGCGCTCGACGATGCGCCGACAGACGTCCAGGCCCATGCCCGCCGCGTGGGGCTTCGTGCTGAAGAAGGGCTCGAAGACGCGGGGCAGCAAGTCCCGGGGAATGCCGGGGCCATCGTCCGAAACCTCGACGACGACGTGCGCCTCCTCCTTCCAGGTGCGCAGCCGCATGCGGCCCCCGCGCTCGCCCAGGGCCTCCAGCGCGTTGAGCATCAGTTGCGTCCAGAGTTCATCCAGCGCGACGCCCTCCGCCTTCAGGCGGGGCAGGTCGGAGGTGAACTCGCGCTCCACGGTGAGGCGCTCGCCCTGGAGCCGGTGACTCAGCACGGACAGCGCGTGCTCCAGTCCCTCATGGACGTCCAGGTCCTCGCGCGGCACGGGGTCCATGAAGGCGTAGGCCTTCACGCCCTCGACGAGCGCGGAGACGCGCGTCGTTCCGCGCGCCACTTCGGCCAGGAGCACGTCGCAGCTCACCGCGACCACCAGCCACGCGAGCACATCCCCCAGCAGCGCGCCGCCCACGCGCGTCGCCACCGACTCCAGCCACGCCACGTCCAGGCCCGAGGCCACCAACGCGGGCGCGCTGTCCCACGCATCCCGCACGCCGCGCGCCTCCAGCCACGAGCCCACCGCCTCCTCGCGCTCGGCGCGGACCAGCGGCTCCAGCGGGGGCGAGGTCCGGCCGCGCTCCGCGGCTTCCCGGGGAAGGGCCAGCAGCACGCTGCGTTGGGGCAGGGACAGCCCGAGCTCACCCAGGGCCATGGCGCGCGCGGACACCGTGGCCATCAGTGAGCACAGCCGCGCCGCGCTCCGATGGGCCACCGCCGCGGGGCTGCCCAGCTCCGCGCCCAGCTCCGCGGCCATGCGGCCCACGGGGAGGAGCTCCACCTGGGGGCGGACTTCCTGCGCCTGCTGCTGCTGCGAGCGCTGGGAAGCCAGCTCCATCAACCCGCGGCTGAGCGCGGGGGCCAGGCGCAGCAGCTCCCAGAACGTCGCGGGCTCCAGCCGCAGCAGCCGCACGTCCGTCACCGCGTCGCCGCTGGTGGGGTAGGGGGCGTTGAGGAAGAGGATGATTTCGCCGAAGAGGTCGCCTGCCTCCAGGGCGAACGTCGGGACGGCTTCGGCCCCCGTGCGCCGGCTCCACTGCGTGCGGCCCTCCAGGATGATGGAGAGGCCATCCGCCGGAGCGCCTTGCTCGGCGATGCGCGTGCCCGCGGGGAAGTGGAGCTGACGGCCGTGGTCCGCCATCCAGCGGAGCTGGTCCCCGGTGAGCCGGGCGAACAGCGGCACCTGGCGCAGTGCTGCGACGATGTCCTCGCTTCCCATGGGCCGGGATGCTGCCTTGCCCGGCCAGGGAGTCCATCGGATTCGGCGGGGGCGCGCGCTATCTCAACGGGGTGCGCCCCAGGGCCTGGGCGAAGGCATCCGTCCGCGCCCCGGCCACGCACACGGGCAGCCCCTCCAGCACGCCGCAGCGAGCGCCCGCGCGGAGGAAGTTCCCCACCTGCTGACGCACCACGACGTACACGGTGTCGGCGTCCAGGCCGCCCGGGCGCATGGTGGCGTTGCATTCCTCGGCGATGGAGGGCGGTGTCCGGGTGACGTAGCCGCTGTTGAAGGTGAGGCCCAGCCGGTAGGCCATGTAACCCGCCGCGTTGACCAGGGGCTCGTTGTAGGGGCACACCCACTGCACCTGGGGTGGGAAGAGGGCCAGGTGCTTGTAGTGGCCCTTCATTTCCGCCCACTCCGGGGCCGCGAGCCGCCGGAAGCCGTCGGGCCGCCGGCGCAGCTCGCTCTTGTCCTCGCGCACGTCGTACGCCTGCACCGCGACCACCACCGCCAGCGCTGCCGTTCTCACCCAGGCCCGGTCTCTCCACTGCCGCAGCCACAGGAGGAGGGCGCCGCCCATCACCGCGTAGCTCAGCGGCCAGATGAAGCGACCGGACGCGCGGAACGCGGACGTCAGCCGGGAGAAGGGCTCATACACCGCGCCCAGGTCCATCACCGTCTGCCCCGTCCATGTCACGCGGGAGGACAGGGCGTAGAGGGCCAGCAGCAGCGCCGCCACGGTGAAGGGCACGGCCCGCCGCCAGGAGAGGTCCCTCAGCTCGCGGAAGCGCAACGCCGAGCCCACCACCGCGAGCAGCACCAGCAGCAGCGCTCCCGCGCCGATGTAGCCGAAGCCCTCGGCCTGGCGCCGCGCCACGGGCAGGGATGGCAGGATGCGCGACCAGTCCTGGGGATTGAACAGCGTGGTCAGGTCCGAGGAGAACTGGCCGAAGCCCTCCGCGCCCAGGTGGCTGCCGCCGACGAAGTAGCCGAAGAGGGCGAAGATGAACATGTCGAGCAGGAGGATGCCCGCCGACGCCAGCGCCGCCTGTCCCCAGCCGATGACGCGGCCCAGGGCCAGCCGCACCGACAACGCCATGGCCAGGGGCGCGAGCATGGCCACCAGGTAGGGGTGGGTGCCCGCGCCGACCGCGGTCAACCCCGCGGCCAAGAGGAGGCTTCGCTTCGCCGCGCGTGCATCCGGCGTGGCGCGCAGGTGGAGCCACATCATCGCAACCAGCAACCAGTGCGAGCACAGCGTCATGTGGCCCAGGCGCGCGGCCATGGGCGGCGCGAGCGCCAACAGCAGACCGCCCAGCACCTGGTGCGTGGGCCGGTCCGACACCACCGACACGAGCTTCGCGCCGAACCAGCCCATGAGCGCGAAGCCCAGCGCCAGCCAGAGGCCGAAGTATTGGAAGTCTGGCGGCAACAGCGCGTCAAAGGGCTTGAAGAGCACCGCCAGCAGGGGATTGCCGTCCGTGAGCGCCACGGACGTCCCATGGGGATGGAGCTGGTTGGGTGTACTCGTGAGCGGCAGCCCCCACGGGGCATTGCGGTAGAACAGCCAGCCGAAAGTGCCCGCCGCCCAGTCCTCGCGGACCGCCCAGTCCAGGCGCGTGGGCGGAATCGCCCTGGCGCCTCCGAGCCACAGGAACCAGGCCAGTCCGCCCGCAGCCGCGGCCCAGGGCGCCCACCGGTGGGCGAGGGCGGTGGCTGCGTCAGGCGGAGTCGGCGCCGGCTCGGGTGGGGCGGAGTCGCTCGCCGCCGGTGGACTCGAGGTCATCATGGCGGCCTTTGTAGCACCGTCGTCGCCATGTCCTGGCGTCCGGGCTGCCTAGAGCTGGCACGGCGTACCGCTGTCGTTGTCCTCGATGACGCGTTCTTCTTGGGGTCCCGTGTAGGCGCTGTCGGCCAGGAGCGTGGCCCAGCAAGAGGGGAGCTGGGCGTTGCCCGTGACGTGGAAGGCGCGGCGCACGTCCGCCAGGGCAGGCAGGTTCAGCCGAGTGAGCGCGGGATTGTCCCGGACCTCCAGCATTTCCAGTGCATGGAGCGCGCTCAAGGTGCCCAGGTCCGTCAAGGCGTCGTTGCCGGTGACGACCAGGCTGAACATCCACGTCACCCGATGGAACCCAGACAGGTCCGTCAGCAGGGCGTTGCGGGTGAGGGTGAGGCCCCCCATGCTCAGGAACTCCGGCAGGTCCGTCACGCTCGACAGTCGCGGGTTGTCCTCGAGGGAGACGCCATAATGGATGCGACGCAGCGACGGCATCGAGCCCACGTGCTCCAGCATCGCGTTGCCGGTGATGGCGAGGCTTTGCAGTGTCGACACGGACTCGAAGCGGACGTCCAGGAGTTGGGGGTTGTCCGTCACGCTGAGGTGGTTCTTCACGAGGGTGAGGTTCTTCAGCCCGGACACGGACGTCAGGGCGCCGTTGTTCGTGATGCCGATGCCGCCGTCGACCATGCTCAAGTTCCTCAGTCCCTCCAGGGACCGGAGCGCGGGGTTGCCTGAAATCTCCACGCTCCCGCCCACCTCGACGAGCCGCGACAGGGGCAGCTCCTCCATCACGGCATTTTGAAAGACAGAGACGGTGCCGTGCAGTGTCGGGACGTGGCGGAAGGTGTCCGGGGCTGACTGGATGCCGGTGTCCCAGATGGCCAGGTCGAACAACGGCACGACCGCGGACAGGCCCGCCAGGGACGTCAGGCTCGGGAGCGTCCGGAGCCCGAGGCTGTGAACCCGGACCTGGGCGAGTGCATCGTGTTCCTGGGGGCCCACGTGCAACGTGCTGAGCTGTGTGCCGCTGATGCTCAGGGTTCCCCCCACGTAGCGCAGCGCCGGCAGCTCCACGCGCTGCAGCGCCGCGCCGTGAATCTCCAGCGTGCCTTCCACGGACACGAGGCCTGGGAGCACGAGCTCCGTGACGTCGGGGGCCTGGAGGGTGAGGTTGCCACGGATGTTGGAGATGCCGCGCAGCGCCTCGACGTCCGCGGCGTCTTCCACGACGAGCATTCCATGGTGTGTCACCAGCGGTTGGCACACGTAGGTGGTGGCGAGGACCTCCTCGTTATCGAGCACCGCGTTCCGGTTCCCATCCACGCCCGCCTCCACCACGGTGCCGCCGGTGGCGCAGTTCGGGCCCACGGGTTCCGGCCGCTGGCGGAGCAGCGTCGTCTCGAAGTTCGAGCAGAGGCGCACCGCCGCCCGGAGCTCGTCCTCGTCGAGCACGCCGTTCCCGTTGAGGTCCACGCCCGCCTCCACGAGCGAGTTTCCATACCGGCACACGTAGGGATACGTCGTGAGCTCCCGGACGCGGGCCACCACGCGCACGGGTTCGGGCTCGATGCAGCCCTGAACCTCCCGGGTCACCTCGTCGTCGGAGAGGATTCCGTCCCCATCCAGGTCCATCCCCGCCTGGGAGAGACTCCCTCCGTGGGGGCAGGCCTCGCCGCGAGGAACCGGCCGCGTGCGCACCAGCACGCCCGGGGCGAGGGTGGCACAGACATACTCGGTCCCCGTGACCTCGGTGTCGTCGAGGCTGCCATTGGCATCCAGGTCCAGACCCGAGAGCACCGCCTTGCCACCATGCTCACAGTTCGGGCCCGCGGGCTCCGTGTCGACCCGTGTGCGGGCCTCGTGCTGAGTCACCAGTCGGCGCAGGTCGATGGCGTCGCACCCGGCGACGAACATCACCATCCACAGCCATGTCCATCGCATGGGAGAGACCTCTCGGAGCGTCAAGGGGCGCAACTGGCGGCATCGTCATTGCCGCTGATGTCCAGCCGTTCGGCTTCGCCCGTGTACACAGCGGCCGCCAGCGCTGAAGCGAGACAGGTCGGCAGACGGGCATTGTTCCAGACGGTGAACGATTCGGTGACGTGGCTCAGCTCGGGCAGGTCGAAGTGCACGAGGCTCGCGTTGTCCGCCACGTGAAGGGAGGTGAGTGTCTTCAATGAGCTCAGCCCCGTCAGACCTGTGAGCAGGGGGTTGTCCGCCACTTTCAGCGACGTCAGGTGCCGCACCCGTGAGAGGCCCGTCCAGTCGAGCAGTGACGCATTTCCCGTGACCACCAGTCCGCCGGTGATGCTTGCGGGATTGAAGGATCCCAAGTCGCGCAGTGAAGCGTTGTTCTCGATGCGGACATCCTGGACGTGGAAGAGCTGCCCGAACGGGATCGTCTGGAGCATGTCGTTTCCGATGACATCCAGCGAGCCCAGGAGGATGACGATGCTGACGAACGGCGTATCCTCACCGGGGTGAAACTCCAGCGAGGCGTTGCGCATCAGCAGCATGCTGTAGCGGGGCGAGATCGCTGCGAGCCCGCTTGGATTCTTGAGGGTAGGATTGTCGCTCAAGACGAAGCTGCGCCCCACGAGCAGGAGTTGGTAGTCCGCACCTCCCGCGTTCAACGCACCCAGCTTCAGATTGGCGGACACGTCGAGGTCGTCGCCTACGAAGCGCAGGCCCGGTAGCTCGATGTGGGTCAGCAACGGGTTGTTCCAGATTCGGAATGTCCGGTCCACCACCGCGAGCCCTGGCAAGCGCACCTCCGTCAGAGCTGTCTCGTCAATCGTGAGAATGCCCTGGACGCGAGAGATGCGCTGAAGCGCGGCGAGGTCGGCGGGGGATTTCACTTCGTAGTTGCCATGGAGGGTGAGGAGCGCCTCGCAGACGAAGGCGGTCCCGCGAACCTCCGGGCCTCTGAGCACGCCATCGCCGTCATCGTCAAACCCCACCTCGACCCGCGTTCCCCCGGCTGTGCAGCGCGTGCCAGGCGCTTCGGCGCTGTGCTTCACTTGAACGTGTGCCGGATCGATACACACGCTGGTCATGGCGCGGACCTCGGTATCGTCCAGCAGCCCGTTGCCATTCGTGTCGGTACCGGCTTCCACCCGCGTGAGGCCCCAGGTGCATTGCCACGGTGGCGTCGAGGGCGGCGCGGGAAAATGCCGCGTGCGGTGCAGCACGGGCTCGGCGACTCGCTCCGTACAGCCATGGACCTCTCGGGTGACTTCGCCATCGTCGAGGACGCCGTTGCCATTCACGTCCTGTCCCGCTCGGGACACGTGGCCACCGAAAGGGCACCGCTCACCGGGCGGCAGGGTTTGCAGGTGCACCAGCAAGCCCTCCACGGCGGTGTCGCAGACGTATTCGGTGCGGGTCACCTCGTCGTCGTCGAGCACGCCGTTGTCGTTCAGGTCCAGGCCCGCGTGGAGTGCGCGTCCGCCTTCGGGGCACTGGGCACCCTTGGGCTCGTCAGCCCCCCGGGTGAGGACCTCGTGCTGCGTGACGAGCTTCCGCAGGTCGATGCCCTCACAGCCGGATGCGAGCACCACCACCGCCAACCAGGTCCATCGCATGGGAGACTCTCACTTCCTCGTCCGGAGGGCCGACTCAGTCGCAGGTGGCAGTGGTGTCGTTGCCATGAATCTCCGCCGAGAACCCTTGGACGACCCGTGCCGCGAGCGACACCGCGAGGCAGTTCGGCAGCGAGGTGTTCTCCGTGACCGCGAAGGAGCGGGTAACGACCTCCAAGCGGTGCAGGTCGAGACGGACGAGGCGCTCATGGGAGAGGACGTTCAACTCCTCGACGGTGCGCAGACTGCTGAAGTCCGAGAGGTCCGTGAGGCTGGCGTTGTTCTCCAGGTTCAGCGTCGTCATCGTTTGGACGAAGCCGAAGCCCTGCAGTCGGGCCAGCGCGGGATTGTTGCGGACGAGCAGGAAGCCCAGGTGCTGAAGGCCCTTGAACTGCCACAGCCCATGCAGCCGCGCGTTGCCATTGATGCGGATGCCGTGCGTGATGCGTTTGAGCTCGGGGAACGCCTCCACGGACTCCAACACGGGGTTGCCATCAATCTCGAAGATGCCCACTTGGGCGAGCGCGCTCAGCCCCTCGGTCGAGCGAAGGTTGGCATTGGCCCGGACGCTGAACGTGCCGCCAATGGACGCCAGCTCCGGCATGCCGGACAGCGTGCTGAGGGCTTCGTTGTCCTGGACAATCAGGTCGCCGCCGACCTGCTGGAGCACCGTCCCGGTCAGATTTCCCATCCTCGAATTCCGGGCGAGCGTGAGGGAGCCTCCCAGCCACTGGAGATTCCGGAAGGGAATCGTGGAGAGCTTCGCGTTGTCCTCGAGCGTGATGGAGGCGAGGTGCTCGGCGATGTAGGCGAAATAGCCTCCGTCGAGGTTCGCGTTGCCCTTGATGAGAATGCTGCTTCGTGGCGCGACCGCGGCCACGCCGGCCAGCGTGGGGAGCACGGGGTTGGACACCAGGTCGAACTGTCCTTGGACCCAGAGCGGCGCGAGGTTGCCGCTGCCCAGCGTCAAGGTTTGCAAGACCGGGTTGCGAGCCACGGTCAGCGAGTGGCCGACGAAGCGTAGCGCGGGCAGCTCCACGCGCGTGAGGGATGTATCGAGGACTTCGAGCGCGCCCTCGACCTGCATCAGGTCTGGAAGGACAGCCTGCTGAAGGGACTCCGTGCTGAAGGTGAGGCTGCCGCGGATGCGTGAAATGCCTCCCAGCACCGCGAGGTCCACCGCGCTCCGCACGTGATGGTTGCCCATCAGCGTGTGCAAGGGCTGGCACACGAACAGGGTGTCCGCCACCTCGTTGGTGCTGAGCACGCCGTCTTGATTGATGTCGGTGCCCACGTCGACCTGCGTGTTGGGTGTGGGGCACGCCAGGTTGGGCGCCGCCGGGTACAGGCGCACCCGGACCGCATCGTTGGACACGCAGAGGATGGTGGTCGCTCGGACCTCCGAGTCGTCCAGCTCGCCGTTCCCATTCACATCCTGGCCGGCCTCCACGCGCGAGCCGCCCTCGTGACATGGGAAGACGCGCGGCTCCTGCTCACGGATGCGCGTGAGGACTGCCTCGGAGCTGACGCAGCCGTAGGCCTCGCTCGTGACTTCGCTGTCCTCCAAGGCGTCATTGCGGTTCAGGTCGTGACCCGCGCGGTATGCCTTCCCGCCCTCGGGGCAGTTCCCACCGGGAGGTTCGTCTCGAACGCTGAGCAACACACCAGGGACGGACGTGGTGCAGGCGTAGGTGGTGGCGGTCACCTCGTCCGGTTCGAGGAGGCCGTTGTCATTGACGTCCAGGCCCGTGTGGACGGCATGGCCGCCGAGCGCGCAGTTGGCGCCGCCGGGCTCGGACTCGAGCCGGGTGAGGGGCGGATGCTGTCGGATGAGCTGGTCCAGCGAGATGCCATCACAGCCCATGGCGAGTACACAGACCGCCATCCACATGCGTCTCATGAACAGGTTCCTCAGCGTCGCAGCGCCACTTCGAAGCCGAAGGCGCGGTCCCAATGGTTGCGGTCATCGAGGGTGACGCGGTCATAGGTGAGCGTGGCGGCCACCCGCAGCCGTACGCCCGCGAGCGTCCCCATCAGTCCCGTGGCCGTGTACGTGGAGAACACGGTGGGGTCGCCCATGCGCGTCGCGCCGCGCGTGACGCCCAGGAAGCCCCAGCCCGCGCCCGCTTCCAGGAACAGCGGCACGCGCAGCTCCGAGGGCGCCTGCGCCCCCAGGAGCCCCAGCAGCGCGCCCCGGTGGGTGCGGATTTCGTCGGTGGCGATGGGGGTCATCCCATACGTGGCGCGCGCGCCGTAATAAAGCGAGGGCCGTGCCTCCCGTCGCCACGTCACGGTGGGCCCCGTCGCCAGCGTGCTCAACCCGAGCGGCGCCTGCTGCCCCGTCCAGCCCAGGTCCCAACCCGACGCGGCGTCCTGCCGCCGCATCTGGAAGCGAGGGAATCCACCGCCGACGCTCGCGGGAAAGGCCTGGGACACGCCCACGTGGGCCAACCCCGAGGCCGTCACGTAGCGTTCGTAGAACTCCTTGTCGAGCGGCACCGCGAACAAGCCCTTGCGCAGGGCTTCCTCGGCGGGGCCGCGCTCCTGGAGCTCCCGGTCGCCCAGGTTCAGGACGCCGGTGGACAGCTCGGCCAGGGTGACGCGGGCTTCCTGGGTGGGGGTGCGAATCCAATACACGTCGCGCTCGGGGAGGCGCAGGAGGACGTACTGGTCCTCGGAGCGCCGCACGTCCGCGAGCCGTCTGCCGTCGGAGTCCTCGACGGAGATGCGCGAGTGCTCGAGCCCGGAGGGGAGCGGCAGGCTGGGGCCCTTTGGCGAGGGGCCGACGAGGGGTCGCCGTGGCTCGCGGGTGGGCGCGAAGGCATGCAGCGTCAGGCGCGCGGGGAGCCCCTTCACGCCCTGGAGGGACGCGGTGACGAAGGCGCCCAGCTCGCTGTACTCCACCTTGCCGTCGCCGTTGATGTCGGCGGCGCCCATGAGGCCGGAGCGGGCCACGTGGCTGAAGACGCCCGCGCGGATGCGTGACCACTCGTGCGTCTCGCCGTCGTCGCTCTCCGCGAACACGGCGCCCACGGTGGGCCGGGTGGCGAGCTGCTCACGCGCGAGCATGCCGCGCAGCTCCGCGAGCACCGCCGCGTCTGTCTGACCGCCGCGGCTGCCCACGACGCCCGAGGCACGGCACGCATCCACGATGACGTGGACGTAGTCCGCGCCCAACGGGTCCACCACGTCCGCGTAGAGGCTGGCTTTGTCGAGCCGGCCGCCATCGAGGGTGAAGTAGGCGCGTCCGGCCTCGTCGGTGTTGCCGTGGCCCACGTAGACGAGCAGCACATCCGTCTGTCTTCCGAGCTCGCGGTCGACGAGGTTGGCCGCGCGCAGTCGGGCCACCTCGCGCTTCACCTCGTCGGGGGTGGCGGGGCGGGCGCCCGCGAGCACGGGCCGCGCACTGGCGCGAGTCGCCTCGTCTGGGGCCACGAGCAGCGTCGTCTCCACGCCCAGGCGTTGCAGCGTCTCCGCCCACAACACGCCGTCATCATCCGCGAAACGCAAAGACGGGAGCGACGGGTCGTCGCTCCCGTTATGGGCAATGACCAGGGCACGCCGAACCACGGTTTCGGCCGAGGCACCTCGGGCCAGCAGCAGCGCCGCGGCTCCGAGGAGCGCTCCCAATGTTTTCATGGCCCTTCCTCTACCCTCACTGACTGCTTGAGCACCACTGCGCCCTCGGAGGGTTCGCCCCGCAGGGTCGCTAGGGACTCGGCCGGGCTGCCGGCGAAGGCGGCAATGATTTCCACAATGCCTGTCGTCTCGGGCATGGGGACGGTCAGCTCGAGGGGGGCTTCCTTGCCCAGACTTCCCGTCAGGGCGAAGGGGCCGGCCAGGACCTCCTCCGTCCTCCCGCCAAGGACTTGGACCGTGACGTGGGTGAAGGGGGCATGGCCACCGGCAGCGAAAGCCAGCATGGCGCCCGCGCGGCAGGCGTCTCCGGCGTGCAGTTCTCGCAGGGCCTGTCCCGGCGTGGCGCAGAAGAGGCGAAGCGCGACGCTGGGGGGGACGGTGCCTTCGCCCCGGGAGACGAACTCGCCGGGCACGTTCGAGGTGGTGGGGACGAGCACCACCGCGAGGAACACGGCGGCCAGCGCGCCGCCGAGCAGGGCGAGGGAGGGCCAGCGTGAAGGGGCCTGTTCGGGTGCCGCCGCGGCCAGGGCCGCCGCGAGGCCGCCTTGTGACAAGGCTTGCAGCTCCATGGAGGAGGGCGCGTCGAGGTGGCCGCCTTCGAGGCCTCGGTGGGCCTGGGTCCACCGCTCATAGCGCGAGCCGCAGCGCTGACAGGCGTGGGCATGGCGCAGCAGGCGGGCGGCCTGGTGGGAGGACAGGTCCCCCAGCGACCACCGGGTCAGGCTGGCGTCGATATGTCTCTCGTACCACCTCATGAGGGCATGCTCCTGATTGCGCACAGGGCGAGTGAAGCCAGCAGAACGCCCAGCTCCATCCGCCCGGGCTCGGCCGATGCGTCCAGCCAGCCCGAGGCCTTCAAATGCTCCGTGAATTGCGTCCGCAGCCGTCGTTCGCGCACCCGCACTTCGCCTCGGGTGAGTTGGAGCTGTACGGCGGCGGATTCCTGCGACAGTCCTTCCACGAAACGGAGCTGCGCCAGGGCGCGGCCTTCGTCCGTGAGTGTTTCGAGGAAGCGGCGGACCAGGTCGCGCACCTCCTCGCTCAATGCCTCTTCTTCGGGCGACCGGCTCTCGGTGGGCAGGTGCGTGAGTTCCGGCGCGTCGTCCATGGAGATGGCTTCGCGCGACACGCGTCCCGACGCGCGCATCAGGTCGATGGCCGTCGAGCGCGCCACCGTGAGGAGGAAGCCCAGGTAGGGGCGCACCCCGTCGTAGGCCTGCCGCATGTTGGGCCGGAAGGCCCTGACGAACGTCTCTTGATGGGCGGCGTCCAGGTCCAACGCCGACAGCGCGACGGTCCGCGCCCCCCCGTCCGAACCGGCCGAGAACTTTCGCGAGAGGTAGCGGAGCACCTCCGGCGAATACGTCCGGTACACCTGCGTGAGGACGGACGTCTCCCCCCGGCGGAAAGCCTCCAAGACGGACCGGTCGTTTCCTGGCAGCACGGTAGGCAGCTCCGTCCCTCGCGAGCCGGCCGAGCCCAATGCCCGGCCGTCCGTCATCCCGTCAAAATGGGATACGGAACGTGCTCGCAAAATGGGTCGCGCCTAATAACGCATTCCGCGCATTTTCATTGGGGGGCGGTCGGACGATTTCCGCCGGGCGAGGGGAGTGGCCATGTGGGGTGCAGGGCTACCCAGGTCTCGCGGAGACGGTCGAACAGTCGTTGGTGCTCCGCAGGAGCCAGGCGCTGCCGCGAGGCTGGGGTGGTCTCCCACCAGACCGCGTTGAAGAGACAGACAGCGGTGTGGGCCTGAATCCCTGGCAGGTCGTCGCGACCCTGCTGGAACAGGGCCAGCAACTGTCGCTGGATAGGACCGAGTGTCGTGTTCGGACGCATGGCGCCAGCCCCTTGAAAACGCTCGCGTGCACGCCCCGTCCGACGTGTTCCAGTCCCGGGCGGTATGCCGTGCGGACTCGGCGTTTATGACTGAATGGAAGTAGGGCTGGTCCGGCAGCCGCGTCAGGGGGGGGCGCCGAGCAGTCACGGTTGAGGATTCGCTCCGCGTCCTTGCGTCCCACGCTGCGGTATGGCGCGAGTGATTCGACATAGGCGGGGTGCTGAGTGGATGTCCGCATGCTGCAACACCATCGGTAAATGACCCAGGTGAGGAGAGAACGACTCGCACTGCTGTTGGTGTCTGGTGCACGGTCTGTGTGGCTTCTCGTGCTGCTTGAGTCTGGTCAGTCCTCTCAGGGCCGCCCTGGTTTGGCCTAAATCCATATTTACCGGAATTTCTGTTCTGTCCCTGGATGGGGTTTAGGCACCGTGACGAAACCATGATGGTACTGGAATTGACACTTGTCGGAGTGGGCAGGTAGTGAACTCTGCAAGGGGAGACGTCAATGCGAGCCTTGGGGAGTGTGATGCGGTCAGGCCAGATGGGGATGTTGCTGCTAGCGCTGTTCGTGTCGCTAGGGGCACGCGCGGATGGGGACGTTTGGAAGTGGTTGGCCGCGCAGCAGATGGAAGAGGGGGGAGCTGTTACCTCAATGTGCGGCCAATCTCATTTGCCGGAAGATACTCTGGCGGAGGACTGGACAGCGGCCTTTGAGTCAGCGCGCGCCGAGTGGCAGGCAAAACGGGATGCGGACCAGGTTCAATTGGCTGAAAGCCTGGCGAAAGCATATGCAACTCTTGGAGTCAGACCTGCTTGGTGGCAGCGCTTCCTGCATATGCCATGGGTTGATGCGCCACAAGCATCAGCTCTGGAGGGCGCTCATTCTGCTCTTCGGAAAATCATGGAGCAGTTGAATGCAGACGCTTTCATGGAGGGCGCATCCAAAGCCTATAAAGACGAAATTTTGGACGCCCTCGGTCGACAATTGAAGACGATCGAATCGCTTTCTGGCGGCAGCTATACACGGGCATGGCAGATGGCTTGGGGAGAGTCACCGCATGAGGGCATCGCTCGGCTGCAGTCGAAGGTGTCGAGCTGGGATGCTAGGTTGGCGGTAGAGGATGTGACGCAAGTTGCTCGTATCGAGAAAGTCGTGGCAACTGACCTGCAGGAAGGCGTGGTAGGTCAGCCGCTCTCGCTGCCAGTGACAGTGCGAGTGTCCACCTCCTCTGGCGAGCCCGTTGTCGGGGCGACTGTAACGTTCAAGCGAGCGGGGAATGCTCAGTTGATGTTTCTGCCACATCCCGGACAGGGGGGGGCACAGAGTGAGCTGCAGGCAGCTACAGATGAGCACGGGCACGCGTCGGTGCGAGTGGTTCCTGATACGAATATCGCGCGGTCGGCCGCTCAGCGGATGGGCACTTACGCTGCTCAGCATCTAGGCTACAATCTAGTGACGGCGGAGACGTCAAACGGAACTCAGGTGTTTGAGCTGGTTCAGCCATTCGCCCTGATTGGCTTGCCCGATGCTCCTGCGAGCCTTTTGGGGAATTTCGATACTACACCTACTGAGCCTGGCTTGCAGATGATGGGGCCCTTGAATGCGCGGGTTGTAGATCAGTATGGAAATAACTTGGCAAATGAGCCTGTGGTTTGGACGCAGCTAGATCCGACCGGACGTTTCTTTTCGTCCAGCATGGTCAACGCTCCCCAGGTCCTCGATTACTCAAATCCGCTCCAGTTACTAACAGCAACTGGATGGTCGTTGACTTCCGGGTATCAGAGTATGGACTATATTCCCGGGCCGACATCAGGCACATATCGTGTTACAGCTACCTCGGGGAGTTTGACTCGAGATTTTGACATAAGTGCAACCGCGTCTACGGATGCCTATGTCCTGCGAGCGCCATCTTATGATCCGTATTTGACTGTCTATGGTTTGCACTCTTCGCGGGTTTCGAAGTTTCAAGTCTTGCACTGGCCACAAGGCGCCACTGGTTGGACTCCGCTAAACGGCAATGAGCCGGGGTTGCAGGCCGCCGAAGTCAAGATTGCTACGTATGTAGGCTTCGGACCTGGTGGGAGTAGTTCGAATCTTCTGGCTTCTTATGTGGAAAGGCCTGCTCTGGTAGGTGTTGAGCCTCTCGATGATGAGATGTCCGTCGTTCATCGTGTAAAGGCCTTGGTGGCGCCTTCGGCGACAGTTTCTCAGCCGTATCAAAATTATCTTGTGGAGTGTCGTGTCTTTGTGGTGGGACGTCCCACTCCTGTTTCCTGTCGTCGCGGGATTTATAACCCCAGTCGTTCTGTCGTTCCTTCCTTGCGCTTGGCAAGGAGACTTCCAGACGGTCGAATCGTATCCTCTGAGGGAGAGGCGGATGCGTCCGACCTCTCGCTGGGATTCACAGTAAACAACGGCAGTTCGGACAAACTCTACGTTCGAATGATCGTTCAGTCGAACGAAGCTGGCGACGCCATTGTAACTGGATTCGGGCATCTGCCTCTTGACTCCGACGGTGATGCGGAAATTCAGGCAACCGCCAGCGTTACTCACCTATTCAGTCTGAATCCCTCTACTCGGGGCGGGAGTGTGCGGTTCGAGTTGTACGCGAAAGATCATCTTCCGACTTCCGTCACGAAGGTTCTTCAGGCTGTAAGAGAGTTCGACGTCTCTGTTCCAGAGCCAGAGCTTGTGTTGTCGGGCCTCCCGCTGGCTGCGCGATGGGTATTGCCGGCGTGGGATTTTGTGTCTGGGCAAAATCCTGTTCCGGGACAGCCTCTGCCTGAGGATGCTCAGGTACCCGTGGCATATCCCGCCCAGCTTGGTGTGACCGTTTACTCGGATGGCGTACTGCGCATCTCGCGAGGGGGAACGGAGATTTCCAGTGCCAGAGTGTACGCCAATGCTGCAAATGGTGTCACGCAGGTCACCCCGCTTAGCGGAATGCCCATTGTCATGAAGTGGAATAGCTATGCGGTGGTCGAGCTAGCACCGGGGGCCGCGGGAGTTGAGACAATTGGTGTTTCATTTCAGCCGACGAATGCCAATGGTCAGATGATTGAACGGGAAGTGCCGCTCAAGACCTCCGTCATGTCGGAAGGGAGGCTGCCTGTGGGCCATACGTTCATCAAGGGAGTCAGCTTGGTGGATGGCCATTTGGTAAAGCAGGCCGTGGATCTGGAATATCCAAGTCGAGGTCTAGGACTGACGTGGTCTCGTACGTACGCGAGTGGTGAGTCAGAAGACGGTGTGTTGGGATTGGGGTGGACGCACGCGTATAACGGCATTGTGCGGCCGCTGGCAGGCTTCCGTTTCCTTGTCACCAGCGGTGAGGGGGGCGGCCAAGTGTTCAAATGCACTGGCGACGGCACGGGATGCGTTCCGCAGCAGGGATACCACGGAACGTTCCGGGCGGAGGGCGCCGGCGCTGAGCGTGCGTATGTCTTCAGAGCAAAAAGCGGAGTGGAGTATCGCTACGGCCTGCTTGATTCGTTCAGCATCTCACCGCAGTATCGACTAACGTCAGTGGTTGCTCCGACGGGGCATTCCCTGGTGCTGCATTACCATAACTACTCTGGGGAGGGCGCACTAGCTCGGGTGGTCGATCTGGCCAGCGGACGGTCTCTGCGGTTCGGGTATGAGCGCAAGGCAGGGCGAAATAGAATTCTCAATGTGGAGTTGCACCATTCGTTGACGCCAGATGCCAATGAGGTGGAGTATCTGGAGTCTTGCGTTGGTTATGAATATGACGACAACGGGCGATTGGCGTCTGCGTCCCGTTATAGTAGTTATTGTTTTTGGGAAGCTCCTCTTCGGACTGAGTTTTTTACCTATGAGGAGGGCACTTCCGAGGCAACTCGAAGTCGCATGTCTCAGTACGTGGGACCCGATGGTGAGGTGACGCGATATACGTATTATGCTGAATCGGATGTGGTGGCGGGTGAGGATGATTACCTGCTGCTGATGAATAAAGATGAGAGAGTGAAAGAGGTGATTGAGGTTCTCGAGACTTCGCCTGTTCGAGAGGGCATCACTACGTTCACGTATAGTGTCGCTCCAGAGTCGCGTACGATTCTCGGGGAAAATTTGACAACCTACACTACGACGGTCGGAGGTCCTCGGCCGGGTGTGCCTTTGTCAACCTACCGGATGAATGCGACGGGGGCCGTAGTGGAGACGGATCGTCCACAGTCCCCTGGCATCTTTGCGACGTCCAGTGCCCTATGGAATGTAAGTCACCGTACCCGTGTAGTGGCGGCCGATGAGCGCGGGCGGGTGACGCACTTTCTTTACGATGAAACTGGAAATTTGATTGAACGTCGTGTCGAGGGTACCTCGCTGCCGGGTTCTGGGCTTGTAGCCCCCACGCTTCAGGTGCTGGACGCTCAAGGCCTGCCTGTCGAAGAAGTCGTGGAGAAATGGGGATACGACCCTGGCTTCAATGTTCAGGTCTGTCATGTGGACCCGGAAGGCTTTGCGACTGTTTCCACAATCGACTCGACGGGGGATTCTCCTGAGCATGTGGTCCCGGAGGGTACAGGGCGAGTGCTCGAGACCCGCCGCTACGCGAACCGGGTGTCACGTCAGGCGCTGACTTCAACCGCGCCTTGTGACGAGGTGGTGGCGTCTCTGACGACGTCGCCGCAAGACGTCGTATCGAGTTGGGAATACTGCGAGATTGGGTTCGGCGCGTGCCCGCCGAATGCTCTGCGAGGAGATTTGTCCGCGGTCGTTGGCGCGGACGGTCACACGGAGCGGGTGACGGCATATGACATTTATGGGCAGATGCGCTCGAAGACGTTGCAGGTGAGCGATACGTCTGTACTCACAGTGCAGTCCACCTTTGATGCACGGGGGCGGCTGGAAGTTGAGCAGGATGGACTTGGACGTCATCGGACGTTGCAATGGGATGCTTTGGACCGGCTGACGCAGGAGGTCCAGTGGAGCTTTGGGGATCCCGGTGTATCGCGGACGTTGCAGTATCACGCCGGCGGGCAACTCAAGCGTGAAGAGCAGGGGGCGGATTTCGTCCGGGACTATCACTTGGACGCAGCTGGGCGATTGGCGCGCATCGTGGAGTCCGGAGGCGGGCTCGCCGTCCCATTGGAGACCCGTTACGGCTATGACGAGGCAGGTAACCGCACGACGGTCATTGATCGCCGCGGCGTACTTACCACCACCACCTACGATTTCGCGGATCGGCCCGTTCAGGTGACGGTGTCTGTTGCGGACGGACCCCGCTTCGTTTCACAGGGGGGGAGCCCTGATGAGGTGGGAAAGAGTTACGTCCTCTCGACGACCAGGTATGACGCTGCGGGTAACAAAGTCTGGCATTCGGATGTGTCCGGCTTTGATCGGACGTATCGATTGGACTCGTTGTACCGAGTCGTGGAAGAGCATAGCCCCGAGGTGCCGGGGGCGTCCGATACTGCCCCACCTCTGCGGTACACTCAGGAGTCCAGGTACGATTTGGCCGGGCGGAAGGTTCGCCACGTCGATGGGAACGGGCACGTAAGCACTACTGCGTACGACTTGCTGGGACGGGCGGTCGCACTGACTGACCCGCTCGGCCGGGTGGAGCGTCGTAGTTATGACGGAAGAGGTAATGTCACAGAGGTACGCTGGGAGACCGGAGGTGTGCTGCAGCGGACGTTGAGCACAACCTACGATGGTTTGGGTCGAACCCTGTCGACCGCTGAGAGCGCCGCGACGGAAACGGGCAATGTTGTTTACGCATCGCAAACCGTCCATGATGATGTAGCGCACGTCACGTGGACTCAGAACGCCCGGGGCCTGCTCCAGGCGAGCCATTTGGATGGCCTGGGGCGTGTGTTCAAGGTAGTTGTTGATGCGCCTGCAGGGCCACTGCCCCGCCAACCTGCTGATCCGCGCATTGGGCCTGCCCTCGCGCTGACAAGCACTGTGGAATATGATGCATTCAGTCGGGAGGCTGCCCGAGTCGATGCGTTGGGTCGACGCACTGAAACGGTGCACGATGCGCTGGGCAGGCAGGTCGCGGTGCATCACCCTATGGGTGTTTCCACAAGCCGGACTTACGATGGCGAGGGGAATCCCATCCAGTTCGTGGATGGTCGTGGAATCACTAGACAGTACACCTACGATGCACTGGGGCGGCCGCGTAATGAAGTGCTGGTGGAGAGCCTGTCCCAAGAAGGACAGTCACTCGTTGTTGCGCAGCGTGCGTATGTTGATGTCACTGATGCAGATGCGTTGACGCATGAAAATGTGTTGGATGCACGTGGGAACCTTACGGCGCACTACCGGGATGGCCTTGGCCGTGAGGTTCGACGGGTCGATGCACTTGGGTATGTTACGCAGTCCAGGTTTGACGCACTCCACAAGCGGCAGACTCAAGATGCAAAGGGGTACATTTCTCGCTTCTCATATGATGGTGCTGGGCGAGTCGTTGGTCAGTCGGATCATGCTTCGGCCAGCGGTGCGCCGACATATTCACAGACCTGGGAGTACGCGGACGCCTCCCGTGAACAGACACACCTGAACAGGCGAGGCGTCCCCACTGTGCTGCTTCACGACGGACTGGGTCGGAAGATCCGCAGCGTTCGGGGGCAGAACGCTGACGTCGCGGAGGAGTCCTGGGAGTATGATGCTGCAGGACACCCCATTCGATTCGTTGATGCGAAGGGCCATGCGACCGAGCGGCTTTACGACGGTGCCGGCCGTCTCCTGGAAGAGGTCTTGGCCGCTGGCACACTCGCCTCGGCGACGACGACGCTCCAGTACGACGCTGCCGGCCAGTTGACGCAGACCAAGGGGCCCAGAGTCACAGGAATCGCATTCGATTTCCGCTACACATATGATGATTTGGGTCGGCGTGTCCGCGAAGAGAACGCACTGAATCAAATCACTGCCTGGGCGTACGATGCCGCAGGAAACAAGGTTTGTACCAAGCAGCCACTGGGACAGCCCACGCTTGCGCATGGAGCGGCAAGTGGAATGTCACTGGCCCAGGTGAAGGCAAATGCCTGTGGGGGGGCGTATGTAACGGAGTACGCCTATGATGAGGAAGGTAAACTCGTCTCCATTACGGACGCGGCGAATGGGCTCACTTCGTACGTTTACGATGCCACCCGTAACCTGGTGGCGAGGCAGGATGCGAACGGAAATTTGACGACGTATGAGTACGACGCCCGAAATTTGCGTTCAGCTGAGCACCAACATCTCGATGCTCATTCACGGCTGACTTCGGCGCAACGTGAGAGCGTCCCGCTATTTGAGAGTGGTGCGACGCCAACTGGTAGCACGGGGACGTTGACCTGGCGTCATACGTATGATGGCAATCGAAACGAAGCCTCCCATGTAGATCCGAAGGGGCAGCGGGTTGAGTTTGCCCATGGCCTGCTTGATCGACTGGCAAGCCGTACGTATTCGCAACATGCGAGCCCACGTGAGCTTCCTTCTGTCAATTCGGAAGTCCTCGCTTATGATCCGAACGGGAATTTGACTGGCGAGTCACAGTCGAAGCAGACCGTGAATGGTGTCCGGCTGGAGGTTGTGACCTCTACGTTCGACGCTCTCGATCGTCTGAAGACGCGCTTGCGCGAGTACGACGGGAAGCAAGTATCATATCAATACGATGCTTTGGGAAATCGTACGCGTGTCGAAGACTCAGACGGTGTCGCGACGACGTACTTGTACGATGGACTGAGCCGGCTTACGCATGCGACACTGCCTGAAGGCGTAGTGGAGTATCGTTACTGGCCCGATTCACTCCCCAAGGGCATCACATGGCCTAATGGCATGTCGGAAGGCCGGTGTTACGACGCGGTAGGCCGCCTCTCTCAGATTGTTGTCGGGAGAGGGGGTGTGAGTGATTCGTGCCTGAGCATTGGGGCTATGGTCAGTCGCCATGCGTATTCGTACGATGATAATGGCAATCGCTTGGGGCAGACTCGTGTTCGTACCAATCCCTCGACTCAGGAGAGTGGGAGTCCCGAGTTTACATCATATGGTTATGATGTTTTGAACCGACTCACCGGCGTTAGTGCCCCAGATGGGCAGGCTTCGCTCTACCGGTGGGATGCTGCGGGGAATAGGACAGGTGAGCGGCGTGCACCGAGCTTTGCTGTCTCGGGCCTTGGTCCTGACTCATACAACACGGTTCTGTCTCACGAGCTTACGTACGACGTCGCAGGGATCTTCAATCGCGTGGATTGGCTTCGAGGGCTTCGCGATCTGAAGGATGCTACGAGGCATGTTGCGCTGAGTTATGACCTCGCAGGGAACATAACGCGGAGGACGGCGCAGGGTGTTGTTCGCGACTTTGCCTGGGATATTCGCAACACGCTGACGGCCGTTTACGACAACGGCGTGGAGGTCGGTCGTTACGATTATGACGCCAGTCTTCAACGAACAGTAAGGCGTACTGCCTCAGAGCATGTGGAGTACGTGATTGACGATGCCTTTGTCTTGGAGGAGGCGGACGGAAGTCAAAGTCACAGGCCAACGAGGCGCCGTTATCACTACGGCATAGGTCCACTTGCTGTAAGCGACGTGGCATCGGCGACTCTCGGCTTTTTGGGAACGGACGCGCTGGGAAGCGTTACAGATGTACTGTCCGAGATCGGTCAGGTTTCCGCCACACGAGAGTATGACGCGTGGGGGAATTACCAAGGTGGTTCGGCGCCAAGTGTCAATGACTTCAAGATGGGTTTCACGGGGCATCAGTATGACGTGGAAACCGGTCTTACCTATGCTCGGGCTCGGTACTACGACTCTGAGCTGGGTCGATTCCTCAGTCGCGATTCATTCGAAGGCGTCGTGGGTGATGCGCCGAGTCTGCATCGCTATATGTATGCAAATGGTAATCCACTTCGGTTTGTCGACCCCACGGGTCACTGGAGTACGGAACAATTTGTGTATGGACTTGGGGATGTTGCACGGGGAATCATTAACTCAGGCATTGGTGCAGTACGTCCGCTGGCGGCCGTGGTGGGCGGGGCGACTGGCGAATTCGACGAGAATTGGAGGTTTCAACTTGGCCAAACAGACACTTGGCATGGTGAGCTGAGCAATTCAGTCGGCGGGATGGTTGCCGCGGTTACGACGGTGGTGGAGGACCCGTTCGGCACTGCTATGCGCGTCGTGGACGCCACTGGGCAGATGCTCGGGGAGGGGACGGCAGCTCTCTACGTTGCTGCCACAGAGGATGGCATCGTTGGAGATGCTGCGAGTCGGGAGTTCGGGCGACGGGCACCGGATTTGATTGGCGCCGTATTGGGCGTAGGCGGCACAGCCAAGGGCGTAAAGGTGGTGGGAGAGTCGGCCTTTGATGCCGCGAAACGGCAGGTAGCCAAGCGAGGCGCTCGAAATGTGGCGAGGGAATCGGCTGAGGCTATTGGCGACGTCGACCGCCGTGCGTTGGCTCGTGCTGGAACCGTTGGCGATGATGTCGCTACGGCCAAACTCCGTGAAGTAGAGGTTTCAGCTCCAGATTTTTCCGATTTGGATGAGTGGTACCAATACAAGGAACGTTATGTGGATCCGCAGGCGTTTATTGATAATTTCATTGTCGAGAATCGCATGCGAGTTGAGTTTACGTTTAAGCCGGGTTTTGAACCGAGATTGAAGTCGTCAGGGAAGGCAAAGCTTGACTCGAGTACTCAAATCGGAGAATCTGCTCTGATTCGTGATTCTGAACTCTTCAAGACGCTGGCTCACGAAGAGGCTCATCATCGTCTTAATGAACGAGCGAAGCGAGGTAGTGGGAGAGCTGAGCGATTGAGGAGGACTATGGAGGTCGAGGAAAACTATGTTGAAGAGGTTGCCAAGAGATATTTTCGGAAGAAGTCACTTGGGCGAACCTTTGCCCATTAGAGGTCTGTAATGAGCCAGCAGTCGCGCACACCCGTGCACCCCAGCACTTGGGATGAAGTCGAAAGTATGGTGGATTCACTTGGGCGGAATGTGCCTCCCATGGTCTGCCCAACATGTGGCAACATGGTGTCTGTGGAATTCACTAAGCCACCGCGCCGTTCTGCACGGATTAAGTGTACGACGTGCAAAGTTGAGACGATTCTCGATGGCCTACCTGTGGAGGTGGGGTGAGGTCGGACTTGCCCCATTTGGCTGAGGGCCTAGCTCGGTAGAGAAGAAGTCGGCCCTCCTGCTGTGTTCTGACAGCAGGAGGGCATGTGTACGGGGCTGGTGCAGAAGGGTGACGGCTTGGAGGATGCTGGACGAAGCTGGATCCATTGCTCCCCAGCCGGCCGTAACCGACCGAAGGCCGACGTGCTGAATAGCGGCAGGCTTGCTGGTTCTTCCCGGCATGCGACGACCGAGTCCGGATGAGTGAAAATAGTTGGTGGTGGATTTCGAGGTAGGTGGGCTGCCGCAGGAGAAGTTCGCGGCCAGGCATGTTGTCTCGCTGGGCACCTTCATGTGCTGGCTGTTCAGGAAGAAGCGAGCTTGGGTTCGGCTATCGGAAGCGGAAGTCAGCCCGCACGCCACTTTTCTATTCGTCGAGGTTGTCGCGGCCTCGGCACCGCAAGCTCGCAGGGCACTTGGAGGTATCACTGCCTCGCGGGTTGCTCTTGCGCTTCCCCATGGGCTCGGACGCCGGGTAACCGCGCACACCTGTTGGCGGCGCTCGGCTGCTGCTCTTCCTAGCCCTGGCCGTGCGCATTCTGCTGGCGCGCGCCCGTTGACATGCGTAACGCAACCGTCCGGCAGTGAAGTTCTGTGGTACGCGGCTATTTCGCGTACCACGCAGTTCCCACCAACGTCTCCGCCATGGGGCGATTCCGAACGCAGGTCGGCCAGCACTGGTATCGGGCGCTCCGGCGTCGGAGCCAGCGTGACCAGGCGACGTGGGCGAGGATGAAGACCTTGGTGGACCGAGGGCTTCCGAAAGCTTGTAACCAGCACACCTGGTCTGAAGCGCGGTTCGACGTCACCGCTCAAGGCAAGAGCCCAGTGCATTTGCCGCGCCCGCTGGGATCTGTGCGGGGAGATCCAGCCTTCACGGGTGAAGAGTTGCCTCTACCGCGACCGTAGAAGTCGTCGCTCGTCACTACGGCACCGTTTGCGCGAGTGCCTATGTCAGCGCGGTTTCGACCCCAGCGAATTTTGCATGGAGTACCGTGCATCGTGGCGATCGACCTCGCCCTTCCGTTTGAACCTGCCGAAGGCGTACGCTCAAGCCGCAACTGTAAGACGGGGAACATGCAAGGCCGAGACGCGTTGGAGTGGTTCAACGCCCTGTCAAGGCAACTCGACCACGGCGCCGGGCACGTACTTCTCGAAGACAACCAGCGTCACCGGCGTGGTCTCCCCGATACCCTGCAGGAGTTCGCGAACAGGCTCCCAGGGGAGTCCGCCGAGTCCTGCGCCGATTCGCGGCAGGCCGATTCTGCTGATGCCCAGCGTCTCCGCTTGTTTGACCATCGTGGAGAGCGAGCTTTTGATCGCTTGCAGGTCGGCCTTCGTTCTCCAGGTCTTCTGCGTGCCGAGGTTGAACACCGTCACGTTCGCTGCGGTCCAGGTGAACACGTCCCCCAGCTTGAAGCGGCCATCAGCGCAGCGCTGCTTGTACTCCACGTACATCTCCGGGAACCGTGCCCGGAACTCCACGGCGATGCCCTTGCCCATGGCGCCTGCGCAGTTGCAGCCATGCGCCAGGGCTTGCAGGCCGTCCTGCTGAAGGAGATCGCCGCTGACAAACAGAGTGGGCATCGTCTCAGCGCTTCCTTCTTGGCCTGTTCGGGCTCGCTCAATGGAGCGGCCCGCCGTGTCAGAACTCCGCGCCGACAGCCCGCTGCCCGGGCGAAGCCTGCAGGCCCGTCTGCAACTGCGTATGCGGCACCCAGGTCCCGGTAGCGCTGCCGTCCGGGCTCCGGTTGTAGGAGATGCCCACCGTCGTATCCTGATACCCCGCGCTGTCCTGCACGGTGTTATCCGGCCGCACCAGGAACACGGTGTCTCCACTGCTCCCCTGATTGACGCCCCGGTTCAAGTACAGCCCGCCGCCCGAGGCGGACGTGGCATTCGTGGCGCCCAGCGGCACAGCCGTCGGGCCCGAGTACACGACGTACGACTTGCCCGGATGAATCATCGTCCCCGCGGGGAACACGTGCCGCACGGGGTCGCTCCCTGCTTGCGAGTTGGCGTCGTGAATCTTCCATCCGCCCAGGTCCACGGCCGTGGTGCCTCCGTTCACCAGCTCGACGAACTGGCGGTCATAGTCAGGCGTCGACGTCCCCGGCACGTTGCCCGTCTGCGGCAGGTACTCGTTGATGAACACCGGGTACTGCGACCCGCCGTTCCTCGGCCCACCTGAGTCCGGCTGGCCGAAGTTGAAGCGGCTGATGATGGGGTAGTGGTCGGAGGTGTTGTTCCGGTATCCAGAGATGTTCGGACGCAGCACCCGCGCCGAGTTGGGGACGTAGCTGTCCCACATCTCGTTGGAGACGAGCTGGTGGCTGATGAATGAGCTGTGGCTCGTCGTGCTGCCCACGCCGGCTCGCGACAGGGCCTCGGTGGTGAAGCTGTAGCGGGCCGTGTCGCTGACGAAGTTGCGATAGGGCGACTCGAACTTCCTCCCCGTGTCGGGATTGGTCGCGATGGACTCGTCGACGTCGTCGTTCCAGTCGCCAATCACCATGACCCGCTGCGTGGGCAGGCGCAGGTCCAGGTAGTCCTTGAGTCCACTCGAGGCAGACAGCCGCCGCGCATAGTCCGCAGCGCCCGCGTAGGCCTTCATGTGGAGGATCAACGCCGTCACGTCCACGCTGGCTCCGTCCGGGCGCAGGATGCGCAGGTCGACACGGAGCGGCGGACGGCCTCCGAAGTCCCAGCTCTGATTCAGCATCACGACGTCCGCGCGCAGCACCTGCACCACGTCTGACTTGAACAGCACGCCGACCTTCTGGTCGTTGGCCCCGTAATACGACGTGCCCGAAGACACCCGCGTGCCGTCATCCGCGAGGAATCCGTCATAGCCAGGCAGCCGCGCCTTCAGCTCGTTGAACTGCGCTGTGTTGACGATCTCCGCCAGGCCCCAGATGTCCACGCCCGCGTCGGCGATGACGGCCTGCACGTTGGACAACTGCAGGGGCTCATTGGTCGGCCCGTTCTGCGGGTCACCGAACCACTCGATGTTCCAGTTCGCCACCGACAGCGGGAAGGTCCCCTCATGCGGGCCTCCGTCCGGCGCCCCTCCGTCCGGCGTCTCTCCCGGCGCCAGCACCTGGAGCCCGAGCTGCACCCGCGCCTCGGCGCCGTGCGCGTCCTTGACCCGCAGGGTGACGGGGTAGTTGCCCTCGCCTTGCGGCTGGCCATTCAGCAACCCGTCGGGATGAAGCTCGATGCCCGTGGGCAGCGCGCCTTCCACCACCTCCCATTCCAGCGGCGGCCGCCCACCCGTGGCGACCAGGACGTGCTCGTAGCTGCCTCCCGTCCTGGCAATGGGCAGCGTGGCACTGGTGACCTCGGGCCGCGCCCAGACTCTCAGCGCGTACGTGCGCACGTGCTCCGTGCCGTTCGCGTCCCGCACCGTCACCGTGATGGAGAAGTCCCCGGCCTCGCTCCCCGGCCCCAGCAACCGTCCCTCTCCCGTGAAGAAGGAGAACCCCGGCGGAGGCGGCGTCACCGTGTAGCGCAGGGGCGGCTCGCCGCCGGACGCGGTGAACATGGCTTCGTAGTCGAGCCCCACGGTCGTGGGCGACAGCTCGACGGCGGGCAACTGCGGAGGGACGGTGGTGCCGCGTCCATCGCAGGCGGACAGCAGGGTGAGGACGGCGAGCATCCCCGCCATTCGGATCAACGACATGTCGGCGGGCTCCAGCGCGGGCTTCGAGGCACAGAGCCCGCGAAGGGCGCACTCTATCCCCGGTGGGCGCTCCCGTACACGCCTGCAATGGCCGGGGCCCTCATGCGTGTTTCATGTCAGGGAATCACCGGAAGACTTTGCGCTTCCAGGGATACGTAGAGTGGAATGCTTGCGGATTCGGGGGGGGACGTCCGCCCCATGGAGGACACGGCGCATGGCCAACAACAAGTGGGACAAGCAGCAGTTGATGGAGTTCCTCAAGCGCACCGGTGACGAGCTCAAGCGCACCACCGATGACCTGCGGGGCGAGGCCAAGCGCCTCCTCAAGGAGGTGAAGGACCCCGACAACCAGGCCAAGGTGAAGGAGGGCCTGGAGCAACTGCGCACCTGGGCCGCCAGCACCAGCAAGGTCGCCGCGGAGAAGATTGAAGTCGCGGTGCGTCAGGTCGAGGGCGCCGTGGAGCGCGCCTTCAAGCCGGAGGAGGAGGGCGGCGAGCAGGCCTCCCCCAAGTCCAAGTCGGCCGAGCCCGCCGCGGAGGCCAAGGCCCCCAAGGGCGGCGCTTCCCGCCCCTCGGGCAAGAAGGCAGGGGGTAAGTCCATTGGCCGCAAGAAGTCCGGTGCCGCCGCCAAGAGCCCCGCGACGAAGGCCGCCAAGAAGACTGCTTCGGGTTCCAAGAAGACGATTGGAAAGCCGAAGAAGCCCACCGCCTGAGCGTGAAGTTCCGCTGGGCGTGAAGCCCGCCTGCCAGGGGGCCGGGTCGGATTTCTTCGTCCTTCTCGACATTTGGAGTGTCCTGCGGCGCGTGAGATAGTGCGCGCCGTGGCCGGCTCGAACGACAAGAGCAGAATCCAGACGGAAATCGGGCAGGACGTCATCGACGCGGCGGTACGCAGCGTCGAGCGTCACATGGACGAAGAGGACGAGGTGACCGTCATCGAGATGGGGGGCTCAGGCCCGTCCACCTCGGCGGAAGCCGACGTGTCCCCGTCTCCCGAAGAGACTCCTCCCTCGCCCAGCGAAGCGGCGGCACCGTCCGAGGACGTGGCGGCGCTTCGCCAGGAGGTGGAGGCCCTCAAGGCGCAGGTGGAGTTCAGCCAGGCCAAGGGCCGCGAGACGATGGAACGTCTGCGTGAGGCCCACGAGCGTGCCAAGGAGGCGCAGGAGCGCACCGTGCGTCACGCCGCGGACCTGGAGAACTACCGCAAGCGCGCGCAGAAGGAGAAAGAGGAGGTCCAGCGCTTCGGCTCGGAGAAGCTGCTCAAGGACCTGCTCCCGGTGTTGGACAACCTGGACCGCGCGCTCGACGCGGCGGCCAAGTCGCCGGACCTCGACAGCTTCGAGAAGGGCGTGGCCATGACGCGCAAGTCCTTCGAGGACGCGCTCGGCCGCCACGGCGTGAAGGGCTTCAGCGCCAAGGGGCAGCCGTTCGACCCGCGCCTCCACGAGGCCATCCAGCAGGTGGAGACGGCGGACGTGCCCTCGGGCCACGTGGTCCACGAGGTCGTGCGCGGCTTCCACCTCAACGACCGGCTGGTCCGTCCCGCCATGGTCGTCGTCGCGCGCGCGCCGGAGCCCGTCGCGGCCGCCGAACCCGCCGCGGCCACCGACACCGGGGCGCCCGCCGCGCCCGAGCAGACCGAGAACTCTTCCGGGGGGAGTCAGTAACCATCATGGGCAAGGTGATTGGAATCGACCTTGGGACGACCAACTCGTGCGTCGCCGTCATGGAGGGCGGCGAGCCGGTGGTCATCCCCAACAGCGAAGGCAGCCGGACCACGCCTTCCATGGTGGGCTTCACCGACTCGGGTGAGCGCCTGGTGGGGCAGATTGCCAAGCGGCAGGCCATCACCAACCCGGAGAACACCGTCTTCGCGGCGAAGCGGCTCATTGGCCGCAAGTTCGACTCGCCCGAGGCCAAGAAGGCCATTGGCGTGTCCCCGTTCAAGGTGGCCTCCAGCCCCAACGGCGACGCGTGGGTGGAGATTCGCGGCAAGGGCTACAGCCCGCCCGAGGTCTCCGCCATCGTCCTGATGAAGATGAAGCAGACGGCGGAGGACTATCTCGGTGAGCAGGTCACCGAGGCGGTCGTCACCGTTCCGGCCTACTTCAACGACAGCCAGCGCCAGGCCACCAAGGACGCCGGCCGCATCGCCGGACTCAACGTCCTGCGCATCATCAACGAGCCCACCGCGGCGGCCCTGGCCTACGGCCTGGACAAGGTGCAGGAGGGTGGCACCGAGCGCATCGCCGTCTATGACTTGGGCGGCGGCACCTTCGATATCTCCATCCTGGAGCTCAACGCCGGCGTGTTCGAGGTCAAGAGCACCAACGGCGACACGTTCCTGGGCGGTGAGGACTTCGACCAGCGGCTCATCGACTACCTGGCCAAGCGCTTCGCCGAGCAGAACAACGGCCTGGACCTGCGCAAGGACCGCATGGCGCTCCAGCGCCTGAAGGAGGCCGCCGAGCGCGCCAAGCACGAGCTGTCCAGCGCGCCGGAGACGGAGGTGAACCTGCCGTTCATCACCGCCGATGCCACCGGCCCCAAGCACCTGACGGAGACCGTGGACCGCGCCACCTTCGAGGCGCTGGTGACGGACCTCATCGACCGCACCATCGAGCCGTGCCGCATCGCCCTGAAGGACGCGGGCCTGCCCGCGCAGCAAATCAATCAGGTGCTGCTGGTGGGCGGCATGACGCGCATGCCGCGCGTGCAGCAGAAGGTGAAGGAGTTCTTCGGAAAGGACCCTCACAAGGGCATCAACCCGGACGAGGTCGTCGCCGTGGGCGCGGCCATCCAGGGCGGCGTGCTCAAGGGCGAGGTGAAGGACGTCCTCCTGCTGGACGTCACGCCGCTGTCGCTCGGTGTCGAGACGGCCGGTGGCGTCTTCACCAAGATCATCGACAAGAACACCACCATCCCCTGCAAGAAGAGCCAGGTGTTCTCCACCGCGGTGGACAACCAGCCGCTGGTGAGCGTGCACGTGCTCCAGGGCGAGCGCGAGATGGCGGCGGACAACAAGACGCTGGCGCGCTTCGAACTGGTGGGCATCCCGCCGGCGCCGCGTGGCGTGCCGCAAATCGAGGTGTCCTTCGACATCGACGCGAACGGCATCGTGCACGTCAGCGCCAAGGACCTGGGCACCGGCAAGGTGCAGCAGGTGCGCGTGGTGAGCAACTCCGGCCTGTCCGAGGCGGAGATCCAGGCGATGATTTCCGACGCGCAGTCGCACGCCACCGACGACAAGAAGAAGGAGCTGGCGGAGCTGCGCAACAACGCGGACGGCCTCATCTACACGACGGAGAAGAGCCTGGAGGAGTACGCCAGCCTCCTGTCGGAGAAGGACCGCGAGGAAATCAAGGCGGACCTGGAGCGCCTCAAGGAGGTGCTCAACACCACCGACACGGCGGTGCTCAAGGAGTCCTTCCAGCGCCTGGAGGGCAGCGCCTACCGCATCGCGGACGCCATCTACACGGGGCAGGCGAGCTGAGCGTTCGCAATCGTTCCGGTGCTCCCGCGTAGACTGCCCAGCGCGCAGTCTTCCTGGAGCACATCGATGGACGTCACCGAAGGCATCGTCATGTCCTTCATCACCGCCATGGTGGTGGGGGTTCCCCTGTTCGGGCTCACGCTTCGCTTCTGCCTCAAGCCCCTGGTGGAGGCCTTCATCCGGTTGAAGGAGGTCCCGCAAGGCGGCGGCGTGGATGTCCAGTTGCTGCGCGAGCGCGTGGCGTACCTGGAGCGGGTGATGGAGGCGCACGGGCTCATCGAGGATCGCGTGCCGCTGGCGCTGCGCACCGGCTCGCCCGAGCGCTTGCCCGCAGTGTCCGCTGTGAAGGACCGGGAGCGCGTATAACCGCGCACCGCGCGGGCCTCGGGTTTCCGGAAAGGTGATTCCGGGTGTTGAATGCACCCGTGGAATTTCCTTCATTGGAGGACGAGGTCGTTTTTCTCCGGGCCTTGATGTCCGTGCATCGCATGGCGGACGTCATCCTGGAGGACTGCTTGGAGCGAGGCCTGGACCTCGACTCCGGGCTGGACGTGTTCCTCACGCAGTGTGCCCGGCTGGTGCATGCCCCCGCGGGCTTCGTGTCCTTGCGCGGCACGCGCGGCCCCGTGGTGACGCGGGTGCTGGGCGAGCCCGGCGTGGACGTCCAGCAGGCGGCGTTCTGGCAGGGCATCCGCAAGCTCGACGACGGGCGGACGCTCTTCTGCACCCGGCTGGCCCTGGGCAGCCTGGAGCTGGGCGGCTTGGGGTTGGTGGCGGAGGGCCGCTTCGAGGACGGCGGCCGGATGGTGATGAAGCTGGTGGAGGCCATCGGCGAGCAGCTCGACACCGCCGTGCTGGGCTTCCTCGCGCTGACGGGGGGCAAGAGCGCGCTGGAGCGGTTGGACGGGCTCGCCGCGGATACGCCGCCCCCGTCGCGAGGCCACATCGGCCGCTATGAGGTGGTGACGCCCCTGGGCACGGGCGGCATGGCCCAGGTGCTGGTGGCCCGGACGCGAGGGCCGGAGGGCCTGGGCCGCATGGTGGCCCTCAAGCGCATCCTCCCGCACCTGTCCTCGGACCCCTCCGTCGTGGAGCAGTTCCTGGACGAGGCCCGCATCGGGCTGCGGCTGGCGCACCCCAACCTGGTGCACGTCTACGACTTCGGCGAGGCGGAGGGCGCCTACTTCATCGCCATGGAGCTGGTGCGCGGCGTGGACCTGGAGCGGCTCATCCGCGCCGTTCGGGGCCCGCTGGAGCCGGCGCACGCGGTGGCGGTGGTGTGCCAGGGGTTGATGGGCCTGCAGGCCGCGCACTCGCTGCTCGGCGAGGATGGCGCGCCGCTCGAGCTGGTGCACCGGGACATGTCCCCGCACAACCTCATGGTGGGGTTCGACGGGCGGGTGAAGGTGCTGGACTTCGGCGTGGCCAAGGCGCGCGCGCAGCGCACGGTGACGCTGCCGGGCATCGTGAAGGGCAAGCCGCTGTACATGTCCCCGGAGCAGGCGCGGGGCATGAAGCTGGACGCGCGCAGCGACCTGTTCTCGATGGGTCTCATCCTCTACCAGGCGCTCACCGGCGTGCGCGCCTTCGAGAAGCCCGACGAGCTGGCCACCATGCACGCCATCTGCGACGAGGCGCTGCCGTCCCGGCCCTCGCACATCTCCCGCTCGCTGTGGAGCGTGCTGCGGACCGCGCTGGCCAAGCGGCCCGAGGCGCGCTTCGGCAGCGCGGAGGAGATGGCGGAGCGGTTGGCGGATGCCTGCCGGCCCGCGAGCGATTCAGAGCTGGTGCAGCTCATGCTGAAGCACTTCCCTGACCGCAACCGGGAGTTCGAACGGCTGGAGCGCTCACCCCCGGCGGGGCCGCTGGGCAGCGCGGATGAGACGCCCATCATGCGCCCGGTGCGGCTGAAGACCCCGGGCTGAGGGAGAAGGCCCGGCCCTCTCGAAGGGGGGGCCGGGGTGCCTTCCCGCGTGTCCTCAGTACCCGCGCTTCAGCGGGTCGTCGGTGGGCGCGTTCAGCGTGCGGGGCCGCTCGTCGCTGCCCTCGGTGCGGACGTCCACCTGCTCCCGGCGCACGTGCTCGGAGATGTGGCGCTCCTCGTCGATTTCATCCTTGTGGATGACGACCTCCTCGCTGACGACGGCGCGCTTCTGGACCTCGACCTCCTCGGCGCGCAGCGGGACGACCACGGTCTCCTCCTGGAAGGAGGCGTTCATCGCCGGGCGGCCCGGGCTCACGTCGCGGCGCTCCACGCGGACGCGCTCGCGGCGGACGGGGACGTCGATTTCCTGGTCCTCCTCCACGACGTCCTTGTGGACGCGGACCTCACCCGCCTGGACGTCCCGCTTGAGGACGTCCACCTCCTCCTTGTGCACGGGGATGGTGATGTCCTCCTCGCGGCCATGCAGGCCGCGCGCGCCCACGGCGGTGTCCGTGTCCAGCCCCGCGCCGTAGCGGGCCTCCTTGCCCAGCCGCGTGTCGTAGCCCGTGTCGTAGGTGCCTCTGCTCACCGTGTCCGCGCTGGTGTCGATGCCCGCGCGGGAGCGCGCCGTGGCCCGGTCGGTGTCCAGGCCCACCGCGCCAGGGCCCACACCGGCGCCCGCGCCCGTCCCGGCGAGGGTGTCCGCGCGGCCCTCATCCGACAGGCGGCTCAGCATCTCCTTGCCGTGGCTGAGGATGATTTCGGCGCCGTCGATGCGGCTGATTTCGGAGTACCGGACCAGGTAGTCCTTGGGGAAGAACAGGCCCTTCTCGATATGGAACTCGCCCTCGCCCACGGCGAAGACCTTGCCGAGCTTCTCGCCGTCGATGCTGCGGACGACCATCCCTTCCTTGATGTCGCTGCGTTGGTACATGGCTGGCTCCTCGTGACCAGGGCGGGTGGACCGGCTGGCAACACCCTGGACCCCGGTGCTGGTGGTGGCTTCGCGTGCGAGCGCGAGGCGCTGGGGTTTCCACCCCGGTCACTTTGGAAGGTGGGAGCGCGCGGGCGCGGTAACAGGGGCCAAGGACAAAGTGCCAGTTGGCTCGGCCATGTGCCTGCCCGCCCGGACACCCGCCTGTCCTGTCGGCTGCCCTGAGTCACGGGCCAGAAGGACCCCCGCCCGGGGCTTCTCACGGCGCCGGGGCCCACCCCATCTTTCCTTCAGGCGAGGTGCGCCCGGGCCATGCGCCGCGAGCGCCTGACGGGAGAACGTCATGAGGAGCAGGCAAGGAACCTGGGAACCGTGGCGCGGGCGCGAGGAGTCATGGGTGGGCGGCGCGGCCGTCGGTATCGGGGCGCACCTGGTGGCGACGGGCGTCCATTGGTTGCTCCGCCCCGGCCTTCGCGGCCCCGTGGTGGGCGTGGCGTGCGCCTCCGGCTTGCTGGGCGCGCTGGTGGCGGGCCGGCTCGCGAGGCGGCGTGCCCGGGTTCCCGCCCTGGCCCTGGTGTCCACCTCCCCACCGGCCGCGGTCTGCGCGCCGCGTGAAGAAGCAGAGGCCCCTCCACGGCCTTCCGTGGAACGGGTGCTCCGGCGAGGCCCGAGCGGCCGGGAGCAACCCTGGTTCGAGACGACGGCCCCGGCGTGAGCCGTCACCACACGACAGGAAGGGAGTCCTTCGATGCGCTGGGACGTACGGGAAGGAATGCGGGTCTTCACGGCGGATGGGACGCGGCTGGGCACGGTGGTGGGCTGCGGCGAGGAGTCGTTCGCCATTGAAGGGGGGCTGCTGCGCGTGAAGGGCTTCACCGCGCGCTACGGTGACGTGGTGGACGTGCGCGACGCCGACGTGCACCTGGGGCTCACCCGGGACGAGGTGTCACCCTCCGAGGGCGCCGGTGGTGGCCCGCCCGAATCCGTGCTGTCCTCCAGCTTCGCGACGCCCGCAGAGCTGGTGGTGCCGCTGGCGCATGAGGAGGCCCACCCCCGCGTCGTGGTGCACGAGACGGGGCAGGTGCGCATCCACAAGGTGGTCCGCACGGAGGTGCGGCAGTTCTCCGTGCCCGTGCGGCGCGAGGAGCTGCTGGTGGAGCGGGTGTCCGAGCAGGCCGTGGCCGCGGAAGGCGCACCGGTGGCCGCCGCGTCCGCCCAGCCGGTGCTGGAGGGGCTCGTGCCCTTCGAGGCGGGCACGTTCGTCATCCCCCTGCGCGAGGAGCGGGTGGAGTTCACCAAGACCGTCCATGTCTGGCAGGAGGTCGCGGTTTCCCGGTACACCGCCGAGGAACTCCAGAAGGTCCATGCCACCGTTCGGAAAGAGACGGCCGAGGTGGAGGAGCGGGGCGAGGTGCTCCACGACGGCCCGGTGGACGGGCTGCACTCCTGACTGACGCGCCGCACAGAGGGTGAGTAACGGGGGCACGGGGCGGCTGCGAGCTTGACCCATGCAATGGTGTCCCCTAGAAAACCGGGGCTTTGCCGTGTCAGTTCCTGAGAAGGGAAGCCCCGCATGCGACGACTTGCCCCGATGCTCCTCGCCGCGCTCGCCGTCATGGCGGCCGCTTGCGAGAAGAAGACGCAGCCCGCTCCTTCGGGTGAAGGAGGCTCGCAGGCCGCGCAGGGGCAGGGAGCAGCGCCGGGTGGCGCTCCGGCGGACGCGAACACCATCCTGCTGGGGCAGGTGGGCTCGCTCACCGGTGGCCAGGCCACCTTCGGCATCTCCACGCGCAACGGCATCGAGCTGGCCCTCAAGGAGGCCAATGCCGCGGGCGGCGTGAAGGGCAAGAAGCTGGCGATTCGCGTCTACGACAACCAGAGCAAGCCCGAGGAGGCCGCCCAGGCCGCCACGCGCCTGATTACGCAGGACAAGGTCGCGCTCATCCTGGGTGACGTGGCGTCGTCCAACTCGCTGGCCATGGCGGAGAAGGCGCAGGCGGCGGGCGTGCCCATGATTACGCCGTCCTCCACCAACCCCACCGTCACCGACAAGGGTGACTACATCTTCCGCGTCTGCTTCATCGACCCGTTCCAGGGCTTCGTGATGGCGAAGTTCGCGCGGGAGAACCTGAAGCTGAACAAGGTGGCGGTGCTCCAGGACAACAAGAGCGCGTACTCCATTGGCCTGGCCGACGTGTTCACGCGCAAGTTCACGGAGATGGGCGGCAAGGTGGTCGCGGTGGAGAGCTACAGCCAGGGCGACACCGACTACCGCGCCCAGCTCACCGCCATCCGCAAGTCGCAGCCGGAGGGCATCTACGTGCCGGGCTACTACAGCGAGGTGGGCATCATCGCCCGCCAGGCGCGCGAGGTGGGCCTGAAGGTCCCGCTGATGGGCGGCGACGGCTGGGACTCCGAGAAGCTCTTCGAGCTGGGCGGCAGCGCCATTTCGGGCAGCTACTTCTCCAACCACTACTCGCCGGACAACCCGGACCCGCGCGTGCAGAAGTTCATCGCGGACTACAAGGCGGCCTACGGCGCGGTGCCGGACGCCCTGGCGGCGCTGGGCTACGACGCCGCCCGCGTGGCGGTGGCCGCGCTGGAGCGCGCCAAGGACCTGAGCGGTCCGGCCGTGCGTGACGCCATCGCGCAGACGAAGGACTTCCCGGGCGTGGCGGGCACGGTCAGCCTGGACGCCAACCGGAACGCCGTGAAGTCCGCCGTCGTCCTGAAGGTCGAGGATGGCAAGACGCAGTACGTCACGACCATCAATCCCTAATGGCGCAGCTTCTTCAGCATCTCATCAACGGACTGGCCGCCGGCACCATCTATGCGCTCGTCGCGCTCGGCTACACGATGGTGTACGGCGTCCTGAAGCTCATCAACTTCGCCCACGGCGACGTCATGATGGTCGGCGTCTACATGGGCTACGCCACCGCGTTCGCGCTCGGGCGCGACATGCGCAGCTCCCTGTTGGGCGTGGCCGTCGTGTTCGCCGTGGCCATGTTGGGCTGCGCGCTGCTCGGGTTCATCATCGAGCGCTTCGCGTACCGCCCCCTGCGGGAGAAGCCGCGCCTCACCGCGCTCATCACCGCCATTGGCATCTCGTTCGCGCTGTCCTACGGCTTCCAGTTGGACATCGGCTTCCTGCCGGGCGCGGCGCCTCGGGCCTTCCCGGAGGTCATCGAGCCGGTGGAGTGGCTCGTGATTGGCGACCGCGACGTGGTGGTGTGGAACTGGCAGGTCATCAGCTTCGGCATCGCCGTGACGCTGATGGTGGGCCTCCAGTTCCTGGTGTTCCGCACGCGTTTCGGGCGCGCCATGCGGGCCGTGTCCTGGGACCACCGCGTGGCGGCGCTCATGGGCATCCCCACCGACCGCGTCATCGCGCTCACGTTCATGCTCAGCAGCGCGCTGGCGGCGGGCGCCGGCCTGCTCTACGCCATCAAGGACACGTCGGTGAGCCCGCTGATGGGCCTGTACGTGGGCCTCAAGGCCTTCGTGGCGGCGGTGATTGGCGGCATCGGCCATGTGCCGGGCGCCGTGATTGGCGGGCTGGTGCTGGGGCTGGTGGAGGAGTTCGTGGTGGGCTACGCGGCCAGCACCTGGCGTGACGCGGTGGCCTTCGGGTTCCTCATCCTGGTGCTGCTGGTGAAGCCGGGCGGCCTCTTCGGCCGTGTCGCCGCGGAGAAGGTGTAATGGAGACTCCGGCGATTCCCGCTCCCGAGGCTGGCTCCGCGGTCCCCGCGTCCCTGCGTGGCATCCTGCCCGTGATGCTGGCGCTGCCCGTGTTGGCGCTGTTCCAGTGGCTGATGAGTGACGCGCCGTTCGCCTCCTACCTGCTGTCGGTGGTGGGGGTGAACATCATCCTGGCGGTCAGCCTCAACATCGTGAACGGGATGACGGGGCAGTTTTCCATTGGCCACGCGGGCTTCATGGCGGTGGGGGCGTACATCGCGGGCGTGATGTCGCTGAACCTCAAGGAGGTCGCGCTCTCGTTCCTGCCCGTGGCCGCCAGCGACCAGGTGTTCTTCGTTGCGTCGCTGCTGGTGGGCGGCCTGGCCGCGGCGCTGTGCGGCTTCCTGGTGGGCCTGCCGTCGCTGCGGCTGCGCGGGGACTACCTGGCCATCGTCACGCTGGGCTTCGGCGAAATCATCCGCGTGGTGGTGCAGAACACGGACGCCTTTGGACGCGCGCTGGGCCTGTCTGGCATTCCGCAGACCTCCACGCCGGCCATGGTGTACTTCTGGGTGTTCCTCACCGTGCTGGTGGCCCGGCGCATCACCGGCTCCAGCCACGGCCGCAGCCTCTGGGCCATCCGCGAGGATGAGGTGGCCGCCGAGGCCATGGGCGTGGACACCACGGGCTACAAGGTCCGCGCGTTCGTCATCTCGTCGTTCTTCGCGGGCATCGCCGGCGGGCTGTTCGCGCACTTCGTGCCCATCATCAACCCCGGCTCGTTCACCTTCGTGAAGTCGATGGAAATCGTCGTCATGGTGGTGCTGGGCGGCCTGGGCTCCACGACGGGCGCCATCGTCGCGGCGACCTTCCTCACGCTGCTGCCCGAGGGCCTGCGCTCGCTGTTCTCCGTGCTGGGCGCCGAGGGCAGCCTGGCGCAGCGGGTGGACCAGATCCGCATGCCCGTGTACGGCCTCTTGCTGGTGGTGCTGATGCTGGCGCGGCCCCAGGGCCTGTTCGGGACGAAGGAGATCTGGGACGTGTTGCCGCGGTGGATTCCCCGCAAGCGCAAGGGGCTGGCGTGAGCGCGCTCGTGCAGGAGACGAAGGCGGAGGCAGGCGCACCGATGCTCCAGGCGGACGGGGTGAGCATCCAGTTCGGCGGCCTCAAGGCGCTGACGGACTTCAACCTCACCGTGCGGCAGGGCGACCTGCTGGGCCTCATCGGTCCCAACGGCGCGGGCAAGTCCACGGCGTTCAACGTGCTGACCGGCGTGTACCAGCCCACCCAGGGCGAGGTCCGCGTGGCCGGTCAGCGCGTGAATGGGTGGCTGCCGCATCAAATCAACCACCTGGGTCTGGCGCGCACCTTCCAGAACATCCGCCTGTTCCGCGCGCTCACCGCGTTGGACAACGTGAAGGTGGCGTGCCGGGCACAGGGCGCGCTGCACCCGGAGGGCGTGGGGCTGGGGGCGAAGGTGAAGGGCGCCTTCGCCAACTACCGCGACTGGTGGCGGGCGCTGCTGCTCACCCCGCGCTTCCAGCACGAGGAGCGGGAATTGACGCGGCAGGCGGAGCACCTGCTGGAGGTCATGGGCCTGTTCCACCGCCGTGACGAGGAGGCGCGCAACCTCCCCTACGGCGAGCAGCGCCGGCTGGAGATCGCGCGCGCGCTGGGCACGCAGCCCAAGGTGCTGCTGCTGGACGAGCCTGCGGCCGGCATGAACACCCGGGAGAAGGCGGACCTGATGGTGCTCATCCGCAAGCTCCGGGATGATTTCAATCTGGGCGTGCTCGTCATCGAGCACGACATGAAGCTGGTCATGGGCATCTGCGAGTTCATCACCGTGCTGGACCATGGCGAGACGATTGCCCGCGGCGCGCCGGCGCAGGTGCGCAACGACCGCAAGGTCATCGAGGCGTACCTGGGCGACAGCTACCTGGAGAGCCACGGAGGGGCGGCGTGAGCGACGCGCACGTGAAGACGCTGGGCGAGCGCCAGGCCTTCCCGCCGCTGTTGTCGGTGGACGGCATCAAGGTGCACTACGGCGCCATCCAGGCGCTCAAGGGTGTGTCGCTGACGGTGGGCAAGGGCGAGGTGGTGGCCCTCATCGGAGCCAACGGCGCGGGCAAGACGAGCACCCTGCGCGCGGTGAGCGGCATGCTCAAGCCCAGCGCTGGACGCATCCAGTTCAACGGGCATGAGACGACGTCCATGAAGGCGCACCAACTGGTGCCGCGCGGCATGGCGCACGCTCCGGAAGGGCGGGGCGTGTTCCCCAACATGTCCGTCCAGGAGAACCTGGAGCTGGGCGCGTACCTGCGCAAGGACACCGCGGGCATCCAGGCGGACCTGGAGAAGAGCTTCACGCTCTTCCCCGTGCTCAAGGAGCGCCGCAAGCAGATGGCGGGAACGCTGTCGGGCGGCGAGCAGCAGATGCTGGCCATCGCCCGCGCGCTCTTGAGCAAGCCGCAGTTGTTGCTGCTCGACGAGCCGTCGCTGGGGCTGGCGCCGCAGGTGACGGAGGCCATCTTCCGCACCCTGCGCGAGGTGAACGCCACGGGCGTGAGCGTGCTGCTCGTGGAGCAGAACGCGCACCTGGCGCTCAACGCGGCCCATTACGGCTATGTTCTGGAGACGGGCGAGGTGGTGATGGCGGGGCCGGGCAAGGCGCTCCTGGAGAGCGCGGAGGTCCGGCGTGCATACCTTGGCGAGTAAGCAGTTGGGTCCCCCACGATGCGGCGTTCGTGGCGTTCCGCTCCGTCCTCTCGCTGACGCTCCGGAAGGCTCCGGCGCGCGTTGAAACTGGCTCCCGACTCAAAGTCGGGTAGTCAGCACCCAGGAAGTTCGACTAGCGTCAATCGACGCACTGCGTTCAACCACACTCAGGAAGTGTGCCCATGTCCCCGTTGTCCCGCCTTGTTGCAAGCCTCGCCACCCTCTCGCTCCTGTCCGCCGCGTGCGCCGGTATGCAGAAGCCTGAGAACCAGGAAGCCTCGTCGACCATCGAGGAGGTTCCCAACGAGGGCGGAGACGCGGTCCCCGCCGTTCAGTTCAACGTCCTGGAGGCCCCCGAGGGCTTCACCGTGAAGCTGCCTCCGATGGAGACTCCCATCGAGCCGACGCGCACGGAGGCCGCGCTTCCGAAGCGGACGGACAAGGCCACGCTCGTCACGTATTCGGCCACCAAGGACGGTGTCAGCTACATCGTCAACTCGGTGGACTACCCGGAGGCGTTCGTCGCCACCGTCCCCGCCGAGGCACTCATCAACGGTGGCATCCAGGGCATTGCCCAGCAGGTGAGTGGCGAGCTGAAGAGCTCCGAGGACATCACCCTGGATGGCTACCCGGGCAAGGCGTACATGCTCGCGTCGCCGAGCGGCGAGGTGAAGGGCCGTAGCTTCCTGGTGGGGCCGCGCGTCTACAACCTCATCACCGTCTACAACGCGGCCATTGGCGCGCCGGGCGCGGATGAGTTCCTGAACTCGCTGACGCTCATCAACCCGCCGCCGCAGGTTGAGCGCCCGGCTCCCGCCGACGCCGACGCGGGCACGGATGCGGGCACCGACGCCGCCGCCACGGACGCCGCGGGTGGTGAGGACGCGGGCACCGCGCCGGACGCGGGTGCTCGTAAGCGCCGCGCCAAGTAGACCTTCGCGCACCGGTTGCCTCGCGGGCACGCTTCCCTTTGGGGAGCGTGCCCGTTGTGTTTTGGGGCGCTGGGTGGGTGGGGCGCGGGCTCATGGATGGCCACGGGCCTCGTTTCGGAACGCGAGCCGCTCCCTTCGCGCACCGGTTGCCTCGCGGGCACGCTTCCCTTTGGGGCGCTCGCTCGGTGGTTGGGGTACGGGCTCGGTGCCACGGGCCTCGTTTCGGAACGCGAGCCGCTCCCTTCGCGCACCGGTTGCCTCGGGGGCACGCTTCTCTCTGGGGCGGGCGCAGGGCCACGGGCCTCGTTTCGGAACGCGAGTCGCTCCTTTCGCGCACCGGTTGCCTCGCGGCCACGCTTCCCTTTGGGGCGCTCGCCAGGTGGTTGGGGCGTGGGCGCAGGGCTACGGGCCTCGCCTCGGAACGCGAGTCGCTCCCTGCGCGCGCTTCTCTTTGGGGAACGTGCCCGCTGTGTATTGGGCACGGATAGCGCTGGGTGGGCGGGGCGCTGACTCAGTGCCGCAGGCCTCGTTTCAGAACGCGAGCCGCTCGGTGGATAGGGCTCCGCGCGGTGGGGATGCCGCGCTTGGGTTCCGTGTGCATGAGGGTGCGCCCGCGCTCGCTGGGGCCGCCGGTGCTCGCTGGGGCCGCCGGTACTTGGGCGACGCTCCGCGTGGCGAGCGCAGCGCGCGAATCCCTTGGAACGGGCACAGCGGCCGGGAAGGGGTTCGCGTGGTTGTGTTTCGGGGAGCCCCGTCCGCGCTGCTTCTGCTGCGCGGGTTTGCCCCGCATCCGCCGCGCTGTCGGCGCGCGGCGGATGCGTCACGGTTGCTCACTGCGGCCAGTGGAAGATCTGGCCATTCTCGCCAGCAATCCAAAGGTCCGCGGGGCTGGTGCCGGCGATGTCCCTGAACCGGGCGCTCGTGTTCTCGTGGATGATCTGCCACTGCGTGCCGTCGTACCGGTAGACGCGGCCGTTGAGCGCGGTGACGTAGACGGAGTTGGCGCCAAACGCGATGACGGACGTCAGGCTCTCATTGTACGTATTGGGGAAGGGCATTCGGCTCCACCTGCTGCCATCCCAGCGAACCACCGAGTTCGAGCCGCTATGGAAATCGCCAACGGCGAATGCGAGCTTGTCGTTCACCACCCAGACGCCCAGAAGTTTTCCGAGGTTGGAGATGGTGCTTTGGACATCCTCGGTCTGCCACGGGCTGTTGCCGTCGGTGTATCGATAGATGCGGGGCCTGGTGTTGCCGGTGTCAAAGCCGCCAACCGCGAACAGCGCTGCCCGTGAGCGGCCGTGGACGTCGTACAGCGGCGCAACGGTCGAGGGCCAGAACGTCAGTGACGCCGCGCCGGTCCCACCGTTCCAAGCGAAGGTCACCCCCTGGTTGTTCGCGAAGGTCGACGTGACGCCGTGAATCTCCAGTTCACCGTTGTGTCGGAATCCGACGAGTCCTTGTACGACGTTGTTCAGTTGGTGGGCCTGGGTGCAGGCGTTCTCGCTTCGGACGAAGTACCTGAGCAGACCCGAGGACGAAGAGCCCATGTGTGCGCGGCCCAGGTTCGCCATGTCCGTCCAGACGGCGTTGTAGCCAGGGTCGTTGTTGCCGCATCCCGAACCCGCGGGGCTGAGCTGGAAGGTCGTCGAGCCAGGCGTGAGGACGGCGACGCCGCCCATGTTGCCCACGACCGTCACATCTCCCGGCGTCTCACTGACGATGGACCGCCACTGTCGCTCCGGCGCGCCCACGAGCCGGCTCACGAAGCTGGCGCCCGCCTCCGGGCACACGCCGGGGCCATCGGACGTTCCATCGCAGTTGTTGTCCAGGCCGTCGCAGATTTCAGTCGCACCCGGATGCGTGAACGGGTTGCCGTCGTTGCAGTCGTCACCCTGGTTGACGTACCCGGCTCCCGGCGAGACGCAAGTCGTGACGGCCGTGCCACTGCCAAATCCGTCGCCGTCTTCATCCACGTACCAGTTGCTGGGAGGGATCGTGGCCTCGCACGTCGTGCCCGTCTGCGCGGCGTCACAGACCTGCGTGCCGGGGCACTGGCCCGCCGCCTCGCAGGCGGTGCCAAGCAGCGGGAACGTCTCATCGATGTTCCCATCGCAGTTGTCATCCACGCCGTTGCAGAGCTCGGGGGCGCCGGGGCGGATGCTGGGGTTGGTGTCGTCGCAGTCATCCGCGGGCCCCAGGACGTAGCCGGCGCCGATGCCCGCGCAGAACGCGACCGCCTCCGCGTGCATGTCACCCCGGCCGTCCTGGTCCCTGTCGGGATAGGCGTAGACGGGAGCCGGCGCGTTGCAGATGACGCCGCCGTCCTGGCCGCACGCGCGGGTGCCGGGGCAGTTCTCGCCCTCCGTGCAGCTCTGGCCCAGGGAGAGCTCCACCTGGTCCGAGATGCCATTGCAGTTGTCATCCACGTCGTTGCAGAGCTCCACCGCGCCGGGGTGGATCGCCGCGTTGTTGTCGTTGCAGTCCGTGCCGCCGGTGAGCACGCTGACGTAACCGTCGCCGTCAGCGTCCGTGGCCTGGAGCGACAGCGTCACTGGGACGGACTCGCCGGGCGTCAGCGTCGCGAGCGCCGAGCTGTTCACCACGGGGGTGCCCGTCTCGCAGCTTTGTTCGTGCGCGAAGGCTTCGATTCGAACGGAGCTGCCCCAGTCGCTGGGCGCGATCACCGCGGCGACCAGGGAGCCCCCTTGGGGACGTGAACCCTTGCCGGGGACGGGCGTGGAGAGCTCTCTTCCACTCGCCTCGTCCCGGGCCTTCACGAGCACACAGCCAGGAAGAAAGCCCGAGTAATTCACCGTGACTTTCACAGCACCGGGGCTTTCATCCTTCTTACAGCCGGCGAGTGCGAGGAGCGGGAGGAGCACCAGGATGCGTCGCATGGCGCGGAGTCTACCGTGTCCCCGCCATGCAGGCGCGTCCTCGCTCGCGCGGCGCTACCTCACGGACGGGAAGTCCGAGTAAACGACGTCCAGTCGTGTGTCGGTGGCGATGCTGGCGGGGGTCACCAGCTCCAGGTCGCTGGGGACACGCTTGCCGTAGCGCTCACGAAGCTGCTGCTCCAGGCCTTTCACTCGGAGCGAGTCCAGCCGCTCCATCTTCCCGTACTCCACGCCGGCGCCTTGGGCGTAGGCCTTGCGCACCAGCTCCGAGCAGTACATCGCGTCGTCGCCCCACTCGAAGCGCCAGTCATACGGCTTGCCCAGGTGGGCCTTCGCCGCCGCCACGGCGTGTTGCCGCTGCGCCTCGCTCAGGGCCTGGGGCCGCAGCACCAGGATGGCGCCCTTCACGCCTCGGGCCTTCCACTTCGAGAAGCGGATGCGTTGCACGGGTTGTACGGCCTCCACCACCCACGCGCCTTGCTCCGTCACCTCCACGATACCCACGTGTGACAGAGGGCTCTGCGTGGCTTGCTGGATGGGCTGTGACTGCGCCGAGCGCGAGGTGTGTAGGACGATGTCGCCCGTCTGAAGTCGGGCTTCCAGGTCCTCGCGTGGCGCGGCGACCGCGTCGTGGGCACCGAGCCACACCCACAGCATGATCAGCCATCGCATCGACGTGTCCTTTCGCGTGTTTATCTGTCTCACCCGCGCGGAATTGCACCGCCGATGCCAGCCACCACCCGCCACGGCGCCAAAGCCGGGTGTGGCTCTACCCCGGTTCGCGCGACAGCGGGACCTCCCACCGGGGCAGGTAGTGGCCTCCCTTGCTTTCAAAGAGGATGAGTCGCTCCACGCGCGCTTCACCCAGGGTGGTTTGCGACAGCGCCTGGACGCAGGAGCGCAGGGCGGGGTCGCCCCGTGGTTCACGTGCGCGCGCCAACGTGAGGTGCGCGGTGTACTCTCGATGCTCGGGTTCGAAGCCCAGGGGTTGGAGCACCCGGGCCGTATCCGCCTGCAATGCCTTCAATGCGTCCGTGGCGCCTCGGACGTCGGCCCAGAGCACGCGGGGGTGCTCGGGGTCGCCGAACGCGCCGCCGCCCTCCACGGACAACGCGAAGGGGGCGTGCCGTGTGCCCACGGGTGTCAGCGCTTCCTGGATGGCGGGCAGGCGCGCGCCATCCACGTCGCCCAGGAAGACGAGCGTGAGGTGGAGGCCCTCCACCTTCACCCAGCGGGCGCGGGGGGCCAGGACGCGCAGGTGTTGCATCCGGGCGGCGGCGCGCGCTTCGACGGTGTCGCCCAATGTGACAGCGGTGAACAGGCGCATGGCTCGAGGCTCCGAGTCTGTTTCAACAAGCATAGGGGTGAACGCGGTGGACTCGCCTCCCGCGAGCCGAGGCGCCGGTGGCGTGCCCACCTGCCTGCCCCTGGGCTCCGCCGTGTCTCGGGGTGGATTGGAGGTGGCGAATCGCCTGGGCTACCGTCTGGGTTCGATGCCGAAGCGCATGCAGGTCGACGAGACACTCCAGAAACGGCTGAACGGTTGGCGCGCGCAGGTGGGGGAATGGCTCAACCGGGTCCGGGTGGCGGGGACCGCGAGTTGGTGGGCCGTGGCGTGGCTGGACGACTGGCGCGTGCCCTCTTGGGCCCTGGCCGCCTACGTGCTGCTGGCCTTCGCGCTCTGGGCGGGCGCGCGGCGATTGCCCGCGTTGGGGCGGCGGCCCGCGTTGGGTGTGACGCTCATCGACATGCCCGCTGTCTGCGCCTTGCAGTGGCTGTCCATCCAGGGCTCGCCAGCGCCGGGCGTCACGGCCTTGCTGACGCTGGGCGTGTTCATCTCGCTGGTGGTCATCGTGGCCCTGCTGACGTTGTCTCGCAGGTACGTGGTGATCGCCACGCTGATGGCCATCGGGTTGGAGGGCTGGCTCCTGTTTCAGGCCCGGCTGACGCCCGATACATTTCTCACGGGCATGGTGCTGGTGCTGACGCTGGCCGCGCTGGCCGCGTCCTTCATTGGCCGGCAGGTCATGGGCCTGGTGAAGGAAGTGGCCCAGGAGGAACTCCAGCGCGAGCGGCTGGGGCGCTACTTCTCCCCCGAGGTGGCGCGGCAGATCGCCGAGCGCGGCACCGACGCCGGCAGTGGTGAGCACCGCGAGGTGACGCTCCTCTTCTCCGACATCCGCGGGTTCACCTCCATGTCCGAGCGCATGGACAGCCCCCACGTGGTGGCGCTGCTCAACGAGTACCTGTCTCGCATGGTGGAGGTGGTGTTCCGCCACGGCGGGACGCTCGACAAGTTCATCGGCGACGGCATCCTGGCGTACTTCGGCGCGCCGCTGGAGTTGCCCGGGCACCCGAAGGCCGCGGTCGCTTGTGGGCTGGCGATGCTGGAGGCGTTGGAGGCGCTCAACGCCGAGCGCGAGCGCCGGGGCGAAGAGCCGCTGCGCATCGGCATTGGCATCCACACCGGGCGCGTGGTGGTGGGGGACGTGGGCAGCGAGCAGCGCCGCGAGTACACCGTGATTGGTGACGCGGTGAACCTGGCCAGCCGCATCGAGGGGCTCACCAAGAAGGTGGGCGTCCCCATGCTGGTGTCTGGCGCGACGCAGGCGCAGTGCGCGGAAGCGTTCCAGTTCGAACCGGCCGCGCCCCTGCCCGTGGCGGGGAAGGCCGAGCCCGTGGCCACCTTCCTGCCTCGCGGCGCCGCCGTGCGTGTGGCGGGCTGAAGAGGCGCGAGGCGGCAGGTGACGCTTCCGTCCCTGCCGCCAGCGCGCCGTCATCCAGCGCGCGGGTGAATCAGTACGCCTTGGAGAACACGATGCGGCCCGGCGAGGACTCGCCGGTGACGACGCACTTGCCCGGCTCCTGCTTGAGGTCGAAGGGACGGCAGCGCGTCGTCAGGCCCGTCTCCTCCTTGATGCGCGCCTCCACCTTGGGGTCCAGGTTCCAGTGCGCCAGCAGGAAGCCCTGGTCCGCCTTCTCCTTCAGCTCCTCGTAGGAGTTGACCTCGAAGGTGTGCGAGTCGCGGAAGGACTTGGCCTTGTTGAACAGGTCCGACTGCATGGCGTCCAGCATGGCCTGGGCCTTGGAGACGGCCTCGTCCAGCGACACGAACTCCTTCTGGCGCAGGTCGCGGCGCACCATGACGCAGGAGTTCTTCGCCAGGTCCTTGGGGCCCACTTCGATGCGCAGACACGTGCCGATGAGCTCGTGCTCGTTGTACTTGAAGCCCGGGCTCTTGGAGTCGTCGTCGTCCAGCACCACGCCCAGGCCGGCCTTGCGCAGGTCCGCGGCCAGCGCGTTCGTCTTCTCCAGCACCTGCGCCTTCTCCGCGTCGGAGGCCTTGCCGAAGATGGGGATGATGACCACGTGCGTGGCCGCCAGCTTCGGCGGGACGATGAGGCCGGCGTCATCCGAGTGGGTCATGATGAGACCGCCGATGAGGCGCGTGGACACGCCCCAGGACGTCTGCCACACGTGGTGCATCTTGCCGTCGCGGCCCTGGAACTGGGTGTCGAAGGCCTTGGCGAAGTTCTGTCCCAGGTTGTGGCTGGTGCCGGCCTGGAGCGCCTTCTTGTCCTGCATCATCGCTTCGATGCTGTAGGTGCGCAGCGCGCCGGCGAAGCGCTCGGACTCCGACTTCTGGCCCGTCATGACCGGCATCGCCATGTAGTCCTCGGCGAAGGCCCGGTAGACCTCCAGCATCTGCCGGGTCTCCTTCTCCGCGTCCTCTTCCGTCTCGTGACAGGTGTGGCCTTCCTGCCAGAGGAACTCGGTGGTGCGCAGGAACAGGCGCGTGCGCATCTCCCAGCGCATCACGTTCGCCCACTGGTTGAGCAGCATCGGGAGGTCCCGGTAGCTCTGAATCCACTTGGCGAAGCTGCGGTTGATGATGGTCTCACTGGTGGGCCGGATGACGTAGGGCTCCTCCAGCTTCGAGCCACCCGCGTGGGTGACGACGGCGAGCTGCGGGTTGAAGCCCTCGACGTGCTCGGCTTCCTTCTTCAGGTAGCTCTCGGGGATGAGCAGCGGGAAGTAGGCGTTCTTGTGGCCCAGTTCCTTGAACTTGGTGTCCAGGACGCGCTGCATGTTCTCCCACAGCGCATAGCCGTTGGGCCGGATGACCATGCAGCCCTTCACGTCCGAGTAGTCGGCGAGCTTCGCCTTCTGGACCAGGTCGACGTACCACTCGGAAAAGCCCTTCTCGCGGGGCGTGAGCTTCTCGGCCATGTGCGGAGCACCCTTCAAAAGTCGTGGAAAGAGGACGGTTGCCTACGCCGGGGCCACCCGGAAATCAACGGCCCCGTCGCCCTGGCAGGCGCTGGGTCCCTTCCGGACAGGATTGATTTTTCGACCCGAGGTCAGAATAATGAGTTGAGGTCGAATCCACTTCCAGGGGGCAGTCATGTTTCGCCAGGTGGCCGAGGGCGTGTACGTCTTCACGGTGCAGTTCCAGATGGGCGTCATGGACTTGGGAGGCCGGATGACGGCTGTCCGCTTGCCGGACGGAGGGCTGTGGTTGCACTCGCCCGTTCGCTTCAGTCCGGAGGCGCGGGCGGCGGTGGACGCGCTCGGGCCGGTACGCTTCCTGGTGGCGCCCAACCTGATGCACCACGTGTCCCTGGGGGACTGGGCGGAGGCCTATCCGGACGCGAAGGTGGCGGCGCCCGCGGGGCTGCGGCGCAAGCGGTCCGACTTGCGCATCGATGTGACGCTGGGTGACACGGCCGAGGCCGCCTGGGCACCCGTGTTGGAGCAGGTGTTCGTCCAGGGGATGCCGAAGTTGGACGAGCTGCTCTTCTTCCACCGCCCCAGCCGGACGCTGCTCGTCACCGACCTGGCATTCAACATCCACCAGACGGGTTCGTGGTTCACCCGCCTGTACCTGAAGATGAACCGCGCGTGGCAGCGGTTGTCGCCCACGCTGCTGACGCGCTCCCTCGTCAAGGACCGGGAGGCCCTGCGGGCGTCACTGGCGCGCGTCCTGGCGTGGGACGTGGAGCGCGTGGTGGTCTGCCACGGCGACGTGCTGGAGCAAGGCGGTCAGGAGGCGGTGCGCGATGCCCTCGCCCGGCTCTAGTGGTGGTGGTGGCCGCAGGGCCGCGCCGGGGCGCCGCCGTGCCCCCGCTGTGCCCGCCGCACCCGCACCGGGAGTGGTGGCGTCGAGCTCGAGCGAGCCCTCCGAGCGCGAGGCGCGCAAGGCACGGCGTCAGGAAGGGCGCCGCCAGGCCATTCTCGCCGCGGCCCGGGCCGTGCTCGTCCAAGGCGGGGTGTTGGGGTTGACCCTGGAGGCCGTGGCGGCGGAGGCGGACTTGAGCAAGCCTTCACTTTTCTACTACTTCCGCTCGAAGGAGGACCTCGTCGGCGCGTTGGCGGTGGAGGGGTTGGCGCGCGAGGTGAAGGTGCTGGAGGCGGCGGTGGTGTCCGCCGCCAGCGGAGTGGAGGCGCTGGCCGCGCTGGTTCGGGCCCGGGTGGATTTGTACGCCGAGGACCTGGACGGCTTCCGCGTCGTCTACCTGTGGCCACAGTTGGTGGGGCGTCAGTCGGAGGCCCATCAGGCGCGGGTGCTGGCGCTGAGTGGACAGCTCAATGATGTTCTGGAGGCCCGGCTGCAGGCGGATGCCCGCGCGGGCCGGCTGGCCCCGGGGCTCCAGCCGCGTCGCCTGGCGAACGTGGCCTGGGCCACGGCGCAGGGGGTGCTGTCGCTGGTGGCCGGATTGGAGCACTCCGGGGTGGGGACCCGCTACACGCTGTCGCAACTGCGTGACGAAGCCTGTGCGGTATTGCTGCGCAGTGGCGGCCGTTAGGACGGCTGTGAAGGATGGGAGCGACGCGCTATGTAGAGGGCCTCCTTTTCCGACGTTTTCTCGGAGGCTTCATGCGGTCGTTCCTTGCATCTCTCGGCGTTGCCGGTGTCGTGTCGGCGTGCCTCGTCTCTGGCTCCGCGCTCGCCAACTCCGCCGGCATCAGTGGCAGAAGTGGCCGGGATGGCTCGAGCCTCACTTGCGCCGAGTGCCACACGGGGGGCGGAGCGGCTCCCACGGTGACCATCGAGGGGCCTGCCACGCTCGCGCCGGGCGCGACGGGTAACTACTCGCTCATCATCCGGGGCGGTCCGGCCGCGGGCGCCGGCTACAACGTGGCGGTGAGCGAGGCGGCGGCCACGCTCACCGCGGGTTCGGGCTCGCGCAAGCTGAGCGGTGAGCTGACCCACAGCACCATCCGCCGCTTCTCCAACGGCGAGGCGCGCTTCGACTTCACGATGGTCGCCCCGGCCACCGCGGGCCGCGTCACGCTGTTCGGCGCGGGCAACTCGGTGAACGACAACGGCACCGAGCAGGGCGACTCCTCGGCCACCACCACGCTCGAGGTCAACGTGACCGGCGGCGGCAGCGGTGGTGGCGACGGTGACGGCAACGATGACGGCGGCTGCGCCGCCGCCGGTGGTGTCCCGTTGCTGGGCGCGGCCCTCGTGCTGCTCAGCACCCGTCTGCGCCGCCGCCGCTAGCACCTCTCGCCGGCGCCTCCGGGAGGGTGAGTTGACGCAGCACCCTCAATGACCGGAGGCGACCGAGGCGGTGAACTCTTCCGGAAGGAAGGCGTCGAAGGATGGCAACCGCTGCCGCCAGTTCGTGGGCAGCCGCGACTTCAGCCGGGAATCCCCGGCGAGTCGCAGGATGGCCAGTGACACCAGGCCCAGCCCCACGGCGCTGCGAAGTGGCGCCGGGCGACGCGCGCGGCGGCGGGAGCGGTAGCTGCGCAGCCCCAAGGGAATCAGCGCCACGGGAAGGGCCGCCAGCGCCAGGGTGCGCCAGGGTCGCCGGCCAGAGGTCTCGGATGCCAGTGTCGGTTCCATGAAGGAACAGGTTGGGGGCGGTGGGCGGCCTGGGGAAGGGCCCGGTCGTGTGAAGCAGCCGCGGCCTCGCTGTCTTGCTTCCTTGTCGCCTGACTGCTCGCCTGCCCTCCGCGCGGGCGTGGGTGGGCGGGGCGACAGGCCTTCGCTCGGGACGTAACATCGCGCCCCTCCCGACATGCGCCTTCGCCATCTCCTCCCCGTCCTGTTCTTGATGGGGCCGCTCGCGTGCGCGACCGGCCCGGGTCACCGCGCCGCCACCGTGACGGACGCCGCTGTCCAGCGCGCGCCGGGTGAGCTGCGGGTGATGACGTTCAACATCCAATCGGGCGCCCGCGGCTTGGAGCGCGTGGCCCAGGTCATCCGCGCGGCGGTGCCGGACGTCGTGGCCTTGCAGGAGGTGGACGTGGGCTCCACCCGCGCGAAAGGGCTGGACCAGACGGCGGAGCTGTCCCGCCTCACCGGCTTGAAGTACCGCGCGCACTTCCGCACCACGGACCTGTTTGGCGGCGCCTACGGCATCGCGCTGCTCTCCCGCTTTCCGTTGGAGGCGCTGGCGCAATACCCGCTGCCGGTGCCGAGCGGCGCGGAGCCTCGGACGCTTGCGCACGCGGTGATGGAGGTGGATGGCCGCGAGGTGAGCGTCTATCTCACGCACCTCATCCGCCGTCCCTTCAACGGGAACACGCGGATGCGGCAGAGCGCGTACGTGGCCCGGCTGCTGGCGCAGGACACCCGGCCGAAGCTGCTGATGGGGGATCTCAACGATGGCCCCGACTCCCGCTCCACCCGGCTCTTGCGGCGGGGGCTGCGGGACGTCGTCGCGGAGACGGGCTCCGTGGGGGGCACGTATCCGCTGCCCGCCTTCCTGCCCACGCTGCGCATCGACTACGTGCTGGCGTGTGACTCCTTCACGCCCGTGGCCAGCCGCGTGCTGCGCGTGGATGTCTCCGACCACTACCCCGTGGTGGCGGACCTGCGGCTGAAGCTGGACGCGGTGGCGAAGCGCGACGGGCCGGCGGTGGCGGAGTCCGACGCCGCTGGGCGCATCACCGGCGCCGCGCCTTGAGCCTGGCGCGGGCCGGAGTGGACCTCAGCCCACGTTGAAGCGGTAGAGGACCTCGTTGTCGTTCCGGGTGAAGCCCTTGAGCACCTGGTGCTCGAGGTTCTGCGCGCCCAGGTACGCCAGGCCGCCGTGGGCGAAGCCCATCACCGACAGCTCGAAGTACGGGTGCGGCTTGGGAACGTTCGTGATGTGCAGGTCGGTGTGGCCCTGACCGGGAATCACGTTGAGGTCGCCCTCGGTGAAGTAGCCCTTCCAGATGCCGGGGGTGAAGAGGAGGAAGCGCCGGAAGTCGCCCTGGCTGAACATCGCCTTGAGCTGGCCCTGGCCCAGCGCGTACTCGGCGGACTTCACGCCGAACTGCCACCAGGCGTTCAGGTCGTTGTTGTAGAAGCGCGCCAGCAACTCGTCGTTGAGCCGGAGGAACGCGTCCGCGGGCATGCGCGACACCGGCATCACGGGCCTGGCGAAGAAGGGCTCCTTGGCCGCGAACTCGGTGAGGAACGCCTTCCAGGCCGCTTCCCCGTGGGTCTGCACCATCAACTGTTGCCGGGCCAGGAAGGCGACGCCTTTGACTTCCATCTGCATCCTCCACGGGGCGCGACGTGCGCCACGTCTGGGGTGGGGTGGTGGGTCTTCAATCGAGCTGAAGCCCGCAGTCGCTACAGGCGCCTTCCACCAGCGGCGCGGCGGTGCCACAGGCGGGGCAGGGGAGCTCGCCGTCCTCCGTGATGGGGGCGCCGCCCACGGGCGCCAGTCCTTCGCGCTCCATGCTGTCCGCCCAGCGCTGATGGAGCAGGGCGGCCACGCGCGGGCCGTCCTCGGGGCGCACCAGCACCTGGAACTTCGGGCTGCACCCGGGCTTGGCGCACGCCTCGCGGTGGACGAGCGCGGGGACGTCCGCGTCCAGGCAGGCGTCCACCAGGCGCCGTGCATCCATCAGCGCCATCTCCGCGCAGGGGACCAACTCCACGTCCGACAGGGCCTTCGTCACGTCTTCCGGTGTCATCACCCGGGTGATTGGAGCGCACCGCGAGGGGCCGCGTCCAGCCCGCGCGAGGCGGGCGTGTCTGCCAGCCGAATCACGCGATGCGCCATGTCGTGGTGTCCTCGGCGCGTCACGCTCCGTTGCTGGAGAACAGGGGGCTTCGGATTGCGCCGTGGCTCGGGCGCTACTTCGGGCTACCCTGCGGCGCGTGCCGCTCATCGCGCCTGGACATCGAACCGAACGTGTCGCCCGAGCGCTGCTGATTGGGGCGGGGGTGCTGACGTGTGGTGTCTTCGGGCTCGCCTGGGTGGTGGACCGCTTCGGGCAGCGTGAGGGCGCGGCGCCCGCGGATGCGCTGGTGGTCCTGGGGGCGCGTGTGCTCCCGGGCGGTGTGCCTTCCGGTGCGCTGCGGGCGCGCACGGAGCACGCGGTGGCGCTGTATCGCCGTGGGGTGGCACCTCGGCTGGTCTTCTCCGGCGGCGTGGGCGTGAATCCGCCATCCGAAGCGCGGGCCATGCTTCAGCTCGCCACGCGGATGGGCGTGCCCGCCGAGGCGTGTGTGCTCGAGGAGGGCAGTCACTCCACGGATGACAACGCGCGGCTCACGTCGGTGCTGCTTCGCGAGCTGGGCGCGCGGCGTGTCGTGGTGGTGTCCGACCCGTACCACCTGATGCGCGCGCGCAACTACTTCCGGCTGTACGGCCATGAAGTGGCCACCAGTCCGGCGCTGGAGACCGAGCGCAACCTCGACACGATGGACCGCATCTACTGGACGGTGCGAGAAGCCGTCGCGCTGCTCGTGCATCCGCGTGTGTTGCTGGCGCGCGCGCCTACTTCTCCGGCACCGTGAGCGCGCGCAGCTCGCGGCCTCCGCCGGGAAGCGCGACGCGGAGCAGCACCCTCTGTCCCGGCTTCGTCTTCCGCAGCGCGCGCACCACGTCCTGCGCACCGCGCACGGGTTGGTTCGCGGCCTCCACCACCACCATGCCGGGAAGCATCCCCGCGTGTTCCGCCATGGAGGCTGGCGCCACCTCCGTCACCAGCGCGCCCGTCTCGGGCAGCTCCTCCGACTCCGCGAGCCGTGGGTCCATGTCCATCACGCTCAACCCCACGCGATGCTCCGCGGGGCGCTTCGCGTCGTCCGGGGGCTTGTTCGCGGCGACGCCCTCCAGGTCAGGCCGTTTGCCCAGGGTCGCCTTCACGTCGTGCTTCTTCGCGTCCCGGTAGAGCGTCAACGAGAGCTCCGAACCCGGCGCCTTCATCGCGACCCACCGCGTGAGCGCTCGCGCCGAGTCGACGGGCTGCCCATCCACGGAGACAATGACGTCATCCTGCTGGAGCCCTGCCCTGGCGGCCGCGGTCTCCCGGGTGACGTCCGTGACGACCGCGCCTTCGCGCACCGGCGCACCCAACGCTTCACCCAGGTCCGGCGTCATGTCCTGCACCAGCAGCCCCAGCCAGCCTCGGGAGACGCTGCCCTTCTTCTCCAACTGCGGCAGCAGTGACTTGACGAGGTTGCTGGGCACCGCGAAGCCAATGCTCGAGCCCTCACCCGCGATGGCGGTGTTGATGCCCACCACCTCGCCGCGCAGGTTGAACAGCGGGCCGCCAGAGTTCCCTGGGTTGATGGCGGCATCCGTCTGGAGGAAATCATCGAAGGGGCCCGCCTCGATGTTCCGTTCCTTCGCGGAGAGGATGCCCAGGCTGGTGCTGGAGGCCAGGCCAAACGGATTGCCAATGGCCACCACCCAGTCCCCGACGCGCAGCGCGTCCGAGTCCCCCATGCGCACCACGGGAAGCGCCTTCGCGCCCTTCGGCAATTCGAGTTGGAGTATCGCCACGTCCGTGAGCGGGTCCGAGCCCAACACGCGGGCCTCCAGGTCGCGCCCGTCGGCGAGCTGCACCTGAATCTCCTCGGCGTCCGCCACCAGATGGTGGTTGGTGAGTACCCGGCCCGTGGCGTCGATGATGAACCCCGAGCCGATGCCCTCGCGCACGGGTGGGGCGAAGGGGACGGAGTCTTTGAACGGGGAGGGCGGAGCGTCATCAAAGGGCGAGCCCCCGAAAGGCGACCCATCGAAGGGGGAGCCTCCGAAGGGCGAGTCATCCCCCGGTGCGCCAAGAAAGGGCGATGCCCCTCCGCCATTCCTCGGTGCGCCAAGGAAGGGTGATGCCCCTCCGCCACCCCTCGGTGCGCCAAGAAAGGGCGACGGCCCGCCGCCACCCCTCGGTGCGTCTTCATCTTGCGGAGCGCCACCGAAGGGCGATGGCCCGTCGCCACCCCACGGCGTGCCGTCGTCTTGCGGTGAGTCACCAAAAGGCGATGCCCCTCCGCCACCCCATGGCGTGTCCTCGCCCTCCTCCCGCGCGGACGCGCCAATCCGGACCTCCACGTTGACGACCGCGGGACTCACGGAGGCCACCAGCGGTGCGACGGAGGCGAGCGCCAATGCACGTCCCGGGGGCAGCGCGGGCCCGGAGGGCTCGCTGGAGGAGGGTGCCTGCTCCGTGTAGGGCACCGACTCCGGCGGCGTCTCCTCCGCGTCCCTCCGGCAGGCCACCAGGCCCAGGAGTACTCCCACCGCCAGCCCGCGTGCGCGTCCCGTCATCGCCGTCCCCCTCCGGCAAGCTGCGACCGCCGTGCTCGTGAGGGTCCCTGCCCCCTCGGGCATGAGGCACGTCAGCTTGCTCGTCGGCGGGAGAGGCTTCGGAGCGCTCGGCTCGCCGTCAGGCTGAACGTTCGCGCGGCGTGGCCGGCGTCGGCGGGGCGTCGATGCGCTTCAGCAGCTTCTCCAGGATGGAGAAGAGGGCCTTGCGGTCTCCCGTGTCCAGGATGCCCAGGAACTGGCGCATGCCGGAGGAGACGAGGCGCTCGAGCCGCTGCCAGGTCGCCTGCCCATCCTCCGTGAGGCGGCAGTGGACGACGCGCCGGTCGGTCGCGCTGCGCTCGCGAGCGAGGTGTCCCTGGCGTTCGAGCCGGTCCACCACACCCGTCACCGTCTTCTCGGTGACGCCCAGTCTGCGCGCGAGGTCGCCCATGGTGAGCGCGCCGTCCCGGCCGAGCCACAGGATGGCGTGGACCTGGGGTGGCGTGAACTGGAGCTGCTCGCACATGCTGGCGATGGGGTCACGGAGCGAACGGCGCCGGCCCAACGCGAGGAGCAGGCCTTGGAGCTTCTCCAGGTCCTCGGAGACGTCATCATCCTCTTTGTGGAATTTCCGTGACACGGAGTATCCCATAGCGGCCCCGCCAGAGCGGGTCAATCTGTTGTCTGGACGTCCGCAGACCTGACGACAATGCGGCGCGGATTGTCGGGATATGCGAGGAGCTACGCCATGCGTCATCTGACCCTGCTCTGTGCCGTCGTCACGTTGTTGGCGGGCTCGCTCGCTCGGGCCGACAAGGCGCTGGTGTTCGCGGCCGTGAGCACCACCGACGCGCTCCAGGAGTTGGCTCCGGCCTTCACGAAGGCCACGGGGCACACGGTGGAATTCTCGCTGGGGGCCTCCAGTGACCTGGCGCGTCAGGTCATCGCGGGGGCCCCGGCGGATGTCTTCCTCTCCGCGGACGAAGCGCAGATGGATGCGGTGGAGAAGGCGGGGCTCATCGCGCCAGCGACCCGCGTGGACCTGTTGTCCAACCGGCTGGTGGTGGTGGTGCCGGCGGATGCGAAGACGAAGCTGTCCACACCCTCCGCGTTGCGAGGGCTCAAGCGGCTGTCGCTGGCGGACCCGGAGGCGGTGCCCGCGGGCGTGTACGCGAAGGCCTGGCTGGTGAAGGTGGGGCTCTGGAAGGAGCTGGCGCCGAAGGTCATCCCGGCGTTGGACGTGCGCGCGGCGCTGGCGGCGGTGGAGACGGGGCGCGTGGACGCGGGCGTGGTGTATTCCACGGACGCGGCGCATTCGAAGCGCGTGCGCGTGGCCTTCCAGGTGCCCGAGCAAGACGTGCCGCGCATCGCGTATCCCGCCGCCGTGCTGACGCGCGGTGACGCGACGGAGGCGGGCCGCGCCTTCGTGCGCTTCCTTCAGTCCGACGCGGCCCGGAAGGTCTTCGCGCGGCATGGCTTCGGTACTCCCGCCGTGGCGCCGGGGACGCGGGCTCCTTGATGGAGGGCGTCACCGAGCTGGTGCTGTTCACGGTGTGGGTGGCGGTGCTGGCCACGCTGCTCATCCTTCCGTTCGGTGTGGCGGCGGCGTACGCCCTGGCGCGGTGGGACGGTCCAGGCAAGGGCGTGGTGGAGACGGTGCTCACCCTGCCGTTGGTGCTGCCGCCCACGGCGGTGGGCCTGGTGCTGTTGGAGTTACTCGGCCGCCATGGCCCCGTGGGGCGTGTGTTGGATGCGTGGGACGTGGAGGTCGTCTTCACGCCCAGGGCGGTGGTGCTGGCGAGCGCGGTGATGGCGTTCCCGTTGCTGGTGCGCTCCGCCCGCTCCGGCTTCGAGGAGGTGGACCCCCGGCTGGTCGCGGTGGCGCGCACGCTGGGCGATTCACGCATGCGGGCCTTCTTCCGCGTGACGCTGCCGCTGGCGTGGCGCGGGGTGCTGGTGGGCGCGCTGCTGGCATTCTCGCGCGCGCTCGGTGAGTTCGGCGCCACGGTGCTGGTGGCGGGCAACATCCCGGGCCGCACGCAGACGTTGTCGCTGGCCATCTTCCAGCGCACGCAGTTGGGGCGGGACGCGGAGGCGTTGCAGTTGGCGGGCGTGGCCGCGTTGCTCGCGTTCGTGGCGGTGTTCGCGACCGAGGCCGTGACGCGGCGGCGCGGGCGGCGGGTGCGCGCGTGAGCCTGGACCTGGACCTCCGGCTGCCGCTGGCGCGCTTCACGTTGGAGGTGAAGACGCGGCTGGAGGGCACCTCCGTGGCGGTGATGGGCCGCTCGGGCTCCGGCAAGACGTCGCTGTTGGAGGTGCTCGCGGGCCTGCGGCGCGGCGCGCGCGGCCGGGTGGAGGTGAAGGGACGCGTGTTGTTGGACAGCGCGGCCCGGCGCGACGTGCCCCCCGAGCAACGCCGCATGGGCTACGTGCCGCAGGACGCGCTGCTCTTCCCGCACCTCACGGCGGCGCAGAACGTGCGCTTCGGGGTGCGGCCGGGACGTGCATCTCGCGTGGATGAAGCCGTGGAGATTCTGGAGCTGTCGCCGCTGCTGCACCGCTATCCCGCCACGCTGTCCGGCGGCGAGAAGCAGCGCGTGGCCCTGGCGCGCGCGCTGGCCACGGACCCGGCGCTGTTGCTGCTGGACGAGCCGCTCGCGGCGCTGGATGTGGCGCTGAAGGAGCGGGTGCTGCCGTACCTGCTGCGCGTGCGCGACGAGGCCCGCGTGCCGATGCTGTACGTGACGCACCAACTGGGCGAGGCGCGCGTGCTGGCCCAGGAGGCGCTGCTGCTGGAGCAGGGCCAGATTCGCGCGGCGGGGCCCGCGGCCGAGGTGCTGGGCACGGCGGCGCGAGGGCTGCTCGGGGCCGGCGAGGAAGGCGAGGAGAACATCCTCGAAGGGGTCCTGGACCGGCCCGAAGGCGGCGGCCTGCGGCTGACGCTGACGGGGGGCCTCTCGCTGTGGGTGCCGGACGCGCCGGAGCTGGCCACGGGCCTGCGCGCGGCCTACGCGGTGCCCGCCTCTGACATCCTGCTGTCCATCCACGCGCTGACGGGCATCTCCGCCCGGAACGTCATGGCGGGCACGGTGGTGAAGGTGGAGCCGCTGCCCGTGGGTGAGGCCGCGGCCACGGTGGAGGTGGACGGCGTGCGCTGGGTGGTGTGGCTCACGTCCGCGTCGGTGCGGGAGCTGGGCGTGGTGCCCGGTGCGCGCGTGTTCCTGGCGGTGAAGTCCTCCGCGTGCCGGCGGCTGCGCTGACGACGCCTCAGAGGCCGCGCTTGCCGTCGGCCCAGTAGGCCTTGCTGCGCACGTCTCGCTTCGCGAAGCCCCGTCGCTCGAGCAGCTCCTTGCGCAGCATGACGATGGAGCCCGCATGGCCCGACAGGTACGCCGTGGTGCCGGTGCTGCCCTCGAGGCCGCTCGACTCCAGCCAGGTCAGCAGCGCCATGCCGCGCGGCGTGGGACCCGTGCGCGGGACGGCGGTCAACGGAAGGCCCACCAGCCCGGGCCAGTCCTCGGCGCCGGGTGACACCTCGACGGCGCCGCTCACGTTCGCGGATGGGGGCAACGCCCGCAGCAGCGCGACGAACAGCCCCAGGCAGGTCTCGTCACCCAGGAGCACATGGTGCTGGGCCTCGCGGTTGAGCACGAAGCGTCCACCAGGGCCCAGGATGTCCACCAGGGCGCCGGGTTGGAGCGCCTCCGCCCACGCGCTGCCAGGCCCCTGGCCATGCAGGAAGAAGACGACCTCCAGGGCGCCGGTCGCCACGTCCACATGCGTGGGCGTGTAGTGCCGGAACGCGGTGGGGCCGACGCGAAACTCCACCTCATGGCCGGGCTCGAAGTGCGCGCCCTTGAGTGCGTCGCCCACGAAGCGCACGCGACGAAGTCGAGGGGCCAGCGACTCGATGGTGGTGACGCGCGTGGGCTTCGCGAACCACGGCACCAACGTGTTTGCGAGGAGTGCGGGCATTTCCGGCATGGGGCGTCCTTCGAATGACGATTCCAAAGGTCAAAGTATTGAATATGAGAATCGTTATCAACTAGGGTGCGCGGCGTGGAAGCCGGAAGGGCACAACGCCGTGCGCGTCCTGCCCTGGCCGTGGGTGGCCACCGGCTCCGCATCCTCCGAGGGAGAGCTGCTGATGAAGAGTCACGCCGAACAAGTGATGCAGAGGGACGCCGGGAAGCAGGGACTTTGGGTGCTGGCCGCCGTGGCCATGGCGCTGGTCCTGCTGGTGAACTGTGGTTCGTCCGAAGAGGACCCCACCCCGGTGCCTGACGCGGGCCAGACGGATTCGGGGACTCCGCCGGCTGACTCGGGCACGGATCCGGTCCCGGACTCTGGAACCGACCCGGAGCCGGACGCTGGCACGGAGCCCGAGCCGGACGCGGGGACGGAGCCTGAGCCGGACGCGGGCACGGAGCCTGAGCCGGACGCGGGGACGGACCCGGAGCCCGCGTGCACCAACGCGGTGCCGTGCAGCGAGCAGAGCATCGACCGGCTGAACCTGCTCACGACGCCGTCGACGACGGAGATGTACGAGGAGGAGGCGCCGGCGGGCGAGTTCCATTCGTACGTCGACGCCCGGGCGGGTGGCCTGAACGTGAACCAGTCCTACACCTACGCTCGCTTCACGCAGACCGGTCTGTCCCGCGTCAGCATCGATGACCAGAGCGCGCTGGGCGCGCATGACTGGGACATCGCCTTCCGCCGTTACTACATCCGGGTGAACAGCGGCACGTCCGGCCCGTCCTGCGTCACCGTGGCGCGGCTGCCCGAGGGCACCCGCTTCGAGGACGTGACGTCCGTGGCCGAGGGCCTGAGCTTCCAGAAGGACGCCTGGTACACCGAGACGTGTGAGTTCATCCCGGACAACTCCGGCCTGTCCGGTCCGACGATGGCGCTCAGCGGCTTCTGGAGCTACACGGGCTGCATCAAGATGTCGGGCGACGTCTACGTCATCCGCCTGGCGGACGGGCGTCACGTGAAGTTCGAGGTGACGTCGTACTACGACCTGCCGGTGCAGCAGCACTGCAACGCGAACGACAGCCTGCCGTCGGGTGTTCCGAGCGGCGCGGCGCAGCTCCGCGTGAAGTGGGCCTTCCTGCCATGAGGCTCCGGGCGCTGCTCCTGCTCCTCCCTTTCGGGTGTGGACCTGTCCAGCAGGCTCCGCGTGAACCGCACGAGCGGCACGATGCGTTCGTGACGTGGGAAGCGGGACTGCAAGCGGGAGTGCGCCCCACCTCGCCCTCGTCGATGCCACCGCGCTTCGACGAGGGTGAGGCCGTGGAGTCGGTCGCGTCCCCTGGGGGGCGCTTCCGAATCCACTTCTCCCGTGCCGGGTCCAACGCGGTGCCGCCGGCGGACGCGGATGGCAATGGCGTGCCGGACGCGGTGGACACCGTCGCGGCCGCGTATGACCGCGTCGCGGACTTCTACGAAAGCCTGGGCTTCCGCCTGCCGCCGGATGACGGCTGGGTGGCGGGCGACAACGGCGGTGATGACCGCTTCGACGTGTACCTGGTGGACTTCGGCGGCGTCGCGGACGGCGCGTTCCGGCTGGACGGCTGCCTGGAGGAGACGTCGCGCTGCACCGGGCACATGCTCCAGGAGAACGACTTCGCGGGGTACAACTACCCCTCCTATGGCGAGGCGGTGGACATCCTCGCCAGCCACGAGTTCTTCCACGCGGTGCAGGCCGCCTATCACCCCGGGCTGGGCAGCGTGGCGTCCGAGGGCACCGCGGTCTGGGCCAGCGAGCGCTACCGGCCCGCGCTGGATGACCTGGAGCGCTTCACCGCCGCGTACCTGTCGCGTCCGGACCGCACCCTGGTGCTGGACCCGGAGGGGCCGGCGGTGTCCTTCAGCTACGGCACGAGCATCTACTTCCAGTTCCTGGGCGAGCGCTTCGGGGACGAGGTGGTGCGCGCGCTGTGGGAAGAGAGCGTGGTGACGCCGTCGGTCCGCTGGCCGGTGCTGGTGGAGACGGTGCTGCGGCGTGACTGGGGCGCGGACTTCAACACCGCCTTCGCCGAGTTCGCCCTGTGGAACATGGCCACCGGGCCGCGCCGGGCGCTGGACGCGGGCTATGCGCGCGGCGAGGGCTACGCGCGACTGACGGTCGCTCCGCGCACCCTGCCGGTGTCGGAGCCGTCCGTCCGGGTGGCCGTCGCGTCGACGCGCTACTTCGAGGTGGAGGGGGGCACGCCTTTCGTCACGGCGTCCTTCACGCCCGCCGAGGGGGAGGCTTCCCCCGCCCTGCATCTGCTGGTGGCCGCGGTGACGCCGACGCAGATGCTGCGCGTGGCCCGCGCGGAGGGAACCGGCACGCTGTCCGCGCAGGTGGCGGCGTCGGACGCCAGCCACGTCATCGTCGCCGTGGTGGACGGGCGGCTCGAGGGCGTCGGCCGGTACGGGCGGCTGTGCGTTTCGGGGGAGGACTCCGGGGCGCCCTGCCTCGACGTGCCACCTCCCGGCCCCGATGGTGGCACCGGGGGCGACCCGGACGGTGGGGCGGATGGTGGCACCGGCACCGACCCTGACGGTGGCGTGGACGCGGGCACCGGGAGCGACCCGGACGGTGGCGTGGACGCCGGAACCGACGCGGGAGGTCCGAGCGAACCTGCGCCGCCGCGTGACGAGGGCGGCTGTTCGTCGGCGCCGGGCGGGTTGACCTGGGCGGTCCTCCTGCTGCTCGTGGGCGTGTTCCTCCGGCGCTGAGGAAGGTTCGTTCAACCCTTGTGCAGGGGCGCGGGCGGCTTTCCTCGACAGGGGGGCCGCCCGTGTGCGTCATCCGCGTGACACTCCCGTGCGCGCGGTGTGCGGGCAACACTCCAGCAGGCACATCCCAGATCGCGTTGGACGCTGTCTCCGATTAAGCGTCAACTCTGGACCGACGCGAATGCCCCGGGAATGCCATGCACAGTGCCACAGGCCAGGACCGCTCGCCGTTCATTCGTACGGTGGGACGTGCGCTTCCGCCGCACTACGCCAGTCAGGAGCAGCTCATCGCCGCGTTTCGCGAGCTGTGGGCGACACGCCACTTCAACCTGGAGCGCTTGGAGGACCTCCACCGCGCGGTGCAGGTTGGCGGCCGACACCTGGCGCTGCCGTTGGAGGACTATCCGCCGCTGGTGACGTTCCAGCAGCGCAACGACGCCTGGATTCGCTCGGCCACGGCGCTGAGTGAGACGGTGGTGCGCCAGTCGTTGGACGCGGCGGGGCTCACGCCCTCGGACGTGGACCACGTCTTCTTCGTCACCGTGACGGGCATCGCCACGCCCAGCATCGACGCGCGGCTGGCCAACCGGGTGCGCTTCCGCGAGGACATCAAGCGCACGCCGCTCTTCGGGCTCGGCTGCGTGGCGGGCGCGGCGGGGGTGGCGCGCGCGGCGGATTACCTGCGGGGCTTCCCCACGCACACGGCGCTGCTCATCGCCGTGGAGCTGTGCTCGCTGACGTTGCAGCGCGAGGACCTGTCCATCCCCAACATCATCGCCTCCGGCCTCTTTGGTGACGGCGCCGCCTGCGCGGTGCTCCGAGGCGCGGAGGTGCCCGGCGCGAAGGGGCCTCGCGTGGTGGCGTCGCGCGCGGTGTTCTACCCGGACACCGAGCGCATCATGGGGTGGGACGTGGTGGACTCCGGCTTCAAGGTGGTGCTGTCCGCCAAGGTGCCCGGGTTGGTGAAGGACCACATCCGGGGCAACGTGGATGGCTTCCTCGCGCAGCATGGGCTCACGCGCGGGGACATCCGGCACTGGGTGGCGCACACCGGCGGGCCCAAGGTGCTGGAGGCCTTCGAGGAGGCGCTGGAGCTGCCGGCCGCGTCGCTGGAGCGCTCGTGGGCGTCGCTGCGCGAGGTGGGCAACCTCTCCTCCGCGTCGGTGCTCTTCGTGCTGGGCGAGACGCTGGAGCAGGTCGACGCGCGGCCCGGGGACTGGGGTGTGATGATGGCCATGGGTCCGGGCTTCGGCGCGGAGATGGTGCTGCTGCGATGGTGACCTTCACGCAGGCCGTGTTCCTGGCCTTCATGGGCGTGCTCGTCGCCGAGCGCGTGTTGGAGTTGGCGCTCTCCAAGCGCAACGCCGCGCTGGCCTTCGCGCAAGGCGGCGTGGAGACGGGGCAGAAGCACTACCGCTTCATGGTGGTGTTCCACACGCTCTTCCTGGGCGCGTGCGTAGCGGAGGTGTTCCTGCTCCAGCGCGCGTTTCCGGGCGTCTGGGGTTGGGTGGCGCTCTGCGGCGCGGTGTTGGCGCAGGGGCTGCGGTACTGGGCCATCATCACCCTGGGGAACCGGTGGAACTCGCGCATCATCGTGGTGCCGAAGCTGGCGCCGGTGACGGGCGGTCCCTATCGCTTCCTGCGCCACCCCAACTACGTCGCGGTGGTGTTGGAGCTGGCGTGTGTGCCGCTCATCCACGGAGCCTGGTGGACGGCGGTGGTCTTCACGGTGGGCAATGCGGCGCTGCTCTACGTACGAATCCGCGCGGAGGAAGCGGCGTTGGGTGAGGTGTACGCGCGGGAGTTCTCTCACCGTCCCCGCTTCATTCCGGAGGTGCCACGTGGTTGAGCGCGAATTGGAGGTCATTACCGAGATTCACCGCATCGTCGCCGATGAGCTGGAGTGGAAGGGCACCGTGGAGCCCGCGCAGGATTTGGTGCGCGACCTCCAGTTGGACAGCCTGGGGCTCACGGTGCTCGCGGTGGGGCTGGAGAACCGCTTCCGCATCCGCCTGTCCGAAGAGGACGCGCAAGGCGTGCGCACGGTGGGAGACCTGGCGAAGCTGGTGGCCCGGCGAGTCGCGGCGCCCCCGGACGCGGTGACCGAGGTCGGCACGTGAAAGGCCCCGCGTTGCCCGCGTCGAGACACCCGACGGTGAACGCGGCGCTCGCGGCGACCGCGCGCTCCTCGCCGCTGGGGCTCACCTTCGTGGACGCGGCCGAGCGTGAAGTGACGATGCCCTGGTCGGAGGTGTACGCCCGCGCGAAGCGCACCGCCGCGGGGCTGGGGAGATTGGGCGTGAGCGAAGGGGACCGGGTGGCCTTGCTGCTGCCCACGTCGCCCGCCTTCATGGATGCCTTCTTCGGCACGCTGCTCGCGGGCGCGGTGCCGGTGCCGCTGTACCCGCCGGTGCGGCTGGGGCGGCTGGAGGAGTATCACCGGTCCACCTCACGGATGCTCCAGGTCACCGGCGCGGTGATGGTGCTGACGGACGCCAAGGTGCGGCTGCTCCTGGGCCCGAGCGTGGAGAAGGCGCGTCCCCGGCTGGGCTGTCACACGGTGGAAGCCGTCTCTCGGGGCGAGGACACGCGGGAGGTCGCCGTGCGGCCCGATGCCCTGGGGCTCATTCAGTTTTCGTCTGGCTCCACGGTGGACCCGAAGCCGGTGGCGCTCACGCACGAGGCGCTGCTCGCGCAGGTGTCGGCGCTGGAGCTGGCCATGCCCCTGGGGGACGGCGTGCCGCGCGTGGGCGTGAGCTGGCTGCCGCTGTACCACGACATGGGGCTCATCGGCTGTCTGCTGTCGGCCATGTACTACCCGGGGCACCTGGTGCTGATTCCCCCCGAGGTCTTCCTCGCGAGGCCCGCGCTGTGGCTGCGCGCGTTGTCCCGGCACCAGGCCTACATCTCGCCCGCGCCCAACTTCGCCTATGGGCTGTGCTTGAAGCGGGTGAAGGACGAGGACCTGGGCGGCGTGGACCTGTCCGCCTGGAAGCACGCGCTCAACGGCGCGGAGCCCGTGTCCTCGGACACGCTGCACCGCTTCGCCCAGCGCTTCGAGCGGTGGGGCTTCTCCGCGCGGGCACTTCGTCCGGTGTATGGCCTGTCCGAGGCGTCGCTCGCCGTCACCTTCCCGCCGGAGGGCCGAGGTCCCCGCGTGCTGGGCGTGGACGCGGGCCTGCTCGCGCGCGAGGGGCGGGTCGAGGCGGGCTCGCGTGAGCTGGTGAGCGTGGGCCAGCCCGTGGCGGGCTTCGAGGTGGAGGTGCGCGGCGAGACCGGCGAGGTGCTCCTGGAGCGTCAGGTGGGCCGGGTCTTCGCGCGGGGGCCTTCGCTGATGTCTGGCTATTTCGCGGACGCGCAGGCCACCCACCGGGTGCTGACGCCGGAGGGCTGGTTGGACACGGGAGACCTGGGCTTCCTCGCGGACGGCGAGCTGTACCTCACCGGCCGCGCGAAGGACGTGGTCATCATCCGCGGCGCCAACCACGCGCCACAGGCCTTCGAGGACCCCCTCCAAGGCGTGGACGGCGTGCGCACGGGTTGCGCGGTGGCGTTGGGCTTCACCCCGGAGGGGGGCGGGGACGAGGCGCTGCTCATCCTCGCCGAGCGCGCGGGGTCGGAGGCGGACGCCGGCGTCGAGGAGCGCATCCGCACCGTGGTGGTGGAGGCCACGGGCGTGCGTCCGCACACGGTGCGTCTGTTGGAGCCAGGGACGTTGCCGCGGACCTCGAGCGGCAAGCTGCGCCGCGCCGAGGCCCTGCGGCGGTTCCTCGCGGAAGAGCTGGCGCCGCCCAAGCGCGTGGGCCCGGTGGGGCTCGCCGTGGAGATGGCCAAGAGCGCGCTAGCGATGGTGCGCGCGGAGAGTGATTCGTGAGGCGTTCCCCGCGCGCGCAATGGCTTGCGCGACCCAGGTGCCGGAATACCCAGACCTTCCTGGGGGGCGGCGTCGAGTGTTATGGGGTTGAAAGGCATTGAGCGCCGGGGAGGGGTCCACGCCGTGAAGCGGTACGACGTTGCCGTGGTCGGGGGCGGACCCGCTGGGCTCTCGGTGGCCATCACCACCACGCTGCGTGGGTTGAACACCGTGGTGCTGGAGCGCGCCAGCGCGCCCGTGGACAAGGCCTGCGGCGAAGGCTTGCTGCCCGCGGGGCTGGCCGTCCTGGAGCGGCTGGGCGTGCGGCCACTCCTGGATGACGAAGGGAGCTTTCCCTTCAAGGGGGTCCGCTACGTCCAGGAGGACGGCAGCACGGCGGAGGGCCTCTTTCCTGGCGGTGGCGCGCTGGGCGTGCGGCGTGTGGCGTTGGCCTCGGCGCTGGTGTCGCGGGCGCGCGCGGTGGGCGCGGAGCTCCGTGAGCGCACGCAGGTGTTGTCGCACCAGCGCAGCGGTGACGGCGTGGTGCTGCACACGGCCGAAGGCCCCGTGGAGGCCGCGATGTTGGTGGCGGCGGACGGTCTGGCTTCGCCGCTGCGCCACGCCGAAGGGCTGGATGTGGAGCCCGTGGGGCCGCGCCGCTTCGGGCTGCGTCGGCACTTCCAGCTCGCGCCGTGGACGCCCTATGTGGAGATCTACTTCGCGCCGGGTGTGGAGGCGTACGTGACGCCCACGGGCGTGAAGCGCGTGGGGCTGGCCTTTCTGTGGGAAGACGGCCGGGTGGACGGGCGAGTGAGCTTCGAGTCGCTGCTGTCCCGCTTCCCTGTGTTGGAGGCGCGTTTGTCGGGCGCGGCGCCGGACTCCCAGCCACGCGGCGCGGGGCCGCTGGCGCGTGTGTCACGGGCGCGAATCGCGGACCGCTTCGCGCTGGTGGGCGACGCGGCGGGCTACGTGGACGCCATCACGGGCGAAGGCATGTCGCTGGCCTTCGTGTGCGCGGAGGCGTTGGGCAACCTGCTCCCGGATGCGCTCGCCCGAGGCGCTACGCGCGAGTCCCTGGCGCCATACGAGGACTGCTTCCAGCGCGTCTTCCGCAAGTACTCCTGGTCCACGGGCGCGCTGCTCATGCTGGCGCGTCGTCCCTGGCTCCGCCGCCCCGTGGTGCGGCTGCTGGGCAAGACGCCTTGGGCGTTCGAGCGCATCCTGCACGGCATCGTGACGTGAGCGCGCGGGCGTTTGCGCCGCCCGTCACCGGGGTGTGACACCCGCCGTGCAGAGTGAGGGCCCGAAGTGCGTTCCCGGTTGCCGGGCGGGCGCAAACCCGGTCCACTCTCACGCCGAGACAAGGACTCCGGGCCCGGGCCGAGCGGGCGTCTTCACCGTCCTGTCTGGATGGAGCGCCACACCCATGTCCCTGGACCGACCTTCTCGGCCCGTGTCGAAGCTTTTGTCGCTGGTGTTGTTGATGGCGGCGCCGTGGCTCGGAGGCTGTCTCTTCGCGGGGCCCCGCCATCAAGGGCCGGTGACGGACCACTTCGATGGTGAGCGCTTCGAGAACCTGGAGCCCGTCAAACGCCTGAGCGCGGACGAGGTCTACAAGGCGCTGAGCAAGGGGTATCGCGGCCCGTGGCGGGACTACGAGGAGACGCCTCCAGGCAATCCGCCGCCGGAGCGCGTGGGGCCAGGAAAGCTCCGAGTGACGTTCATCAACCACGCCACCGTGCTCATCCAGGCGGACGGGCTCAACGTGCTGACGGACCCCATCTATTCGGACCGTCCCAGCCCGGTGCCCTTTGTCGGCCCCAAGCGCGTGCGGCCCCCGGGCATTCGCTTCGAGGACCTGCCGCCCATCGACGTGGTGGTGGTGAGCCACAACCACTACGACCACATGGACATGCCGACGCTGCGGCGGCTGGAGGAGGCGCACCACCCGCGCTTCATCGTGGGGTTGGGCAACAAGGCCCTGCTGGAGGGCGAGGGCTTCCAGCGCGTGGTGGAACTGGACTGGTGGCAGTCCACGGAGGTGGCGCCCGGCCAGACGGTGACGGCGGTCCCCGCGCAGCACCGCTCCAACCGAGGGCTCACGGATGTCTCGGCGACGCTCTGGGCGGGCTACGTCGTCTCCACGTCCGGCGGCCCCGTGCTCTTCGCGGGGGACACGGGCTTTGGTCCCCACTTCGCGATGATGGCCGAGCGCTTCGGGCCCATGCGGCTGTCGGTGCTGCCCATTGGCGCGTACCGGCCCACGGCGTTCAGGCCGGTGCACATGGGGCCGGTGGAGGCCCTCCAGGCGCACAAGGTGCTGCGCTCCTCCACGTCGGTGGCCATGCACTACGGCACCTTCGCGCTCGCGCTGGATGGCCAGGACGAGGCGAAGTACCACCTGCTGTGGCTGCTCGCGCGTGAGCCCCAGCGCCCGCGCTTCTGGGCCCTGGGCTTTGGTGAGGGCCGCGACGTGCCCGTGCTCGACGTGAAGTCCGGACGGTAGGGCGGGCCCGCCAGCGTGGCTCGGCCCCACCCACGGGTCCGGCTCCAGCCGCGCTCCAGGTTCGCGGTCAGACGTTCTTGAAGAGCGCGTGCGCCAGCGCCGCGGCGCCGAAGCACAGCAGTCCGAAGATGGAGGTGATGATGGGGCCAGCCCATGGTCCCAGCCCGGCGAAGTGCACCTTCCGCGTGCGGGGGTCCATTCGCAGTTCCACGGCCTCTCCCTGCCGGTCCTGGACGCTCGTCCGGTCCATCTCCACCGGCGCCTCATGCGAGACACCGTCGGCTTCGTACCGGACCAGGTACTGGTAGCAGGTGTAGGAGGTGGACCGTTTCTTGTCGTCCGTCTTGCTGCACTGCTGTGGCAGGTGGCCGATGATGACACCGGATACGTCCACCGCGTGCGAGTCGAAGTCATAGGCCGACCGCGCCAGGAACGCGGTGAGGGCGAACAGCGCCACCCCGAACGACCCGAAAACCGCCAATGGCCCGAACAGCTTGGACCTCACCCAACGCATGCCGGCTCCCGTTTCGACTGTCACGTGCCGGGCAAGCCTACTTCGGACCGTGGGGGACTGAACCCTTCATGCCGCCCGCTTCCAGCCTGGAGGCGGCGTAAGCGCAGGATGCGCGCCGGTTCTCTCCACCGAGGTCACGACCATGGGCGACGCGAAGTTCGAACTGTTCTACTGGCCCGGCATCCCCGGCCGGGGCGAGTTCGTGCGGTTGGTGTTGGAAGAGGCGGGCGCGGACTGGGTGGACGTGGGCCTGCTGCCCGAAGGGAAGGGCGGCGGCGCCAAGGCCGTGATGCAACTGCTGGGCAAGGGGCCCGTGCCCGCGTACGCGCCCCCCGTGCTCAAGGTGGGCGACGTCGTCATCTCCCAGGCGTCCAACATCTGCTCGTACCTGGGAGAGCGCTTCGGCCTCGTGCCCCAGGATGAAGCCTCGCGCCTGCATGCCCGCCAATTCCAGCTCACCGTCGCGGACGTGGTGGCGGAAGCCCATGACACGCACCACCCCGTCGCCGTGATGAAGTACTTCGAGGACCAGAAGGACGCGGCGAAGCAGCGCGCGGAGGACTTCCGCGCCACCCGCATCCCCAAGTACCTGGGCTACTTCGAGAGCGTCCTCAAGGCCAACCCACACGGCGGCGGCACGTTCCTGCTGGGCAAGGACTTCAGCTACCCGGAGCTGGCGCTCTACCAGTTGGTGAATGGCCTGCGGTATGCCTTCCCCAATGCCATGCGCCGCATCGCCCCCCAGGTGCCGGGCGTGATGGCGCTGCGCCAGCGCATCTCGGAGCGCCCGCGCATCGCCGCGTATGCGCGCTCACCGCGCGCCCAGCCCTTCAACGAGCAGGGCATCTTCCGCCACTACCCGGAGCTGGACGACCTGAAGTCCGCGTAGCGGGCCTGGGGCACCCGCCACCACCCCCGGTGCTGGCTGCGCCGAGGCGCGCGCTCAGAGCTTCATGCGCTTGAACACCGTCTCCGGAATGGTCCGGATGATGAGCATGATGATCGCCCAGATGCCGGGGACGTAGACCTCGTTCTTCCGAGCGTCCGCGGCGCTCAGCAGGCCGCGCGCCACCTTCTCCGGTGAGGCGAAGAGCTTGTTCTTCGGCAGGTGCGCCGTCATCGGCGTGTCGACGAAGCCCGGCTTCACCGTCACCACCGCCACGTTGGACTTCGCCAGGCGGTTGCGCAGGCCCTGGAGGAACACGTTGAGCGCGCCCTTCGACGCGCCGTACACGTAGTTGCTCTGCCGGCCGCGGTCACCCGCCACCGACGAAATCACCACCAGCGTGCCAGCCTTCTGCGCCTCGAAGCGGTTGGCCAGCACCGTCAGCAGCGACACCGCGCTCAGGAAGTTGGTGCGCAGCACCGCCTCCGTGGCCTCCCAGGAGCGCTGCGCCTCCGCCTGGTCTCCCAGCACGCCGTGCGCCAGCACCACGCCGTCCAGCCCGCCCAGCGCCGTGTACGCGGCCTCCACGAGGCCCTCGTGGCTGTTGAAGTCGTTCAGGTCCACCACCTGCGACTCCACCTTCGCCGAGCCCCTCGTGGCGGCGTCCTTCGTCACCGCCTCGAGGTTCGCCGCGTTGCGGCCAGTCAGGTACAGCGAGGCGCCGCGCGCGGCCAAGAGCCGCACCGTCGCCTGGGCAATGGCGCTGGTGGCGCCGAGGACGAGCACTTTCTTCATGGGGAGCGAATCTCGGAAAGAAGGTCAGCGGATGGCAAGCAGGGACTGCGGCGGGGGCGCCGCCGACGCACCTCGCTCCGCGGCCAGGGAGAAGGGCAGGGACACCGGGTTCACCCGCCGCCAGAACGACGAGGAGAACGACGGGTCCACGTACGGCATGAAGCGCTCGCGCTGCGGGAAGTACGCCGCGAAGTTCTCCGGACTCATCCGCGCGTCCTTCGCTGGGTACACCGCGCCGCCCGCCTGTCGCGTCAGCCGGTCCAGGTCCTCCACCAGCTTCCACGTCTTCTCGCCGCGGTTGGCGAAGTCCATGGCCAGTGTCACGCCCTCGCGCGGGAAGGACAGCCAGCCCGGAGAGGGGATGTCACCGAAAGTCTTGAGCACGGAGAGGAAGCTGGGCAGGCCGCCGCGCGAGCTGCGCTCCAGGATTTCCTTCAGCGCGTCGCGCGCCGTCGAATAGGGCACCACGCACTGGAACTGGAGGAAGCCGCGCCGGCCATAGATGCGGTTCCACGCGTAGATGGCGTCCAGCGGATAGAAGAACGGGTCGTAGTGCGTGAGCCGCTGCTTCGGCTTGCCGTTCTGCCGGTGGTAGTAGAGCCAGTTGAAGGCGGACACCGACAGCCGGTTGAGGCAGAAGGCCGGCATGTCCATGGGCACCGCCAGCCCCACGCCATGGGACAGGTGGCTCTTGGCCAGCGGCAGCCCGTCGAACTGCGGCGGCGCGAAGTTGCCCCGGTACAGCAGGCCGCGCCCCAGCTTCTTGCCCCGGGCCAGGCAGTCCACCCAGGCCATGGTGAACTCGTAGTCCTTCTCGGACGCGCGGGCCACCTCGAGGAACCCGTCCAGGTTCCCGAAGGGCACCGTCTCCTGGAGCACGTACGGGTTGCTGATGGGCTTGAGCTGCACCTCCGCCCAGGTGACGAGCCCGGTGAGGCCCAGGCCGCCAATGGTGGCGCCGTACCAGTCCGGGTTCTCATCCGGCGCGCACACGCGGCGGCTGCCGTCCGAGCGCAGCAGCTCGAAGCGCCGCACGAAGCGGCCGAAGGTGCCGCCGCGGTGGTGGTTCTTCCCGTGGACGTCGTTGGCGATGGCGCCGCCCACCGTCACGAACTTGGTGCCCGGCGTCACCGGCAGGAACCAGCCGCGCGGGGCCGCCAGCCGCAGAATCGTGTCCAGCGACACGCCCGCTTCGCAGCGCACCACGCCGGTGGCCGGGTCGAAGGCGATGAAGCGGTCCAGCCCGGAGGTGAGCAGCAGCGTGCCCCCGGCGTTCAGGCACGAATCCCCGTAGCTGCGCCCCAGCCCGTGGGGCAGCACGCTGCCGTCCTTCGACGGCAATCCGTCCGTGCGCCACACCAGCGTGTGCGCCTGCTGTTCGACTTGGGGATAGCGCCCCCAGGACTCCCATGCCTTCATCGCGCCAGACCTCTCACGTGGCGGCCCATAGCACCAACGCGCACACGAGGCCCACTGCGTAGCTCACCCGGTCCCTCAGGGCGAAGACGAGCGGATCCTCGTTCACCAGCCCGCGGTGGGCCAGCAGCCACACCCGGCCGACCCAGTACAGCATCACCGGGCAGATGAGCCACAGCCGCTCCGGATGTGAGTACAGCGCCGTCACCTCGTCGGAGGTGATGTAGAGCGCCAGCACCAGCACGGACACCTGTCCGGAGGCCGCACCCAGGCTGGCGAGCTGCTCGTAGTCCTGCGCCAGGTAGCCGCGCCCGTGGGCGGACGTCTCGTTGGAGAGCCGCAGCCGCCGCACCTCGCTCAGCCGCTTCACCAGCGCGAGCGAGAGGAAGATGAACATGCTGAACATCATCAGCCAGCTCGACGTGGGCACGTTCACCGCCAACGCGCCGCCGAAAATGCGCACCGTGTACAGCCCGGCCAGCACCAGCACGTCCAGCATCACCACCTGCTTGAGCCGCAGCGAGTAGGCGAGCGTCAGCACGTAGTAGGCGGTCAGCAGGGCGGCGAAGGCGGGCGGCAGCAGCAGGCACACCGCCGCGCCCGCCAGCAGCAGCACGGGCGCCAGCACCACGCCGGTGCTCACCGGCAGCGTGCAGGCCGCGAAGGGCCGCTTCTTCTTCGTCGGGTGTCGCCGGTCCGAGTCCAGGTCCAGCAAGTCATTCAGCACGTACACGCTGGAGGCGCACAGGCTGAAGGCCGCGAAGCCCAGCACCGCCTGGACCATCATGGCGGTGTCGGTGGCCTTGTGCGCCGCGAAGAGCGGCACGAAGACGAGCGCGTTCTTCGCCCACTGGTGGACGCGCAGCGCCTTCACCCAGACGCGGAGGCTGGTGGCCGGGCGCTCGAAGACGCGGTGGACGTCGCGGCCCAGGCCCTGGGCCTGCTTCAGCACGCCAGCGGGCGCGTGGACCACGACGATGCGGCGGCACTCGCGCCACAAGGGCAGGTCCACCGTGTCGTTGCCCGCGTAGTCGAAGGTGCCCAGCAGCTCCTTCAGCTTCGCCAGCTTGCGCGCGCCGGACAGGTTCACCGTCGCCTCGCTGGCGACGACGTCGGAGAAGATTCCCAGGTGCGCGGCCACCGCGTCGGCGATGCGCCGGTCCGCGGCGGTAGCGAGGACGAGGCGGCGGCCCCGGGCCTTCTCCTCGTGGAGCCAGGCCAGGAGCTCCTCGTGGTAGGGCAGGCTCGCCGCGTCCAGGGACGCGCGCCGGGCCACCTCCGCCTTGAAGAAGGCCTTGCCCTTGAGCACCCACAGCGGCGCCAGCAGCAGCAGCCACGGCGCGTGCTTGAAGAGGACGAGCAGGTTCTCGTGCAGCGTGTCCGTGCGCACCAGCGTCCCGTCCAGGTCGACGGCGAGCGGAACGTCCGGGGAATCCTCGGGCAGTGGGGTTTCGGGAAGCATGGGCAGCGAAGTGACGGAGGCCATCGAAAGGCGGGCAGGGTAGCGCAGAGCCGCCCCGCGTGGACACACCACGTCATGGCAGGCACGGCAGGTCAGCGGCCGGGTGGACGACGTTCAGTCCAGCCGGGCCACCAGGAGCGTCTGCAGGGGGAGGTGCCGGATGGGGCGGCTGTGCTCGATGCGGAAGCCCGCGTCGTCGAGGAAGCCCTCGACCTCGGCGGGGGTGTAGGCGGCCGCGCCCGAGGTGAGGAAGTAGTGCAGGCCAATCAGTGGCGCCGCGCTGGCCGGGGCGTCCCGGTCCTCGCGCAGGTACTCCAGCACCGCCAGCGTCCCCTTGGGGGCCAGCGAGCCGCGCACCCGGCGCAGCAGGGCCACGTTCTGCGCGGGCGACAGGTGGTGCATCACCTGGAAGAGCATCACCCCGTCGTACGGGCCGCCCAGCTCCGCGGTGAGGATGTCGCCCTCTCGGTGGGTGACCAGGTGGGTCAGCCCCGCCGAGGCGATGATTTCACGGCCCACGCGGGCGCTGCCCTCCAGGTCCAGCACCGTGGCCTTCAAGCCCTTGTTGCGCAGACACAGCTCGGCGGCGAACCAGCCATGCGCCCCGCCCAGGTCCAACACATGCTTCGCCCCGCGGGGCAGGGGGATGGCCCCCGCGACTTCGGGCGCCGCCAGCCGAGCGAGCTGGTGCATGGCGTGGATGTAGTCGCGCCAGCGCGCGTCGTCCGGCGCGAAGCCGTGGATGTCCACCGCCTCGCCGGTGCGGACGGTGCCCTCCAGCTTGTTCCACCAGTCCCACTGCGCGTAGTTGAACTCGAGGAAGGCGCCCACGTAGTTCGGAGAGCGGGGGTCCAGCCAGCGTCTGGCGCGCGGGGCCAGCCGGTAGCGTCCGCCGCGCTGGCGCTCCACCGCCTCGCAGGCGACCAGCGCCTCCAGCAGCGTGCGCGTGCCTTCCTGGGACAGCTTCAGCCGCGCCGCCAGCGTCTCCGCCGACACGGGGCCGTCCGTCAGCGCTTCGTAGACGCCCAGCCGCACGCCCGCCATCAGCGTGCGCGACGCCATCATCCCGAAGAAGGCATGGGCCACCGGCTGCGGGGCCAGGTTGAGCCAGCCCGCCACGCGCTCCAGCAGATTGTCCGCCTTGAGCCCCAGCCTCATGCGAGTGCTCCTAACGCCTGCGCTTGTACCCACCCACGGCGGCCAGGCCCACGATGACGAGCGCCGCCTCGGCGCCGAGCACGCAGCCTTGCTGGTCCACCTTGCGCACGCCAGTGTACTGGCACAGTCCGTTGTCGCAGGAGAAGCGGGGGGAACAATCCCGGGTGCTGCGACAAGAGGTATTCACCCTGCCTGTACTGTCGTCCCCTTCGGGGTTGTCCCGGTCGGCGCCGCCCTCACCCACGGAGGCGTCGGGGAGGCCGGCGTCGAGCCCTCCATCCGATTGGGCCAGGGCCGCGGCGGGCAACAGAAGAGGAAGGCAGGCCACCAGGCACTGCAGACGGGAACGGAGGACGGAGCGGGAGGGGAACATCGGGGCCATCACCCTAACCGCCTGGAAGGGCGGATGCATCCACGGCGGAGCCAGGAGCACCCGGGGGCAGATTGTCTGACCCTTCCCGTGGCATCTGGTACGGTACGCCCCGCGATGGCACCCCGAATCCTCGTCGTCGATGACAATCAGGAGCTGTTGTCCCTCCTCACGCAGCTCTTCGAGGAGGCGGGCTACGAGGTCATTGGCGCGAACCGCGGCAAGCAAGCGTTGGAAGTGGCGAAGGCGAACGCCCCCGCGGCGGCCGTGCTCGACATCCTGCTGCCCGACATGATGGGTTACCACCTGGCGGACGCGCTGCGGAAGGACAACCCCCAGCTCCCGCTCCTCTTCATCACGGGTGTCTTCAAGGGGGGCAAGCACGCCGTCGAGTCGCGCACCAAGTACCAGGCCGCGGGCTACTTCGAGAAGCCCTTCGAGGCGCAGAAGCTGCTGGAGGCCATGACGAAGGTGCTGCCGCCGGAGAAGCCCCTGGCAGCGGCCGCGTCGCTCCAGGACGCCTTCGAGGTGGAGCTGGACATCGACGTGGAGGAGGAAGGCCCGCAGGACGCCATGGAGCTGACCGGCCGCATCAAGGTGACGGGCGGCGGCAACATCACGGCGGAGATTCGCGGCGCCAACCTCACGGCCAGCCCCATGCAGAAGGTGCCGGCCACGCACGTGCGGCCGCCCACGCCGGGCCGTCCCCCGGACCCGCCTCCCGCGGGCGCGCCCGGCAGCCGCCGCGGCGAACTCAAGGACAACCTCCCCTCGCTGCTCACCGCCTTCTATCTCTCCCGCGAGACGGGCGAGCTGGGCGTGCAGAAGGGCAAGGTGAAGAAGGTCCTCTACTTCGAGAAGGGCACGCCGGTGTTCGCCCTCTCCAACCTGCTCGCGGACCGCTTCGGCCAGTTCCTGGTGCGCGTGGGGAAGATCAAACCCGAGCAGCTCCAGGACGCCTCCGCGGTGGCCGCGCAGAGCAACCGCCGCACCGGTGACGTGCTGGTGGAGCGCGGCCTGCTCAAGGACACCGAGCGCCTGTACTACGTGGGCCAGCAGGTGAAGGCCGTCATCTACTCGCTCTTCGCGTGGGAAGAGGGCTCCTACCTGCTGAGCTTCAAGGAGAAGGCGAGCGCGGAGTCCATCAAGCTGGACGTCCACCCCGCCAACCTCATCGTCCGGGGCATCAAGAAGCTCTACAAGCCGGAGCGCCTGCGCCGCCTGCTCCAGCCGGAGGACCGGCTCATCCCCGCCGTGGCCCCGGCGTACCAGCTCAACGAAGTGGAGCTGGAGCGGTGGGAGGCGGAGCTGCTGCCCAAGGTGGACGGCAACCGCACCGTGGCGGAGCTGCTGGCCTTCGCCAACCGCCCCGAGCACGTCGTCTACGGCTTCCTGGTGTCGATGATGTCGCTGGGCATCCTGGACAAGCGCTCGTAGGCGCTGCGCCCCGCTACCTTGGCGGCGGGGCCACCTGCGTCCGGGGCTATTCGCCCATCAGCCGCGAGCCCATCCAGAACAGGCCCAGCGCGGCGGAGCCCACGGCCACCGTGCGCTGCACCCACAGGGTGATTTGCGCGTTCAGGCGGGCGATGCCCTCCGCGAAAATCAGGCCCACCACGCCCATGCCGATGAGGATGCCCAGCGCGAAGCCGGGCAGGTACATCCACGCGGCCGCGCTCATGCTGCCGCCCACCAGCAGCGGCGGCAGGGCGAGCAACAGGGAGCGCACGCCGCTGACGGCCATCAGCGCGCCCGCGGTGGTGCTCACCGTGTGGACGTGCTGGTGCGGCTCCTGCGTGTGGCCGGGCAGGTGAGGGTGGCCATGGCCCAGGCTGCTGGGGAAGATGAGCGCGGCCACCGCGAGCGCCACCAGCACCGCGCCGCCGAAGATTTCGGCCCAGCGCTCGAAGGTCTCCGACAGGCCCACGCCCGCCAGGATGCAGACCGCGGCGATGCCGCCGAGCATGGCCGCGTGGCCCAAGGCGAAACGCACGGCGGTGGCGATGGCGGCGCGGCGCCGGCCTCCCCCCAGGGTTCCGAGGGTGGCCATGGCGGCGCAGTGGTCGGGCCCCACGGCGTGAAGCATGCCTTGGGACAGGCCGAGCAGGAAGGCGAGGAGAATGGGCTGCACGACGGAACACCCTAGCCGTGCTTCAATCGCGAGGCCAGCAGGAGAGGAGAACCTACCCCGCATGAGGATGACCACCCGACGGCTGTCCGCCGTCATTCCGCTCGCGCTCTGTTTGCTTCTGTCGCCCGGCTGCGACAAGGGGCCCGACCAGCTCCGGGACGCCGAGGCGACGTACCGTGAGCTCATTGACCGCCGCGTCTCACCCATGGATCCGGCGTGGGACCCCGTCATCGCCGCCTTCGATGCGATCGCCAAGGACTCCAAGGCGCGCCCGGCCGCGGACCAGCGCATCGCCGCCATCCGGGGGCTCCGCGGAAAGCTCCCGCCGCGTCCGCTCGCCACGCCAGGTGCCACCGGCGCCGGGACGACGGAGGCGGACGCCAAGCGCGCCGCCTGCGAGGCCCTGGCCATCCGGTTGGGGCAGACGCCGGAGGGCCCCGAGCGCGAGCCCCTGCACGCCGCGCTGGAGACGTGCCACAACGAGCTGGTCCGGTTGGAGGCGCACAGCCATCCGCCGGGCGAGCACGCCCATGACCACGGCGGTGAGCCGGGCCATCCCGCCCCGCAGGGCCAGCCCTGACCTGATGGGTTGGTGACGGAGGCGTTGAGTGGCGAGGGCATGTTGGCTAATGAGCCCGCATGCCCATGCCCCAAGCAGGTGACCAGGCCCCCGCCTTCCAGGTGCCCGACCAGGACGGAAACACGGTGACGCTCGCGCGGTTCGCGGGTCGCAGTGTCGTCCTCTACTTCTATCCGAAGGACAACACGCCCGGATGCACCGTGGAGGCGTGTGACTTCCGGGATGAGCACTCGGCGCTGGAGGCCGCCGGCGCGGTGGTGCTGGGCGTGTCCACCGACAGCACCGCGAGCCACCAGAAGTTCGCGGCCAAGTTCAACCTGCCCTTCCCGCTGCTGGCGGACGTGGACCACGCGCTGTCCGAGGCCTACGGCGTCTGGGGCGAGAAGTCGCTCTATGGTCGCAAGTTCCTGGGCATCACCCGCGCGACCTTCCTCATCGGACCGGACGGCCGCGTGAAGCAGGTGTGGCCCAAGGTGAAGGTGATCGGCCACGTGGCCGAGGTGCTGGCCGCGCTGAAGGGTGGCGATTCGGCCGGAGCCTCGGGGACTCCCGCGGCGAAGAAGGCGTCCGCTGGGAAGAAGGTGGCCGCCGCGAAGAAGGCTCCCGCCGGGAAGAGCGCGGTGGCGAAGTCGTCCGGCGCGCAGGCTGCTCCGGTCGGCAAGAGGGCGCCCGCGTCGAAGAAGGCCCCGGTCGGCAAGAAGGCTCCCGCGTCGAAGAAGGCCCCTGTGAGCAAGGCCGCCCCCGCGTCGAAGAAGGCCGCTGTGAGCAAGGCCGCCTCGGCGTCGAAGAAGGCCCCTGCGAGCAAGGCCGCCCCGGCGTCGAAGAAGGCCGCTGCGGGCAAGAAGCCCACTGCCAAGAAGGCTTCTGCGGCGGCGAAGAAGGCCTCCACGGCGCGGAAGGCCCCGGCGGCGAAGAAGGCTGCTCGCCCTCGCCGCTGAGGCTATAGGGAGAGGCACGGGCGGTTCGTCGTCCTTCGGACGTCGCGCCGCCCGGTGGTCTGTACGACCGGCGTGCCCCATCTTCGGGATGCATCAACAATCAGATTTGAAGGGACCGAAAGGAATCGACATGCGCGAGCGGAATATTCGGTGGTGGGGGACGGCGGTGGCGGTGGTGGCGGGCACGATGGTGAGCGTGGGCTGCGGCCCCCTGCCGGAGACGGGCGGCAGCCAGCCGGATGAGACGCGGGGCAGCTTCGTCGGCCAGCGTGGCGATCAGGCCGAGGCCATGAAGAACATCGAGGGTGGCAACACCAACGCGGCGCTGCCGCCTTGGACGATGCCCTCGAACCGTGGCTACAACGCGACCATCGGCCAGATTGGCTCCAGCATCGACCCGCGCACGCCGCAGAACGACGGTGCGCAGAACAAGTCCATCCAGGACGACGCCGGGAAGATGATGCAGAGCCAGTACGCGGTTCAGGGCGGCGCGGCGTACGCCCCGACGGCCCAGGGTCTGGGCGGTGAGGATGGCGCGGCGCTGGGCGGCAACCGGCGCGGCCACTCCAGTGGCTATGCCCCGTTGGGCTGGCAGGACCGCAGCGGCCCCTACCGCCGCTGAGTCTTGGCAGGGGCATGCATATCTCGCCCCGCTGGGCTGGCAGGACCGCAGCGGCCCCTACCGCCGCTGAGCCTTGGCAGGGGCGTGCTTCGCCCCTCCCACCGCGCCCGGTGGATTCCCCCGGCCGCCCGCGCTTCAGCGGGTGGCCAGCATCACCTCGGTCGGGTCCTTGCCCGTGAAGGTGCTGACGAGCCCCTCGGCGAGCGCGCGGTGTTCGCCGCTGTCCAGCGTGGCGAGCCGGTCCTCCGCCGGGTGCGCGAAGCGGGCGCTGAGCGCGTCGAGCCGGCGGTGGGCCTGGGCAATCCGCTCGCGCGGGACGCGCCCGGACTCCACGGCCTGCACCAGCGCCTCAATGGCCCGGCGCTGCACGTCCGCGTTGTGGCACACCAGGAACAGGTCCACACCCGCGAGCGTGCCCTGCACCGTGGCCTCCTCCACGGAGTAGTGGCCGGCGATGGCCTTCATCTCCAGGTCATCGCTGACGAGCACGCCATCGAAGCCCAGCTCCTCGCGCAGCACGCCCTGGAGCACGCGCGGGCTCATGGTGGCGGGCACGCCCGGGTCCAGCGCGTCGAAGAGCACGTGCGCCGTCATCAACGACGCCAGCCCCGCCTGCGCGAAGGCCCGGAAGGGCACCAGCTCCACGCTGCGCAGCCGCTCCAGCGTGTGCGGCAGCCGCGGCAGCGTCAGGTGGCTGTCGGTGGTGGTGTCGCCGTGCCCCGGGAAGTGCTTGCCACACGAAGCCACGCCGCCCGTCTCCAGCCCCCGCGCGAGCGCCACGCCCAGCCGCGCCACCTCCTCCGCCTCGCGACTGAAGCTGCGGTCACCGATGACGGGGTTGGCCGGGTTGGTGTCCACGTCCAACACGGGCGCGAAGTCCCAGTCGAAGCCCAGCGCGCGCAGCTCGTACGCCAGCAGCCGGCCCACCCGCTCCACCAGGGCGATGTCGCCGCGCTGTCCCAGCTCGCGCATGGGCGGCAGCGCGGTGAAGGGCGCGCCGCGAATCCGGGCCACGCGTCCACCCTCCTGGTCCACCGACAAGATGAAGGGCCGGCCCGCGCGGGTCTTCAAGGCGTGGCACAGCGCGGCCGTGTCCGCGGCGGTGCCCACGTTGCGCTTGAAGAGGATGGCCCCGTAGATGCCGTCATCCATCAGCGAGGCGAGCTCGCGGTCGATGTCGGTGCCGGGGAAGCCCACCATGAAGAGGCGGGCGCAGTCGCGGTAGAGGGCGGAGGTCGTCACGGCGCGCAGTCTGGCAGAAGCCGGGCCGGGGACGCTCGGGCGGCGCGCCGTTTTCACGGGAGCGTCGGCTGCCTGTCAGGCGGTGGGCCGAAGGGGCGCGTTACTGCAGGATGGCGCCCTGGGCGAAGCGCTTCACCACCACCAGCAGGTCATCCAGGGAGAAGGGCTTGGGCAGGAAGGCCGCGCAGCGCAGGTCCTTCCAGTAGTCCGGAGGGCTGGCGCTCATCATCACCACGGGGATGTCCCGCAGCAGGGGGCTGCGCTCCATGGCCTCCAACAGCGCGGGGCCGTTCATGACGGGCATCATGTAGTCGAGCAGCACCATGCAGGGGCGCTCCTCGGCCATGCGCTCCAAGGCCTCCTTGCCGTTGAGGGCGATGGCGGTCCGGTAGCCCTCATCGCTCAGGAGGTCTCGCATGGCTTCGACGATGCCGAATTCGTCATCGACGATGAGGATGGGGCCCATGACTACTTCCCCCGGTGCCCGCTGTCGGGATGTCGGGGCGCGCTCTTCCGCGGCAGGCCGGTCATCATCATCTCGACCTCCGCGAAGGTGCCTGTCACCTCCATGCCCTTGGCGCTGATGTTCAGCTCCCGCAACGCCTGGTCGTGACTGCTGTTGCGCAGCTTCAGCACCGCGATGAAGCGGTGCAGTCGGGCGTCCAATTCGGCGTGGCGCACGTAGAGGACGTTCTCCGCCACCATGGAGATGCCCTTCATCGGGAAGCGCACCTCCGGGCCGAAGGAGGACGTGGATTCGACGGAGTAGAGCAGCGTCACGCCGCGCATGCGGCATTCGTTGACCAGCGCGGCCAGGAAGCGGGCCACCCGGGACTGCCGGACGGCCGCCCTGCGAAGCGCGTCATAGCCGTCCAGGAAGATGCGGCGCACGCCGTGGGTCCGGATGATGTCCAGCAACTGCACGCCGAGCTTGTCCAGCAGGTTCTCGGTGGGCGGCCGGAAGCTGACCTCGAAGTCCCCCCGGTCGATGAAGGGCTTCAAGTCGAGCCCGATGCCCGCCGCTTGCGACACCATCCGCTCCGGCGAGTCATAGAAGGCGAAGTAGTGCACGCGCTCGCCCTGGCGGGCGCCCTCCGCGAGGAAGTTCAGCCCCAGCAGCGTCTTCCCGCTGCCGGACGGCCCCAGCAGGATGGTCGTGGAGCCGCGGGCCACGCCCCCGTTCAACATGGCGTCCAGGCCGGGCACGCCCATCTCGCATTTCGCCGACAAGGGCGGGCTTGGCGGTGGGCCTGACTGCGCGAGCGTCTCCAGGCGGGGATAGATGACGATGCCGTCCTGGGTGATTTCGAAGCTGTGCTTGCCGAGCAGGTAGGGACTGCCCCGGAACTTACGCACGAACAGCTCGCGCACGGCGCGCGCGCCGAACATGCGCTGGCGCAGCAGCAGCAGACCGTCCACCATGGTGTGCTCGGCGCGCAGGCCCTGGCCCCGGCCGGTGGTGAGGATCAGCGTCGTGCAGCCCATCAGGCCCGTGACGACCTGGAGGCCGTGGATGAACTTCTTGATGGCCTGCTGGGAGGACGCCACTTCCTCCGCCGCCACCAGTCCGTCGAGGACGAGCAGCGTGGCCTGATGCGACTTGGTCTCCTTGCGGATGAGGTCCGCCAGGGCGTCCAGCCCGCCCTGCTCGAGCACGGTGAACGCGCTCAGGTAGGTGATGGAGTTGGGCAGCAGGTTGGAGTCGAAGAACGACAGCGAGCTGAGGTTGCCGACGAGCTCCGTGTGCGACTCAGCCAGCAGCGTCATGTACAGCACGCGCCCGCCCTGGTTGCGCGCGTGGTGGAAGCACACCTGGTTGGCGAAGATGGTCTTCCCGGAGCCCGGCAACCCCAGCAACATGTAGGTGCGGGCCTTGCGGAAGCCGCCGTGCAGCACGGTGTCGAGACCAGGGATGCCAGTGGGAATCCGTTCCGCCACGCGTGGAGTGCTATCGGTCATTTCGCGTTCCCTTTCCTGGGCCCCGGCCCGGGGTTGGCCCCGCTGGAATGGAGCAAAGCGCTCGCCTTCATATGGGAACACCTCATGCCGCAGCGCCTCTTCCGAGTTGCCGCTGAAGCGCGGGGCTTCAGCGGCGTGTTCGCGGTAACCCGTGTCAGAAGCTGCGCTGCACGGTGCGCGCGGCGCCACCCGAGGGGCCCGCGTCGTTCGCGATGCGATACCAGCTCACGCCGTCCGTTGAATACCGGAACCCGAATGCATACGCGTTCCACGGCGTATACGCGAGCGGCTCGGACGCGAGGTTCCAGCGGTAGCGGTAGTTGTTGCCCACTCGACCCTGGAAGGCGAGCGGCTTGTGCTGCGTGGCGGCCCCGTCCACGCTGAACTCCACCTGCGCGTGGATGAGCTCGGGCCGCGCGGTGGCGGCGTCCGTCACGCCCGGCACGTACACGTCCGCGTCCACGAACCTGCAGGCGCGCTCCATGACGTAGCTGTCGATGACGATGGGGTCCACCAGTCCGTCGCGGTGCTCGCAGTCGCGCGCGAAGCTGCCGCCCCAGTCACCGGCCCACGCCACCGCGGCCGGCGACTGCGCCTCCACGGGGAAGGCGTAGTTCATGCCGTAGTTGCTGTCGTAGCGCTGCGTGCACGTGCGGCCGGAGGTGAGGAACCACGTCTCCACGCTGGTGGCGTCCGACGGCACTGTGACCTCAAAGGGCTTGCTCACGAACGAGGTGCTGCCCGTGGCCTGCTTCACGCTGCCGCTGAAGAGCTGGCCGCTGGGGAGGAAGCGGACGTAGGCCAGCGTGTCCCAGACCTGCACCCCGTTGTAGGTGCTCAGGTGGCAGTCCGTCATCCGGTACAAGTCATAGTCGACGACGAGCTGGCCGCCGCGGACGATGGCGCCCTGCTGCGAGTGCGTCCAGCCCGTGAGGAAGCGCACGGTGGCCGTGGGCGCGGTGAGCGGCGCCTGCTGCGCCTCCAGGGGCGCGCCGTCCGCAGCGTCGTCCTGCTGCGGAGCGCCGCCACAGGCCGCCAGCAGCGGCAGTGCGAGGGCCAGGGACTTCCAGGCAGACTTCTTCATGCGGGGTATCTCCAGAAGGAGGGGAGCCCGCCACTTACCAGGACTTCCCGACACATGCTCCCTTGCTGGGTTCCCCCGTCTGGAGCCGAGCGCCTTCAGGGCGGGACGCTGCCCGGGCGAGCGGGCTCGGGGGTGGGGAAGGGCAGCCGGGTGGAGGTGGTGGCCATCGCGAGGTTGCCCGCGTCGTCCTTGCCCAGCGCGTAGAGCTTGATGGCGCCGCGCACCGCGGGCATGCGCACCTGCCAGGTGCCCGGCGTGGGCCCGGGGCGCGCGTCCAGCCGGCGCACCTCGTCGCGCTCGTGACGGGTGGCGGCGCCCCGGAAGTTGTAGGCGAAGAAGAGGCCGTGGAGCTTCGGGTCCGTGGCGTCCACGTCCACCTGGACCTGGGCCCAGGTGCTGGGGCCCTCGCGCACCGCGCCCTGCACGGCGACGGCGGCAATCCGGGGCAGGGGCGTGGCGGGCTTCTGTCCCGTGTAGGCCTCGCGCACCGCGTGCCACGCGGGCCGGGTGGACGTGCCCGACAGCATGCCCAGCCAGAGGTTGGTGTGGTCGAACGACGACGAATAGTTGAACACGAACAAGCCCAGGCACCGCCCCTCCTTCACGTGGGGCGCCAGGGCGGTGTTCCAGCCGTCGACGATGGCGGCGTACTTCTCCGCGTCGGTGGGCTCGCGGGGCACGCCGTGGGCGTCCTTGGGTGCGTCCCATTCGCCCTGCGCGCCGAACTCGGTGATGAACCAGGGCTTCTTCACGCCGGCCTTCGCCAGCTCCGCGGGCAGCACGTGGATGCCGCCGCCGTAGACGTTGAGCCCATACGCGTCGAGCGACGGCACGTGTTTCTCCCACCAGGGGACCGCCATCGTCCAGGCGTCCACGGAGATGACGGGGTGGTCCGCGTCCACCTTCTTGACGGCGCGGACGACCTTCTCCAGGAAGCGCGCGTAGGCCTCCTTCGCCGCGTCGTGGGGGCTGTTGAGGATGACCTCGTTGCCCACGCCCCAGGCCAGCACGGCGGGGTGGTCCTTGAAGCCGCGCACGTGCTTCAGCGTTTCCTCGAGCTGCTGCTTCATTCCGCCCGTGTCGCGCGTGTAGTCGAAGTTGTCGTCGCCCTCCATGCCGGGCTGGCCATGCCGCATCCAGAGGCCCACGAGCACCTTCAGGCCATGTTTGTGCGCGGCGTCGAGCAGCAGTCGCGTCTCCGAGTTGATGCCCCACGTGCGCAGGGTGTTCACCCCCAGCGCCGCGAGCCGCGCGCAATCCGCGTCGTAGGCGGTGCTGTTGCTGCTGCCGCTGAAGCCGACGCCTCGGGCGATGTACGCCCGCCCGTCCACCTGCAACTGCCACTGGCCATCCTTCTGGAGGATGGCGGTCCGAGCCGAAGCTGCCGTGGGCAGCAGCACGAGCGCGCCGATGAGGAGCGCGCAGCCGAGGAAGGTGGAGCGGGCGGGGTGCATGGCGAGGCCTTTCTCAGCTAGCTGCAGTCCGCGGCATAGAAGTCAGCCCAGAAGCTCGTCGTCTGGGCGCAACCCTGGCGCGAGGCCGTCACGTCCAGGGTGAACCATCCCACCGAGGTGGCGGAGAGGTTCACGCCCGTGCCCGTGTTCCAGTGCAGGTTCGCGTAGTTGCTCGTCCACGTGTACAGCACCCCGCTTTCGGGGGAGTTGATGTGGTAGCGCCCGAAGGGGTGGCTCGACGGATAGCACACGCCGATGCCCTGCCGGATGGTCCGCACCAGGGGCGCGCAGGAGCACGTCCGCGTCTCGCCATCACACGTGACGGACGTGCTGGTGGAGGAGCAGCTCCCCACGGCGCTCGAGCACTGGAGTGTCGAGCCATTGCCGCAGTCGAGCGTCACGGTGCAGGCGCTGAAGGCCTCCACCTCGCCCCCCACGTCGGAGGACTCGAGCACCGGCGCGGGGCCCTCCTCGGAAAAGGGCTCCTCGGCGCCTCCGCAGGCGGTGACGAGCAGGACGGCGGATAGCAGCGACAGGTGGCGACGGAGTGAAGACATGAGGGCTCCTGGCGTGAGTGGGGTGGTGCTTCCCTGCAAAGCGAGATTTACGCAGAAAATCTGACAGGCAATCCAGTGGGGGCGGCCAGGCGGCGTGCGCGGCTCCACTTGTCCTGGCTTCGCTGGGTGTGACATGGGGCCTGCAGAACCCGAGGCTCCTTCCGTGCCTCCGCTCTTCGAGGCTCTGAATGGAATTTTCCGCGCTCGCGCTATCTCCCCCGCTGCTCCAGGTGTTGGAGGAGCTCGACTTCAAGACGGCCACGCCCATCCAGGCGCAGAGCATCCCGGTATTGCTCCAGGGCAAGGACCTGGTGGGCCAGGCGCAGACGGGAAGCGGCAAGACGGCGGCCTTCGCGCTGCCGCTGCTCCAGAAGGTCCACTTGCCGCACCGCCGGGTGCAGGCGCTGGTGCTGTGTCCCACGCGCGAGCTGTGCGCGCAGGTGGCGGGAGAAATCCGTCGGTTGGGGCGGCGGCTGCCGGGGCTCCAGGTGCTGGTGCTCGCGGGAGGGCAGCCCATCCGGCCGCAGTTGGACGCGCTGGAGAAGGGCGCGCACCTGGCGGTGGGGACGCCGGGCCGGGTGATGGACGTGTTGGACCGGGAGGCGCTGGAGACGCGGCAGCTCAACACCGTGGTGCTGGATGAGGCGGACCGGATGCTCGACATGGGCTTCCGCGAGGACATGGAGCGCATCCTCGGGGCCATGCCGCCCCGGCGGCAGACAGTGCTCTTCTCCGCCACCTTCCCGCCGGACATCGAGGCGCTGAGCCGCGACTTCCAGCGCTCGCCCACGCGGGTGACGGTGGAGGCCGCCAACGCGGGGCCCGACATCCAGCAGGTGCGCTACGACTGCAAGCCCGAGGAGAAGTCGGAGCTGCTCCTGCGCATCCTCCGTCACCACCAGCCCGCGTCCGCCATCGTCTTCTGCAACCTCAAGGCGACGGTGGTGGAGTTGAAGAAGTCGCTCTCCGCGGCGGGCGTCAGCGTGGACGGGCTCCAGGGGGATTTGGAGCAGTTCGAGCGCGACCGGGTGATGGCGAAGTTCCGCAACCAGAGCACGCGGGTGCTCATCGCCACGGACGTGGCGGGGCGGGGCATCGACGTGGAGGCGCTGGACGCGGTGGTGAACTTCGACCTGCCCATGCAGGCCGAGCCCTACGTGCACCGCATTGGCCGCACCGGCCGGGCGGGCCGCGCGGGTCTGGCCATCTCCATCGTCACGCCGCGCGACGGCCGCAAGGTGGACGACATCCAGTTGGCCACCGGCGTGAAGCTGGAGGCGGGCGACGTGGAGGCCCTGCCGTCCGCGGACCCGCGCAACGCGGTGTCGTTGGAGTCCAACTGGGACACGCTCTACATCTCCGCGGGCCGCAAGGACAAGCTGCGGCCCGGCGACGTCCTGGGCGCGCTCACGGGCGAGGCGGGCGGGCTCCAGTCCTCCGACGTGGGGAAGATTGAAATCCAGGACCGTGTGGCCTACGTGGCCGTGGCGCGGCGCGTGTCGCGCGTGGCCTTCCAGCGCTTGAGCGAGGGCCGCATCAAGGGTCGCCGCTACAAAATCGAGCGCGTGAAGTAGCGCGCGGCCTCACGCGGCGCCGCGCAGGGACATCTCCTCGCGGAAGGCCTGGATGACCTCCTCCTCCGTGGGCAGCTCACCGCTGCGCTTCTCCATCAGCTTGGAGAGGACGGCGATGTACGCCTCGCCGAACACCGTGGTGAGCGCGGTGGCGGTGGTGGCGGAGATGAGCGCGCCAATCGCCGTGCCCGGGCCGGGGATGAGCTTCAGCAGCCCGGACACGATGGACTGGCCGGTGAAGGTCGCGCCCAGGCCGGTGATGCTCGCGCCCACCAGCGTGGACAGGAAGGCCTCCGTCATGGGGAGGCCGAAGACGCTACTCACCCCCGCCAGCATTCCGACCTGCGTGGGGACGAGCAGGGCGGCGTCGGCGAAAGGGATGGGGACCGCTCCAATGAGTCCGGCGGCGGCCGCGGCGCTGGCGACGATGCCGTGCGCGCGCTTGCGCTTCTGGCCAATGCTCACGCGCTGGGCGGCGGCGAAGGCGTTGCGCTGGGCTTCGGGGACCAGCTCCATGGTGAGTTCGACCAGCTCCACCAGGCCCTTGGGTTGGAGCGTGTGGCCCTCGTCGTCCGTCTCCTGGAGCGCGCGCACGCGCATGACGTTGCGGGCCAGGGGAAGCAGCTTCTGCACCTCCGCGCGGAAGCCCTGGTCGCTGCGCGCCTTGGTGACCACGACGACCACCGGCATGTGGCGCGCGAGCATTTCCGCCGCCTTCATGTCGCCGTCCTCCACGCGGCGCGAGTCCTCGCTGATGCACAGCCAGGCGCAGTGCAGATGACGGGTGGCGTCGGCCTCCTTCGCGCGCGTGGCGACCAGCTCCTCCAGGAGCTTCAGCGTCTCCGTGAAGGCGCCCATCTCCAGGCCCCGGGTGTCGAGGATGCTGACGGGGATGCCGTCCTTCGTGTACTCGCGCGTCTCCTTCGTGACGGGGCGCCCCTGCCCGGTGTCCGCGATGCGGCCGTGGAACACCGCGTTGACGAGCGTGCTCTTGCCCACGCCGCTGCGCCCCGCGATGACGATGTTGACCCGGCCGCGCTTGCGGAAGGCCTCTTCGACCTGCTTCCGGATTTCGTCCGCCAGTTGGATGTCCATGGGCTGCCGCCGCCTCCGCCGGTGAGACCTCCCGCGTCGTGGGAGGCGTTGTCAGCGTAGCGGAAACACCCACGCGAGGCGGCCACGGACACACCAGGAAGGCCGCTCTCCAGACGAGGGCCGGACGGGCATCCGTGCGAGCGCGCGCTCATCCTCGCCGCGCTCGCATGCGCTCCTCGCACCTGGGCCCAGGGATGGCGCGGAGCACGCGGGCGCGCACTTCACGCACAAGGGCCCTCCGGCGTTCACGGGCAGGACGCGCTTCGGCGCGGGAGGCGCTGAGTCCACCTCCCGCCCGGCTACTTGCGCAGCAGCGTGCCTTCGAAGAAGAACGCCAGACATGCGGCCAGGATGAGCCACGTCCACAGCGGCACGGAGGGCTTGTCCGAGTCCCCCGTGGAGGCCTTCACCGTCTCCTCGCCAAAGTAGGCGGTGAGCGTGTCCATGGGCACGCGGCCCAGGTCGCTCTCGGACGGGTCGAGCACGGCGGCGAAGGAGAGGTCCGGCTGCACCTTCCCATCCGCGCCCAGCACCGAGTACACGCCCGGCTCCATCACGGGGCCCGCCACCAGCGAGCCATCCGGCTGCTCCTTCACCGTGACTTCGGCGCCGTCCGGCGCGCGCACCGCGGACACCTTCTGCGCGCCTTCGGGGCGGAGCGTCGCGCCTTCACCCACGCGAACACGGACCTCCTCGCGCTCGTCCAGCGAGCCGGTGAGGTACGCGGCGAAGCGCTGCATCAGCGGCAGGAAGGACGTGCGGATGGCGAAGTCGCTCCAGTCGCGGTCCACCGTGCTGGTGAGCATCGCCACGCGCCCCTTGCCCTTGCGCGCCACCGCCACCGCGGGCGCGCCGTCCTCGTACGTGGCCAGCACCTGACTGGCGCCAGCGGCCCCGGGGCCGTCCGCCGCCTCCAGCAGCATGTACTTGTAGAAGCGCGCGCCCACGAGCCCTTCCTCCGCCTGCCCCGTGAAGGGCGAGAAGAGGACGTGCTCCACGGACACCTGCGCCAGCCGCGCGCTCTTGGTGTCGGCGTCCGGGTCGTCGCGCTCGGCGCTGGTGCGCACCAGCCGCAGCGGACGCGGCAGCACCGCGCCCAGCCGCTGGTTGTACGTGTCCGGGTTCACCCGGTCGCCCATGCTGATGAAGAGGCCGCCGCCGTTCTCCACGAAGGCCGCCAGCTTCTGCGCTTCTTCCGCGCTGGGCGCGGGCACGTTGAGCAGCAGCACCAGGTCGTAGGTGGCGAAGTCCTCGCGCAGGCCCACCTCCGCGTCGCGCGTGGCCACCTCCACCGGTGAGCCCGGCGCGGTGAGGGCCGCGTCCACGAAGAAGGCCTCGTCCCGGTAGCGCGTCGCGTGGGGCGAGCCATTCACCACCAGCGCCTTCAGCGCGCGCGGCACCGGCAGCACGAACGAGCGCCGGTCATCCTCCACCAACGCGTCTGGCGCCAGCGTCACCTGTCCCAGCACCGTGCCGCCCTGCGGGAAGCGCACCGTGAGCGCCTTCTGCGTCGTGCCGCCGGGCGGAATGTCCACGAAGCCCTTGGCCAGCGTGGACTCGCCCACGCGCACCGCGGCCTCCAGGTCTTTCACCGGCTCGGTGCCGAAGTTGCGCACCGTGAAGGTGAACTGGAACGTGCGCGGGCCGGCCTGGAGCGCGGGCTCCACCTTGAGGTCGACGATGGCGCGGTTGCCCAGCACGTCCTTGCCCTCGGCCGCGTCGCGGAGCACCACCTCCGGCTTCACCGGCGCGCCCGTGAGGCCCTTCACCGTGGGCGGCGGCGCCTCCAGCCGGAAGGCCGAGGACGTCATGTCGGAGACCAGCACCAGCCGCTTGGCTGGCATCGGATTCTCCTCCAGCGCGCGCGCCGCCATGTCCAGGCAGCGTGACAGGTCCGCCGTGCCATAGGTGGCGCGGGCCTCGTCCACCATGGAGCGCAGGCGGCCCCGGTCGAAGCCGGGCGGCGGGGGCGCGACGGGGCTCTGCGTGCAGACGAGCACCGTGGCGGGCTCCTCCGGCAGCAAATCTTTCAGCGCGTCACGGGCCTCGTCGCGGGCGCGCTCGAAGTTGGACGTGCCATCCGACCAACGCATGGACAGGGACGCGTCCAGGATGACGGCGGTGGCCGCGGGGCCCTTCACCACCTGCGCGGCGGCGGCGTCACGGGACAGCTCGGGACGGGCCAGCGCGATGGGGATGGCCAGCAGGATGAGCGTGCGCAGCGCGTACAGCAGCAGGCGCTTGAGCTTGAGGCGGCTGGCGGTGCGCTTCTGGCTGCGCATCACGAAGGCCAACGGCCCGAAGGGGTGCGGCCGGGGACGGCGCCGGTCGAACAGGTGCACCAGCAAGGGGATGAAGGCGCCCAGCGCGCCCAGCAGCATCCACGGATTGCCGAAGGTCACCGGCGCCTCCCGCGCCGCGACAGGTACCGCAGCAGCACGTCATCCAACTTGTCGTCCGTGCGCACCAGGTCGTAGTCCACGTCCGCCTCGGCGCACGCGGCCTTCACGTTCGCCAGGAAGGCGTTGAACTCCTCCAGGTAGCTCTCCTTGATTTCGCGCGGGTTCACCTCGACGCGGCCCTGACCCTCCATGTCGAGGAAGAGCGTGGGGTCGTCGAAGGGGAACGTCAGCTCCGCGGGGTCCACCAGGTGGAACACGGACACGTCGTTCTTCCGCTGCCGCAGCGCGAGGATGCGGCGCAGCGCGTCCTGGTTCTCGTCCAGCAGGTCCGACAGGACGATGACGCTGGAGCGCCGGGGCAGCACCTCCGCCAGGTGGTCCGCCGCGCTGCCCAGGTCCGTGGCGCCGGTGGGCTGGGTGTGCTCCAGCGTGTCCAGCAGCACGTTGAGGTGACCGGCCGACGCGCGCGGCGGCACGTCCTTCCACTTGCCGCCCGCCATCAGCGCCAGGCCCGCCGCGTCCTGCTGGCGCACCAGCAGGTAGCACAGCGCGCCGGCCAGCGTGGTGGCCACGTCCAGCTTGCTAAGCGCGCCGCTGCGGTAGCCCATGGAGGCGGAGGCATCCACCACCATCACCGCGCGCAGGTTCGTCTCGTGCTCGAAGCGCTTGACGTAGTACTTGTCGAACTTGCCGTAGGCCTTCCAGTCCAGGTGGCGGAGCTCGTCGCCGGGGGCGTACTCCTTGTGCTCCGCGAACTCCACGCTCTGCCCCTGATGGGGGCTCTTGTGGAGGCCGGACAGCACGCCCTCCATCACCGCGCGGGCGCGCAGCTTCACTCCCTGGAGGCGGGCCAGTGTCTGGGCGTCGAGCAGCATGCGCGGGCGTTAGCCCTTCACCACCGTGAGGAGCTGGTCGATGAGCTTCACGGAGGTGATGCCCTCGCTCTCCGCGGTGAAGTTGGGCAGCACGCGGTGGCGGAGGACGGGGCGGGCCAGGGCGCGCACGTCCTCGACGGTGGCCACGAAGCGGCCGTGCAGGATGGCGCGCGCCTTCGCGGCCACCACCAGGTACTGGCTGGCGCGAGGGCCCGCGCCCCAGGACGCGTTCTTCGCGATGAACTCCGGCGCGCCCGGCTCCTTGGGACGGGTGTGGCGCACCAGCTCCACCGCGTAGCGCACCACGTGGTCGGGCACCGGCACGCGGCGCACCAGCTCCTGGAGCGCGAGGATGCGCTCGGGGGACAGAATCTTCTCCAGCTTCGGCTGCGGACCGCCGGTGGTGCTCTTGACGATCTGCACCTCTTCCTCGGCGGTGGGGTAGCCCACGTCCACCAGGAACATGAAGCGGTCGAGCTGGGCCTCGGGCAGCGGATAGGTGCCCTCCTGCTCGATGGGGTTCTGTGTGGCGAAGACGAGGAAGGGCAGCTCCAGCGGGTACGTGCGGCCACCGGCGGTGACGCGGTACTCCTGCATGGCCTGGAGCAGCGCGGCCTGCGTCTTCGGCGGCGTGCGGTTCACCTCGTCCGCGAGGATGATGTTCGCGAACAGCGGACCCTGGAGGAAGCGGAAGGTGCGCCGGCCGGTGGTGCGGTCCTCTTCCAGGATGTCCGTGCCGGTGATGTCCGACGGCATCAGGTCCGGCGTGAACTGGATGCGGTTGAAGGACAGGTTGAGGACGTCCGCCAGCGTGGAGATGAGCAGCGTCTTGGCGAGGCCCGGCACGCCCACGAAGAGGCAGTGGCCGCGGCTGAAGAGGGAGATGAGCAGGTGCTCCACCACCTCGCGCTGGCCAACGACGCGCTTTTCAATCTGGGCGACGATTTCGTTGCGGGCCTGGGCGAGCTCCTCGACGGCACGGAGGTCGTCGCTCGAGGCGTCGGGCACGGGCAGAGAGTCGGGGGCGGCGCTTTCCATGGAAGGGTTCTCTTAATTCGTGGGCGGCGCTGGGACCAAAGGATTCCGCCACCCTTGCGCCCGGGCGTGCGCTGCCAACCGTTCGGGGGGTGACCTATTCCGCTGCCACACACCCCGGTACGCTGGGGCACATGTGCGGGCTGATCGGCTGCATGCCCCCCGGCCATGTGACAGTGCCCCCGGGCTAGGGGGGAATGCCGGGGGCTGGACACGCTGCTTAGGTTCCCAGGGCCTCGCTTCCGGTGGACGGGAGCAGGCTCCTTGGAGCGTGTCATGGGGACTTTTCGGCGTGGTGGGCGTGGCAACCTCTGGACGGGGCTTCTTCCGGTGGCCCTGTTGTGGGTCGCGGGTGGGTGCGGCGGAGACGGGGGAGCTCCGTCCGAAGGGCCGCCCACCGGGGACGAAGCCGCACCCAGCGTCTCCGTGGCCCCCACGGCGCCGGAGGTCGTCAGCGGGATTCCGAAGCGGCCCACGCAGGCCGCCTCCCCCTGGAACCAGGTGGCGGGCGGACCTCAGGATGACATCGGGACGGGCGTCTCGGCGGCCCCTTCCGGGGACGTGGCGGTGGTCGTGTACAGCACCCCGCGCCAGGACGAGGACCGGGAGCCGGTGGAGGGCGAGAAGCTCTCGCTGACGCTGGCGCGCTACACGGCGACGGGCGCGCCGCGCTGGTCTCGTGAGTGGGTGCGCAACCGCTTCTCGGATACGCGCGTGGCGGCGGGTGACGCGGCGACGTTCCTGTCGGGCAACGCGTTCCTCTACTCGGCGGACTTCGGACTGGGCGAGGCGCAGGACGGCTTCCTGGTGAAGTTCGACGGGGAGGGCAACCCCGTGTGGCAGCACCGCGTGGGGCAGAAGGTCTACGCCATCGCCGCGGACGCGCGGGGCGGCGTGCTGGCCGCGGGCGAGGAGTGGGAAGGGGAGTTCGTGGAGGACCCCGTGCTCACGCGCTACGCCGCGGATGGCTCCGTGCTTTGGACGCGGCGCTTCGAGGGCGCGAACATGGAATCGGCGCTGCACGCGGCGGCGCTGACGCCGTCGGGTGAGGCGATCCTCGCGGGCCAGCTCGTGGACACGCTGGAGGTGGATGGCCAGACGTTCGGCACGCCCGGTGTCCGCGGCTTCGTGGTGCTCGCGTTCGACACGGCGGGCCGGTTGCTGTGGGGCAAGGAAGTGCCGGGCGCGAAGGGCCGCATCACGTCGGTGACGGTGGGGGCGGATGGCACGGTCGTGGCGGCGGGTGACTTCATCGGCCTGCTGGTGTGGGGCCAGGCGTCGCTGGGGTCGTCGGGCGCCTTCGTGCTGACGGCGGGCCCGGATGGGACGGAGCGTTGGGTCCGGCAGCCCGTCTGCGGGCCGGTGACGGAGCTGGGCGCGTCCGTCGCGGTGGAGGACTCGGGCGCGGTGGCGGTGACGTGTGGCAGCGCACTGACGCGCTACGACGCCTCGGGGGCGCGGCTGGGCGAGCAGACGCTGACCGCGCAGCCGTGCGCCAGTGGGGTGTGCTCGCTCAACACGGCGGGCGTGGCGGCGGTGCCCGGGCGCGGGCTGGCCGTCACGGGCTGGCAGCGCGATGGGGCGGGGGACACCTGGAACCAGGACGCCTTCCTCCGGCTCGTGGTGCCGTAGGCGCGCGGGGCCGCTACAGTGCGCGGCCATGTCCGCTCCTGTCGCCGAGGTTCTTCTCGAGGTGGAGGGTGCCGTCGCCACCCTCACCCTCAACGACACCGCCCGCCGTAACGTGATGACGCCCGAGCTGGGCGACGCGCTCCGTGCGCGGGTCGATGCGTTGAAGGTTCGCGGGGACGTCCGCGCCGTGGTGCTCACCGGCGCGGGCGGGGCCTTCTCCGCGGGCGGCGACTTGAAGATGCTGGAGCGTTTGCGCCAGGCGTCTTTCGAGGAGGCGCGCGTCTTCATGTTGGGCTTCTACGCGCGATATCTCAGCGTGCTGGAGCTCCCGGTGCCGGTCATCGCGGCGGTGGAGGGGCCGGCGATTGGCGCGGGGTTGTGCGTGGCGCTGGCGTGTGACGTGTGCCTCGTGGCCGAGGACTCGAAGCTGGCGCTCAACTTCGTCCAGTTGGGGCTGCACCCGGGCATGGGGGCCACGTATCTGGCGCCGCTCCGGGCCGGGGCGCAGGCGGGCGCGGAGCTGTTGCTCACGGGCCGCCGCTTCGATGGCAAGGAGGCGGTGCGGCTCGGGCTGGCGTTGGAGTCTGCGCCGTCAGGGCAGGTGCTCGCGCGGGCGCGGGAGGTGGCGGGGCGCATCGCCGCGAACGCGCCGCTCGCCGTGCGCGCGTTGAAGACGCGGTTGGGCGTCGACAGGGCGCAGCTTTTGCGGGCGCTGGAGGCCGAGGCGCGCTTCCAGGCGGAGAGCTACGGCAGCGCGGACCTGGGCGAGGGACTGGCGGCGGCGGCCGAGCGTCGCGCGCCGGTGTTCAAGGGGCGCTGAGCCGGGGCGCGGCCGCACTGTCGAAGCGTCGCGGCCGCGGGGCAGGGGCACTGCGCCGATACGCGGCCCTGCGGCCGGTGTCTCGCGCATGGCGGCACTCCGCCTCGTCACTGAAACGGCGCGCCTCGGTGTTCCGAAGCGCGCCGCGTCTTAGCCTCAGTACACGTTGTACTTGCGGCGAAGCGCCTCGTGCTCCTCGGCATTGCGCGAGGGGCGGAGGATGCGCTGCGCGTCGTGCAGGTAGTACCAGTACTCGCTCGGCTTGGGCGCCATCGCGGCCTGGAGCGACGCCACGGTCGGCGCGCCGATGGGGCCGGGAGGCAGGCCCTTCTTGTGCCGGGTGTTGTACGGGTCCTGCGGATCGCGCAGGCGCTTGAGGAAGGCGCCGCGGTCATTCCACTGTGCCAGCTCATACCGGGACGTCGCGTCCACGCCGAGCGGGAAGCCCTTGTCCACGCGCTTCCACAGGATGCCGGCGACGAGGGGGCGCTGATCGGGCAGCGGCTCCTCGCGCTCCAGCATGGAGGCCATCACCACCACCTCGTGCAGCGTCCGTCCGCTCTTCGTGATGCCGTCGCGGTTGGGCGCGTAGAAGCGCTGCGCGAAGGCGTCAATCTGGCGCTGGATGAGCGCCTTCACATCGAACTTGCCCGGAATCACGCCGTAGGTCTCCGGGTACAGGTAGCCCTCCAGCGTGCCCGTGGAGGGCAGGGGGAAGGGCGCGGTGAAGTCCTGGGGCTTGCTGGCCGCGGCGATGTACGCGCCCGCCTTGATGTGGCCCGCCGCCGCGAGCGCCGCGTCCGTGTCGCGCAGGCGCCAGCCCTCGACGACGACGAAGGGGACGTCCTCCGGAATCGGGTTGTCTTCCAGCTCGGTGGCCAGCTCGGCCAGCGTCATGGAGGGGCTGATTTCGTGGCGGCCCGCCTTGGGCGCGAAGCCGCCGCGCCGGAAGAGGTGCCAGCGCCAGACCCGTGCGTCACGGATGAGGCCCTGCGACGCGAGCAGCGTGCCCAGGCCACGCCCGGTGGCGCCCTTGGGCACGGTGAACTCCACCACGTCCGCGCCAGGAGGCGCCGCGGCGGCATGTGCCTGCTGCTCGAACCAGAAGAAGGCGCCCGCGCCGGACGCCGCCAGCAGCACGAAGGCTGCACCCAGGACCCAGAGAATCCGCTTCATTCGCGGCGCACGCTATCACCGGTTTCGGGCCGCGCCTGGGTTCTGACGGTGAGATGTCACCTCCTGGGCGGCAAGCGGGCTGCCGGTCAGGCGGCTGGAGACGTCCCGAGCTTCAAATCCCGGTTCAGCCCCGTATCCCGGCTCACGCGCCAGATTTTTTGATCCAGGTAGTAGTGGTGCAGCGCGAAGCCCCAGATGAAGCACTCCATCAGGTTGCGCAGCGTCAGGCCCGCGCCCAACTGCGCCTTCGCGTCGAACACGCCGCATCCCGGATGCGCACCGAAGCCGCATCCCAGGCCCCGGTACAGCAGCGTGAACACGACGCCGCACGCCGCGTAGATGACGAAGCGCTGGCTCACCTTGGGCGCCCAGCCAAAGGGCGCGGGGTCCACGCCCGCCGCGTGGTAGCGGTTGCGGTGATAGAACCAGACGATGCCGTGGTACTGCACGTTGTGGAACGCGGTCACCGCCACGGCGAACATGATGAAGTCCATGCGCGCGGACAGCGGAGGCCAGAACACCACGGCCGTCAGCGCCAGCGCCGCGCCCATCATCAGCAGCTTGGGGCCATTCACCTTCAAGCCCGCGCGGTGCCGCTGCACCTGCCGGCCCGCGTGGAACACCACCAGCGCGAGCACGACGGTGAAGCACGCGCCCGCCACCACGGGCTCCCACGTGGGCGGGCCCAACAGGCCCAACTGCTTGCGTGCTCCCGGATGCGTCACCGCGAACGCGACGAAGGGCGCGATGAGCCCCGTGTACAACGTCACGCTGTCCAGCCGCCGGTCGAACGGCTGCGTCTCACCGCCCTTGCGCTGATACAGCGTCATGATGCCGTAGTGCTGCCGCACCACGTGCCAGTACGCCCACAAGGCCGCCAGCGTCATGAAGAGGGCGAAGGGCAGCTTCGTCCCCAGCGCCGCCGATAGCGCGAACGACGTAGGACCCGCCGCGAACCAGGCGAGGCTGCCCAGGAGCAGGCGCCGCCGTGACTGCCATTCGCGGGCATCCAGGTAGGTGCGGGACACGGTGGCGAACAGGTGCGGCCCATCCAACGCGAGCACCCAGGCCCACCACAGCACCAGGCTGCTGACGCCACCCCAGACATGGAGTCCGACCAACGACAGGCTCACCGCGAAACCACCCACGGTGGAAAGCAGGTCGTGCCGTCGGTCAACGAGCCAGCCCGCACGCGCGGGGGCGGGAACTGCGAGGGGAATCGCGTTCATGAGGGCTCCCGTTCAGAGGGACACCGCGCGAGGATATAGGAAGGTGCAGGTAGTCAGTCTGCCCACCTGGCGGTGGCCATTCGCCGAGCAGGAAGCCAAGGGGTCAAAACCTACTTGAGCGGCGAGGCGCGTACCGCGATTGTCCTCGCCATGGATCAAGGCAGGCGCACCACGGACAGGAAGGCAGTTGGCCTGCTGGTGAAGCTGAAACATGAGACGGTGGGGAGCTTCGCGGAGGAGTTCGCCACCAACCTGAGCCCGGGTGGGATGTTCATCCGCTCGCGCACCCCACAGCCGGTGGGGACCCCCGTGAAGTTCGAGGTGCAGATCGCCAGTGGCGTGCGCGTGCTCCGTGGCACCGCGATGGTCCGCTGGGTCCGTGAGGTGAATGACCCCGCGGGGCCTCCAGGCATGGGTCTCCAGTTCGAGGAGCTGGACACGGCGAGCCGCGCGCTCGTCGACATGATGATGCTGAGCAAGCCCACCGCGGGCTCCTCGGCGCCTGGCATCCAGCCCCTGCCCGCGATTGCGCCGTCCGTGGCGCCGTCGATTGCGCCGTCCATCGCGCCCGCCGTGGCGCCCGCGATTGCGCCCGCCGTGGCGCCGTTGCACCGTCCGGCGCCCGTTCCTCCCGTGCAGGCCCGTCCCGCGCCCGTGCCGCCTCGGCCCGCCGCGCCGGTCGCGCCCGTTGACGCGGGAGGCATGGCGCTCGACTCCCTGTTCGATGACATCGAGCCCGCGGGAGGCAGCCCGGCGCCGGCGCTGGACGAGCCGTTCGACTTCTCGCTGTCCGTGGACGAACCGAAGACGCCGCCACCCAGCCGGGTGCCGGTGTCGTACTCGCCGCCTCCGCCCTCGGCCTCGGATGACGTGGACATTCCGCTCGACGAGCTCATCGCGAGCACGCCACCTCCGCCCATCGCGGGGCTGGAGGTGGACGAGCCACTTCCTGGCTTCGAATTCGAAATCGAGACCCCATCCACCGATGCCCCCGTGGCCATGGGCTTGCCGCTCGACGAGCCGCCCATCGAGGTCGGCATCTCGCTGGAGGTCGAACCGTCCTCCGGCTCCGTGGGTGGAAGTTCGCTGGAGTTCGAGCTGGACCTGGGCGACGCGGTGGCCCCTCCGCCGCGCGCGCCGGCCCCTCCGCCGCGCGTGGCGCCACCTCCGGCCTCAGCCTCGGGCGGAAGCGCGTTCGATTTCGACCTGGACCTGGGCGACGCGGTGCCCGAGCCGCCGCGTGCGCCACCTCCGCCTCCGCGCGCGCCGCCACCTCCGGCGCCTGCCGCGGGTGGAAGCGCGTTCGATTTCGACCTGGACCTGGGCGATGCGGAACCCGCGGCGCCCATGTCTCCGCCGCCGCAGCGTCGTGCGCCCGCGCCGCCCGCGCCCGCGCCGGTGTCGGGTGGTGCGTTCGAGTTCGACCTGGACCTGAGCGACGCCGAGCCCGCTGCTCCGGTGGCGCCGCCTCCTCCCGCGAGGCCACGTGCTCCCGCGGTGCCGCCGCCGGCACCTGCCAGGCCCCAGTCCGGGGGCGCGTTCGAATTCGACCTGGACCTGTCCGAAGACGTCAGCGATGCGCCGCCGCCTCCTCCTCCGCGAGCCCCCGTCGCGCCGCCGCCCGCCCCGGCCCCTGTCCGAGCACCACCTCCGCCCGCGCGGGGTGGCGCCATCGACGATTTCGACCTGGACCTGAGCGAGGACGTCACCGAAGCGCCGCCTGTCGCGCCTCCGCCTCCGCCGCGCGCGGCACCGATGCCGCCGCCCGCGCCCGTGCCGCCGCCCGCGGCGGTCCGGCCCCCGCCACCTCCGCCCGCCGTCGCGGCGCCGCCGCAGGGACTCCCCCAGGTTCGCCGCGAGGCGCCCCGGGCCCCCGAGCCGGTGGGGACACCCACGGTGCTCGCTCCCGTGGCCGCGAAGGCCGTCGCCCAGGCCCCCGCGCTCGACGCGAACGGTCTGCCCAAGACGGTGTTCCTGCCTCCGCCCGGGCCCCTGAGTGGCACGGGCCCGGTCATCGGCATCGACCTGGGGACCACCAACTCCTGCGTGGCGTTGCTCTCTAACGGCCGGCCGCTCGTGCTGCGCTCGCGCGAGGGCTACAACACCATCCCCTCCGTCATCTCGCTCAACGCGCAGAACAAGCTGCTCGTCAGCCACCGCGCGAAGAACCAGTTGGTGCTGCGTCCCCAGCACACCATCTACGGCGCGAAGCGGCTCGTGGGCCGTCCCTATGACAGCGCGGTGGTGAACCAGGTCCGCGAGCGCTTCCACTACGACATCGTCCCCGACTCCGCGGGCCGCGCGGCCGTGCGTCTGGCGGACACGGCGCTGTCGTTGGAAGAGGTGCAGGCCATCATCCTGCGCGAGTGCAAGGAGATGGCGGAGGCCCACCTCAACCAGAAGGTGGAGCGCGCGGTGGTGACGGTGCCCGCGTACTACTCCGAGCCGCAGCGTGAGGCGGTGCGCAAGTCCGGCGTCCTCGCGGGCCTCAAGGTGGAGCGCATCCTCAACGAGCCCACGTCCGCGGCGCTCGCCTATGGCCTCAACCGCGAGCTGAACAAGAAGGTCCTCGTCTACGACCTGGGCGGCGGTACCTTCGACGCCACGATCCTCAAAATCGAGAAGAACGTCTTCGAGGTGCTCGGCACCGGCGGCGACATCTTCCTGGGCGGTATCGACTTCGACAACCTCATCGTCGACTTCCTGTTGGCGCGCTTCCAGCAGACGGAGGGCATCGCCTTCACGGGAGATGGCATCGCCCTGTCGCGCGTGAGCGACGCGGCCGAGCGCGCGAAGATGGCGCTGTCCGAGCGCAGCACCTTCGAGGTCCACATCCCCATGTTGATGATGGACGACTCGGGCCGACCGCGTGACTTGCGCGTCGTCATGAACCGGCAGGAGCTGGAGAAGATTTGCGAGCCGTTGCTCAGCCGCACCATCGACGTGGTGCGCGACGTGCTCCTGGACGCGAAGCTGAAGGCCGCCGAGGTGGACGACATCATCCTCGTGGGTGGCATGAGCCGCATGCCGCTGGTGCGCGACAAGCTCAAGGCGCTCTTCGGCAAGGGCCCGCAGGCCAGCGTCAACGCGGATGAGGCGGTGGCCCTGGGCGCGGCGCTCTACTCGGGCTCGGTGGACAAGGTGAGCAGCGTGGTGCTCATCGACGTGTTGCCCATGACGGTGGGCGTGGCCATGCCCGGCGGCGTCTTCAAGCGCGTCATCGAGCGCAACAGCCCGTTGCCCGCGCAGCGCTCCTTCGCCATCAACACGACGAAGGACAACGAAGAGGCGCTCGAGCTGTCCGTCTTCCAGGGCGAGGACAACCACATCTCCGCCAACGAGTACCTGGGCACCGTGCGCATCGAGGGCCTGCCCAAGGGGCCCAAGGGGGCCGTGCGCGTGGCGGTGACCCTCAAGCTCGACTCCGAATGCGTGCTGCACGTGGAGGCGCGCGAGTACTCCACGCGCAAGGAAGTGAAGGCCACGCTGGCCACGCGCTACTCGCCCGAGGAGCTCCAGAAGCAGCTCCAGGTCAGCAAGGAGTCCGTGAAGGCCGCCGAGGAGCGCCGTGGCGCCGACCTCAAGGAGCGCGCCGGTGGCTTCTGGGGCTTCGTGAAGAAGGCGCTGGGCCGGAAGTAACGTTCCGCCATGACCGCCACCGCGCCCCGATACATGACGCGCTTCAGGTGCCTCGCGCAGGACTGCGAGGACACCTGCTGCGCGGGGCTCGTGGTGCCGGTCAGCGAGGACCGATTGAAGCGCCTGCGCGACGCGGTGGCCGGTGGTCCGGACGCGGAGCGGGTGGACGCCTTCATTCGCCAAGAGCCCGGCGCCGCGCCCGGAGACGAGGCGGTCATCGCCAAGCGGGAAGACGGGCACTGCGTCTTCCTGGATGCGCGAAAGACGTGCTCCCTGCACCGGGCCTACGGTGAGCCCGCGCTTCCGGACGCCTGCGCCACGTTTCCACGCGTCGCCACGCGCTGGTCGCAAGGCTTGGAGGTGACGGGCTCACTCGCGTGTCCCGAAGTGGCCCGCCTGTGCCTGTTGCCGGAAGACGCCTTGGAGCCGGTGTCTGTCTCGGAGGACCTCGCGCTGAGGCCGGAGCTGGCGCGGCCTGTCGATGGTGACGAGGACAACGCCTGGACGCGGCATGCGCCGGCCGTGCGCGCCACCGCGCTGGCGTTGCTCCAACACCGTGAGCTGCCCTTCGCCGCGCGGCTGTTCGCGCTGGGCCAGTTGGGGCTTCGCCTGGATGGCTTCTACTTCCAGGGCACGGAGGTGTTTCGCGGTGCCGCGCGCGAGGGCGCCGACACGTTGCTGTCGGAGCTGCTGCAGACGTTCTCCTCGCCGGAGACGCTGACCGCGCTGCACGGGGGCTTCTCGTCCCTGGCCTTGCCCGGCGGTCCCTGGGCGGGCATCTGCGCCACCGTGCTCAAGGCGCGGCGGGGCGCGGTCCGGAGCGAACGGTTCCTCACGCTGGTGGACCAGGTGCTCGCGTCCTACGGCGGCGAGGACCTGATTCCCGAAGACGCCTGGCGGATTCACGAGGAGCGTCGCGCGCGGCTGTCGCCCGCCCTGGCCGAGCGGGTGGAGCAGTACTTCCGCCACCACGCGGTGAACCACTGGCTGCGCCACGCCTTCACGGACGCGCCCCGGGTGTTGGACTACGTGTTCCGCATGGTGCTCCGCGAGGCGGTCCTCTGCTGGACGCTCTTCGGCCACCCCACGGTGGTGGCGCTCTGCGCGGAGCCTCCGAGTGACACCGAGGCCGCGCGCTCGCGCTTGGACGCCGCCGCGGTGGAGTGCTTCCAAATCATCGCCAAGCACGTGGAGCAGGCGCCCCAGCTCCACTCCCTCGCGCAGGGGTTGGCGGGGAGTGGGGGCGGCGAGACGCTCGGCCGGATGCTCGTGTTGCTCAAGGGGCTCTGAGCCCCCTGGGCCTGCTGCTCAGGGCTGTGCGCGAGGCGTCGCGCCCAGGCGCCGCATGGCCTCCTGGAACACGGGGTACTCCTGCGCGCCCTGGAGGCCGAAGCGCTCCCCGAGGACGAAGGTGGGCACCGCGCTGACGCCCATGGCGCGCGCCTCCTGGATGGAGTCCTCCACGACTTGCGTGTAGCGGCCGCCCTCCACGGCGCGTTGCAGTGCGTCCGGGTCCAGGCCCGCTTCCTGCGCGGCGCCTCGGAGCGTGTCCCACTGCCAGAGGTCCTGGCCCTCAATCCAGTAGCGGCGCAGCACGGCGGCGTGGAACGGCTCCTGCCGGCCCTGCTCCCGGGCGAACTCGGTCGCCTCGTGGGCGCGGCGGGTGGAGGGGATGACGTCCCGCATCACCAGGGCGAGCCCGGCTGCCTGGGCCCGGAGCTTCAGCGGGTTGTTCGGGTCCTTCATCTTCTCGCGGACGTAGTCGGGCAGGGGCAGGCCCTCGGGGGGCGTCTCCGGGCGGAGGTAGAAGGGACGCCAGTCCACTTGGACGTCGTACTCCTTCTTCAGCTTCTGGACCTCGACCTGACCGACGTAGCACCAGGGACAGACGTAATCGGACCAGACGCGGAGGGTGATGGGCTCGCTCATGGGCCCGTGTCTAACCGCGTCGAAGCGCCGCGTCATGCCGGAGTGCGCCTCAGGATGCGTGTGGAGGGCACCCCGGGTACGCGAGGGTGGACAGGGCGGGCCGTAGCAGGCAGCGTCCACCCCCGACAACCCAGCCCGTGACGCACCCCGCAGGTGGGGTGACGGCGGTGCGACTGAACCAGGAGACTCCCTTGTCGCTGTCGCTACTCGCGGCCCTTGCCCTGAGCGCCACTCCGGCGCCGGCGGCCCGGCCCCAGCCGTTCACCCATCACGACATGATTTCCATGCGCCGGCTGAGCAGCCCGCGCGTCTCCCCGGACGGCAAGCAGGTGGCCTACGTCCTGCGCACCACGGACATGGAGGCCAACCGGGGCCGCACCGACTTGTGGCTCGTGGGCGTGGATGGAAACGCCGCGCCGCGTCAGCTCACCTCGCACCCGGACGCGGACTCCGAGCCCACCTGGGCGCCGGACGGCAAGAGCCTCTTCTTCCTGTCCTCGCGCGGCGGCTCCTCGCAGGTGTGGCGGCTGCCCGTGGACGGCGGCGAGGCCGTGGCGGTGACGAAGCTGCCGCTGGACGTGGCCTCCTACCGCCTGTCGCCGGACGGCACGCGGCTGGCCGTGGCGCTGGAGGTCTTCCCGGATTGCCCCACGCTGGAGTGCACGCCGCAGCGTGAAGAGGAGCGCGCCAAGCGCAAGGCCACCGGCCGCAGCTACGACAAGCTCTTCGCCCGTCACTGGGACACGTGGAAGGACGGGCGGCGCTCGCACGTCTTCGTCGTCCCCGTGGCCGGCGGCGCGCCCGTGGACGTGATGAAGGGCATGGACGCGGACAGCCCCTCCAAGCCCTTCGGCGGCGCGGAGGAGTTCACCTTCACGCCGGACAACAAGAGCATCGTCTTCGCCGCGCGCGACGTGGGCCGCGCCGAGGCGTGGTCCACGGACTTGGACCTCTTCGTCGCGCCGATTGACGGCAAGGCGAAGCCGCGCAAGCTGACGGAGAAGAACCGCGCCACCGACACCAGCCCCGTGTTCAGCCCGGACGGCAAGACGCTGGCCTACCTGGCCATGTCGCGCCCTGGCTTCGAGGCGGACCGCTACCGCGTCATCCTGCGCACGTGGCCGGGTGGCCAGGAGCGCGTGCTCGCCGAGGAGTGGGATCGCTCCGTCGGCGGCCTCGCGTGGAGCGCGGACGGGAAGTCGCTCATCGTGAGCGCCGGGGACGTGGGGCAGCACCCCATCTTCGCGTTGGACGTGGACACGGGGAAGCCCACCCGGTTGCTCAAGGACGGCTTCGCGGATGGCGCGCAGCCCGCGGCGGGTGGCCGCATCGTCTATGTCTACGACGACCTGGATTCGCCCGCGGACCTGCACGTGATGAACGCGGACGGTTCGGGTTCGCGTCAGCTCACGCAGGTGAACCAGGACACGCTGGCGCGCGTGCGCTTCGGTGACTTCGAGCAGTTCTCGTTCCCGGGTTGGAACAACGAGACGGTCCACGCGTACGTCGTGAAGCCGGTGAACTTCGACCCGAAGAAGAAGTACCCGCTGGCGTTCCTCATCCACGGCGGGCCGCAGGGCTCGTTCGGCAACCACTTCCATTACCGGTGGAACCCGCAGGTGTACGCGGGCCGTGGCTACGTGGCCGTGATGGTCGACTTCCACGGCTCCACCGGCTACGGGCAGGGCTTCACGGACTCCATCTCCGACGACTGGGGTGGCAAGCCGTTCGAGGACCTCCAGAAGGGCCTGGCCGCGGCGCTCAAGCGCTACAGCTTCATCAACCAGGACAAGATGTGCGCGCTGGGGGCCAGCTACGGCGGGTACATGATCAACTGGATCGCCGGTAACTGGCCGGACGGCTTCAAGTGCCTCGTGAACCACGACGGCATCCTCGACGAGCGCATGGGCTACTTCGACACCGAGGAGCTGTGGTTCCCGGAGTGGGAGCACAAGGGCACGCCGTGGGAGAACCCGGAGGGCTACCGCAAGCACAACCCGGTGGACCACGTGGCCAAGTGGAAGACGCCGATGATGGTCATCCACGGCGGCCAGGACTTCCGGGTGGTGGAGACGCAGGGCCTGGGCACCTTCACGGCGCTCCAGCGGAAGGGGATTCCCTCCAAGCTGCTCTACTTCCCGGAAGAGAACCACTGGGTGCTGCGCCCGGCCAACAGCGTGCAGTGGCACGACGAGGTCCTGGGCTGGCTGGACCAGTGGACGCGCAAGTAATCGCGTGACGGTGTGACGTCATGCCCGGGGCCCGCATCGGAAGATGCGGGCCCCGGTGCGTTTGGAGGCTCAGGGGACGCTGACGCAGGCGCCAATGCACTCGGTGCGAATCTGCGCGCAGGTCCGGCGGTCCAGGCAGTCCGCGCACTGGGCGAGCCGGTCCCTGCGGCGGTCCTTGTCCCGGTCATCCGCCCAGTCATCGAGTTCGTCCGCGCAGCGGTTGACGTTGATGGAGTTGGAGAAGCACTCCTTGCGCTTCTCGCAAATGGCTTCCGCGTTGTTGAAGCAGCCGCTCAGCAGCGCACTCGCGGTGACGAGGACAGTCAAGGTCAGCGTACGAGTCATCATGGAGCCCATCATGCACCGCGAGCGCGCCTGGCTCATCAACCGGATGCGTGTGTGAGCAGGGCGTGAAAGTGAACCGTGCCTCGAATCACGGCTTCGGATGCGGTGGGGGGTGCGCGGGCCCCGAGCCGCCCACGCCCGTGTCGCCTCCCAGCTTGCCCAGCATGCTCCACGCCTGATGCCGGTGCGCGGGCACTTGCTTGCTCAGGTCCATGAGCATCGCGGCCAGCTCGGGCGAGGCCTTGGGCATCGCCTTCTGGGCGGTGTGCACCATGCCCAGGACGGAGTCGTGTCCCGCCACCTGCGAGGAGAGATAGACGGAGTCGAAGGGCGCGCCGCGGATGACCTCGAGCTGGTCCAGGGTCGCCTTCGCCGTGGCCTGCGCGGTCTCCTCGGCGTCGTTCATGGCCTTGGGGGTGTCCGCCAGCTTCAGGCCCTTGCTGCGCGCGTAGGACGTGAGCTTCTGGTCCAGCGCGGTGTGCGCCTTCATCATGATGGCGCCAAAGGCCTTCACGTCCGGATTCTGCGAGCGCTGCTGCGCGAGCTGGCCCGCCTTGATTTCCTGTTGGTTCGCGTGGTGCAGCCGGTCGAGCAGCGCCTTCTCGTCCGTGGGCGCGGTGTAGCCGCGGTACGTCGCCATGCCCTTCTGCACGGACACGGTGTCCTGCGGGGGCGGGGGGCTGTCAGGCATGCCGGACTGCGCGAGCGGCGCGCTCTGGGCGAACAGCGAGGCGGCGAGGACGAGCCCCGGGAGGGGATGCTTCATGGGGTGGTGCTCCTTGTGCGTGGGGAAAGCGGGCGCGCACGTTGGAGCGGCGTTGGCGCGGGATGCACGGCGACAGGTGCCGCGTCCGTGCGCCACTTCACGCGAGGGGAGGGCAGGGTGTGGCGGATGACGGTGCCGCTGCCCACGCGTCCGACCCGCTGCGTTCAGTGCTTCACCGGACGTGGTGCGTCGGGTGGCGGCGGTGCGGGGTGGTGCGGGGAAGCCGGAGGCGAGGTGGGGGGCGCCGGGGCCGTGGATTCCTCCTCACGGGGCTGCCAGGGCCAGCGCCCCTCCAGCTCCACGGTGAGCGTGAAGCTGAGGAAGGTCCGGATGAGGACGATGAGCCCGAGCACCAGCACGCCTTCCAGCGTGGGCCGCTGGCTCACGGTGCGGATGATGTCGGCGGCGACGAGGAACTCCAGGCCGAGCAGGATGGCGCGGCCCAGGTTGAGGCGGAAGCGGCGGTAGGTCTCACCGCCGGGAAGCCGCTTGCCCGTGGCGAGCATCCACAGCGCGAAGAGGGCGCCCAGCACCATGCTGCCCACGCCTGCCCACTCCATCAGTTCGGCGGCAAGCGAGACGAGGAACCGTGCTTCCATCGAGCCTCCCGTGCGGGAAGCTAGACATGGGAGGACGTGGGGTCAGCGGGTCGCCGTCGCGGCGGCTGTCGGCATGGCTGCTGGTGACGTTGTGTCACCTCGGCAGATGCACGGTGAACGTGGTGCCTGCCGCCGTGGAGGACATCAACTCCACGCGGCCGTGGTGGGCCTCCACCACATGCTTCACGATGAAGAGGCCCAGCCCCACGCTGCGACTGGCCATGTCCCGCTCGCCCTGGCCTCGCTCCAGCGGCTGGAAGAGGTGGGCCTGCTGTTCCTCGGGGATGGGGGTGCCGTGGTTGTGGACCTCCAGGACGACTTCCTGAGGTTCGCCCCTCAGGCGCACGTCCACGGCCGAGTCAGGAGGGCTGTACTTGAGCGCGTTGAACACGAGGTTGCCCACCACCTGGGCCATCCGGTCCGGATCCACGGGGGCGTGGCCGTCCCCCTGGACCTGGATGTTCACGTCCCGCAGCGGAAAGGCGGCTCGCACCTCCTCCACCCAGCCCGCTATCGCCGCCGAGAGGTCCAGGGGCCTCGGGTAGATGGGGATGCCTTTGCCCAGCCGCGCCTGGGTGAAGTCGAGCAGGTCCTTCACCATGCGGTTGGCGCGTTCGGCCGCCGAGGAGATGCGCAGCACGCTCTTGGCGCTTCGCTCGTCCAGGGCGGCGTTGGCCGCCATGGCCGAAGTGGCGAAGAGGATGGCCGCCAGGGGGTTGCGCAGGTCGTGGCTGACGATGCCGATGAGCTGCTGCTCGAAGGCCGAGCGCTCCTCGGCGAGCCGCTTGAGTTCCTCCTCACGCTGGCGCAGGCGGACCTGGGAGGTGACCTCGAAGCCGAAGATGTCCACCCCCTCGACCTGCCCAGCGGGATTGTGGACGGGCTGGAACGCGAGGTTGAAGTAGACCTCCTCCAGCTCACCATTGCCTTGCCGGTCCAGTCTCGCGGGCACTGCCTCCGCGGCATAGGGCTCTCCCGTGCGGTAGACGGTGTCGAAGAGCTGGATATAGCCCTGGGCAATCACCTCTGGCGCCGCCTCGGCCATGGCCCGCCCCAGCAGCGGACGGTGCGTGCCCATCAGCTCGTGGTACTTCGGGTTCACCATCTCGAAGACGTGGTGAGGCCCCCGCACGGAGCCCATGGCGGAAGGGGCGGTTTCGACGAACTTCGCGAGCTGGGCTCGCGCGGACTCCGCCTCGGCACGGGCCGTCGCCTCGCGCTGCAGCAGCACGTCTCGCTCACGCTGCAAGCGGTTCTGAAGAGAGACGTCCTGGAGCATGGCCACGTAGCCGTCGGGCTGGCCCGCGTCGTCGTACAGCGGCGTGAAGGACACCCGCACATCCCGCGTGCCGCCCAGGCGGTAGGGCACCCCGTGCTGCTCGAAGGTGAAGTGTTCGCCTGCGAGGCCCCGTTTCACGTAGGGGCCCAGGACCGCATACGCGGCCGGCCCGATGACTTCGATCAAGGTGCGGCCCAGCAACGCCTCGCGGGGCAGCCCGAACCACTCCTCGTAGGCCTTGTTGACGAAGCCGTAGCGCTCCTGGGCGTCCACGAAGGAGATGAGCACCGGCAGCGCATCCATGACGAGGCGCAAGTGCGCTTCGCTGGTGCGCACCTGCCGCGTGAGTTCCTCCTTCTCGGACTGGACGATGCTGGCCAGGCGCATCGTCTCTTCCGCCTCCGCCGCGGTCCGGGCGGCGCTCACCCGTGACTCCTGCCGGGCGGCGATCCCCTCCTGCACCGCGGCCTCACGAATGGCCTGGTCCACGGCGGCATGGAGGCGGCGCAGGGTCCGCGGGGCGATGCGTCCCCGGGCCTCCAGGGTCTCCACCAGCACTTCCCGCAGGACCTGGTACTCGAAGATGACCTGGTCGAGTGTGCAGCCCGAGGCACGGGCACCTTCGCCCTCGTGTTCGCGCGCCACCCCGGCCGTCCGCTGCGGGGGAAGCGCATTCGCTTCCACCGTGACGGCCAGGTACTCGAGGAACCCTGGCAGGGCGTCCATGAGGGAGGGACGGTCCCGCTCACCCGCCGCGTAGACGTCGCGCAGCACCCGTTGCCGCCAGCGCTGGAGGACGAGCTCCTTCTCCTCGCGCACGAGTGCGGCGGTCGCGGAGCCAGTGAGTTCCTGAAGGGGAGACGTCATGGGCGTGGAGGCTCTCTTCTAGGAGACGGCGCAATGCGGGGCCATCGCCGTGAGCAGTTCGGCGATATCGACGGGTTTGCGCAGCAGGCCCACCGTGCCCTCCGGGGCCTCGACGGAAAAGTGGGCGGTGAGCATCAGCACCGGCACGCCCTGGTAACGGGCATCCGCCCGAAGGTGGCGGACGAGTTCGTGCCCGTCCATCACCGGCATCATCAGGTCCAGGAGAATCAGGGTCGGGCGGGGCATGGTGCCCAACAGGTCCAGGGCCACCTGGCCATTGGCGGCCTGCACCACCTGGTAGTCCGACAGCTCCAGCAATTCCGCCAACATCTCGCGGAGGTCTGGCTCGTCTTCGACGAGAAGAATGGTGGGGCGCACGGACATTTTCAGGAGCGAGACGAGCAAGTGGAGGGTGAGTCTGGCCCGTTTCGTTGACGGATTGACGATGCGGCCCGCGTCTTCGTTGCGGCCACTCGCGCGTACTCGGCTGGACTGACGTCGCCCAGGGACGAGTCGTGACGCTTCCGGTTGTAGACCACCTCGATGGATTCGAACAGCGCCCCCTTCGCCGTCGTGCGCGGCTCGGAGTAGGGGCGGTACGCCCGTTGTCTCGCCCACCCACGCCCGACGCGGAGTGCAGCGCTTGTGCTTTGCCTCGCTGGACGGCCATGCTCGTTCCCGACACGCACGAGAACCGCGCTTGGCTCAACGTTCGGACAAGAAGAACAGTCGGAGTCGTAAGGCCGCCGTCACGCCGTTGGCCGTCGAGGCGATGGAGCGGGCCTGGAACCTGGAGACCGTGCCGGAGTCCTCCCGCGAAGCCATGGCCCATGCCTATCTGATGGCGGCTCGGGCCGGCAGGATGGAGGCCATGACGAACGTCGCGCTCCATCTCGAGCACGGAGACGGTATTCGCCAGGACGTGCCAGAAGCCATGCGTTGGATGCGGAAGGCCGCGGGCCTGGGAGACGACGTCGCCGCGTTCAACCTGGCGCTCTGCTACGAGAAGGGAAAGGGCCCGAGCGGGCGGCCGAACCTGCGACTCGCGGAGCGGTGGTATCGGCGCTCCCTGGCGTTGGGCTTCCCTCCCGCCCGAGCGAACCTCGCCACCGTGCTCGCCAAGAGCCCCCGCGGGGCGCGGATGAAGGAGGCCATCGCGCTGTTTCTGGCGGATGTGCGGCGAGGGGACCTGAAGAACCTTCGCTACGTCGCCGAGTGCTTCGAGCTTGGCCGAGGCGTTCGGAAGAACCTGAAGCGCGCCATCCAGCTCTACAAGCAGGCCGCGGAAGCCGGGGACGCGGGGGCGCAATGCGTCCTGGGATGGATGTGTCTCGGTGGCGTCGGAGGCCCCGTGGACCTGCTGGGGGCCTTCAAGTGGTACCAGCTCTCCGCGAAGCAGGGCGACGCCAGCGCCCTCTACAGCCTGGGCGGGATGTACCTGGACGGCGAGGGCGCGCCGAAGTCGAAGGCGCGCGCGATTCAATGCTTCAAGAAGGCCGCCGAGCAGGGACATGCCAAATCCATGGCGTCCCTGAAGGCGCTGGGCGTCGAGGTGTAGCCGACGCCCGCTTCAGTTCCCCGCGTCTGTCTTCACCGGCTGCGCCGCTTCCTTCGGCGCCTCCGTGTCCGACGTGCCGGAGACGTTCATCTCCGACAGGCCGCTCTCGTCCTTCAGGAACTGCTGCGCCACGCGGTCCACCTCTTCGGCCTTGAGGCCCGTGAGCAGGGCGCTCGCCTGACGTGCGCGTCCGGCCAGGGCCGTCTCGCCCATGGAGCCGTGGATGCGCGTGAGGGCCAGGTGAATCTCCGGGTCGAACGGGTCCGAGGCCAGCGCCTCCAGATAGGCCGTCTTCGCCTTCGGGTAGTCCTTCCGGTACAGCAGGATGCGGCCCAGGTGGACGTTGGTGGACGGTGAGCCCGGGTGGACGCGCAGGCTGCCGCGCAGCACGCTCTCCGCTTCGTCCAGCCGCCGCAGCTCCAGCAGGGCCAGCGCGTACTTGTTGGACACCGACTCGTACTTGTCGCCCACCAGCTTGTGCGCCTTGGCGTACTCCTCCGCCGCGGCCTTCACGCGGTTGCGCTCGCGGAGCAGCTCACCCAGGTGCGCGAACTTGCGCGCGGGCACCTCCGTCACCTCCTGGAAGTCACCGAACGAGATTTCGCGCCCCTTCTTCTCGTTCTCATCCTTCACCTTGCCCTTGGCGTTCTCCTTGAGCACCACGCGGTCCTCGCGGGGAATCAGCTCGGTGGGGAAGGGCTGCTTCTTGATGTGGGCCAGCCAGGACTTCTCGAAGAGGGCGAAGGGCATGCCCATGGCCACCTCCACCGCCTTGCGGTCCTTCTGCCCGGCCTTCAGCTCCTGGATGATGGCGCGCAGGCCCGCGGTGCCCTTCACGCTGTGCACGTAGTCGATGGCGTAGAACACCTCCGCGAACGCGGTGGCCGCGTCCTCCGCCGTGGGCAGCAGGGCAATCGACGGGTGCATCTTCTCGAAGGGGATGAGCGTGTCCGCCTTCACGCGCTTGCCCAGCAGCGCCTGCGTGGACGGCGTCATCGCCAGGCCCGCCTTGCCGCGCCAGCGCGACTCCAGGAACTTGGCCAGGCCCTCGTGCAACCAGATGGGCACGGTGTTGCGGCTCATCTGACTGATGACCAGGTGGATGTACTCGTGCGCCAGCGTGTCCTGCCAGTCGTAGCCGCGCGCCACCGCCTTGGGACTGGTCACCATCAGCTTGTTGAACTTGCAGATGGCGATGGTGCCCGTGGTGCCAATCTGCTTCTCCGTCAGCGTGCTCACCTTCGACAGCTCACGCGCGTTGCTCACCACCTCCACGCGAATCTTGCCGCCCGGCGGCGTCCAGCCGAGGTCCTCCTTCATCGCCCGGTGGATGCCCTCCAGCGTCTCCAGCGCATAGGGCACCAGCACCTCTTCCTTCCCCTTGGGGTACTGGAAGATGAAGTGCTCGCTCTCCGCGCGCAGGTGCGACTTCGTGATGTCGCGCGTGTCCTTGGCCAGCCGGAGGTAGCTGCCCGGCTTGTCCTCGATTTGAGCGCCCTCCAGCAGCGCCACCGCGTCGTCGTAGCGGCCCTCCTCGAAGGCCACGCGGCCCTGGTAGTACTTCAGCGGCTCCACGTCGGAGGGGAGCAGCTTCTCCACCTCGGACAGCTCGCGGCGGGCGCCGGGGACGTCCCAGTCGTCCAGCTCCGTCTCCACGCGGCCCAGCCGCTCCTTCACCTCGTCCTTGAGCGAGCTGCTCTGAGCCCACGCCGCGGACGGCGCGCACAGCAGCGCCACGGCCAGCGCCGCGAGGAGCGCCCGGACTCCGGAAGCGTGTGTCATCGGATGGCGGCTCACTTCACCAGCTCCTCGTAGTAGCGCTTCACCTGCTCCCGGTACTTCTCCGGAGCGCCCTGCTTCATCGCGTCCAGCAGGTCCTTGCGGAACTCCTTCGGCGCCTGGAACGCGTCCTCGTCCGGCAGCTCCACCTTCTGCTTCGGGTCACGGCCATTGCCCTGCTGGCGCCGGCCCATGCCCATGGGCATGGGGAGCCCGCCCTTGCCGCCGCGCTGGCCTTCCTGCATCTGCTGCTGGAACTGACGCAGGCCCTCCAGCGCCGCCTGCTGCTCACCGTAGCCGCGGCCCGGGTCCTTGCCCTGCATCCGCTTGGCGGCCTCGCCCATGCGCTGACCCGCGCCCTCCATCTGCTGCGTGGCCTCCTCGCCGAAGATGGGCGCCATCTGCTGCATCTCGTCCATCTGCTGGCGCAGGCCCTGGGCGCGCTCCTCCAACTGCGACTGCTGCTGGCCGAGCTGCTGGAGCTGCTGCTTCTCCTGCTGCGACAACTGCGAGCCCGGAGGCGGGAAGAGGGACTGGAGCTGCCGGTTCACCTCCGACACGTTGCGCGCGTCGCGGCCCAGGCGCTGCGCCAGCTCGGTGGACTGCTTCACCACCTCTTCGGGGTTGCCGAACATCTCGTCCAGGTGGCGCTGCTGCTCGCCCATCATGGAGAGCTGCCGGGCCGCGTCCTCCGCGCGGGCCGCCGACTCCGCCGCCAGGTCGTAGTCATTCACCTTCAGCGCGTTCTCCACGTTCTGGAGCTCCGACTGGGCCTCCTCCAGCGGACGCGCGGCGCGGCTGTTGAGCTGGCTGGGCTCCAGCGCCTTGTAGCTCTCCTGGGCCTGCTGCACCTTGCGCAGCAGGTTGTCCTTCATGGACTCGCCCTTCTCCGCCAGCCGGTCGCGGTTCTGCGCGCGGGCCTGGTCGCGAAGCTGCTTCGTCTGGTCCGCGACGCGCTGCTGCTCCTGCACGGTGCTCTGCAGCTCCTCCATGAACTTGCCGAACTTCTCGGCCAGCTCCGGGTGCTGCTCGCCGCCGAACTCGTCGCCCGCCTGGTCCAGGTTCTGGAGCATCTCGTCCATCTGCATGCCCAGCTCCTGGAGCTTCGCCAGGGCCTCGTCCGCCTTGCCCTCGCGCATGAGCTTCTCCACGTCGTCGAGCGCGCTGCGCATGTCCTGGTCCTTCATCATCTCGGACAGGGCCTCGGCGTTGAGGTGCTCGTCGCGGATGCCCTTGCGCATCTCCGACATGCGCTGCATCAGCTCCTGGATGCGGGACTTGAGCTGCTGAATCTGCTCCATCACCGCCTGGCGCGAGGCCTCGTCCGGGTTGGATTTGTACTGCTCGATGAGGTTCGCCAATTCGCGCCGCTCGTTGGAGAGCTGCTTGGCCATCTCCTGGAGCGCCTCCAGCTTCTGCCGGTCGAGCAGCGACTCCAGGTAGAGGATGTCCTTCTCCAGCTCCGTGATTTCCTCGTTCACCACGGCGGTGAGGCGGTTGCCGGTGCCCCAGTCCTCGCCCCGGGCGCGCTGGGTGCGCAGGTACAGGCGGCGCAGCTCGGCGGTGCCGCGGATGTGGCTGCCCAGGGACTCGGAGATGTTGCTCAGCGCGGAGACGAGTTCGCTCGGCACGTCGCGCTCGCGCGCCAGCTCCTGCGCCAGCGTCTTCATGTCGGAGACGAGGCTCTCCCCGCTGGTGTCCACGGTGGCCCCGGCGGTGATGGCCTGCGGGTCCTTCTGCTTCGCGCGCTCCGGGCCTTCCAGCCGGTCCGCGAGGTGGTCCACCATCCGGCCCCAGAGCTGCTCCGCCTTCTCCAAGGCGGCGCGGCGGTGCTCGGCGGCCGAGTAGACGCGAAGTACCTGCGTGCGGCTCGCGCCCTTCTTGGGGCCCTCCACCGCGTCGTTGTCCTGCGCCTCCACGTAGTAGGTGATGCGGTCACCCGGGTCGAGCTTGAGGTTGCCCAGGTTCCAGTTGAACGTGCCCCGGTGGCGGCGGCCGTCCTCGCGCGGCAGCGGCACCCGCGTCTCCTGCTGGGCGCCGGGCGTGCGGAACACCAGCGCCATGCCGGACAGGCCGTAGTCGTCCGAGGCCTCGTACTTGAGCGCCACCTGGTCGCCGGGGTCGATTTCCAGCTCCACCGTGGGCGTGAGCAGCGACACCTCGGGCGCCTTGTCCGCCTCCACGTTGAGGGCGATCTCCGGCCCCACCGCGAGCTCCTTGCCGCGCGCGCCGTAGAAGGCGAAGCGGTAGTGGCCGGACTGCTTCGCCACGAAGCTGCCTTCGAGGTCGCGCTGGTCCGTCACCTTCAGCGGCAGCGCCTGTCCGTTGACCACGAGGTCCGCGCGCTCCACCGGGCGGTCCGAGCGCGTCTTCAGCAGGACCTCCGTCCCAGCGGGCACGCTCACGTCGCCGTTCGTCCCCGGCACCGTGCGCGGCGCCAGCCCCGTGTATGCGGGGTAGCGGAACGTCAGCTCGATGTCCCCGGTGATGGGCTCCACCTGGGCCTGGGCCTTGGGCGTCGCCGCCACCTCGCGGATGCGTGCCATGCCCGCGGACCAGCGATCGCCGAGCACGGCCATCACCACCACCAGCGCCACCAGCGCGCCGCCCGCGCCCAGCGCGAACTGACGCACGGGCTTGCTGTCCACCACCGACCGCGCGTCCACCGTGCGGGCGCGCGCGTCCATCTGCTCCAGGAAGGCGCCGGCCAGCTCCGGGGAGCCGTTGCCCGGCGCGTTCGGCTCGCGCATCAGCTCCACCGCGGCGAGCACGTCCAGGGACAGCTCCGGGCGCTTGTCGCCAATGAGCCGCGCCGTGAGGACGTCATCGCCCACGCGGCGCCTGGCCAGCCACAGGCCGAAGACACACGCCGCGGCCACGCCCAGGGGCAGCGACAGCCACAGCAGCGTGGCGCCCGTGCGCGGGGCCACCAGCGCGACGAAGCCACCGGCCACCAGCAGCAGCGCCAGCAGCGCCGCGCCCAACATGCCGCCCTGCAGCCACAGGTAGCGGCGCTGACGGCCGCGGACGGCGGCGAGCAGGGCCTCCACGCCCGGGGCTTCGGTGGTGGGTCGGATCCGCGAGGCGGAGGGCGGCGGAGGGGGCGGGGGCGGTCGCTCGGGGCCTGGGGTCTGCGGGGTGTCGAGGTTCACGCTGTCCTGTCCGCTCAGTGGCGAGGCAACCCGTGGTGGGGCGGCCTATTTCCCGATTTTCTCGCAGTCAGCCCCATCCTGCGAAACATAACGGCCCCAGGAGCCCATTCGAGGGGCTCCGGTGTCCGGCGCTGGAAGAAGGCGCGAGGGCGAGGGTCCGAGAGGTAACGCGGGAAATCGGACCCGCCCCGTCTACGTGCTCCGCCTCGAGCGTCCCCCATGGCGGCAGGGGAGCGGGCGGGCGGCGGGCTCAGCGAACTGCGGGCTTGGGGGCGTCCTGTTGGTCGAACTCGACCTCGGGCATGGGAACGCCACCCAGCTCCTGCGCGAGGATGGTCAGCACGTCCTGCGTGGCGAGGATGCGGGGGCGTGACAGGCGAGACAGGACGCGCTGCACCGCCGACTCCACGGTGCCCTCGGAAGGGATGTCGAGCGAGCGCCCTTCATCCGTCAGCGAGAACAGCGCCTTGCGCCCGTCGAGCGGATCCGCCTTGCGCTCCAGCAGGCCCCGCTTCTCCAGGCGCTTGAGCACGCCCGTCAGGGTGCTGGGATGCACGTGGAGAATCTGCGCGAGCATGCCCGCGGTGATGCCGGGAAAGCGCCCCACCAGGCGGATGACCAGTCGCTGCGGACCGGTGAGTCCGAGCGTGGACTCCATGCGCTTCGACGTGGACTGAAGTCCGTGGTCCACGGCCCAGAGCAGCCGCATGAACTCGAGCACCTCGCCGAGAGGAGGGCCCTTGTGGGCCCGCTCGCCTTCGTGGGGCTCCAGCGCCGCTTCTGCCGGGTCCTTCGTGGATTCTTCTGCCGTCACCTGCTGCCTCCGTGTCTCAACCGAAAGGTTTGAGTCGCAGCAGGTCTATCGCGTCGCGGTCCGGGCTGCTGGGGAAAAACCGTTGGCTGTTGACCGCCCCAGAGCTGGCCGCCAGGCCGGGTTCCGCGCGACGGGGCGGGCCGGACCCTGGCGGCGTTCAGGCCGTCCCGGGACACCGGTCCGTCTCAATCCATGACGCTGGAAGTCACCCGTTCCTCGGGGCGGTCGGGGGGAGGCCCGTCCGCACTCGGTGCCGTGTCGCCCGGGTGCGGGGCGGGCAGGCGCTCAAATCTCCTCGAGCTTCAGCCGGAGGATGGGGCCCTTGTCGTCACGCTCCAGGACCTTGAAGGTGGCGCCCGGCGGGATGAGGACCTCTTCCTCACCCGGCTTGAGCGAGGCGCCCTGGATGTCGCGGCCCGTCTTGGTCTTGATTTCGAGGATGGCGTCGCCGTCGAACTTCGAGTCCGGGTTCTTCGCCGTGCTGGTGAAGGCGTCCCGGGTGATGACGGCGTCCTTCGTGTACGCGTCGTAGTACTTCTTGCTGTCGCCGCGGAACACGGTGCCTTCGAACTTGGGCAGCTCGTTGAGCGCCGCGCGGGTGACGGCGATGCCATCCACGTTGTTGCGCAGCGCGGAACTCGTGGGGCCCGAGCCGCTCTGCGCCAACGGGAAGAGGACCTGTCCGTTGTACGGCTTGAACTTCTCCTGCGTGTATTTGTAGACGGACACCTTGCCCTCGTCGGAGAGCTTGTTGATGTCCGCCACGCTGGTGGCCGCCTTGGGGTACTCCGTCTTGTTCTGCGTCAGGTGGGTGTTCGCCATCTCCACGTAGGGCTCGAACTTCCCATCCGTGAGCGCGCTCATCTGCTTGCGGTAGCTCTGCACCGTGGCGTTGTCCACGGTGGAGCCCTCGTTGAGCGCGCCGGCCAGCTTGACGCGCTCGGCGTCACCGCTCTTCACGTGAGGGCCGCCCTGGGCGAACACCGCGCGGATGAGGTCAGCCTTGGGGCCGATTTCCTTCTTCAGGGTGTCGAACTCCGGGGAACTCGCGTCGCCCTGGTTGCGCTGCAGGCCCTGGAGCGCGGAGAAGCTCGCATCGCTGATGTTCTTGATGGCGCCGCGGGGAACGCCCTGGGCCACGAAGGGCGCGATGGCCGAGTCAGCCCGGAGGACGGCGGGGCCGGTGACGACCGTGTTCTTCGCGACCGTGGTGGTGACGGGCGCGGTGGTGCCGCCCACCACCGTCGGCTTTGGCCCACCCAGGGAGGGCGGCTTCGGCGGGGGCGGCGGCGCGAGGTTCGGCGTGCGCAGCGTGTTGGTGGGCTTGCCCGACACGAAGATGTCCGGCGGCTTCGGTGGCACCGGCGGCGGCGACTTGGCGGTGGTCGGAGGGGGCGGAGGCGGCGGCGGGCCACCCGTCGTCTTCGGAGGCGTGGTGGTGGTGCCCGTCGGCTTCGGCGTGACGTTCGTGATGCGACCCATGGTGGTCCCCCTCAACCTGGTAAGTCCCAGGAGGTTGATGTGCGCTTATTCCCCATTCTCGGCGCCGGTGGGGCCGAGGTTGTGTCCCATGGGGGGTGGAGCCGGAATCATCAGCCTGATGACGGATGCCGGGGGCTGCGGGGAGCGGGGAGGGGACTCCCCGCTCCAAGGACGTCGCGGGGTTACGGCGCGGGGGCCACGGTGGGCTTGGGCGCCGGCTTCTGCGCGGGCGGCTGCGCCGGAGCCGGAGCCGGAGCCTCGGCGGGCTTGGCGGGCATCGCCAGCGCCTTGCCGTTCTCCTGCACGATGCGGCGGTACCAGGCCTCCTGGTACTTGGGGTGGTTCACCTTGCCCAAGTCGTCGCGCACGTTGCCGTCGATGTACTTCACGAGCAGCGTCTCCCCGAGCTTGCGCCAGCGGGTGTGGACCTTCTCGCCCTGCTGGAGCGAGTAGTCCGTCAGGTACTGACGCGCCTCCTCCGGGCTGCGCTTGAACTGCTCCTGGGCGCGCTTCTCGACGTCGGCCTGGTCCGCGAGGAACTGGCCTTCCAGGTGGCCCTGCTCGCGCTGGACGTCCTGCACGATGTCGCTCCAGCGCGCGTAGGCCTGGTTCGACACCCAGTTGAAGACCCAGAAGGACGAGTCCCAGGAGAACTCGCCGCGGCTGGCCACGCCCTGCGCGAAGTTGCGCGGCACCTGCCGGATGCCGGCGTACATGGGCGTGTAGACGGTGGTGAAGGTGTCATCCACGCCGAACCAGAGCACGCCGCCAATGGGGGCCGGCAGCCAGTCCCGCATCTGCGCGACGAAGGAGAAGCCGGTCTGCTGCGTGGAGATGGCGCGCTCGTGGACGTACTGCTTGCCGTCCACCTCCCACGTCATGGGCCGCCAGCGGTAGGGCACCGCGTAGGGGCCCGCGCCCACGTCCTTCGTCATGTCCAGCGGGGTGCCCTCGAAGTGGTCGCGCATCAGCGCCATGGTGTCCTGCACGGACAGCTTCTTGTCCGGCTTCACCCACAGCGGCAGCCGCTTCTCCGGCGTGGCGCCGTTCGCGTACTCCGCGCCCAGCTTCATGGACGGCGCCGCGCGGCGGAAGATGCTCCACACGCGCGCCTCGGAGAAGCGCTGCCCGCCGAAGTCGATGGGGTTGTACGTCTCCGCGAAGTTGAAGTCCTTGTCGGCGCCCTTGAACCAGCCCTTCGCCCGGGCGAAGGAGATGACGTCCGGCGAGTAGAGCGTCGTCTGCTTGTCATTGAGCGGGAACGTGCCGATGCGCGCCTGGTTGGCGTGCGCGGAGAGGTACCCGTCCGGCAGCTTGCGGGCCACCCACACCGCGCCCTTCTCGCCCTTGCCCTTGCCAATCATCTCCAGCAGCCAGGCCTCCTTCGGGTCGGCGATGGAGAACGACTCGCCGCTGGAGGCATAGCCGTGCTCGGCGACCAGCGTCGTCATGACCTGGATGGCCTCACGCGCCGTCTTCGCGCGCTCCAGCGTGGTGTAGATGAGCGAGCCGTAGTCGACGATGCCCGCGGGGCCCGCCAGCTCCTCGCGTCCGCCGAACGTGGACTCGCCGATGGAGAGCTGGTGCTCGTTCATGTTGCCCACCACCGAGTACGTCACGGCGGGCTGGGGGATGCGGCCCAGGAACTTGCCGGTGTCCCACTCGATGATGTCGCGCATGGCGCCGGGCGCGTGGTGGCGCGCGGGGGTGTAGTACAGCTCGCCGTACAGCTCGTGCGCGTCCGCCGCGTAGGTGACGAAGGTGGCACCGTCCGTCGTGGCCCCCTTGGAGACCAGCATGCTGGTACAGGCGAGCACGGGCGGGGCAACCAGCGCGGCCGTGACGGGCACCGCGGTCAGCAGGTTCATGAGGCGTCGGTTCATGGCGGCGGATGGTACCAATCCACTCCCGGTTGGCTACCGCTCGCAGGGGGTGCCTTCCTGGTTGCCCCTCATGGGCCCGTTCACGAACCACGGGCCGCCGCCTGGGCCACGAGAGAAATCCCGAGCGGCGGCCCTCGTTCCGGAAGTCGCGTTCTCAGTCGTTCGTCGTGCTCACCTCCTTTCCCTCGGAGGGCACGGGCACCTGTTCGACTCGCAGCGTCGTGGGCCCGCTCAGCGCCAGATGCGCCTTGAGCTTGAGGAACTTCTTCTTGCCGAAGCCCTTCACGCGCACCAGCTCCTCCACGCGCTTGAAGGGCCGCTTCTGCCGATGCTCGATGATGCGCTGCGCCGCTTTCTCACCGACGCCCGGCAGCAAATCCAGCTCCGCCGCGGTGGCCTCGTTCAGGTTCACGGTGCCCGTGTGCTGCGTGCGCAGCTTCGCCGCCACCGCCACCCCGGGCCCGCACAGCAGCAGGCCCATCACCACCGCGCACAGGGCCCTCACGAGTGGCCGCCCACGGGGGCGTCCAGTCCCAGCTCGCCGGCGTAGCGGCCCCCGCTCATCCCCGGCGTGTCGCGCTTCTCCGCCGCCTCGCGCACGTGCAGCTTCCCGTCCAGCGGCAGCACGTCCAGCAACACATTGAGCGAGCCGTCCTTGTTCACGAACGCGCTCCCCGCCCGCACCCAGATGCTCCCGCCCTTGCCCTCGCGAATGGAGAAGACCGCCAGTCGCTTACCCGCCGTCAGCATCAACCACCTCCACGCTCCGCATCGCGCCACCACGGCGCGGCTGCCTCGTCGGCTTGACCGCCTGAGGTCGTGGGGAGCTTGAGCAGCCGGCGTGCCAACGGTGTTCTCCTCTGGGCCATCTCCACACACCGTGCGCGGATGTGAGAACCGTCCCGCCGCGAGGACGGACAGCGGGACTCCAGTGGCTTCTCAGGGGGCGAGAGGCCGCGGGCACCGCGGCTTCATGGGCTTCCGAGCCCATGGGAGAGTGCCCCCTGTCTGCCCATGCGGAGGTGTCCGAGTGAATCGCTTCGTCCTTGCCGCGGTGAGTCTGCTGGGGGCGCCCGTGCTCGCCGCCGAGCCTTCGGAGGTGTCCGCGAAGGCCCGCGCCATCCACGAGTCCGCGCTCATCATCGACACGCACCTGGACACGCCCTTGCGGATGCTGGACGAGGGCTTCGACCTGGGCTCGACATCACCCGAAGGCGTGGGCCACGTGGACCTTGCCCGGGCGCGCGCGGGCAACCTGGGCGCGGGGTTCTTCTCCATCTGGGTTTCGCCCCAGGAGCCCGCGGGTCGGTATACGCACCGCGCGCTGCGCCTCATCGACGCGGTGCTTCAGCAGGTGGAGCGTCATCCGGAGGAGATGGTGCTCGCGCTGTCCTCCAAGGACATCGTCGCCGCGCGCTCTGGAAAGAAGAAGCGGCTGGCCACCTTGATGGGCGTCGAGGGTGGGCACGCGATTGAAGATGACCTGGGCGTGCTCCGCCTCTTCTATCGGCTGGGCGTGCGGTACATGACGTTGACGTGGTCCAACTCCACCGGCTGGGCCGACTCCTCCGGGGACCTGGATGACCCGAAGGTGAAGCGCCATGGCGGCCTCACGGACTTCGGACGCGACGTCGTCCGGGAGATGAACCGGCTGGGCATGCTGGTGGACGTGTCCCACGTCGCGGATGCGACCTTCTTCGACGTGATGAAGGTGACGCGGGCGCCGGTCATCGCCTCGCATTCCTCCGCGCGCGCGTTGGCGAACCATCCGCGCAACATGACGGATGACATGTTGAAGGCGGTGGCGGCCAACGGCGGCGTGGTGATGGTGAACTTCTACGCCGCGTTCATCGATGACGACTTCCGAAAGGCCTCCGCCGCGATGGCCCCTGAACGAAAGGCCGCCTTCGACGCCGTCGAGGCCCGGCATGCGAACGCCGACGCCGCCACCCGCTTCCGCGCCACCTTCCTGGAGAACGCGGCGTGGGTCGAGAAGGCGAAGCGGCCTCCGTTGGAGGTCCTCATCAACCACATCGACCACATCGCCAAGGTGGCGGGTGTCGCGCATGTGGGGCTCGGCTCGGACTTCGATGGCATCGACGCCACGCCGCAGGGCATCGACTCGGTGGCGGACCTGCCGCGCATCACCGAGGCGCTGGTGGCCCGAGGCTACACCCGTGAGCAGCTTCACAAGATTCTCGGAGGCAACCTGCTGCGCGTCTTTCAAGAGGCGGAGCGTGTCAGTCGTGAGCTGCGCGCGGCTTCCGCAACGAACCGTTGAGTGGCCGGGCGGGGGGCTTCCGTCTCACCCAGCGTGGGCGGTAGCGTCCGCGCCATGGCAACGGGCACGGGTTGGCTGCGTCTCGGCGTGTTGGGAGGACTCCTCGCGGGCTCCGCCTCGTTCGCGGAGGACGTCGCGGATGCGCCTCGGGCCAGGGAGCGGCCACCGGCGTACGAGACGGAGTCCGTGCAGTGGCAGCTCCTGGCGGGCGGCATGGCGTCGCTCGATGGGTATAGCACCCTGGGCTATCAGGGGTGGATGCTCGGGTCCGGGTGGGAGTTCCCCCGGCTGCGCTTCCGCTTCCAGTTCATGGCGGACCTCCCGCGAAGCCTGGTGGACGACCGCACCGAGGTGCAGTTGGAGCAGTACGCCTTGGGCTTCTGGCTCGACACGCCGCTGCTGCGTTCCGGGGAGTGGCGGTGGAGCGTCGGCGCCGGGGCGGGACTGCTCGTCTTCCTGCGGTCCGCCTACGCGCTCGTGGGGGGCGTGGAGCCGGCGGGCCCTCGCATCCACCCCACGCTCATGGCCGGGCCCGACACCTCCCTGCGCTGGCGCTTCTCGCGGTACCTGGGCCTGGAGGGCACTCTGTCGATGGACGTCGTCGTCGGCCGTCCCATCTTCGGCTTCGTGGATTCGAGCGGGTTCGATCCACTTCGCGCGGGCTGGGTCGTCCGCCCCCGTTTGAACGTCACGCTGATGGTCTTCCCGTGAGAGGTGGATGCCGATGAGCCGCACCGTGTTCGCAGCACAGGCCCTGCGCGGCGGCGCCCGCTGGAGCGTGAAGCAACTGCTCGTCGTCTCACTGGCGGCCTGGGGCGGCGGCTGCGCTGTCGAGGACCCGGTGGCGAGGCTCCGGGGCGCGGACGCGGGGACGGGCTCCTTCTCCGACGAGGACGAAGAAGCGCAAGGTGTGTGGCTGGAGTCCGGAGATGTTCCTCCGGATTGCGTGCCCCCGGACGCGGAGCCCGACTCGGGCGTGGTGTGTGAAGACGCGGGGACACCCGACGTGCCGTCGCCCTGAGTGGGTGTTCGTCCCACGCGCCCCGCATCGAATTCGAGCGACCGAGGGACTGGCGGGACTGGAACCGCATGCCCATGTTGCGCGCGTCCATCCGGACTCGACGGGGAGGGTGCGCGTGTCCAAGACAGCGCAGTGCGACACGCGAACTCGTGAGGTGAGCTGGCCGGTGTTGTTGTGGGAGCTGGGGGCCTCCGCATCCCGCGCGGGAGGGGCGAAGCCTCGCGTCACGGACCCCATCGTGTTGGAGCTTCGCCCGCGCCTGGGTGCCACGGCATCCGAGGTGACGCTGGGCCGCGGCGCCGAATGCGACATCGTCCTGGCCGAGCCCTCCGTGTCGCGCCTGCATGCCCGTTTCCGTCGGGAGCCGCACACGGGGCTGTGGAGCGTGACGGACCTGGAGAGTGAGCGCGGGACGTACCAGGACGGCGTGTTGATTCTGCCGGGCCGCCCCGCGCTGCTGCTGTGCCGTTCGCGGCTCACGCTGGGCAACGTGGAGCTCCTGTTCCTCCAGACGTATGCCGCCGAGCAGTCCGTGCGTGCGTCCTGGACGCCGTCCCCGGTGCGCTTGACCCGCCGGAGGTGACCTCCTACAAAGGGCGCGCCCTTGGGTGCCCATGTCGGGCTTTCAAGAGGGAAGCCGGTGCGAGTCCGGCGCGGTCCCGCCACTGTGAACGGGCAGCCCTGAGGTCAGGGCCGGGGGCTTCAGTCTGTCGCCACTCCGGCCGCGGCCGGGGGAAGGTGGAAGTCCTCTTCTGGCATGACGCAGCGTGTGTCAGCCGCCGGAGTCCGTCAGCCAGGAGACCTGCCCAGGGGTGCGGCCGAGCCTTTCGCGGGCCCGGGCGGTGGGCCTTCTCTCTTCGTCGGAGGGAGCGGAAGGCGGAGCATGCGGTGGACCTTCCTCGCCGGGCCTGTCGTGTGCCTGGCGCTCAGCCTCCCACGTCCCGCAGGGGCGCAGCCTTCCGAGGCCGAGGCCACGCCTCCGTCGGTGGACGCCGCCGAGGAAGCGCCCAAGCCTCCGACGCAGGCTGGGACGTCGGCGGAGGACTCGCCAGCGCCCGAGGCCACGCCCGCCGTCGATACCTCCAGCGCTGACGCCACACCCGCGCGCACCACCGTGGTTCGCGGCCGGACACCCCCTCCGCCCGAGTCGCCCGAGCGCAGGGACCCCACGGGCGCCATCACCGTCATCGACGCGCGCGAGCGGGCGGGTGAGGCACGCGACACCGCGGAGCTGCTCGTGGGCTCGGTGGGGCTCGCGGTGCAGGACTCCGGCGGGTACGGACAGAGCAAGAGCCTGGTGGTGCGAGGCGCGTCATCCAACGGCGTGCTCGTGTTCCTGGATGGCATTCCGCTCAACGGCGCGGGCGGCCTGTCGGACCTGTCGCTCATCCCCGCCGCGTTGGTGGAGCGCTTCGAGGTCCTCCGGGGCGGCGCGGGCGCGCGGTATGGCTCGGGAGGACTTGGCGGCGCGGTGAACATCATCACCCGCGCGCCTGGACCGAACCTGCGCACCAGCGGCGAAGTCACCTATGGGAGCTGGAACACGGCGCTGGGCCACGTGGCCGCCACGGGGCCGCTGCTCGGTGGACAGGCGCTGGTGCTGGTGCACGGGGGCCGGTCGGATGGTGACTTCGCCTACGACGTGGATGACCTCCCTGCGGTGGATGGCAATCCTCCAGTCACCGAGCGCCGCGCGCGCAACAACGCGCAGGGCGGTGGCGCGCTGCTGCGTTACCGGCGACGGCTGGCGGGGGGCTCGCGGTTGGATGCGCTCGCGGAGCTGTCCGTGGAGAACCGCGCCATCCCGGGCACGGTGCAGAACCCCCAGTCCACCGGAGACCAGGAGCTGGGCCGGTTGGCCTTGGGGCTGCGCTGGTTCGGTGTGCTCGACGGGCTGGGGCAGGGCAGTGCGCGAGGGTTCTTCCGGCGTGACGCGTTGGAGGTGACGGGCCGCATTCCCGGCGCGGGCGGCGCGCAGCGGCACTCGGTGGGCGGCGTGGAGTTGGAGGGCCGCCGGCCGCTGGGCGAGCACCAGTCGCTGACCGTGACCGTGGCGACGTCGGGCGAGAGCGTCACGCAGGCGGAGAACGCACAGGCCGCCGCGTGGTGGCGCGCGAGCGTCATGGCCATGGACGAGCTGAGGCTCTTCGACGGCGTGTTGGACGTGGTGCCCTCGATGCGGCTGGAGCGGGTGGGGCCCTACTGGCTGTTGTCTCCGAAGCTGGGCGCCTCCGTGGAGTTGGGGCGCGGCTTCGGGCTGCGCGCCAACGCGGGCCAATCCCACCGCGCGCCTTCCTTCCTGGAGCTGTACATCCGCCAGGGCACGTTGCTGCCCAATCCGGGGCTGAAGCCGGAGCGCGCGCTCTACGCGGACGCGGCGGCGATGTGGCGTTCGGGGCGGGTGAGCCGCGAGGACGAGACGCCTCGCTGGAGCGTCACCGCCGGTGGCTTCGCGGCGCTGTATGAGAATCTCATCGCCTATGAGCTGTACCCGCCGTTGATGGCGCGGCCCTACAACTTCGACACGGCCCGGGTGTGGGGGCTGGAGCTGGAGGGGGAGGCGCGGCCCTTCCCGTGGCTTCTGGCCAGCACCGGCTACACGTGGTTGCGCACGGAGAACCGCTACGGGGATCCGCGCTTCTTCGGCAAGGACCTGCCGAACCGTCCCCGGCACAAGTGGGTGGGGCGCGTGCGCGCGGGGCCCGACTGGCTCAACGGCCGCGCGGAGGTGCTCTATCAGTCCGCGCAGCTCATCAATCGCACGGGCTCGTTGGATTTGCCGTCGCGCACGCTGGTGAGCGCGGGCGCGTCCAGCACCTTCCTCCACAAACCCGAGGTCACCGTGTCCGTCGAGCTGAAGAACCTCCTCGATGTGCGGACCTTCGACTTCACCGGCTTTCCACTGCCCGGGCGCGCTGTCTACGTGACGCTCGCGATGGCGCTCGAGCCGGGCGCTTCCTCCACCGCCACACCCCCTCATGAGCCCCATGCCTCGCCCGCATCCCCTGTCCCCTGAGTCGTTCCTTCCCACGCTGTTGCTGGCGGCCACCGCGGCGCTGTTCTTCACCGGATGCCCGGAGGAAGGCGCGGTGTGCACCTCGGGCCTCTCCGTCTGCGGTGAGGCTTGCGTGGACCTGCGCGGCGACGCCGCGAACTGTGGCGCCTGTGGCACGACCTGTGGCGACGGGCAGACGTGTGAGGCCGGTGCCTGCGGGTGTCGTCCCGGGACGGAGTCGTGCGGTGGCGCCTGTGTGGCCACGGCGAACGACGTCGCGAACTGTGGTGCGTGTGGCAACGCCTGTGACGCCGGGCTCGTGTGTGAATCGGGCGTGTGCCGCGAAGGGTGCTCCGAGGGGAGCCTGCGCTGCGGCGACTCCTGCGTGGACGTCCGCTCGGACGTGCTCAACTGCGGCGCCTGCGGCACCGTGTGCCCGGACGTGCAGTCGTGCCACGAGGGCCGCTGTGGCTACGACGTGGTGGCGGCCTGCTACACGAACGGGCAGCTCGTGGGCATCCAGGCGGGGACGGACCGGCTCGGGCCTCGCCGTCAGTTCGGCTCGGGCGTGCAGACGCTCGCTTCGTGGGACGGTTACGTGCTCGCGGCGGATGCGACCGCGTCCAAGCTGCTCCAGGCGTCCGCCGGCGCGCTGGGCACGGTGGTGGAAGAGGGCTCCCTGGGCGGCGTGGCGGGCTCGCCCAACGACATCCTGGTGGATCCGCCCTATGTCTACGTCGTGGACTCGGTGAACAACACCTTGCAGGTGCTCAAGCGGGAAGGCCCCACGCAGGGCGCGGGCCTGGGGCTGCGCACCGTGACGCAGGTGAACCTGGGGGCGAACACCAGTCCGCAGGCGCTCGCGAAGTGGGGCACCACGCTGTATGTCCCCTTGTTCGGCACGGGCGGGTCCATGTTCCAGTTCGGCAATGCCGTGGCCCGCGTGGACATCTCCAACCCCGAACAGCCGCGCAAGGTGGACACGATTTCCCTCACCGGCCTGGACCTGAAGCCCTTCGACGGGGGCACGGTGTTGCCGTTGCCGTACTCCGTCGCGGCGACCTCCACGGGCGTCTACGTGGCCCTCACCAACCTGAACCCCTACAACGGCTACCGGCCCAACGGCCCGGGCATGCTCGCGAAAATCAACCCGGCGGATGGGAGCGTGAGCGCCATCGACCTGGGGGCGACGGACTGCCTCAACGCGGGCTACGTGGAGGCGGTGGGTGACCAGCTCGTGGTGGCGTGTCTCGGGGAGTCCGAATACGACGAGGCCAACGGCCACAGCGCCAGCTCGGTGCGCGCCACGGGGCTGGTGCTGGTGAAGGATGACGCGCCCGTGGCCGCGTATGCGCTCCGGGTGGGCTGCGAGCCCGGGACGCCGGGGTGCCACATCTCCGTGGCCAGCCGCTTCGCCGTGTCGGAAGGCGCGGTGTATCTGGCGGACACGAACGCGGGCCGCGTCTTCGTGGTGGCGGTCGAGGACGGGCGGTTGGTGGAGCGGCGCGGCTTCTCCTCACCGCAGGCCGTGGGCCCCGCGCTGGAGGCGTGCCCGGTGGACCCCCGCCGGCCCGTGTCCAACGCCATTGACGTGACCGCCCTGAACTGAGGATGAGCGCACCCATGCCGATGACCACCATGACTTCCCGCTCGCGCTCCGGCGTCCCCGTGCTGCTCGTCGCGGTGCTGTGTTTGTTCGCTGGACCCGTGGAGGCGGCGGAGCAGGCCACCAGTTCGAGCCTTCGGACGTTGGGGCCGCCCGCGCCGGCCAAGGTCCGGCGGGTGGTGACGCTGGCGCCTTCGTTGTCGGAGATGGTGCTGGCGCTGGGCGCCGGGGGCACGCTGGTGGGCGTGTCCCGCTTCGACGAGGCGAAGGCGGTGGCGAAGCTGCCGCGCGTGGGCGGTTTCACGGACCCCTCGGTCGAGGCGGTGGTGGCGCTCAAGCCGGACCTGCTCCTGGTGCAGCCCGGACCGGGCAATCAGCGACCGGTGGAGAAGATGGCGGAGCTGGGCGTGCCCGTGCTGCTCCTTCCGTTGCACTCCGTGCAGGACGTCCTCGCGGCCCTCCGCGCGGTGGGGCAGGCGCTCGGCAAGCAGACGGAAGCCGACGCCATCGTGTCTGGCATCGAGGCGACGCGCGCGCGCATCCGTGAGGCGGCGAAGAAGCTGCCCGCGCCGCGCGTGTTGTTCGTCTATGGCTTCGAGCCGCTCGTGGTGGCGGGGCCCGGCTCCTTCGCGGACGAGCTGCTGCGGGACGCGGGCGGCATCAACGTGGCCGCGGACGCGGGCTCCGCGTATCCGGTGTACTCGGTGGAGCGCGTGGTGCGTGCCCGGGCCACCGTCGTGGTGGACGCGGCGGACGTGGACGTGGGCAAGGACAAGCTGCGGGCACTGCCTGGGGTGTCCGGCGCGCGCTGGGTGGACCTGCCATCGCTGGCGCTGCTGCAACCAGGGCCGTCGCTGGGCCAGGGGTTGGAGGAGCTCTTCCGGCTGCTGCACCCGGAGGGAGCGGGGAAGGGCGCGCCGTGAGCGAGCCCGCTGCATCGCGACGGACACACGGCGGCGCGGGAGGGTTTCGGGCCTCGCGGGCGGCGATGTTGTTCGGAGGGTTCTTCGTGCTGGCGGTGGGCTGTCTGGCCGTGGCGATGCGCTTCGGCGAGCAGTCCATCTCCCTGGCCGCCGCGTTGACGGAGCCGGACTCCACCGACGCCGTCATCTTCTGGTCGCTGCGGCTTCCGCGAGCGCTCCTGGGCGCCATCGTGGGCGCGGGGCTGGCGGCGTCGGGCGCGACGCTTCAGGGGCTCTTGCGCAATCCGCTCGCGGATCCGTTCGTGCTCGGTGTGTCCGGCGGCGCCGCGCTGGGCGCGACGTTGGCGCTGGCGGTGGGGCTCGCCACCGTGGGCGAGGTGGCGCCCGGCTTGGGAGGCGCCATGGCCCGGCTCTCAGCGCCCGCGCTGTGCTCCTTCCTGGGCGCGGGGGCGGCCATCCTCTTCGTCCTGTCCGCCAGCCGGGGGCCCGCGTCGCGCGCGCCCTACGCGGCGCTGCTCACGGGCGTGGTGTTCAACGCGTTCGCATCCGCGGCCATCACCTTGGTGAAGACGCTGTCCGACCCCGACCGGCTGGGAGAAATCCTGTACTGGCTCGCGGGCGCGCTGGGCTACGAGCGCGGCGCCACGCTGGTGCTCTCCGCGCTGCTCCAGGCCGTCGCGATTGGCGTCATGTGGGCCCTCTCCGCACGGTTGAACCTGTTGTCGTTGGGCGACGATGACGCGGCGTCCCTGGGCGTGCCGGTGGCGGCGACCCGCCGGTGGTTGCTCCTGGCCTCCAGCGCGAGCGTCGCGGGCGCGGTGGCGCTGACGGGCTTGATTGGCTTTGTGGGCCTCATCGTGCCGCACCTCCTGCGGCTGGCGTTTGGCCCGGACCAGCGCCTGCTGGTGCCGTTGTCCGCGCTGGGGGGCGCGGCTTTCCTCGTGCTGTCGGACTTGCTGGCGCGGCTGGCTTTCCCCCTCTTTGGCGCCGAGCCTCCCGTGGGCGTCGTCACCGCGCTGCTCGGGGGACCGTTGTTCCTCGCGCTGCTGCGGCGGCGTGTGCGCCTGGGTACCAGTCATTGACAATGGCTTGCACCCGCCATATCCCCGCCGGCGTCCTCGGTGTCGCCGTGATTCCACGGCGACTCAAGGGAACCCGGTGTGAATCCGGGACTGCCCCGCAGCGGTGAGCAGGAACGAAAGCCGTCACGAAAAGCACTGGCCCTGGGTGGGCTGGGAAGCGACGGCGAGTAGGTGGGTGCCCTGGGCACCCGCGCCTGCGAGTCCGAAAACCTGCCGAAGACCCGTGCCTTGCGCACGGACATCACCGAGGCCTCCGAGGGGAGGCGGCGGGGGCGGTGTCATCCGGCGTGCGTGTGGTGCGCCCGGGCTCTGCCTTCGGCCGTGTCCTCCTGGAAGCCCATCTGCCCGTGGGGGCGGAAGAGGGAGTGAGGACACCGATGAAGTACGCCGATGTGAAGCGTGTGGGCGCCCGCTCGAAGTCCCTGATGTTCGCCACGGCCAGCCTCGTGCTGGCGGTCGCCACCACGGGCTGCGGCTCCGAGTGCGTGGACGCCTTCGACTGCCGCAGTGAGAACGGCGCCGCGCCTGAGGGCCAGCAGTGGTCGTGCGTCGCGGAGAAGTGTGAGACGCGGCCCATCCAGCAGGTCCCGGAGGAGGACGCGGGCACGGAGCCCGAGCCGGATTCCGGCACGGAGCCGGAGCCCGACGCGGGCACGGAGCCGGATGCGGGTACCGAGCCGGACGCGGGCACGGAGCCGGACGCGGGCACCGAGCCTGAGCCTGACGCGGGCACGGGGCTCCCGTGCGAGGTGGCGACCCACGACCCCGTGCTCGGTACGCTTCAGCTCGGGGCGAGCTTCGTGGCGGCTGGCTCCGCGGCGCTTCCGGAAGACGTGCTCGCGCTCGCGACGTCGCCGGGTCCCGTCTACACGGTCTACGCGGTGCGTGGCAGCAGCATGGGTGTCGACCTCGGCATGTTCTCGCTGGGCATCTGGCCCGAGTTGCAGACGGACGGCACGAAGCTCTTCGACGTCGTCTCCCCCGCGGACCGCGCAGGCACGGCGACGGTGTTCTCGAACGGCTACCTGGTGAATGACGGCCAGCGCCTCTTCGCGGGCTACACCACGTCCGCGACGGGCGCGCCGGGTTCGGTGGCGATGTACGACCTCGCCACTCCCGCATCGTCTTCCTACCTCTCGTCGCAGGCCAACTACAGCGCGGCGTCCTTCGTCTCGGGCGCGACCCGCATGGTGCTCGTCAACGGCTTCTCGCTGGAGTCCACGACGGACGGCATGGGCATCTATGGCCTGGTGACTTCCGAGGAGCCTTTCCAGACGGCGCGGTTGGCGCAGTTCCCGGCGGGCGAGGCGGGGGCCAGCGGCTTCACCGCGGTGGCCGACAACGGCATCGCCTTCCTGGGCTACTCCAGCAGCGTGGACTACTCCAACAAGGGCCGCGTGGTGGCGCCCGTGGTGCTGACGGCGGCGCTGAGCAGCGGCACGCCCGTCGACCTGGGGACGCAGCCGGAGGTTGTCGTGGGCAGTGACTTCAACGCGACCTCTGGCTTCGGCAACGGTGTCGTCGTCAAGCGCGGTGGTTACGACGAGAACTGGGCCTTCGTCTCGACCGACGTGTCGCGCTACGCCCTGTCCCTGGGCGGCGAGCCGTCCGAGGTCGCCATTGGCGAGCGGACGCCGGTGCTGACGTTCGCGGACCAGTGCACCTCCGTGAAGCAGTTGTCCAACATGGGCCCTGACCTGCTGGTGGCCATCGAGGACAAGAACGGCCAGCGGCTGGTGCGCATCCAGGAGGCGCAGTGAGCCGTCGTCTCGGCCAGCGCTTCCCTTGGGGCACGGCGCTCGCCGTGCTCCTAGGCACCGCTGCCTGCGGTGACGGGGCCTCCATCGTCGACGAGGACGCGGGCACGGACCCGGTGCAAGACGACGCCGGTCAGCCGGATGGCTCCACGACGTTGGAGCCCGACGCCGGACTGAAGCCCGCGGACCCGTACGCCGACGAGGTCGTCTCCTTCACCCCCGGCCCCAGCGCGGGTTTCGGGCAGGACCGCTTCCCGGACGTCGTGCTCGGACCTCCCTCGGGATTGGGAGCGGACACCGGCTCGCTGGATGTGCTCTCACTGGGCCGTGGCGGCAGCATCGTCCTGCGCTTCACCGACATCGCCGTGGTGGATGGGCCGGGCGTGGACCTGCTCGTGTTCGAGAACCCCTTCCACATCGCGGGCGGACCGAACGTGTATTCGGAGAGGGGCATCGTCTCCGTGAGCGACGACGGCGTCACCTGGTTCGCGTTCCCGTGCGCAACCACTGACGCGGCGGGCGGCTATCCGGGGTGCGCGGGCGTCGCCCCCGTCTTCGCCAATCCGGCCAACGGCATCAGCGCCACGGATCCGGCGGTGGCGGGCGGTGACGGCTTCGACCTGGCGACGGTGGGCCTGAGCCGCGCGCGGTACGTGCGCATCGTCGACGCGGGGAACAACCGCTACGGCGGTACGTCCGGGGGCTTCGACCTGGACGCCGTCGCGGTGGTGAACGGCGTGTCCCTGGGAAGCGCCACCCCGTGAAAGGGCTCCCGCCACGGCCATGTCCCCTGTCGCTGAAGGGGGAGGTGGACCGCCGCGCCGCGCTCCGAACGCTGCTCGAGGGCACCTGTGCCTTGGCGGTGCTCGGGACGGGGTGCGGCGACGGGTGGCGGGAAGCCATCGTGCTCGACCCTCCCGACGCGGGAGGGCCGGGCGCGTCGTGTGATGACGCCCCGGTCCCTGGTGGGCCCGAGGACGGCTGGGTGGAAGTTCCCCTGGCGGACCATCCGGCGCTCCAGGTCCCTGGAGGCGCCGCGGCGGTGCGCATCCCCCAGGCGCTGCTGGACGTGGTCATCGTCCACACGTCACAGGGCTGTTACGCCGCGCTGTGGCGCATCTGCACGCACGGTGACTGCGCCGTGGATTGGGTGCCCGAGGACAGGGTGATGGAGTGCCCCTGCCATGGCTCCCGCTTCAGCCAGGACGGGCAGGTGCTGAATGGCCCCGCGACGCGTCCGCTCGCCACCTTCCAGGTGGTGCGGCGGGGAGCGTCCCTGTTCCTCCGCCGCCCGCGCTGAGCGAGCGTTCCGGGTTCGTTCATACCGCCGGTGAAATGACGCGGTGCGGGGGGCCCTCCAAGCGCCGGGTGGCCGCCAACCCGTACTGAGTCGCAGTCTCCTTCTCTCAACGCGCGGGAGACTCGTGTAAGGTCCGGCATTCGATGTGGCAGATCATCATCAACGGGCCCGGCTACTTCGATACGTCGTACGATCTGCCTGAGGGCGTGACGAGCCTCGGCCGTGCGGACGAGAACGACATCGTCCTGGGCGGCGACCTCGTGTCGCGCCGTCATGCACGGCTGTACGTCGACGGCGACGTGCTGCGAATCGAAGACCTGGGCAGCCGCAACGGCAGCCGCATCAACGGCGCGCCCTTGCAGGGTTCGAAGCAGCTCGTCGCTGGCGACTCGGTCGCGCTGGGCGAGAACACGCTGTCCGTCCGCCAACCCAACACCGTGGAGAACGCGGCCACGGAGATGGTGGACCTGAGCGCGGGCGGCGTCGTGCGCTTCGGGCATGGTCAGGACGTGGGCGGCTCCGTGCTGCTGGCGAAGAACGTGAGGGACGCCGACGTCCTGCGGCTCCTGGACAACGTGGGGCCCGTCTCCTTCGACGACAGCTTCTCCTCGGCCACGTCCGCGCCGCTGCCCGCGGCGAGCCCGCGCGTGGGGCAGGAGACGCTGGTGCTGTTGTTCCGCATCGCGGAGGCGCTCTCGTCGGCCACCACGCTGTCGTCCTTCCTGGACACCACCATGGACCGGCTGCTGGAGCGCACGGAGGCGACCACCGCGGTGGTGCTGCTCCGGCACTCCGTGGGCGCGCTGGTGCCCGCCGCCGTGCGCCACCGAGGGCGGCTGGCCCAGGGCGAGGTCCCTGTCTCGGACGCCATCGTCGAGGAGTCCCTGCGCCAGGGGCGCGCCATCGCCGTGGGCGACGTGCGCGATGACCGCCGCTTCGCGAGCCGCGAGAGCGTCATCCTCTACGGCGTGGACCGGGTGCTGTGCATTCCCATTGGCACCGAGCCGCCGTACGCGGGCGTGCTCTACGTCAACACCTCCGCCAAGGGCGACTCCAGCGTGGAGGTGATGCTGGATGCCTGCACCGCGGTGGCGCACCTGGTGGCCACCGGCGTGCAGAAGTTCGCGCCGCGCGAGACGGGCACCGTGGCGGACCGGCTGCGCCGCGACCTGGAGCGCTTCCACCCGCCCGACGTGGCCGAGCGCCGCGCCGCCGAGGCCCAGCGCCAGGGCGGAAAGCTGCCCGGGCTGGAAGAACGCAACCTCACCATCCTTCACGCGGAGCTGGTGGGCTTCTCCGTGCTGGCCATGCGCATTGGCGCGGCGCGGGCCACGCAGATGCTCAATGACTTCCACGCGCGGATGAGTGGCATCGTCTACAGCTTCGAGGCGACGGTGGAGGGCTTCCGGGGTGAATCCCTGCGGGCCCTCTTCGGTGTCCCGTACGCGAAGGGCGAGGACTCCGTGCAGGCCGTCCGCGCGGCGCTGGCCCTGCGGGCGGACTGGGAGCGGGCCATGAGCCGCCGGCCCCTGGATGAGCGCTGCGAATTGCGCATTGCGTTGCACAGCACGCGGGCCCTGGTGGGGATGATCGGCGCCGAGTCGCGCTCCGACTACACCGTGGTGGGAGAGGGCGTTAGCGTCGCGAGCTGGCTCGCCGGGACGGCCAGCCCGGGCCAGGTGCTCATCACCGGCAAGGTCCTGGCCACGGTGGGCGCCCGCTTCGACGTCCAGCCGCTGGGCGAGCGTCTCCTCCGCCCCCCGAAGGACAAGGTGGCGGCCTTCGAGGTCATCGAGGAGGATGTCGGCCAGTTGACCAACCCGGGGCTGCGCTGAAACCCTCGCGGCCGGTTGACGGGTTGCTGCGACGTACCGGGAAAGGGTTCAATACGGACCCCGTCGTGGTGAACCCCCGCACCGCATGAACTCGTCGAGCCAACCCGCCCGGTTGAGACCCTTCCGGCCCCAGCCCTTTGGTCGGTACACGCTCCTGTCGCATCTGGCGACGGGGGGCATGGGAGAGATCTACCTCGCGCGCCTGGAGGGAGCGCAGGGCTTCGAGAAGCTCTGCGTCATCAAGAAAATCCTCCCGCAGCTCGCCGCGGACACGGAGTTCGTCGAGCGCTTCGTGGGCGAGGCGCGCACCCTGGTCCGCCTGAGCCATGGCTCCATCGCCCAGGTGCTGGACATGGGGCTCCACGAGGACGAGGCCTACATGGCGCTCGAACACGTGGACGGCAAGGACCTGCGCAAGGTGGCCGCGCGCGTCAGGGACCGGCAGGTGCCGCTGCCCGTCACGTTCATCCTCTACACCATGGGCCGCGTGCTGGACGCGCTGGCCTATGCGCACCGCAAGAAGGACGACGACGGGGAGGACCTGAAGCTCGTCCACCGGGACATCTCGCCGCAGAACATCCTCATCTCCTACGAAGGGGAGGTGAAGGTCATCGACTTCGGGCTCGCGAAGAGCCGGCTGTCGGCGGCGAAGACGAACCCCAGCATCATCCTGGGGAAGTTCCTCTACATGTCGCCGGAGCAGGCGCGGCACCAGCCGGTGGACCGCCGGAGCGACCTGTACGCGGTGGGCTTGTGTCTCTACGAGCTCATCTGCGGGAAGAACCCCTTCGATGGGGTCCACCCGGGCGAGCTGATGTCCCTGGTGGCGAATCCGCGCATCGCGCCGTTGGACCAGGTGGAGCCGCTCACGCCGCCCGCGGTGACGGCGCTGGTGGCCAAGGCGCTGGCGGTGGATCCGTCGCAGCGCTTCCAGACGGCGGAGGAGTTCCGCGGGCGGCTTCAGTCCTGCCTGATGGAGATTGACGCGAGCGCGGGTCCGGAGAGCGTCAGCCGCTTCATGCGCGAGCTCTTCTCGTCGGACTTCCAGTCCGAGCGCCGGCTGCTCGCGAGCCTCAAGGACGTGCCCCGGTTGTCCACGGAAGAGGTCCGGGCCCTGGCCTCGATGCCGGATGACCCGCTGGCGCCGAAGATGGCGCACGCGATGCTGCCGGCGAAGACCATCCGCCTGGACGGTCCGGTGGAGCCGCTGTCGTTCTTCCCCACGCCGCGCAGCCGCGATGGCGGCGGGCCGGTGTCGGACGGAGAGACGCGTCCTGGCGTGCCCATCGACGAGTCCACGCGTCCCGGGTTCCCCATCGAGGAACTGGAGGAAGAGGCGCGGGCACGGGGCGTGCGTCAGGACACGGCCCCGTCCGTGGAGGTGGAGCCCGAGGCCTTCTCGCGTTCCGAGGCTGCCAGGCCAGGGGTGCTGCCCCGCGCGCCCGCGCTGACGCGGGAAGTCCAGATGACGGTGATGCCGCCGGAGGCGGTGCCGCCGGGCGTGGCCGCCGCGCGAGCGCTGTTGCCGCCGCACCTGCGGCCCACCGAGCTGGCGCTGCCGAGCCTGGGCGAATCATCCGAGACCGAGTCGCGCCCCGCTGATTCGACGGATCCCAAAATCTGGGCGCCGCGGAGTGGTGCGTCGTCGGCGCGGCATGAGGAGCTGGGGGCGCCTTCTATTGGAGCGCCGACGCCCGCGGTGCCGCCGCGTCCGCCCGCCGCTCTGGCGAATGCCCGCGCGGTGCAGGAGTCGGGGCCAGAGCCACAGACGGGTGGCGGGTCGTTTCCTCGCACCGGCGTGGTGGTGATGCCGGCGGTGTCGGTGCCTGCTCCCGCGGTCGATGCAGGTGCTTCGCAGTCCACGGCCTCCGCCGCTCACGGGGACTCGACAGCGCCGCGATGGTCGGAGTCGGACGACGACGCTTCGTTCGAGGAAGAGGACTTCGAGGAGCAGGCTGCTGCCTCCGATGCGGTTGGGGCGGACAGCGAGCCTTCGGTCGAGGTGGCCTCCTGGGCGAATGACGCGGATGCGCCCGCGGAGGATTCAGCCGAGCTGGACGCCGATGTGTTGCCCGCTTCGGGGATGACGCTGCCTCGAACGTCCGCGACCATGATGGCGGCCCTGCCCGCGCCTCCAGCACCTGAGCTGGAGATGCAGCACGACGCGTCGTCGCCCGTGGACAGTGAGGCGGCGTCGCACGCAGAGGACTTCTCGCACGGCGCGTCGACGGACGGTGCATCGCAAAGCCACTCATCGATGTCGGGAGCATCGCAGGCAGAGGGCTTTTCACGCGGCGCATCGACGGACGGTGCAGCTCGCAGCCCCTCATCGATGGCGGAAGCATCGCAGGCAGAGGGCTTTCCACGCGGCTCGTCGACGGACGGTGCGTCGCGAAGCCTCTCATCGATGGCGGCAGCATCGCAGGCAGAAGGCTCTTCACGCGGCTCGTTGACGCCCTCTTCGGATGACGGTGCATCGCGACGCCTGTCATCGCCAGGGGTGGCGGCGGTGCCGCAGGCAGAGGGATTCCCGTCGCGAAGCCTCTCATCCCAAGGGATGCCCGCGGTGCCTGCTTCCAGCGGAACGCCGTCGCGAACGGCCTCCGCCGTGATTCCCGCCGCGCCGCCGCCGCCGCCCGGTGCTACCCCTTCGCGGGCCGTGCCCTCCATCGGCGCTGCCTCGCCGAGGTCGAGCTCCGGGATGATGGCCGCCGTGTCCCCGCCGTCCGGAGCGACACCTTCCCGGTCGACCTCCTCGGTGGCGACGCCCGCCGCTTCACAGAGCCCCCGTGGCGTGCCGGCCGTCCCCGCTTGGACGGCCCCACACGACGACGCGCCCCTCGCGGACGCGACGCCCGCGCACGGCGGACAGGCTCTCTCGCCGGACGAAGAGGCCGCCGCTTTCTCCGAAGCTGAACCCTCCGCCCAGGGCGACGAAGCCGAGCACGAGGCTCACGCCGCCGAGTCCTCCGCGGACATGCCCGTCCTCTCCACCGACGACGTGGGCCACGAAGCCCCGGTGGCGAACATCGCTGACGTGGACACGCACCCGCGCATCCACCGCCCGTCGCGGACCGAGCGAAACGACGACACGCAACCTCGCGTCTCGCACTACAGCGACACCGACCCGCGCGTCACCCGCCACGACGACACGCATCCCCGAGTGGTGTTGGACGCCGGGCTCTTGAGTGACGAAGGGAGCGCCGACGACGACGACGAGCGGTCTGGCGTCTCGCGTCCCAAGACGCAATCACGCCGCGCGCGAACGTCTTCGCCAGGCATGACGTCCGCCGGGGCTCGGAGGACGGGTTCGGTCTCCGCGGTACGCCCCGCTCCCGCGCCCGTCGAGCCGGCCGAGGAGGATGATGAGGACGAGGATGTCCGCGTCTCCATCCCCGCGAGCGAGGAGACCCGCCGCACGACGATGCCCGTGCGGCCGGAGACGCGTTCGGCCGAGCGCCTCGCCAAGGAAGACACCCGCCGCACGACGATGCCCGAGCCTCCCGCGCGGCGTGGCAAGGGGCCTTTGTTCGCCGTGTTGACCCTGCTGCTCCTCGCGGTGGCCGCGGGAGGGGCGTTCTTCCTCGGCCCTCCCGAGCTGCGCGCGCAGGTGCTCAGCCTCGTGACAGGTCAGACGCCACGGGAAGGGCCGCCGCCCGCCGAGCCCATCACCCCCACGAAGCCGGCGCTCGCGGCCGACGGCGCGAACGCGAAGGGTGAGCCCGGCACGGGTGAGCCCTCGGCACCGCCTCCCGCCGGCACGGGGAGTCCCGCCCAGGCGGACGCGAAGTCTCCAGGCGCCACCGCGCCCTCGGCCCCGGGGGCCGAGGCCTCCGCTCCGAAGGGCACGCAGCCTCCGGAGGATGACGGGCTCGACGACTCCTTCCTCGCGCCGCTGGATGCGCCTCCAGGCACGGACACGTCCGCGAAGCGCTCGGTCGTCCGCAAGGTGCGAGCCGCCCGGAACCGGACGCTCACCACGCTGGAGAAGGAGTGGCGCGAGACGAACGCGCTCTTCAACAAGCTCAACTCCGAGCACTCGTGCGTGGTGCTGGGGCTCTGGTGCACGCGGTACGCCGAGGTGAAGAGCGAAGTGGAGGCCGCGGGCACCACGGACGACCCGGAGGCCCTGCGCAAGGTGCGCGCGATGAAGCGCTACCTGCTGCAGAAGCAGAAGGAGCTGTACTAGTCCGTGGAGCCGCTGCTCTCCACCCGGGCGCTGGTCGCGGGCTACGGGACGCGCCCCATCCTGCATGGGGTGGAGTGCGAGGTACGTCCCGGCGAGCTGTGGGCGGTGCTGGGCCCCAACGGCACGGGAAAGAGCACGCTGCTGCGCGCGGTGCTCGGCATGGGGCCGTGGACGCGCGGCGAGGTCCGTCTCCTGGGGCAAGCGCGAGGCGACTGGGCGCCGCGCGCGTTGGCGCAGAAGGTCGCCTGGGTGCCGCAGACGTTCGAGTCCGCCGAGGGCTTCAGTGGCCTGGAGCTGGTGCTGATGGGCCGCAGCCCGCACCTGGGCTTGTGGGGCCTGCCGTCCGCGGGAGACGTGGCGCTGGCGCACGAGGTGATGTCGGAGCTCGGCATCGCGCACCTGGCGGAGCGGTCCGCCGAGGCGCTGTCGGGCGGCGAGCGCCGCATGTTGATGCTGGCTCGGGGGCTGGTGCAGCGGCCCGAGCTGCTCCTGCTCGACGAGCCCACGGCCTTCCTGGACGTGGCCCACCAGGTGGGGGCGTTGGACCGCGTGCGCGCGCGCGTCGACGCGGGCCTGGGGGCGGTGGCGGTGCTGCACGACGTGAATCTGGCCGCGGCCTTCGCCACCCACGTGTTGCTGCTGCGCGACGGGCGCGTGCTCGCGCGGGGCCCCTCGGTCGAGGTGCTGGAGCGCGATGCCTTGGAGACGCTCTACGGCCTGCCCATGGAGACCGCGCTCGCTCCGTCGGGCGCCCGGCTCTTCGCGCCGCGAGCGCCGCCGCGCTGAGCGAAAACCTTCTTCACCTCCCGGCGCCGGAGAGTTGACCGGACCCGCCGAGCGCGAAAGCCTGAAGCCACGCCATGTCTCGCTACGCCATCGCCATCTTCGCCAGCGCTTTCCTCCTGTTCGGCGTGCAACCCCTGGTGGGGCGCTACTCGCTGCCGTGGTACGGCGGAACGCCGGGGGTGTGGACGGCGTGCATGCTGTTCTTCCAGGCGGTGCTGCTGGGCGGCTACGCGTACTCGCATGGGCTCGCATCCCGGCTGGCGCCCCGCACCCAGGCGCGCGTCCACCTGGGCCTGCTCGCGGTGGCGGTGGCGGTGCTGGGCGCCCGCGCGCTGCTGTCGGGCTCACCGGTGGCGCCGGGGCCCGAGTGGCGGCCGGAGGGCACCGCGTTCGCCGTGCCCCGCTTGCTGGCGATGCTCGCGGCCACCATTGGCTTGCCCTTCTTCGTGCTCAGCACCACCGGCCCGCTGCTGCAGTCCTGGTTCGCCCGTGCGCGGCCGGGCCGCTCGCCCTATCCCCTGTATGCGTTGTCCAACGCGGGCTCGCTGCTGGCGCTCCTGGGCTACCCGTTCCTCCTCGAGCCCTGGGTGGGGCGCGGCGCGCAGGCCTGGGCATGGAGCGTGGGCTTCGTCTTCTTCGCCGGCGCCTGCGCGGTGTGCGCGCTGGAGGTGATGAAGCAGCCCGCGGAGGCGCCCGCGCCCGCCACGGCGGCCACGCCCGTCACCGCCACGCCCGTGACGGAAGACGCCGGACGCGGCGAGAGCTTCGCCTCGGGAGCGCCCCCCACGGTGCGCGCCACGATGAAGTGGCTGGGGCTGAGCACCTGCGCCTCGGTGCTGCTGCTGGCGACGACGAACCAGCTCACCCAGGACGTGGCCGCGGGGCCCTTCCTCTGGGTGCTGCCGCTGGCCGTGTACCTGCTGACCTTCATCCTCGCCTTCTCGCGGGAGTCCTTCTACTCGCGCACCGTCTACGCCGTGCTGCTCATCGCCTCGGGAGCGGGCGTGGCGCACGCGCAGACGCAAGGGCCCCAGTCCTCGCTGGTGCTCCAGCTCGTGGCCTACTCAGGGGCGCTCTTCGCCGGAAGCATGGTGTGCCACGGCGAGCTGTACCGGCTGCGTCCCGCGCCCCGGTACCTCAGCGCCTTCTACCTGTGGGTCTCCGTGGGCGGCGTGCTGGGCGGGCTGCTCATCAGCGTGCTCGCGCCCGCGCTCTTCACGGCCTATTGGGAGTACCCGCTGGCCCTGGGCGCCTGCTGCGTCGTGGCGCTGGCGGGCATGGCGAAGCAGGCGGGGGAAGACGCGACGCGGACGCAGCGGCTGCAGCAAGTCCTTCGCGGCGCCATGTTGCTGCTGGTGGCCGGACACCTCACGTACACCATGGCCCGCGAGCAGGGCCGCGCGCGCTTCGCCTCGCGCAACTTCTTCGGTGTCGTCCGGGTGATGGAGCAGAGCGTGGGGGACCCGGAGCACCACCGCTTCAGCCTGCTCCACGGCGCCATCACCCACGGCTTCCAGCACGTGGCGCCGGAGCGAAAGTCCGTGGCCACCACGTACTACACGCCGGAGGCGGGACTGGGCCTCGCCATCGCCGAGCAACGCCGCCTGCGCGAGGCCCTGGGCCAGCCGCCGGGGCTGAACGTGGGCGTGTTGGGGCTGGGCATCGGCACGAGCGCGGCGCTGCTCCAGGCCGGGGACACCGGCCGCTTCTACGAAATCGACCCCGCGGTCATCGCCCTGGCGCGAGGGGAGGGCGGCTACTTCTCCTACCTGCGAGACACGCCCGCGAAGGTGGAGCTGGTGGAGGGGGACGCGCGCATCTCCCTGGAGCGGGAGCTGGAGGCAGGGGTGCGAGGCTTCGACGTGCTCGCGCTGGACACCTTCTCCTCGGACGCCGTGCCAGTGCACCTGCTCACGCGGGAGGCCGTGGCGCTCTACCGCGCGCACCTGGCGCCGCACGGCGTGCTGGTGATGCACATCAGCAACGTCCACCTGGACCTGGTGCCGCTGACGCTGTCGCACGCGCGGGCGCTGGGGCTGCACGCGGCCCTGGTCGTCAACGAAACGAAAGGCGACGCGCTTCGCAGCAACTGGATGGTGCTGAGCCCGGACCGCGAGTTCTCCTGGGGGCCCACCTTCACGCAGGCCACCTCGCGCGTGCGCAGGCTGGGCCTGCGGAGCGAGCCGGACTTCACCTGGACGGACGAGAAGAGCAGCGTGCTGCACGTGCTCCGCCGAGGCACCGGGCCGGCGGCGAGCGTGAAGGACGTGGAGGCCTCTTCCGGCCCCTCCGCCCCCGTCACCGCCGAGCCCGCCGCGGAGTGAGCCCGGGACGTCCTAGCCCGGCGGCCAGCCGAGCGGGCGTCCCGCCAGCAGGTGCAGGTGGATGTGGAACACCGTCTGGCCAGCGTGGGCGTGGGTGTTCATCACCAACCGGTAGCCACTGCTCGGGGCCGCGTGGCCGCGCTCCTCGGCCACCTTGGCGGCGGCGGTGAAGAGGTGGCCCACGACGGTCCGGTCCTCCGGCGAGATGTCGTTCACCGTCGCGATGTGCTTGCGGGGGATGAACAGCACGTGGGTGGGCGCCTGGGGGTTGATGTCCTCGAACGCCAGGCACTCGTCGTCGCGGTAGACGACCTTGGCGGGGATGAGCCCGTCGCGAATCTTGCAGAAGAGACAGTCGGACATGATTTCCGGCTTAGCAGCCACTGCGGGCCTGGGGAATGGGTTCGGTGGGCTTCCGTTGCCTGCCCGAAGCCCTGGGCCTCCCGCTGGCCCTCCCTATCGTTGAGACGCCAAGGAAGGCGGTCCCCGCAAAGGGGCCCACCGGTGATATCCACGGGCTGACGATGAAATCCATCCGCATCTCCCAGCTCCTCGAGGACCACGACTACGACCTGCGGCTGGTGCTCGTCGCCGGCCGGACCGGGTTGCCGCGGACCGTGGTGTCCTCGCGCATCCAGAAGCCGGGGCTGGCGCTGGCGGGCTTCACCGAGCACCTCCATCCGCACCGGGTGCAGGTCTTCGGCAACACGGAAATTTCGTACCTGGCCACCCTGCCGGAGCAGCGTCAGGTCGAGGCGCTGGCGCAGCTCTTCTCCGAAGAGGAGCTCGCGTGCGTGGTGGTGACCAAGGACCTGGAGATTCCCCAGGCCCTCGTCTCCGCGTGTGAAGGCGCGGGCCTGGCGCTGATGAAGACGCCGCTCTTGTCCAGCGAGTTCATCATGCGGGTGCAGACCTTCCTGGAAGAGGCCCTCACCGAGTCCAGCAGCCTTCACGGGGTGTTGATGGATGTGTTCGGCGTGGGCATCTTGCTGCTGGGCAAGAGTGGCATCGGCAAGAGTGAGATTGCCCTGGACCTGGTGATGCGGGCCCACCGCCTGGTGGCGGACGACATCGTGGACGTCACCCGCCGCAAGGGGGCCGTCTACGGTGCTGGCAACCCCGTCATCAAACATCACATGGAGATTCGCGGCCTGGGCATCATCAACATCAAGGACCTGTTCGGCGTCGCCGCGGTCCGCGAACAAAAGAAAATCGAGCTGGTCATCGAGCTCCAGGAGTGGGACCCCCACCAGGAGTATGACCGGCTGGGCGTCGAGGACCGGCACCTGCAGATTGTGGGGGTGGACATCCCCCTGTCGGTGGTGCCCGTTCGTCCGGGCCGCAACATGGCGACCATCATTGAAGTCGCAGCCCGCAACCAGTTGCTAAAGCTACAGGGACACCACTCGGCGAGAGAGTTCGCCGAGCGGCTCAATCGGGCCATCGCCGAAGGGGCGATGCGCCGCACCCTGGGAGAAGAGGTCGAGTGACCGCCCCCGCGAAACAGATCGTCATCATCACCGGCATGTCCGGCTCCGGAAAGTCCACTGCCATCCGCGCGCTGGAGGATTCCGGCTTCTTCTGCATCGACAACCTGCCGGTGCTGCTGCTGCCCAAGCTCACGGAGCTGGCGGGCGGTGGGCACTTCGAGCGCATGGCGTTGGTGGTGGACGTCCGCGAGGGCGTCTTCCTCAAGGACGCGCCGCGCATCCTCGCGGAGGTCCGCCGCGCCGGGCACCAGGTGGAGGTCCTCTTCCTGGACTCCAGCGATGACAGCCTCATCCGCCGCTTCAGCGAGACGCGCCGCCGCCACCCGCTGGCGCCCAACGGCACCGTCGCCGAGGGCATCAAGGCGGAGCGTCAGGCGCTGAGGGACTTGCGCGAGCTGGCCGACCAGGTCATCGACTCGTCCACGCTCAACGTGCACGACTTGAAGCGCATGGTGCAGGCCCGCTTCAGCCCGGAGCCCGCCGCCGGCCCCAGCCTGTCCCTGATGTCCTTCGGCTACCGCTACGGCGTGCCGCCGCAGGCGGACCTCGTGCTGGACGTGCGCTTCCTGCCCAACCCGTACTTCGTCCCGGAGCTGAAGGGACTGACGGGCAAGGTGCCGAAGGTGGCCGCCTACGTGCTGGACCGCGAGGAGACGCAGCAGTTCCTCGACAAGGTCGTGGACCTCTGCCGCTTCCTCTTCCCCCGCTACCAGAAGGAGGGGAAGGCGTACCTCACGGTGGCCCTGGGCTGCACCGGCGGCAAGCACCGCTCCGTCGCCATCGCCGCCGAGCTCACCCGGCGCCTGACGGACGAAGACACCCGCGTCCAGCTCTGGGACCGGGATATCGAGAAGGAGTAGCGCTGCGAAATTGCAATGCACTTGCATGGCAATCTGCTCCAGTTGAATGACAGACAGAAAGTCTGTCGGGTTCTGAAAGGGATGGGGTTGAATCCCCATCCCCTTCGAACTGGAGCCTCTCCATGCAAGTCTTCAAGTCCGTCGTCTGGTTTTGCGCCGCCGTGTCCCTGGCCGCCTGCGGTGCCCCCGAGGAGTCCGCTGGGGAGGAGGCGCTGGCGCAGCAGGACGCCGCGCTGACCACCGGCACCACGCAGGGCTGCACGTACTCCATCAACGCCGCGACCCTCCCGGGCACCGTGCCGCCGCGGTACAACGTGTCGCTGACGCGCGCGGCGTCCGCCACGTGTCCCTGGCCGGAGGCGACCGTGACGCTGGACTCGGGCTCCTACCTCTTCCCCGCCCGCGCGCTCCTGGCGAACAGCTTCGGCATCGCGGTGACGTACACCGGCAAGTACTCGCCCAGCGGCAGCTCACCCGTCTCCTGCGGCGTGCGGCAAATCGACCCGGAGACCCTGGCGGTGGTCCGCAGCTCGGGCATCGCGGTGTTCCTGGGCTCGGGCAACATCAATAGCTGCCACCTGGACCAGACGGACGGCGGCGCGACGCTCGTCGTCTACGGGACGAAGAATGGCCGCATCTACGGTGAGACGGGCAGCGGCAACAACTACGTCGCCACCTACTACGACTTCTTCACCAGCACGACGGCGCCTGTCTTCTTCGCCTACTGAGTCAAGGCATACGCGGTTGAACTGGACCCAGGCTGTGACAGGGAGCCGCGCTGCGAAATTGCGCTGCCAATGTGTTGCAGTTTGCTTCAGTTGAATGGCGGACAAGGACTCTGTCAGCTTTTGGGGAGGTGGGGACGCGTCCCCATCCTCTCCGTCCTGGAGTCCCATCATGCAAGTCTTCAAGTCCGCCGTTGGGTTGTGCGCTGTCGTGTCCCTGGCTGCTTGTGGCGCCCCCGAGGAGCCCGTCGAGCAGGAGGCGCTGGCGCAGCAGTCGTCCACGCTCGTGACGGGCACCACGCAAGGCTGCACGTTCACCATCTCCGCGGTGCCGGTGCCCGGTGCCATGCCGCCGCGCGACGAGCTCGTCGTGACGCGCGCCGCGTCCAGCACGTGTGCCTATGGCGCGGGCAGTGTGACGCTGGGCACGTCGTACGGCACCATGCACCGCGCGCTCCTGGCCAACAGCCACGGCGTGGCCACGGCCTACTCCTACAAGCCCACGATGAGCGGCAGCTCGATGAATCGCTGTCAGGTGAACCACATCGACCCGGCGACGCTCAGCATCGTCCGCACGCATGAAATCGCCGTCATGTACGGGACCCAGCACGTGCAGTCCTGCTCGCTGGACCAGACGGACGCCGGCGCCACGCTGGTCGTCTACGGCACGAAGGGTGGCCCGTTGCCGGGCGAGGTGGGCAACCGCCCCAACTACGTGGCCACCTATTACAACTTCTTCACCGGCACCACGCCGCCTGTCTATTACACCTACTGACGCGGGCTGCTGGCGGAGGCGCCTCAGCTCGACTCGCCCAGGCTGAGGCGCTTGCTGCCCACGCCGTTCTTGTCCGCGAAGGACGCCGTGCGCTCGCGGTTGAGCTGGGCCAGCGCGTCGCGCTCCGACGTGCTGCCCACGTCGGTCCGGTTCTCCAGCGCGAAGATGCCGCCGCTGCCGTGGTGCTGCTGGGCGGACTGGACGGCCTTCTCCAAGTCCCGAGCGGACACCCAGTACTCGCCGTTGACGGGGTCCTTCACGCGGAACAGGTCGTCCGACGTGTCCGCCGTCCCGTTGCTGTTGATGCCGTCGATGGTGACCCAGTGGAGCTGTCCGGGGCCGTCGCGCCGCTGCTCGGGCGAGAGCGCGCCGTTGAGGATGGCGTTGGAGTCCACCAGCGCCATGCCGAACTGGCCCGCCTTCAGCGCCTGGCTCGTCGCGTGCGCGCCGAAGTCGGCGAAGCCGCCGGTGATTTCGATGCCCAGTCCGCCCAGCGCCGTGGACATCTCCTCCGGCGTGGCGCCGTCATCCAGGTTCACCTCCACCTTCGCGCTCGTGGACCTGGGGCCGGTGACGGCCGCCGTGCTCGCGCGGACGGATGCTCGCTCCTGCTGCTCGCACAGCGAGCCCTTCGTCACGCTGCGGCTCGCCCGGCTCAGGAAGGCCAGCGTGGCCTCGCCGCAGCCCGTGTCCGAGTTCTGCGCGATGACGGACGCGGTGGGCGCCCATCCCTTGTCCGCCTGGGCCTGCGCCGCTTCGTTCTCGGGCGCCAGGTCCCGCATGAAAGGAAGCTCACTGACGCCCGTGGCGTCCGGCACCGTGAGCCGGGGCACGCCCTTGGGCGCGGGCCGCGTCTCCTGGAAGGAGTCGCGTTCCGGACGCGAAGCCGGAGCGCTCGCCGGACGGGCCAGCTCGGTGGGCGGCCGGGCGTCCTTCGGGATGGGCGCGGCTTGGATGGGTTGGGTCAGCGATTGGAACTTCGAGAGTGCCTGACGCACTGAGTTGAGCGTGGTGTTGTCATTCACGGTCATGGCGGACCCCCGTCCGGACTGCATTCGCCTGATTCCATTATCGGCGGCGTGTATGTGCGGTTGCGTGTGAATCCTTCATCCGCGCAGGAAGTGGCTCGTTTCCCGGTACACTCGCGCCATGGCCAACACCGATGACCGGGGCTCGGGTGCCGATGATTCGCCGGAGCTGTCGACGCAGGTCGTGTCCGAGGACGCGCACGGCGCGCCGCACACGGCGGAGCCCTCCTCCGCGCGCGCGGCGCCGGGACAGGCGTCATCGCGCAGTCCGCTGGGCCAGCGGGTGGGCCGCTTCATCCCGCTGAAGCTGCTGGGGCAGGGCGGCATGGGCGCGGTGTACGCGGCCTATGACCCGGACCTGGACCGGAAGGTGGCGCTCAAGCTGCTGAGCGTCGAGGCGCGGCACCTCGACGAGGAGGGCGGGCGCGTCCGGTTGTTGCGCGAGGCGCAGGCCATGGCGCGCGTCTCCCATCCCAACGTCATCCCCATCTACGAGGTGGGCACGTGGGACGGGCAGGTCTTCTTCACCATGGAGCTGGTGTCTGGCGGCACGCTGGCGGACTGGCGGCGGGAGAAGGTCCGCTCCTGGCGCGAGGTGCTGGCGACGTACCTGCAAGCGGGGCGTGGACTCGAGGCCGCGCACGCGGCGGGGCTGGTGCACCGGGACTTCAAGCCCGCCAACGTGCTGGTGGGCCGTGACGGCCGTGTCTGCGTCACCGACTTCGGGCTGGCCCGCCCCGTGGACAACCTGCCCCTGGACGAGCACCCCACGGTGGCGCGCGTGCCCATGTGCTCTGAGATTTCACGTCCGCTGAACGAGCCGCTCACCGAGACGGGCGTCGTCCTGGGGACGCCGCCCTTCATGTCTCCCGAGCAGTTCCGGGGCGAGGCGTTGGACGCGCGCTCGGACCAGTTCAGCTTCTGCGCGACGCTGTACCGGGCGCTCTACAACCAGCGTCCGTTCGATCCGGACGAACTCTCGCGGGCCGCGAAGGCGTTGCGCGCTGGCGCTTCCCTGGATGCGGCGTCGCTCATCCACGCGCCGCCCGCGGAGCCCCGTGTCCCCGCGTGGGTGAGCCGCGCGGTGATGCGCGGGTTGTCGCTGGAGCCCGACGCGCGCTTCCCCTCCATGGGGGCCTTGTTGGAGGCGCTGTCCCAGGACCAGCACCGCGCCAGGGCTCGTAAGGTGGGCGGCATGGCCGTGGCCACCGCGGCGTTGGTGGGCGTGGTGGGGGGCGCGCTGTGGTGGCAGTCCCGCGTCTGCGCGGGCGCGGAGGGGCTCTTGGCGAACAGTTGGGGGCCCGCGGCGAAGGCGCGCGTGTCCACGGTCTTCACGGCCACGGGGAGCCCCCTGGCGGGCGACATGGCGGCGCGCGTGGGGCAGGTGCTGGATGGCTACGTGAGCAGTTGGGCGCGGCAGCACACCGAGGCGTGCGAGGCCACGCGGGTGCACGAGGTGCAACCCGAGGCGCTGTACACCCAGCGCGTCGTCTGTCTGGAGCGGCGGCGCAAGGACCTGCACGCGCTGGTGGACGCGCTGGGTCGCGTGGAGGCGGCGGGCGTGGAGAAGGCGCTGGATGCGGCGTATGCGCTGCCCTCGCCCGACGACTGCGCGGACGTGGAGGCGCTGGCGGGTCAGCAACCCCGGCCCTCGGACCCGGTGCTGCGCGCGGAGCTGGAGTCGTTGGAGGGCGGGCTGTCGGAGGTGAAGGCGCTGGTGGACACCAGCCGCCATCCCCAGGCGCTGGCGACGGCGAATGCGCTGGAGTCCCGGGTGCTGGCCGCACGCAATCCACCGCTGACGGCGGAGCTGCGCTTCCATCAGGGGTGGCTCCAGGCCGTGCTGGGCGAGAAGGAGAAGGGCGCGGGCATCCTGGAGTTGGCCGTCTACGACGCCACGGTGGGACGGGCGGACCGGCTGGAGGTCCTGGTTCTCAACAAGTTGCTCTATGTCGAAGGGGAGCGCGAACGCTTCGAGCACGCCGCGCGGTGGGCACGGCTGGGGAAGGCGACGCTCGAACGGCTGGGCGGCGACGCGGTGTTGAAGGGCGACCTGCTGGTGAACGAGGCCAACCTCGCGCTGATGCAGGGGAAGACCGCGGACGCCCGCGCCTTGTTGGAGGAGGCCGCCGCGGTGCTGACGGAGGCGCTGCCACCTGGACACCCCAAGCGCGCGCGGGTGACCTTCTCACTGGGGCGCGTGCTGCTGGAGGACGGCGCCTTCGCGGAGGCCGTGCGGGTCATGGAGGAGGCGCTGCGGCAGACGGAGGCGGCGGTGGGGCCTCGTCATCTGGACGTGGCGCGGCGTCACCAGGGCCTGTCCATGGCGCTGCGGGAGCTGCGGCAATTCACGCGGGCGCTGGAGCACGCGCGTGCCTCGGTGGCGCTGCATCGCGAGCTGCTGGGCGCCAGCCATCTGAAGCTGGCGGAGGCGCTCGATGAGGAGGGCATGAGCCTGCTCGCGCTGGACCGCCACGAGGAGGCGCTGAAAGTCTACGAAGCCGCGCTGTCGGTGAAGCTCACTCAGCTCGCCCCCGACGACGAGGACCTCCAGTACTCCTACGACGGCGTGGGGCAGGCGCTGCTGGGGCTCGGGCGCACGCGCGAGGCACTGGTCCCCCTGCGCAAGGCGGTGGCCTTCACGGGGGCTCAGGAGGACTCGCTGGGCGAGTCCGGCTTCGCGCTCGCCCGCGCGCTGTGGAAGGAAGGGCAGGGCGTGGAGGCGAGGGCCGAGGCGGCGAAGGCCCGGGAGCGCTTCGCGGCGTCAGGCCGTACGTCCCAGGCCGACGCGGTTCGGGCCTGGTTGGAGGCGCTGCCGCCGGAGGTGAAGGCGAAGCCCGTCCGCGGCGCTCCGCGTCGGCGCCGTTAGCCGTGGCCGGCGCCAAGAACTCCCCGTTCCCAGCAGTGAGGAAGCTGCTGGGAACGGGCAGTGCGTTGTTTACGGCGTGGTGAAGAACGAGCTGAGGGTGTCCGCCATGTGGAGGGGCAACTGCTCGACCACGGTGAACGGCTCACGCGTCACGTCCGAGTTGGGACTGTCGATGGCCGTCACCGTCAATGCGTAGACGGCGCCGGGCGCCAGCACACCCGCGGGAAGGCGCAGCTCCGAGGCCGTGCCCGGCAGGTAGAACTGGTTCTGGATCCACAGCGAGGCATTGCTGACATTGTAGCGATTGAGGAGCACCCGATAGGCATTGGGGGCCCCCGTCACAGGCGGCGTCCAGGTGATGATGGGGCTGCTGTTGCTCACCTGTCGCTGCGTCGTCGCGGCGATGCCGTCGATGGCCAGGGCGCCGGCTGGCGTCAGCTTGGGCTCGATGGGGCTGGCGACCAGGTTGTCCAGGGTGTCCCAGCTCGCAATGGCGCCGCTTCGGGTCCGCGCACGGCTGGCACCAGGCGCGGTCTCGGAGAGGGAGAACGGATAATGGGCGCTACCCACCATCTGCCACGAAGCGGGGTAGGGATTGCCGTACGCCAACTGGTCCGTCAGGGTGAAGTTCGCTCCCGCGGGCAGCGTGAAGTTGAGGACCTCCCCCGCGTAGCCCACCGAGGATGACGCCGGGCTGTGCGGCGCGGGACTGATGGTGAAGCTGGGGGCGCGGGCCGTCGCATTCGGGTGGATGGCCAGGGCCTGCGCGGGGTAGCTCCCCATCCGCCACTCCAGGGAGAAGCTCTCCGAGGGGACGGACTGCATGGCGCCGCTGAGGGTGAAGACCGACGAGATGCCCGGGTCGAAGTCGAAGAAGGGCAGCTCCAGGCTCCGGGAGATGGTTTCGCCAACCAGGGGGGCTCCCGTCGGGAGCTGGGCCCCCTGGAAGCTCGAGAACTGGTTCACATACAGGCCATCCTGCTTCAAGCCGTCGAAGGTCGGGAAGGTGTTCGACAGGTTGTAGGCAAGGCCATAGCCATTCAGGTGTGTCATGCCGGGGGTCGTGGCGCTCCAGAGATACGTCTCCGCCACGAAGTCGAGTTGCCCGGAGACGAGTTGGAGTCGACTGCCCAGGAAGCTCCCGTCGGGGTCCTCCCAAGGCGCGACGTTCGTGAGGTTCACGGCCATTTCCGCGTCGAAGGCGGATGAGAAGACGGTGTCTTCCCGTCCCCGGAAATTCTGTCCCACCTCCACGTGTCGTTCATCGGTGACGACGAAGCTGCTCCCTCGCTTCAGGTAGAACTCCCCCTGGGGGACGCCCAGGAAGCGATACCCCCCCGCGTGCGGAGCCCCGGTGAACTGGGTGAATCCGCTGCTCGTGCGCACGAGGAGTTCGGGGGGATTGGACGACAAATCCAGGCTGCGGATGGCGATGCCCACGGAAGTGTGGAACCGCTCAGTGTGGGTGACGAGCACTGCGTCCGGTCCGTCGACTTCGTGACTGCCGGAGGTTTCGCTCACACTCACGGGTCCCTGGTTGTCTTGCAATGACTCACCGTTTTTCGGTTCGCCATCGGCGCAGCCAGAGAGAACGACAGACATCGAGACACACGCCAACCCAAGGCGATGCATTCGCATGGTGTTTCCGTACGGGGTACTGCGGTGTTGCCGGCCCGCGCGGATAGTCTGACAGCCAGGTTGCTTCTGCAACCTCTCATCTTCTTGTGGGGAGGGTACTTCTTAAATGAAGGGTATCTCTTTGTCAGGACCTGGGCCTGAAGCCTGACGGAGCCAACCCGCTCCTGGCGCGGACACTCCGCCAGGAGCGGATGGCTGTTCTGTTACGGCGTGTTGAAGAAGGAGGTGATCGCGGACGCAGTGGTCATGGGCAGCGAGTCATACGACCGGTGCGGCTCGCGCGTGACCTCTGCGTTGGGGCCGTCGATCGCCACCACCCGCACGTTGTAGACGGTGCCGGACTCCAGGGTTCCCGCAGGGATCCGCACCTCGGACTCCGTGCCCGACAGGTAGAAGGTCCCCTTGATAATCCCCGAATGAGTGCTGGTGTGCGAGATGAGGTCAACCCGATACGCGGTGGGGGCACCGTTCGCGGGCGGCTGCCAGGAGATGACAGGGCTGGAGTTGCCCACCACGCGCTGAGACGTCGCCGGAATGCCGTCGATGGCCAGGCTGCGCGGCGGCGTCAACGTCGGGGCGATGGGGCTGATGACCAGGTTGTCCAGGTAGTCGGTCACGGAGATGGCGCCGCTCATGGAGCGCGGGGCCCCCCCGATGACAGGCAGCACTTCCGCGGTGCTGTACGTGTAGTTGGCCGAGCCAAGCAGGCGCCAGTGGGACGGATACGGGTTCCCGTACTTCAGGTTCTGCGCCAGGGTGAAGGACGCGCCCTGCGGGAGTTGGGCGGTGAAGACTTCACCTGAATAGCCCACCCAGCCTTCGTCGGGACCATGGGCCGAAACCTCAATGGAGAACGTGGGCGTGCGCGGCGCCGCGTTGGGGTGGACGGCCGAGGCGTGGGCCGCATAGGCGCCCAGACGCCACTCGAGTGAGACGTTGGACAGGGGGACTTCCTGCATGGCCCCATTGATGATGAGGGGCGTCGCGCCGTTGGCGGTGAAGTCCAGGGCGGGGAACTCCAGACTCCGCACGATGGTGGCGGCGGTCAGGGCCTGACCATTCGCCATCATCCCCTGCGAGACCCCGGAGAGTTGCGTCACATACAGTTCGTCTCCCTTCGCTGCTTCGAAGACAGGGAGGGTGTCCCCCGCGTAATGATACATCTCCGCGTTGGTGGTGCTCATGCTCGTCGCTCCCTGCGCGACGAGGTCGTAGAGGGTGGCTGCGCCCGCGACACCCAGATTGCCTGAAACGAAGTGCAGGCGAGAGTTCTGGGCGTACGTCCCGCCCTGACGCCACGGCGCCAGGTTCGTGAGGTCGAGCTCCAGCGGGGTTTCGAAGTAGTCGGTGCGGACGGTATCCGCCCGCCCCAGGCGATTCGAGCCCAACTCCACGTGGCGCTCATCCGTGACGATGTAGGTATGCCACGACTTCAAATAGTACTCACGCTCGGGGACGTTGAGGAAACGGTAGCCGCCTCCGTACGGTGTCCCCGTGATACGCGTGAAGGTGTTTCCATTGGGGACGAGGATTTCCGGAGGGTTGTCCGACATGTCCCGGCCCCGGACGGCGACGCCCACCGAGGTGAAGTATCGCATGGTGTTCATGACAAACACCGTGCTGGTGCCCGCGATGTCGCGTTCCTCCGCGGGCGCCACGTCTTCTGAAGGGGTGGAGTCGTTCTGGTTGACGGGGGTTCGCTGGTCCTGTGCGTCGTGAAGGGTGTCGAGACCCTCATCGGCGCAGCCCGTCAAAACGGCACACATCGAGACACACGCCAATCCAAGGCGATGCAGTCGCATGATATTTTCCAAGGGTTGATTGCTGGCACGGACGTCCCTGGGGGGACGTTGGCTCAAGATATTGGGGAAGTCATGTGCAGGCCGCAACCCGGTTGCGGCAGCCCTTGGGAAATGCTTTTCAAATGAGGTGTATCTCTCCACCAATGATTTTGCGTGTCCCACCGCGCGCCTCCCATCCCCGGTGATGCATTCGTCGCCGGGGACGGGGGCTGTGCGGGGTTACGGCGTGGAGAAGAAGGAGCTGATGGCCTCGGCCTGGGTGCTGGGCAGCTTTTCGTACGAGGAGAACGGCTCGCGTGTCACTTCGTAGTGAGGGCTGTCGATGGCCGCCACCTTCATGAAGTAGACGGAACCCGGCGTGAGGAATCCGGGGGGCAGCCGCACGTCCGTCGTGGTGCCCGCGACGTAGAAGGCGCCGTGCGGCAACAGGTTTTGATATTCGGGGTAGAAGCGTTGGATTTGCACCCGGTAGGCGGTGGGCGCGCCGTTCGCGGGAGGCTGCCAGGAGATGACAGGACTGGAGTTGCCCACCACCCGCTGCGAGGTCGCGGCGATACCATCAATGGCCAGGCTTCGCGGCGGCGTCAGCGTCGGGGTGATGGGGCTGGAGACCAGGTCCTCCAGGTAGTCCACGGTGGAGATGCCGCCTCTGAGCGTACGGGGCGGTCCCCCCACGCCCGGCAGGGCCTCCGCGGTGGTGTACGAGTGGTAGACGGTGCCGACCAGCCTCCAGTGGGAGGGGAACGGATTTCCGTAGGTCAGGTTCTGCGCCAGGGTGAACGACGCGCGCTGCGGCAGCGAGGCGAAGAACACCTCCCCCGCATAACCCACCCAGCCTTCCTCGGGGCCATGGGCCGAGGCGTCGATGTAGATGGAGGCGGCGCGAGGTTCCGCGGCCGGGTGAACGGCCGAGGCGAGCGGCGTGTACGTGCCCAGCCGCCACTCCAGTGAGACGTTCGACAGCGGGACTTCCTGCATGGCGCCGCTGATGGACAGAGGCGTCATCCCGTCAGGGGCGAAGTCAAAAGCAGGCACTTCCAGGCTCCGCACGATGGTGCTCGCCGTCAGGAGTTGGCCCGAGGGCAGGTACCCCTGATTGACGGCTGTGAGTTGATTCACATACATCCTGTCGCCCTTCGCCGCCTCGAAGACAGGGATTTCCCCTACGAAGCTGTCGAAGGAGGCGTTCTGGGTGTTCAGGCTCGTTTCACCGTTGGGGACGGTGTCGAAGATGTTCGCCTCCCCGAAGAATTCCACCTCGGCCGAGGTGAGCTGCAGCCGCGAGTTGTTCGGGTACGGGTTGCTGGCGTTCCACGGGGCCAGGTTCGTGAGGTTCAGGTGCAGCGGGCTGGAGTACAGATCCGAGAAGACGGTGTCCTCCCGGCCCAGCCGGTTCCTGCCAATCTCCACATGCCGCTCGTCCGTGACGACGTAGGTCGTGGCGCCGGTCTTCAGGTAGTACTCCCCCTCCGGGACGTTGAGGAACCGGTATCCACCCGCATAGGGGGCGCCCCTGATGCGCGTGAAGGTGCTGCCACTGCGGACGAGGATGTCCGGAGGGTTGGCGGACATGTCCTTGCCGCGGACGGCGACACCCACCGCGGTGAAGAAGCGCTCGGTGTTCATGACGAACACCGTGCGGGTCCCCGCGATGTCGCGCTCCTCCGCGTCGGTCCCGTCTCCGGTGGAGTCGTTCTGGTCGACGGGGGTTCGTTGGTCCTGTTCGTCATGAAGCGGGCCGGCTTCATCTTCGGCACAACCCGTCAAGACAATGCACATTGAAACACACGCCAATCCAAGGCGATGCAGTCGCATGGTTTCTCCCAAGGGTTTGATTGCGGGCACGGACGTCCCTGGGGGGGACGTTGGCGTGTCAGTCTGGGGAGCCTTCGCGGGTGCTGCAACTGATTGGCGTGGTTGTCTTGGAATGCTTTTCAAATGAACGTCATCTCTCCGCCAGGACCTCGGTACGATGTCCTGGCGGAAAGTGAAAGCCTGACTAGCTGTCGTAGCCGTAGTTGCCCTCGAGCACGAGGACCTTGCCGCTCGCGGGATAGAACAGCACCACCCACGCCTTGTTGTCCGTGCAGTTGTGGCAGGAGATGGGGTACGTCGTGGTCCAGGCCTGGACCTCACCGCCGCCGGCAAAGACATCCATCGCGGCCAGCAGCGCGTCGCCGTCCCGCCACGGGCTGAAGAACAGCACCTGCGCCAGGTCCGCACGGCCAATGTAGCTGCCCTCGGACGGCTGCGAGAGCGCGGGGTACTGCGTGCCCAGCTTCGCCATGACGGACTGAATCGTCTTCGGCTCGGTGGGGCACTCCGGGATGCTGTACGCATCCACGGGCTCCAGGTGGTGCCAGCTCATGCCCGTGGAGGTGGAGTTCCACTGGAGGCGCTCGGGCTCCAGGACGGTGGAGTCAATGGCCGTGAGCGCCAGGGGCGTGGTCGCGCCGCCTTCGCAGACGCCCGCGTACATGCAGCGCGACACCTGCCGGTAGGTGCCACACGCGGAGAAGTCCGACGCGCCCTGCGGCTGCGAGGTGATGCAGGCGTGCACGGAGGGCAGGCACGGCTGGCTCGGCCAGGTCTCGTAGGCGTCGCCGGACGTGAGCGCCAGCTCGGTGACGCGCGCGACCAGCCGGGCCGTCTTACGCGCCATGCCGCCCCCGTGGAGGGCCGCGTCGAAGACCAGCGGCACGGTGTGCGGGTCCATGGCCTGCTGCACGCTGGGGTAGCGCCAGTCGAGCACGAACCGGCCCGCGCCCGCGGACGTCACCTGCGGGATGCCGTCCGGCGCCGTCACCGTGAACGAGCTGGCCGCGGCGTTCGCGTAGCCCCGGTAGACGAGGGCGTTATCACCGGAGCTCGCCCAGACGGGGTTGACGTCCGTCTCCACGAAGATGCCGCTGGCGCCACGGAAGTCAAAGAAGCGCGGCGCCACCACGATGCGCGCGGTGTACTGGTTCGGCACGCCCGTGAAGGTGTTGACGGTGATGAAGAGCGGCAGGCCGGAGAGCACCGTGTTCAGCTCGTACCCTTCCTTGAGCACGACCTCGAAGCGGCGCTCGCTGATGATGGTCGACGTGCCGAACGCGTCATCCGGAACGAAGCTGAACACGTGCTGCAGGTAGCGGTTCGCCGTGGCGCGCAGGACGAGCGCGCGGACGCCGTCACGCTCCTCGAACGTGCCCAGCGTCTCGAAGCTCAAATCGAGCGCGCCCTCGCTGGCGTAGATGCGCGTGGCGGTCGTCGCCTCCGCGGTGTGGGTGCCGATGTCCTGCGCGGACTCAGACTCCGTGTTGGAACAGCCCGGCGCCGCGATGGCGGTGAAACATGCGAGTGCAAGACCTCGAAACGTCATGAGTGCCTCCAAGGGTGAAATCCTTGGATAGCATGACGGTCTGATAGCCTCGGGAAACCTGTGTATCAGGTATGTGACGACAATCACGCCCGGCGCGGGTGCTCCGAGCTTGGATACACCCCGCGTCCTAGCCGGACCTCCACCGCCGCGGGCCGCCGTGCGCGGCCACGCGGCGGGGACGGTGTCAGTCCGCGGTGAAGTAGACGTTGTCGAGCAGCAGCGTGTCCGCGGCCGCGCCAGCACCGGCGAGGAAGACGAACGGCGCCCGCACCGCGCTGAGCTGCACCCCGCCCGCGGCGAAGTCCGCCAGGGGGATGGCCAGGTGGTGCCACTGCCCGTCATTCACGTAGCCATACCGCGCCGCGGGCAGCTCGACGGTCGCATCGTCGCTCATGGCGATGACCACGCTGGAGAAGCCCGGGTCGGCGGAGTTGAGGCTCACGTGCAGCGTCTTCCAGCCGTCCAGGTTGCGCGGCGTGTTCCAGTGCACGCCGAAGCCCAGCCACGCCTTGCCCGCGTGGACCACCAGCTCGGACTGGCGTCCTTCGACGCGCGTGCTGGAGGGCTCCAGCGTGAGGGTGCCTTCGTAGAGATAGATGTGCGTGTTGACGCCATCCACCGCCACGTCCTCGGAGCGGCCTCCCTCGTAGAAGCCCACGGCGAGCCGCCGCTGCCCTGCCTCGAACGGGAAGGGGCCGGGGAGCACCTCGTTGTCGGGGTCCACGCCCGAGTCGGGCCTGTCATAGCCCTGGTCCGAGTAGTCCGGCACACCCGGGTCGGGACGGCAGCCCGCCGCCAGGAACATGCACATCGCGAGTCCCGCGCGCTTCATGGCCGCACCGCCCTTTCCGTGCCGTTGGCTGTCTGCATCAGCACCCAGCCGCCCTGCACCATCCCGCCCATCTCGACGATGCCCTTGTAGGCGGGCGTCGCCAGGTCGTAGGCGTAGGTGCCGGTGGCGTCGTACGTCACCGCGGTCGGGAACAGGTCGAGCATGTTCTGGTACGCGCGAATGGCTTGCAGCCGGACCTGGGGCAGGTCCTCCTGCCGGGCCGTGCCGTTCTGGTAGATGCCGAGCAGGTTGCTGCCCACGTAGAACTGGGCCTCGCCTCCAGGCTCCCTCGCGAGCACGGTGGCCCACGAGTAGAACGCGGCCACGCTGCCCGCCTGGGCCTGGATGTCCCACTTCGTCTCCGCGCCCAGCGCGCTGCTGCGGAAGGGGTTGTTCGGGTCATCCAGCACGGACGTGTCGGGGTAGATGCCGACGTCCGGGCTGTAGAGCTGGAGCGTGAGCCCGTCCAAGGATTCGCCATACACGAAGCTGGCGGGGTCGTAGCAACCGGTGACAGCCCCGGCGCAGGCCAGCAGGAGCCACGTCTTCATACGTCCTCCACTAGAGAGACAGGATGGCATAGGCGCCCATTTCGAATTCACGGCCTTCGAGTCCGTCCGCGATGGCCATGGTGCTGAGGCCTTCCGAGTACTGGTCCAGCATGCGCACCAGCCCGCGCACGCCGAAGCGCGTCGTCACCATGCCCATGACCGGGCGCTTGAGGCCGTAGGACAGGTCTCCGCCGAGCTGGATGGGATAGGTGAGGTTGAAGACGCGGTGGTAGTCGTACGGACCCCAGTTGTTGAAGTGGAGCTGCGTCGTCAGCATCACCGTGTCCCACAGCACGGAGGCGTCCACGCCGAAGCGTTTCACCTGCCGTGAGTCTTCACCCGAGGACTGGTTGCTGCCCGCGAAGGCGGCGCCGAAGATCTTCAGCCGCGACATCGGGTTGGTGACGACGCGCAGCGTGGCCTCCCACTCGTCACGGGCGATGGGCGCGTTGCCGAAGGCCACCATGCTGCCGTCCGCGAGGATGGCGATGCCCGCGTCGCGAGACGTCGGCTGCCGCCGGTACACGATGTCCAGGCCCGCCGCGAAGGGCGCGTCCTCGCGCATGTCGCGGTCCCACTGCCAGAACCAGGTTCCGGGCGTGGGGTCGAAGGTGAGCAGCAGCTCGGCGCCCAGCGTCTCGCGGTTGTCGAGCACGGTGAAGGCATCCACCAGCACGTTGCGCGGACGCACGCCGGCGAAGTACCGGCCCGTCTCCGCGTCGTACCCGTCCTGGATGGTCGGGTTCGGCCCGATGAGGGGCTTCTGGTACAGCAGGTTGGGGGACACCTGGAACGAGCTGCCGACCTGGATGACGGCGCCCGCCTGTCCACCGAAGTGGTTGCCACGGCCGCTCTCGCGCAGGCTCCAGCCCGTCAGCAGGATGCCCTGCTCCGGACCGCCGTCCGCCACGAGGCCGCGGTAGGAGCCCTGGAGGAACGTGCGCACCGCGCCCAGGTCGTAGGTGAGCCGCGCCTTGGCGCCCAACGTGTCGAGCATCTGGACTTCGTCCCGCATCACCTCGTAGCCGCTGTTGAGGTAGCTGGGGCCATTGGTGGGCCGCGACCAGGTGAATTCCTCGCCCACGCGCTGCGGGGCCGCGAGGATGCCGCCGACCTCCAGGGACATGGGGCCCTTCGTCCAGCCGAGCGACAGCGTGGACCTGCGGGCCACGCGCTCGCGGATGACGGAGGCGGTGAGCTGGGTGGCGCCGCGGGCGATGTCCTCCTGGTGCATCAGCGTCAGGGTGACGGGGCCCACGTCGCGGCGGTACTTGGCGACGATGGACGGGTTGGCGCCCCAGTACAGCTCGGGGCCCAGGGCGACCTTGAGGCCCTCCAGGCCATTCTTGCCGGTGAAGACGACGCCGAAGGGCGCGTTGCCCTTGTAGATGTCCAGCGCGGGGCCGTAGTTCGCCTCGCGGTACAGGCCGAAGAAGTCGCCCTCCTCGCCCCAGTGGAAGTGGGCGGTGCGGTAGAAGCCCTCCAACTGGAAGTCCGCGCGGTCGAGCTTGAACTCGGCCTGGTACAGCGCGAGCCGGTCCAGGCCCAGCGGTTGCTGCTGCTGGCCGGGGATGCCGCCGACGCCGGGCACCGGTGCCTGTCCACCCACGGCCGGATTGCCGGCCGAGCCGGGCGCGGAGGGGATGCCGCGGTTCTCGTAGAAGATGTTGTTGAGGCGGTTCTGCGCCACGTTGCCCACGACGTTGAACGACGCGCGCCCGTACACGCCGGAGGTCGGCTGGAGCGCCAGGTCGAAGAAGACGGACTCCGTGTGGTCCACCGACACCTGGTTGGGCCGCACCGTGGCGATGCTGCCGCGCGACAGGGAGCTGTCCATCAGCAGCCGCAGGTTGGAGACGCGCACCGCGCTCAGCTCATCCGCGCGGGCCAGGGCGATGGAGGACTCGTAGCCGCGCGACATCTCCGTGGGGCGGATGGAAGCGAAGTGCTCGCGGATGGTGTCGGGGTTCGTCGTGGAGGCGTACGGGTCCATGCGGAAGGCCGCCTGGAGCACGTAGTAGGCCGTGCGCGGTTGGATGCGGGCGATGCCGGCTTCGTCCTCCGGCCCCAGCGCGCAGATGCCGAACCACTCCTCGTTCATGTTGTTCTGGCCGGGCACGTAGTCGGACGGGTAGCCGGCGTTGGGCCAGGACGCGGTGGTGTCGTGGATGGAGAGGTTGGCCTCCTGGTTGTACTTCCACCAGCCGTCCACCCACTGGAACACGAAGCCGCCCAGCGCGTTCTGCGCGCGGCCCTGTCCGTAGGCCTGGGAGTAGATCTCCTCCCACTGCTTGCGCAGGTACTCGGCCTGCGCCAGGTGGTCCTCGCGGCCCGCCTTGGCGTCGTAGGCGTCCGCGCCGAACTCGGTGAACATGACGGGCTTGTTCAGCTTGCGCAGCACCTCGTCGAACAGGTCGCGCGCGGACGGGCCGCGGTAGACGTTGGAGCCCAGGATGTCCAGCTCCGGCATCAATCGCGCGATGAGGTCGATGTACTGCAGGTCACCGTTGGCGATGGAGACGGGGTGCAGCGTGTCGCGCTGCTTGATGAGGCGGACGGCCTCGCCCATCATCGAATACAGGTGCTCGGCGCGGGCGGTGTCCTCCTGACCGGGCAGCGCCTCGATTTCGAAGCTGGTCCAGTGCAGGCCGTAGTTGTTCTCGTTGCCCAGCATCCACATCAGCACGCCGGGCACGTCCCGGTACTTCTCCACCTTCTGCGCCAGGTCGTTGAGCAGCGCCCGGCGGTGGTTGGGGTTGGAGTAGTCCGTGTTCGGCACCATGACGCCGTCCACGTTGGTGCCGTAGCGGCCCATCAGCGGGTTCACCACGGTGTAGATGCCGTAGTTCTTGTGGATGTACGTCACCCACTGCGGCGGGATGTCGTCGAACTGCCGGATGGCGTTGACGCCCATGTCGCGCAGGAGCGTCATCTCGCGGTGCAGCACCGCGCGGATGAAGTCCTCCTTCTGCGTCCACAGCGAGTACCGGTAGTTCTCGCCAATGGGCGTGTAGCCCCAGTTCATGCCGAAGATGGGGAAGTCCCGGCCGTTGACCTGGAGCTTGAAGCCGCGCTCGTCGCGGTAGACGCGGACGGCCTGGGCCTCCGCGTTGACGTTGACGGGCGGCACCCTCACCACCGGCGCGTCGGCGGGGGGCGGCGGCGTCTCCGGCACCAGGGGCTTGTCGGTGACGGGCTCGGTGGCGGTGGGTTCGGTGGGGCTGGGGCCCGCCACCGTGGGTGACTGGGCGGGAGGAACCGCTGTCTCCGGCCCGACGGGCGGCGGCACCTGCGTCAGCGCGACCGCGAGGCTGGTGATGAGGGCGAGCGAATTCACGCTGCGAGCTCCACGTCCAGCCCGTTCTTCTCGACCAGGGCCTTGTAGAGGTGGGCGCTGTCCTTCGGGATGCGGCGCTGCGAGTCGTAGTCCACGTAGACCATGCCGAAGCGCTTCTGGTACCCGAAGGCCCACTCGAAGTTGTCCATCAGGGACCAGGCGAAGTAGCCCGCCAGCGGCACGCCCTGGTGGATGGCCTCCAGCGACGCCTCCAGGTGCGAGCGCAGGTACGCCACGCGCTTCTCGTCATGCACCTTGCCGTCCTCACTGGGGCCGGTGGCGTAGGCGCAGCCGTTCTCCGTGATGTAGAGGGGGCCGGGCTGGTAGTGCGTGTGCAGGTGCTGGAGCAGGCGCGTGAGGGCGGGGGCGTACACCTCCCAGTCCATGTCGGTGCGCTCCGGCTCCGGGTGCACGGTGCGCGGCGCGTTCTTGGACTCGGGGATGCGGTCGCTGCGCATGATGGCGCGCGAGTAGTAATTGATGCCCAGGAAGTCGGTGGGGACGGCGATGGTCTCCATGTCGCCGTCGCGCACGAAGGGCAGCGTGGACGAGGCGAGGTGGCCATCCTTCACGTAGTCCTCCACGACGTCCGTCGGGTAGCCACGGCCGTAGAGCGGGTCGAGGTACCAGCGGTTGAAGCTGCCGTCATGACGGCGGCAGGCCTCGGCGTCCTCGGCGCTGGGGGACGCGGGCTCGGCGGGCGACAGGTTGAGGGTGATGCCCACCGACGCGTTCTTCACGTTGGCGCGGATGACGGGCACCGCCTGGCCATGAGACAGCAGCAGGTGGTGCGCGGTGGCCAGCATCTCGCCCCAGTTCTTGTGACCGGGGGCGTGCTCGCCGTTGCAGTAGCCCAGGAAGCTGATGCACCAGGGCTCGTTGTGGGTAATCCAGCGCGACACGCGGTCGCCGAGCTTGCGGCTCATCACGTCGGCGTATTCGACGAAGGCGCTCGCGGTGTCGCGGTTCGGCCAGCCGCCCAGGTCCTGGAGCACCTGCGGCATGTCCCAGTGGTAGAGCGTGACGAAGGGCTCGATGCCCGCCTCGAGCAGCCCGTCCACCAGCCGCGAATAGAAGTCGAGGCCCGCGGCATTCACGGCGCCGCGCCCGGTGGGAATCACGCGGGGCCAGGCGACGGAGAAGCGGTAGGACTTCACGCCCAGCCAGCGCATCAGCGCCACGTCTTCGCGCCAGCGGTGGTAGTGGTCGCAGGCGACCTTGCCGTCCGAGCCGTCGCTGATTTTGCCCGGCGTGGCGGCGAAGCGGTCCCAGATGGACTCACCGCGCCCATCTGCGTGGGTGGCACCCTCAATCTGGAAGGCGGAGGTGGCCACACCCCACAGGAAGTCATTGGGGAACTGCCGCATTGTCGGAGGCTCCTTTCGGGGATTCGAAATGGCAGCGGACCGTGTGGTCCGCGGGATGGACGTGAGACGGGGGAACGGTGTCGTGGCAGCGCGCGTCCGCGTGGGGACAGCGGGGCGCGAAGGGGCAACCGCCCACGGGCATCGGGCCGGTCGCCGGACGCACGGGGAGCGGGGTGTTCAGGAAGTCCGCGCCATCCGGCACGGCGGACAGGAGCAGGCGCGTGTACGGGTGCCGAGGCGCCGCGAGCACGTCGGCCGTCCGGCCCGACTCCACGACGCTGCCCGCGTAGAGGACGAGGACGCGGTCGGCCAGATGCCGGGCGCTGGCGAGGTCGTGTGTGATGAAGAGGATGCCGATGCCGCGCTCACGCGTCAGGCCGCGCAGGAGCTGGAGCACGCCCCGGCGCGTGGACACGTCCAGCATGGAGGTGGGCTCGTCCGCGATGATGACGTCCGGCTCCACCGCCAGCGCGCGCGCCACGGCCACGCGCTGGCGCTGGCCTCCGGAGAGCTCGTGCGGATGGCGTTGGGCCATCTGGTCCGCGGGCGTGAGGCCCACCGATTCGAGCAGGGCGTGGATGCGCGCCTTCACGTCGGCGCGCGTGGCCCGGCCGTGGCGCAGCAGCGGGCGCTCCAGGTGGTGGGCCACGGTGTGGACGGGGTTGAGCGAGGCGAAGGGGTCCTGGAACACCATCTGCACCCGGCCGCGGTAGGCGAGCGACGCGCCGCCGCGCTCCTGCGCGAGCACGTCCTCGCCGCCCAGCCGCAGGGTGCCCGCGTCAGGCGTGTCCAGGCGGGCCAGCACGCGGGCCAGCGTGGACTTGCCGCTGCCGGACTCGCCCACCAGCGCGACGATTTCACCGCGCTCCAGCGTGAAGGAGACGTGGTTGAGGAGGGTGCGGCGCTCGCGGGACAGGAAGCCGCCCACGGGCACCGTGCGCAGCAGGCCGGTGGCCTCCAGCAGGGGCTGGCTCATGGGTGCCTCCCAGTGAGGATGCTCGCGCGATTGCGTGTGGCGACGCCTTGGCGCGCACAGTGGCGGGGCGCGGTTGCTGCCTGAAGGGGAAGCGTCATCGTCCACCGCACTGGACCGTGGGCCTCGCCACCGAGCGCCCCGACTTGAGGGGCTCCTGTGCGCCCTCCGCACTGGGGCGCGGTTGCTGCCTGCGGGAGCAGCATCATCTTCAACTTCGCTTCGCCGTGGTCTGTGCCACCGAGCGACTCGTCTTGGGGGGCACCTCCGCGCCGGGGCGCGGTTGCTGCCTGAAGGGGAAGCGTCATCGTCCACCTCCCTGCGCCGTGGCCTGTGCCACCGCGTGCTCCGGCGCCACGTTGGCGGGCACCTGCTGCGCATCCGCCGCGCTCAGGTGCGGGAAGGCGGACAGCAGCAGGCGTGTGTACGGGTGGCGCGCGTCCGTGCGCAGGCGCTCGGCGGTGTCCACCTCCACCAGCTTGCCGCCTTGAAGCACGCCCACGCGGTCCGACAGCGCGAGCAGCAGCGGCAGGTCGTGGGTGATGAACAGCACCGCGAAGCCCAGCCGCTGCTTCAACTCCAGTACACGCTGGAGCAGCTCCTTCTGCACCACGACGTCCAGCGCCGTGGTCGGCTCGTCCATCACCACCAGCTTCGGCTCCAGGGCCAGCGCCAGCGCGATGCCCACGCGTTGCCGCATGCCACCAGAGAGCTGGTGCGGCCACGCGTCCACCAACTGCGGCGCCAGCCCCACCATGGCCAGCAGCTCCCTGGCGCGGGCATACGCCGCCGCGCGCGTCGTGCGCCCGTGCGCCGCGAGCGTGTCGTGGAACTGGTCTCCCAGCGTGAGCACGGGGTTGAGCGCGCTCATCGCGCTCTGGAAGACCATGGACACCTTGCTCCAGCGGTACGCGCGCACGGAGTCCTCGTCGAGCGCCGTGACGTCCGTGCCATCCAGCACGATGCGTCCCTGGGTGATGCTGGCGGCCGGAGGCAACAGGCGCAGCAGCGCGTAGCCCAGCGTGGACTTGCCGCTGCCGGACTCACCCGCGAGGCCGAACACCTCGCCTGGGGCGATGTCGAAGGACACGGAGTCCACGACCCGCGCCGGGCCGCGCTCCGTGGCGTACTCGATGCACACGTCACGGATGCTCAGCAGGGCGCCCGACGGAGCCGGCGCTTCCTCCGGCGCGGGTTGCGCCGAGCGCACCGCCGTGGTCGTCACCGGAGGCGCCTTCAGCGCCGGGTTGGTCACCTCGTCGATGGCGGAGCTCAGCAGCGTCAGCGAGAAGCCCACCAGCGCGATGCACATGCCCGTGGGCACGAAGACCCACCACGAGCGCGTCAGCAGCGCGGCGTCATTGCCCGCCCAGTACAGGTTGGTGCCCCACGTCACCGAGCCCACGTCGCCCAGCCCCAGGAACTCCAGGCCCACCTGTGCGCCCACCGCGTAGAGCGTGTTCCCGATGAACGACGAGCCCAGCAGCGACGCCATGTTGGGCAGCAGTTGCTGGACGACGATGCGCGAGCGGCTCTCACCCGAGACGAGCGCGGCGGAGACGAAGTCCCGGTTGCGCAGCGCCATGGCCTCGGCGCGGAAGACGCGCGCGTTCCAGGCCCAGCCCGCCAGGGACAGCACCACCACCATGCGGAAGGGGCCGGAGGGCAGGTAGGCGCCCAGGACGATGGCCAGCGGCAGGCCCGGGATGACGAGGAAGACGTTGGTGGTGAGCGTCAACACGTCATCCACGCGCCGGCCCAGGTACCCGGACGTCACGCCGATGAGCGCGCCCATCAGCGTGACAAGCGCTCCCACCGCGAAGCCGATGGCCAGCGTCTCGCGCGCGCCCACCACCGTCTGCGCCAGCACGTCCTGGCCCTGGCCCGTGGTGCCGAACCAGTGCGCGGAGGACGGGGGCTGGTGGGGACGGCCCGCCAGCTCCGTGGGGTCCATCACCAGCCACGGTCCGATGAGGGCCAGGACGATGAAGCCCAGGAGGATGCTTCCGCCCACCGCCGCCTTGCGCTGGCGCAGCAGCCGTCGAAGAAGGTCACGCATGGGCGCGGGTCCTCGGGTCCAGCCACAGACACAGCAGGTCCACGGCGAAGTTCGCGGCGAGCACGGCGAAGGTGATGGTCAGGAAGAGCCCCTGCATCAGGGGGTAGTCCTGGTTGCGCACGGCGAGGATGAGCAGGTAGCCGGTGCCGGGGTACGAGAAGACAATCTCCGTCAGCAGCGAGCCGCTCAGCACGAAGCCCAGCGCCATTCCGAAGCCGGTGACGTTGGGCAGCAGCGCGTTGCGCGCGGCGTAGCGCAGCATCACCTGCCGGGGCGGCAGGCCCTTGGCGTGGGCCAGCCGGAGCGTGTCGGTGCCCAGCGTGGCCACCATGGTGTTGCGCATGCTCAGCATCCACCCGCCCAGCGTCGCCATGACGATGGAGGCCCCGGGCAGGAAGGCGTGCCGCGCCACGTCCGCCGCGAAGGTGAAGGACAGCGCGGGTTCCAGGTCGTGCGAGTACGCGTGCCGCAGCGGGAACCAGCCCAGCCCGAACCCGAAGAGGTACAGGGCCAGCATGGCCAGCCAGAAGTAGGGGAAGGCCCCCAGGAAGGCGAGCGCTGGCGCCACTGTCGCGTCCAGCCACCCGCCGCGGTTCCACGCGGCGAGCACGCCCAGCATGCAGCCCACCGTGAAGCTGATGATGACCGCGCAGCCCGCCAGTCCCAGCGTCCACACGAGGCCGGTGCCAATCACCTCCGACACGCGCGCCGGGTAGTACGCGTACGACAGGCCCAGGTCGCCGCGGAACAGGTGCTTCAGGTACGTGCCGTACTGGATGTACCAGGGGGCGTCCGTGAAGCCGAAGGCGGCGCGCAGCGCCACCATGGCCTCGGGCTGCACGCGGCCCTCGAAGCGCGCGAACATGGCGGACGCCGGGTCACCGGGCGCCAGCCGGGGAATGACGAAGTTGAGCGTCAGCGACGCCCAGGCCGCCAGCAGGTAGAAGCCCAACCTCCGCAGGACGTAGGCCATGACTCAGGGTTCCCGGGGCGTGAGCGCCGTCAGCACCAGCAGGCTGTCGGGCTCGGCATGGGGGGACAGGCGCGCGTACGGGTTCTGCGCCGTGGGGAAGCCGGTGAAGCGCTTCGTGTTGGACTCGCCCCAGGAGGGGTTGGGGAAGAGCGGAATGGACGGCGCCGTTTCGGAGTAACGCCGCTGCACCGCCGCCATCAGCGCGCGCTGCTCCTCCTCGGAGTCCGCGCGCTCGAAGCGCGTGAGCAGCTCGTCCGCCTCCGCGTCACCGAAGCGGTGCCAGTTGGCCGCGGCCACCTCGCCCACCGGGCGCACCGTGCGCGGGGAAATCTGCCACTTGTAGAAGGTGTACGGCGTGGGGCCGTCCAGGGACCAGGAGATGGCCAACTGGAACTCGCCCTTCTGGAGCCGTGCGTACCACGCGCCGAACTCGTAGGTGCGAAGCTGCGACTGCACGCCCAGCTTCCGCAAATCCCTGGCCACCACCTGTCCGGCGCGCACCCAGTCGGACCACCCGCCGACGACCTCGATGTCCAGCGTGAGCGGCTGTCCATCCGCCTTGCGCCGCAGGCCGTCCGGGCCTTCCTTCAGGCCCGCCTCGTCCAGGAGCCGCTTCGCCGCCTCCAGGTCGTGCTTCACCCAAGCGCCCTGGGCCGCCTCCGCGTCGCGCCAGGCGGTGTACGCGTCGTTGAGCGCCGTGGCGTCCGCCGGCCGCGTGTAGCCGTACATGGCGATTTCGACGAGCCGCTCGCGGTCCAGCGCCATGCTCAGCGCCTTGCGCACGCGCACGTCATTCAGCGGGGGCAGGGTGGTGTTGGGGTAGAGGAAGACGGTGCTGCCGTAGAGCGGGAACCAGCGGCCGTGGTGCTCCGGGTCGCGGGCCACGAAGGTGCGGTCCACCGCGGGGACGAAGTTGCCCGCCCAGTCCACCTCGCCCTCCACCAGCGCCAGGTTGGCCTGGTCGTTGGTGGGGAAGGCCAGGAAGCGCAGCGCGGACACCGCGGGCTTGCCGGGCTGCCAGTAGTGCGGGTTGCGGCCCAGCTCGTAGACCTGGTTGCGGAAGAGGGTGACCTCCGTGAAGGGCCCGGTGCCCACCGGCTCCGGGTTGGTGAACGTCACCGGGTCAGCGACCTTCTCCCAGACGTGGCGGGCGACGATGGGCTGCTGCGCCAGCTCCGCGAAGCCGGGGATGTAGACGCGGGAGAACTGGAAGGCCACCGTGTGCGCGTCCTCCGCGCGCACGTCCTCCACGAAGCGCCACACGCCGCCCGCGTCCAGCGCGGCGTGCTGCTTGAGGAGCTGGAAGGTGAAGGCCACGTCGTGCGCGGAGAAGGGCTTCCCGTCCGACCAGCGCACGCCTTCGCGCAGCGTGAAGCGCAGCGTGCGGCGGTCCTCGGACCACGCGTGGCCGGTGGCCAGCCACGGCGTCCACTGGCCCACCGCGGGGCTGAAGATTTCAAGGCACTCGTACACGCCCGCGCGCGTGGGCCAGCGGGAGCCCGCGCCCGCGAACAGCGGGTTGAAGTTGCGCACCCAGGCGCTCTGTTGCTCCACGGAGACAAACAGCACTCCGGGCGGCCGCGGGCGGGGTTCCACCTTGCAGGCCACCAGCAGGAGTGTCAGCGCCCAGAGCGCGGCCTTCACGTGGGCCTCGCGTAGACGCGCACGTAGTCCACCTTCATCTGCTGGGGGAACACGGTGTCGCGGCCCACGGGGCCCACGAAGGTGCCGCCCACGGCGACGTTGAGGATGATGAACTGGGGGCTGTCGAAGACCCAGCGGGCGCCCGCGGGCAGGCGCGCGGGCGTCACCTCCATGTACATGGTGTCGTCGAGGAACCAGCGGATGCGGTCCGGCTCCCACTCCACCGCGTAGATGTGGAAGCCCTCGTTCAGCCGCTTGCCGCTGACGACGTACTCCTGCCCGATGTTGTTGCCGGCGGAGTAGCCCGGGCCGTGCAGCGAGCCCCGGAGGATGGAGGGGAGCTGTCCCCGGTACTCCATGATGTCGATTTCGCCGCACTCCGGCCAATCGACGGCGGCGATGTTGGCGCCCAGCATCCAGAAGGCGGGCCAGATGCCGCGGCCCACGGGGAGCTGGATGCGCGCCTCGATGCGGCCGTACAGGGGCTCATAGCGGCCCTGCGTCCGGATGCGCCCGGAGGTGTAGTCCCGGTTGCCGTAGCGCTCCTGGCGCGCGGTGATGACCAGGTGGCCCTCGCCGTCATGCGCCGTGTTCTCCGTCCGGTCGGTGTTGAACTCGAGCTGCTCGTTGCCCCAGCCATGTCCTCCCACGTCGTGCACCCACCGGTCCGAGGAGGGTGGGGTTCCCGCCGCGCCATCGAACTCGTCCTGCCAAACCAGCTCCCAGTCCGTGTTGGGTTGATGGGGCGTGGGGGGCGGCGTGTTGGGGCGGTTCACCCGGTTGGCGGCCGGGTCACAGGCGAGGCCCAGCAGGGCCACGGCCACGGGGAGGAGGCGGGGGAGCGTCATGCAGATTTGCCTATGTGTTGAAGGGGGAAGAGGGTTCGGTCACGCAGCGCCGCCTGGAGCACCAGGGTGGCCGCGCCCACGGCGATGGCGCGGTCTCCCAGCGCGGAGGTGACGATGCGCGTCTCCGCCATGGAGGTGGACAACGCCCGCTTGCGCACCGATGCGCGGAGCGGGTCCAGCAGCAGGTCTCCGACCGACGAGATTTCACCGCCCAGCACGACGATGGCGGGGTTGAGCAGGTTCAGCAGGCCGGCCACGGCGATGCCCAGGTAGTGCCCGAGCCCGTCGATGACCTGGCGCGCGGCCGACTCTCCCGCCCGGGCGCCTTCCACCAGCTCGCGCACCGTGAGCAGCCGCGAGTCCTTCCGGTCCATCAACTGCCGCGCGCGCTCCAGGAGCGCCGCCGAGCCGATGAGGGTGACGAGGCAGCCGCGCAGGCCGCACACGCACTGCGGCCCCGAGGAGTCCACCGCCATGTGGCTGATTTCGCCGGCGGTGCCTCCCGCGCCACGGTAGACGTCGCCGTGGATGATGTGGCCGGAGCCGATGCCCGTGGCCAGCTTGATGTACGCCAGGTCCTCGCCGTTGATGCCCGCGCCCCAGTAGCACTCCGACAGCGCGCCCAGGTTCGCGTCGTTGTCCACCAACACCGGCAGGCCGAAGGCGCCGCGCATCGACTCCTGGACGTCGTAGTCGCGCCACGCGGGCACGAGCAGCGGCGACAGCTTCCCCGGCGAGGCCGGGTGGACCGGGCTGGGCACGGCGATGCCCATGCCCACCACGGACCGGCGCGGCACGCGCTCGGCGTCCAGGACTTCCTGCACCAGCTCCCGCACCTTCTGGAGCGTGCCCTTGGGGTCCTCGCGGACGGCGTGGTCCTCGCTCCGGTTCGCCCGCACCCGGCCGCGAAGGTCGGTGAGGACGGCCGTCACGTGGGAGGCGCCCATCTCCACGCCGATGATGCTGAACGCGTCATCGCAGAAGCCGATGAGGGTGGGGCGGCGGCCGCCCCGGGACACCCCGGCGCCAATGCTGCGCACCAGGCCGGAGCGTTCCAGGTCCGCCACGATGGCGGAGACGGTGGACGGACTGAGCTCTGTCCGCCGGGCGATTTCCGCCCGGGAAATCTGGCGCTCACGCCAGATCATGTTGAGCAGCAGGCTGCTGTTCTGCGCGCGCATGCCTGCCGCGTCGACCGTCGTCACCGCCGTTCCCACTCGCATCGTTCTCTCGCTCCGTTCCGCCGCGAGGATGGAAGTGGGTGTCAGTGCCAGTGGATGTCGTCGATGAAGAAGACGAGCGGAGTCGTCCTTCCACCGGCACTCCATCCGAAGCCACCCACCACCAGCCCGTATTGGATGCTGCTGATGTCGATTGTGTACCGGGTCGGGGCGGTGGTGAGCGCGACATCCCGAAGCGGAACCTCGAATCCGTCAGCAGCGTTCATTCCCGCCATGAACGAGACGACTTCGCCGCCCTCGGTGCCCCAGGCGTAGAAGGACACGGAGGTGGCGCCAGCCGGGACCGCGAAGCCATCACGGTCACCCCAGTTGCCTTCCGGGTACTGCCAGAAGACGCCCGCCCAGCCCTCGCCGCCGGGCGTCCAGGTGAACCGGTGGCAGGCGCCCAGGCCCGTGCCGGCCCGGCTCGTACAGTCCGTGCCGCTGTACGTCACGCCGCCGCTGGAGCCGTCGCCCATGTAGCCGCTGGGAATCCAGCTACCGTCCACCGCCAGGGGCAGCGTCGGGGTGGTGCCCGCGTCCTCCTCGGTGCCGGCGTCGGGCTCGGTGCCCGCGTCTTCGTCGTTACCAGCGTCGGGCGTGTTGCCCGCATCCGGCGTTCCGGAGTCCGTCGTCCCCGAGTCAGGCCGCGTCCCGGAGTCCGGGTTCTGCTGCCCGGCGTCCGGTGTCGGCGTGGGATTCTCCTCGGGGTCGCACGCGGCGACCAGACCAGACACCGCGAAGACGCCCGCCGCCACCCACCCCACGCGAAACGCTTGTTCGGATGCATACACTCCCCTCCAAGGCTGGAAAACTTCGTTCTTACGGCGAAGAAACCAGAGAGCTTTGAGAGCCTTCGTCCAGATGGCGCGGCGCGTTGTGACGTGCTGGCGGCCGTGAATGGCGAAAAGTTCTTTCGGGCGGCGAAGAAAGTACCAGCGAGTTTCCGGAGATTGCAAGTCTGTGACTGTCCATGGCGCGTGACGCATTGCTTCAATGACTTGCGTCAGAGGCGTTGAGACGGCGTCGCCGCGGCCCGTCAGGCCTGGCTTGGAGGGGGGCAATTCCAGTCGGGGCCGGGTTTTCCCCGCGCGAGGAATTGGAGGCGCACGCGGGCGTGGAGCCCCACGTGGGCTCCGGCATGCCTGCGATGGGCGGAGGGGAGTCCGGCGCGTCAGCGGCGCTTGGGCCGGGACTTCTTCGCGGCGGTCTTCTTGCGACGGGGCTTCCGGGGTGGCTCCGTCACTTCGGCGAAGCGCGCGCCGGTGATGCCGGCGTGCTCCAGGGCTTCCTTGATGCCTTCGGACACGATGAAGCTCACCGGCCAGCCCCACGTGCGGAACACGCGGGCGCCGTTCGTCTTCGACGGGTCCACCCGCAGCCCCTGCACGTTGCGGTAGTGGCCCACGCGTTCGGGCGGGCTGTCCTCGGCCGTGTAGTGGACGACCTCGGCGCAGGCCCGCTCGTCGATGCAGCGCACCAGCCGGGTGGCGACGAGGATGAAGTACGGCTCGCGGCGATCCTCCACCTCCACCGGCAGCACCTGGACGTCATCCGGCGCCAGCTCGCGGAAGACAGAGGCCACGCGCGCGGAGACCACCGGCGTGAGCCCGGCGCCCGCCAGCGAGAAGTCGAGCGGCGGTCCAGGGGGCTTCACGGACAGGCGCAGCTTTCCCGCGCTCCGCACCCGGGCGCCGGAGGTGAAGAGCCAGACGGAGTCCAGCTTCTGGCGCGCGTCCACGGGCACGGGGTCGCTCAGCTCGGGCCGCCCGGGGATGCGGAAGTCATCGTGAAGGTCGAAGTAGCGCGTGGCCCGGGTCGTGCGCGGCGAGGCCCTGCGGGCGGCCGTCTTCGTCCGGGACCGCGGGTCCGCGGTCACGTCGGAGAGGAGCATCTGCCGGGGGGCATCCGGCAAGGGACCGGAGCCGCTTCTCGGGGTGCGTCGCGTCAGGACGCGGAGCGCCTCGGTGAGCCGCCTGAACATCCGCCAATGTTATGTCCCCGCCCCCGGTTTGGGGCGAGGAAGTAGCAGCGGACCGGGCTCCCCGCCGCCTTCCTGCCCGCTCGCGGGCCCAGGGCTACCAGGTGGTGTGCAGGGAGTAGTTCCCGGCGCGCGTATCCAGGCTGAGGAAGGAGAACTGCCCCTCCGAGCACGTCCCGCTGTTGAGGAACAGCTTGCTGCCGTGTTCCACGCGCAGGCCCAGGTGGGTGTGGCCGGTGACGACGATGTCCGCGTTGTTCGCGTTGGCGCGCGACACCGCCCAGCGCTGGAAGGTGCAGCGCTCCGGGTCCGGAAGCGCGTTGGTGATTTTCAGGTCCAACTCCTGGAACCAGCGGAACATCGCCCGCAGCCGCATCCGCCGCAGCCACGCGCCGGCCCACACCGCCGCTTCCGACAGGAGACGCGCCTTGCGAATCATCCAGTCGTGGTGGTGTCCGTGGGTGAACAGCATTCGCACCCCGTCCGCCTCCAGAATCATCTGCTCGGGGGCGCCCAGCACGGTGCCGGCCACCAGGTCGTGGTTGCCGTGGATGTAGTGGTAGCGGGGCAGCTCGAAGCGCCGGACGATTTCCGGGTGCGCCGCGCGAGCCGCCATCAGCTCCGCCACCTTCATCCCAGGCGCGCGGGGCGTGAGCGTCTCGAAGATGTCGCCCAGGAGCACGATTCGCTCGAAGTTACCTTCCAAGAAACGAAGGAACCGCAGGAAGCCGGAGTCGTCGTGCCCGAAGTGGTCGGCGGCGTCGCGCCGCCCGAGATGGAGGTCCGAAATCACCGCGATCCGCATGCGCTCTCCTGAAGTGCGAAGGAAAGGTAGGGATGGCGCGCGGCGGATGAATGGTCGGCGCGCGAAAATCTCGCTGCATCCAGATGCCATTCGTGTGTCGTCACCGTACGCCCTTTCCTCGTGGCCCGGCATCGCTGCTGTCTGATCCGGGGTTGTTCCCACGGTGCGCACGAGAGGCGATTTCGTCCATGCGACCCGCGTGCCTCGTGTCGCAACGCGGATGAATCCCGATTCGTTATCGGACATCTTGAAATCGTGTCGAAAGGACACTAAGAATGTGTCCAACAGACACGAAGAGGGGGCTATGGTCATCGGATACATGAAGGCGGCGCCGACGACGTACGTGATGCAGTTCGAGGGGGGAAAGGTGGTCCGGGAGGGGGCGGGGCTCTCGTTCTTCTATTGGAAGCCGTCGGCGACGCTGGTGTCGGTGCCGCTGTCGAGCGCGGACGTGCCCTTCGTCTTCAACGAGGTGACGCGGGACTTCCAGGCGGTGACGCTTCAGGGACAGCTCACGTGGCGGGTGACGGACCCGCGGCGGCTGTCCTCGCTGCTGGACTACTCGCTGGGGGCCACGGGGCGTTACCGCTCGGAGGACCCGGAGAAGCTCGAGGAGCGGCTCGTGCAGGTGGCGCAGGTGCGGGCGCGCACGGTGGTGCAGGGGCTCACGCTGCGCGAGGTGTTGGTGCGCTCGGATGCCATCGAGGCGCAGGTGCTGGCGGCCCTGGCGGAGGCGGAGCCGGTGAAGGCGCTGGGCGTGGAGGTCATGGCCTTCTCGCTGCTGTCGGTGAAGCCGTCGCCGGAGATGGCGCGGGCGCTGGAGGCCGAGGCGCGCGAGGCGTTGCAGCGCGGCGCGGACGAGGCCATCTACGCGCGCCGCAACGCCGCGGTGGAACAGGAGCGACGCATCAAGGAGAGCGAGCTGGCCACGGAGCTGGCGGTGGAGGCACGGCAGCGCCAGATTCGCGAGGCGAAGATGGCGGCGGACATCGCGGTGGAGGAGCAGCGCGCCGAGCTGATGACCCGCTGGGGCGAGAACGAGCGGCAGGCCGCGGACGCCCGTGCGTACGCGCTGGAGAAGACGCTGGCCCCCGTGCGCGGCGTGGACTGGAAGACGTTGATGGCCACGTCGGCGAGCGGCGGCGACCCGGCGCTCAACATCGCGCTGGCGTTCCGGGAGATGGCGGAGAACGCGCAGCGCATCGGTGAGCTGAATGTGTCGCCGGACCTGCTGCGCTCGCTGGTGGGGGCGTCGGGCTACCACGGCCAGGGCTCGGGGACGAAGGGCCGCTAGCGCTGCGCGGGGAGGGCGTCATGTACGAGAAGATCGTGCTCGTCACCCGCCGCACGCGGATGGCGGGCCTGGTGGAGCGCTTCAACACGAAGAAGCAGGCGAAGTTCTACGTGGAGCACGCCGGCCAGGACTTCGACGAGTTCTCCCGCGAGGACGAGGCGTACCGGCGCAACGTGGACACGCTGCGGGACTCGCTGTCCGTCGGTCTGCCGGTGCAGCAGGTGGACCGGAGCCTGGTGCCCACCTTCCTCTTCACGGGCAAGGAGGTCGTCGTTGTCGCGGGGCAGGACGGGCTGGTGGCCAACGTGGCGAAGTACGTGGGGGAGCAGCCCCTGGTGGGCGTGAACCCGGACCCGGAGCGCTTCGACGGCGTGCTGTTGCCCCATGCGGTGGCGGGCGCGCGCCGAGCGGTGCGACGGGTGCTGGACGGACATGCGGTCTACAAGCGCGTGACGCTGGCGGAGGCGCGGCTGGAGGACGGACAGCGGCTCTTGGCCTTCAACGACTTGTTCATTGGCGCCCGCTCCCACGTGTCCGCGCGCTACCGGCTGCGCACGGGGGACCAGGAGGAGTCGCAGTCCTCCAGCGGAGTGGTGGTGTCCACGGGCGCGGGCGCCACCGGGTGGCTGTCCTCCATCTTCAACCTGGCGCGAGGCGTGACGGCGCGCTCGGGCGGCGTGCCGGGCCCGGCCCTGCAGTTGGGGTGGGAGGACCCGCGGCTGGTCTTCGTGGTGCGCGAGCCCTTCGCCAGCCGTCACTCGGGCGCGAACCTGGTGATGGGCGATGTGACGGAGGCGTGTGAGCTGGTGCTGGAGTCGCGGATGGCGTCGGAGGGCATCATCTTCAGCGACGGCGTGGAGGAGGATTTCCTCCGCTTCGGAGCGGGGGCCACCGCGCGCATCCGCCCCGCGCAGCAGCGCGCGAGGCTGGTGGTGGGCTGAGCCCGGGGCCCCGCGCGGAGGTCTTCCGCCCGGGGCCCGGCCCGTGTTTCAGGGCGTGATGGTGATTTGCACCGTCGGGCACGACACGTCCGTCGCGCGGTATTCACCGTTGGGGGCGGGGACCGGCTGGCCCTCCTGCGCGACGTCCATCAGCGGGCCGCGGAAGGCGATGCGGTACGTGCCGGGCGCCCGCAAGTCGTAGTAGCGCGCCGCGTCCACCTTGCCCTCCGCGGACGCGCCGGGCTCCAGCGTGATGTAGCTGCTCGCCGTGGGCGGCGCGCGCTTCGCCATGGGCCCGCGGTATTCGAGCGCCGTGTTGTCACGGGACACGTCGAAGATTTTGTTGAGCACGCCCTCCAGGGGCGTGTGCCAGGTGAGCACGCGCACGGGCTTGGCCGTGGGGTTGCTCAACTGGAAGACCAGCTCCACCGGCTCGCCCGTGCGCACCAGGGCGGGGCCGCTCAGCGTACACGTCAGCTTCGTGGCCACCGCGGAGGCCTCCTGTTGCGTGTCGTCTTGGGGCGCGGGTGCGCCTTCCACCGGCGAGGATGGAGGTGTTTCCTGCCGCGCCGCACAGGCGCCCGTCATCATTCCCAGGCACAGCACCGCGACGCCAAACCGCCTACCACGTGAGAACACCATGGGCTCCCTTCCCGGAATCGGACGCGGGCCCGAAGGCCGCGTTCCTGGTCCGTTGCATGTTAACGCGTGGGTTTCGTGCGCACGGTGACGTTTTCGGTGGCGTTCAGGGGCGCGCATTTCCTGCACGGGCAGACCGGCGCGTGAATCAGAACGGGCGCACGTAGGCGGTGAGCAGCAGCACCACGCCCACCACCTTCATGGCCATCAACGGCCCCAGGTTGAGCACCACTTCGTCGAACAGGTTCTCGTCCGGAAAACGCATGACGCCGTTCCTTTCGCTCCGCGTGTATCGCGAAGTCGAAAGGGCATTGAGCAAGGCGCGGGCCAGCATGCGCGCACGGGCGGCGGCGCAGGCTCCCGAGTGCGTTTCTTGCGCGCGAGGCGCGCGGGGCCCTCGCGGACCGTTCGTGAATGGGACGGGCGCGTGCGGTGCTGGCACTCGCGTTCCTCCGCGCGCACGTGCCGCGCGCCCGTCTGGACAGCAAGCAGCTACTTCGCCGCGGACGCGCCTTCTTGCGCCAGCGTGCGCACCAAGTCCAGCGCGCGCCGCACGTGCTCGCCGACGCGAATCTGCGACTCGAAGCTGTCGCGCACGATGCCCGAGCGGTCCACCACGAAGGTGACGCGTCCGGGGAGCAGGCCCAGGAACGACGTGGACACGCCGAACGCCTCGCGGGCCTCGCCGCGCTCGTCGCTGAGCAGCTTGAAGGGCAGCCGGTGCTTCGTCGCGAAGCCCTCGTGCGATTCCGACGAGTCTCCGCTGATGCCCACCACGTCCGCGCCGGCGGCGACGAAATCCTCGTATTGGTCCCGCAAGCTGCACGCCTGCGCGGTGCAGCCCGGCGAGTCATCCTTCGGGTAGAAGTAGACGACGAGCACCTTCTGTCCCACCAGCTCGCGCAGCCGCACCGGCTGGCGGTTCGCGCCCGTGAGGGTGATGTCGGGTACCGCGTCGCCTTGCTTCAGCAGCTTCGTCTTGGCCATGCCGTCCTCGCGTCGCCCCGGAGTCGGCCGGTGCGTTCAACGCCGGGCACATCCCATCTGGCCCGCCGTGCGCCCACAAGTAATCCGCCAGTCGCCGCGCCACATGCCTCCCGCGCGGGGAATGCACGCGGGGATGCGTCACCCCAGGGAGGGGCGTCATCGTCGACCCGGGAACGCTTGCCTGCCTTCCGGGCAGACCACCCACCAGGACACATGTCGCAACGCCTGAACGGTGCATCAACTCGGATTGATACGGCGCCTAATATTTGATGCCGCGCCCTTTTGAATCTTCAGGGCGCGCGGCGCATCTCTAGAGTGTGGGGGATGCGATGGCGCTCCCCCGTCCGGCAGGCGACAGCCCTGTGCGCGGCCGGACCCGAAATTTCGGGCACCACCGCTGTGGTCGCCTTAGTTTTCGTTGCAGGCAGAGACAGCTTAGGTCAGAGGTCAGGGCGGAAACTTTCGCCGGAGTTGCGCTGCGCTTCGTTCAGGCGTAGGACGCAGCTTCGGGGGGTTGGTCAGGAGCGGACATGGTCGGCCTCGTCGTCGCAGCGCACGGACGTCTGGCGGAGGAGCTGGTCTCCACCGCTGAGCAGATCGTGGGAGAGCTTCCCGCGGTGGCAACCTGTAACATCGAGCCTGGGACTCCCGTCGAGGAACTCCGGGCGAAGATGAAGCAGGCGGTTGCCCGCGTGGATGAGGGCTCCGGTGTCATCATTCTGGCCGACCTCTTCGGAGGTACGCCCTGTAAGGAGTCGCTGATGATGTGTCAGCGAATGAATGTGGAGGTCCTTGCTGGCGTCAACCTGCCCATGCTGCTGAAGGCGAACTCGCTCCGTTCGGAGGAGTTGTCGCTACCGGAGATGGCCAACCAGCTGGCTTCCCATGGCCAGCGCAACATCACCTGCGCATCCGCCCTGCTTCGCGAGGCCCAGCAGCAGCCGCGAACTTGACGGACCCGCGCGGGTCGGCGATTCGAGACTGCCGTGATCACCCTGGTCCGCGTCGACAACCGCCTCATCCATGGTCAGGTCGTCGAGGCCTGGCTCCCGTTTCTCAAAGTCTCCCGGGTCGTCGTGGCGGATGACGAGGCGGCGTCGAGCCCGCTCATCCGCGCGGCCATGGCGCTGGCCGTCCAGAGCGCCATCGAGGTGCAGATTCTGCCCTTGTCCCAGGTGGACTTCGCCGCCCTGTCCAAGGACGGCGTGCGCACCCTGGTGCTGCTGCGGGACGTGGCCTCGGTGCCCTTCGCGCACGCGCACGGGCTCGCCATGGATGAGCTGAATCTGGGCAACGTGCACTTCGGCACCGGCCGCAGGCAGGTGTCTCCGTCCGTCTTCCTGGCGGAGGCGGAGCTGAAGACGCTCCAGCAGCTCTCCGACCAGGGCGTCCGCGTGGCGGCCCGCGCGGTACCGGCGGAGAAGCCCGTGGACCTGCCGGACCTCCACGAGCGGTGGGCAAAGGCCGGGTGAGCGCGTGAGCGTCGTCTGGACCCAGGTGGCGCTCGCGGGACTGTGGGGCGGACTGGTGGCGCTGGAGCGCAAGGCGTTCCTCCAGGCCATGCTGTCCCGGCCCCTGGTCGCCGCCACCGTCATGGGCGTTCTCCTGGATGACGTGGCCTCGGGGCTTGCCATTGGCATGCTCCTGGAGCTGTTCTTCCTGGGCACCGCCAACCTGGGCGCGGCCCTGCCGGAGAACGACACCCTGGCGGCCACGGGCGCCAGCGCCGCCGCGGCCACGTTGTCGGCGGCCACGGGCGCGGGCTCCACGCCGGCCATCTGGTCCCTGGCGGTGCTGCTCTTCATTGGCCTGGGGCGCGTGGGCCGCCGCGGTGACCGCTTGCTGGAGGGCTACACGGCGCGCCTGGCGCGGGTGGCGTTGGCCTCCGCGGAGGCGGGCGACCTGACGCGCGCGATGCGGCAGAACCTGTGGGGGATGTGGCCCCACTTCGGGGTGTACGGCGCGCTCACCGCGCTCTGCGCGCTCTTGGGCTTCTACATCGAGCCGCTGCTCCAGGCGCTTCCGCCGGTGGTGGTGCGCGGGCTGGCGTGGGCCTGGCCGGCCATGGCGTCCGTGGCGGCGGCCATCGCGGCCCAGGGCAGCCACGCCCGGCGCGCGCCGCTCTACGCGGGGCTGGGCGCGGCGGTGGTGACGGTGTCCGTCGTCAGCGTCCTGCTCCTGGAGGCCCGATGAGCACGGCCCCCGCGACGCTGGGCTTCGGGGTGCTGCTGCGCGTCTTCCTGCGCTCGCTCTTCCTGCAGGCGTCGTGGAACCCCAAGGGCATGCAGAACCTGGGGCTGGCCTACGCCGTCTACCCTGCCCTGGCCGCGCTGTACCCGGCGGGCGCCGCGCGCGAGGAGGCGGTGCGCCGGCACCTGGTCTTCTTCAACACGCACCCCTACGTGGCGGCGGCCATCGTCGGCGGCGTCATCAACCACGAGCAGCGCATCGCCCAGGGCGAGGAGACGCCGGACAAGGTGGTGGCCTTCAAGGCCGCGCTCATGGGCCCGCTGGCGGCGCTGGGGGACGGCTTCTTCTGGCTGTCGCTCAAGCCCGCGACGGGCGCGGTGAGCGCCGCGCTGGTGCCGCTCCTGGGCGTGTGGGCGGTGCCGCTGTTCCTGGTCCTCTACAACCTGGTCCACGTGCTGCTGCGGGTGCGCCTGTACTGGCTGGGCCTGACGCTGGGAGACCAACTGGTGGAGGCGGTGGCGCGCGCGAATCTCCCCGCCCGGGGCGCGCGGCTGCGGGCGGTGGCGGCGACCAGCGCGGGCGGTGTGGCCGCCTGGCTGGCGGTTTCGTTCGGGACCAACGCGGGTGGCCTGTATGCGCCCCTGCTGGCGGCCGGGTGCCTGGCCTTGGGGGTGGCGTCCTACGTGCTAGTGAGTCGTCGGGTGCCGAACTACGTGGTGCTCTATGTCGCGGCGGGCCTGGCCTGCGTGGCGGGAGCATTCCTTTAAGGAGAGTGGGAGTCGAGATGGCAAGCGTGGTCGAAGGGACGTACGAGATCATCAACGCGCTGGGGCTCCACGCCCGGGCCGCGGCGCAGATGGTCAAGGTGGCCAACCGGTTCAAGAGCGAGGTCACCATCGAAGCCCAGGGACAGCGGGCCAATGCCAAATCCATCATGGGCGTGCTGATGCTCGCCGCCGCGCAGGGCACCCAGGTGAAGCTCACCTGCAAGGGCGACGACGCGGATGCATGTCTCCAGGAGCTGGCGAAGCTCATTGGAGACCGTTTCGGCGAGGCGCAGTGACGGGCTGTTGGGATAACGCGGTAGCGGGACAGGAGCGGAAGGAATCGTGAGCAGCCAGGCCACCCCCACTCTGAGGTTGTTGGGCATCGGCGCCTCTCCCGGCATCGCGGTGGGGCATGCCTTCATCCTGGACCGCAAGCGCATCCGCACGCCCAAGTTGCGTCTGGCGGAGGCGGAGGTCGAGCCCGAGCGGATGCGGATGAAGACCGCCATCGACCTGTCGGACCGGCAGCTCGCCGAGCTGAAGGACCAGATTACGCGCACCGAGGGCAGCGACCACGCCCTCATCCTGGAAGCGCACCGGTTGATGCTCCACGACCCCATGCTCGTGGACGAGGTGAACCGGCTCATCATCGAGGACCGCATCAACGCCGAGTGGGCCGTCCGGCGCGTGGCGCGCAAAATCAAGCACCTGTTCGACAACATCCCGGACGAGTACTTCCGCGAGCGCCGCTCGGACGTCGACTATGTCGCCGACCGCATCATCCGCAACCTGATGGGGCAGGTGGTGGACGAGGAGGTGGAGGTCCCCGCCGAGGCCATCGTCGTCGCGCATGACTTGTCCCCCGCGGACGCCGCGCTGATGGCGCGCAGTGGCCGGGTGGCGGGCTTCGTGACGGACCTGGGCGGCCAGACGAGCCACACCGCCATCGTCGCCCGCGCGCGGGAGACGCCCGCGGTGGTGGGCGCCGGCCGGGCCAGCGAGCAGATTTCCCCGGGCGACCTGGTGGCCATGGATGGCATCCGGGGCGTGGTGCTGGTGAACCCCTCGGAGGAGCAGCTCGCCGTCTTCCGCGAGGAGCAGCGCCGCTATCAAGAGAGCGAGCGGCTGGCGCTCGCCACCAAGGATTTGCCCGCCGTCAGCACGGACGGCTTCCAGATTCGCCTCAACGGCAACATCGAGTTCCTGGAGGAGATCCCCTCGCTGCTGGCGCACGGCGCGGAGGGCATTGGCCTGTACCGCACCGAGTTCATGTTCCTGGACCGGAAGACGGCGCCCACCGAGGAGGAGCACTACCGCGCCTACCGGCAGGTGCTCGAGGCCATGGGCGGGCGTCCCGTCACCATCCGCACGTTGGATTTGGGCGGCGACAAGGTGCCGGGCAAGACGAAGCACGAGAAGGAACCCAACCCGGCCATGGGCCTGCGGGCCATCCGCTACTGCCTGTCCAACCGGGAGCTGTTCCGCACGCAGCTTCGCGCGCTCCTGCGCGCCAGCGTGCACGGCAACCTGCGGCTGATGTTCCCCCTCATCTGTGGCGTGAGCGAGCTGCGCGAGGCCCGCAGCGAGCTGGAGGCCTGCCGCACGGAGCTGGGCCGCGCGGGCGTGCCCATCGGCAAGCGTTTCCCCGTGGGCATCATGGTGGAGACGCCCAGCGCGGCCACCATCGCGGACCGCCTGGCCCAGGAGGCCGACTTCTTCTCGGTGGGGACCAACGACCTCATCCAGTACTCGCTGGCCATCGACCGCCAGAACCGCGAGGTGGCCTACCTCTACCGCCCCCTCCACCTGTCCGTGCTCCGGCAGTTGCGCGGCATCATCGACGCGGCGCGGGCGGCTAACATCCCCGTGGCCATGTGTGGGGAAATGGCGGGAGATCCGCTCTACACGTTGGTGTTGCTGGCGCTGGGCTTCGACGAGCTGTCCATGACGTCGGGGCAGATTCCGGTGGTGAAGCGTCTGCTTCGCCGGGTCAGCCGCACGGACGCCATGGAGCTCCTGCAGAACGCCATGGAGCTGACCACCGCGGAGGAAATCGAGCGGTACGTGCGCACGGAGATGGACCGCCGCTTCAGCGAGACGATGGAGCCGGAGGCCCCGGGTGTAGGGAACCCGGAGCCCGCCGACCATGAGCCGCGGGAGCACGGGGCACCGCCTTCCGGGCGCAACACGGCCTGAGCCCCCGCCCCCATGAGGGCGGGGTGTACGGCGATGGCTTGCCAACACGCCTACCGGACCCGAAGGGGATTCCGGTTGCGGACGGGCATGTGCAACTTGCTGGGACGGGCATACGGCTCGCCCCAGGAGCAAGCATGTTCAATCCCGCGAACATCCAGATGGGCATGACAGCGAGAGACCGGGATGGTGAGAAGGTGGGCACCATCATCGCCGCGGATGCGGCCGGGTTCTTCATTGGCAGAGGGCGCCTCTTCACGCGCGACTGCCGCTTGGCCTTCTCGGATGTGACGGACATCGACGGCGACGACGTCTACTTGCGCGGAGAGCTCTCGGAGCTGCCGGACCTGCGTCCCGAGGCGCTGGCGCCCTCGCGGCGCACCTCCACCACCGCGGGGCTGCCGCTCCAGCATGACCTCACGGGCGGGCTGGGTTGGGCGGACGAGGACGCCGACGAGGAGCCTTCGTCGCCCTCCGTGCGCCAGGCGTCCGGGATGGCGCAGCACTGGGCGGGCGGCGGTGATGACGCGGCGCCTCGCCGTGAGGCGCCGACGGATTCACGCCGGCACACGCGCCACTGAGCCGCGCCAGGCTCACCAGCTTGATTTGATGACGCCGGGAATCTCTCCCCGGAGGGCCTTCTCGCGCAGCGCGATGCGCGAGAGGCCGAAGCGCCGCAGGTTGCCGCGGGGCCGGCCGGTGAGCGCGCAGCGATTCGTCACACGGTTGGGGTTCGAGTCGCGGGGCAGGGACGCCAGGGCGTCCTGGGCCTCGCGGCGCTCTTCGTAGGACAGGGAGACGTCGCGGACGCGCGCCTTCAGCGCCGCGCGGCGCTTCGCGTACTTCGCCACCAGGGCCTTGCGCTGCTCGTTGCGCGCGACCTTGCTCTTCTTCGCCATGACGGTGTCTTTCTCGGTGCGAGGCCTCGTCGTCAGGAGACGGACTCGCTCAGGGGTTCGGGGGAGGGCACGACGTTGAGGTGGGCGGGCGGCGCTGGCGCTTCGTCCGAGTCGTCCCCGGCGACGTCCACCATCAGGGGCGGCGCGTACTCACGGCCATGCGGCCGGTGCCGCGCGGCGCACCGGAGCCTCGGCGCGCGGGTGGGACGCCCATCACGGCGGCGCATCAGAGCTTCACGCCTTCCGCGAGGAGCTCCCGCACGACGCGGTCGATGCCGCGCTGGTTGATGATGCGGATGCCGTGCGCGCTCACCCGCAGCTTCACGAAGCGGTTCATGCTGGGCACCCAGAAGCGGTGCCACTGGAGGTTGGGCAGCGAGCGCCGCTTGTGCCGGTTGTTGGCGTGAGACACGGTGTTGCCGACGAGCGGCCGCTTTCCGGTGACCTGGCAGACCTTGGACATGGTGGGGGCCTCTAGAGTGCTTCGATGGAGAGGAAGAGCCGCCGTCGGCCACTGCCGGCGATGGCGGGGGAGCGATGCACGGCGCCGTTGCCCCGGTTGTCGGGCCACGACTCGCCCTTGAGGAGCGCCACGTCGAAGCGCTCCAGCGCCCGCACGGGCGCCCCTGGCCTCGCGGTGGGACCCCGCGCGCCGCGCAGGACATGGGCGTTCTCCAGCCATTCGGTGGGCGGGCCCGCGTAGGTGCACAGCAGCCGGACGCCCACGCGGTCCACGTGGAAGCTCGGGCATATGTCTTCGCCGAGGATTTGGAGGCGCACTCCCAGCTCCGCCGCGCCGAACAGGTCCGCGTAGAGCCGCGCCAGGAAGTGCACGCCCGCGAGCCAGGCCTCGAACAAGGGCCCCTGGGGCAGCCCTTCGAGCCGGGGTCGCAGGTCCGGGGCGTCGCCGCGCACGCGCGCGATGACGTTCAATGCGTGCGTGGCCGTCACCTCGTTGAGCCAATGTGTCAGCGGTGCGTCGAAGCCCCTGCGCCAGACGCAGAGGTTGAGCCCTTCACGGTAGATGTCCGTGAGCGCCTCGGGCGTCCACACGAAGGCCTGGGTCTCCTCGGGGTGGGCGGGGAGGGCGTGCGCGGGTGGCATCAGGCGCCCTCCGCTTCCCGTGACGGTTCGGCCTCGTCGGTCCGCAGCACCACCCATTCAGGGAACGGGTCTTGGAGTTGCGCCCACTGCGCCGAGTCCCGCGCCAGCTCCTCGGGCGTGAGCAGGCAGGCCTCGAGCAGCCGCGCCATCTCCTCGTGGTCCGCGTCCTGGGTGATGAAGACGATTTCCTGCCGCCGGTCACCGTGGGGCCCCACGCACTCGCGCTCGATGTCGGCGCGGGACGCGGCGTCCTCTGGCCACTCCGCGCGGGGCATCGCGTCCCACCACATGCCGCCGGGCTCGAAGCTGCACGCGCCGCCCGCCTGGGCCCAGACGCCCGCGATGTCCATCCGCGACGCGAGCCAGAAGAAGCCCTTGGAGCGCAGCACGCCCCGCCAGCTCCCGTGGATGAAGTCCCACAGCCGGGAGGGATGGAAGGGCACGCGGCTGCGGAAGACGAAGCTGCGGATGCCGTACGTCTCGGTCTCCGGCGTGTGCTCGCCCCGCAGCTCCCGGAGCCAGCCGGGCGAGCGGCGCGCGCGTTCAAAGTCGAAGCGGCCGGTGTTGAGCACCGCCGTCAGCGGGACGCGCCCGCGCTCCGCGGGGACAAGCGCCGCGCCGGGGTTGAGCTTGCGCAGGATGTCCCGGAGCCGGGCGGCCTCCGCCTCTGGAACCAGGTCCAGCTTGTTGAGCACGAGCACGTCCGCGAACTCCACCTGCTCCACGAGCAGGTCCACCACGGTGCGTTCGTCCTCGTCCGCGGCGGCCAGTCCTCGCGCGGCGAGGTCATCCGCGGCGTTCCAGTCCCGCAGGAAGTGCAGGGCGTCCACCACCGTCACCAGCGTGTCCAGCCTCGCCACGTCCGACAGGCTCTGTCCGGATTCGTCCGCGAAGGTGAACGTCTCCGCGACGGGCAGGGGCTCGGAGATGCCGGTGGACTCGATGAGCAGGTAGTCGAAGCGGCTTTCCCGCGCGAGCCGGGAGACCTCCAGGAGCAGGTCCTCGCGCAGCGTGCAGCAGATGCAGCCGTTGGACAGCTCCACGAGCTTCTCGTCCACGCGGCTCAGCGCCCCGCCGCCCGCCTTCACCAGCCGGGCGTCGATGTTCACCTCGCTCATGTCGTTGACGATGACCGCCACCCGCAGGCCCTCGCGGTTCTGGAGGACGTGGTTGAGCAGCGTCGTCTTGCCCGCGCCCAGGAAGCCGGAGAGCACGGTGACGGGCAGCCGGGGTGCCGTCACGGTTTGCCCTCCACGAACAGCACGTGCTTGCGCACGCGCGGGTCGTACTTCCTAAGGTGGAGCTTCTCCTGCGACTTCCGCTTGTTCTTCGTCGTCGTGTAGACGAAGCCCGTCCCGGCCGACGACACGAGCTGGATGATGGTTCGGTTTCCCTTGGGCATGGTGGGCTCCGGTTGTGCGGACATGACGGGGCATGCCGCGGCCAGGGGCCGCCGCGATGACACGCCAGAATTCGATTTGGTGTCCGGAGTGTTGTTGTAACTAAGTTGCGTTATTGGCGCAAGGCTCGCTGCAGGCGGGCGTGCGCGGAAGCGTGCGCGCCGTCAGGCGGGGTCGTCCTCGTCCTGCTCGCGGGTGAGGCCCCGGCGGGCGCGGTACCGCTTGATGGCGCGCTCCAGCGGGCGCAGGCCCGCGAGGCACATCAAGGCGATGGCGGTGGTGGTGAGGGCGGCGAAGGGAAAGCCGAGTCCGGCGGCCAGGCCCACGGAGGCGGTGAGCCAGAGGTTGGCCGCCGTCGTCAGGCCCTTCACCTGTCCGTTCTGGCGGAGGATGACGCCCGCGCCCAGGAAGCCGATGCCCACCACCACCTGGCTGGCGATGCGGCTGATGTCGCCCCGGGTCCCCTCGGGCGTGTGCGGGCCCAGCGCCACTTCAATGAAGACGCTGGCCAGCGTGAAACAACAGGCGCCCAGGGAGACGAGGATGTGGGTGCGCAGCCCCGCGGCCTGGCCGCGCACCTCACGCTCCAGTCCCAGCACGCCACCCAACAGGGCGGCCAGGACCAATCTCAGGGCGACTGTTTGCTCATCCACGAAGGATGAACCTACTCACCCAGCTCGATTTTCTCGTCCTTGTCGGCGTCGTTCAGTTCGGGATTGGGCAGGGTGTCCAGCGTGGCCGTCAGCAGCTTGCTGGTGGGCACGACGTAGGGGGCCACCTCTTCGCCCAGCTCCTGGACGTACTGGCCAATGCGCTGCTCGTAGTCCGCGTCCTTGGAGTTCCAGCTCCCGGCGGCCTCGGCGGACCAGACCTCTTCGCCGTCGCGGCAGCGCACGAGCTTCGCCACCACGGCGGCCTCGGCGCCGCTGCCCCTGAGCGCGATTTGCGGCGACAGCCACAGCACGCCCTCGAGGCCCTCCACGCACAGCGCCTTGAAGGTGGCGTCGGTGGGGACGTCGGGGAGCGCCGCGCTCTCCTTCACCAGGAAGTCCCGGTTCTGGTTCACCCACTGGCGGGCGATGAGGCTCCACAGCTCGCCCACGGCGACCTTGCCGTCGGGCAGCGGCTGCGTCACCACCACCAGCCGCTTCACCTGGTGCTTGTCCACCGTGTCGTAGTCGGGGCGGAGCCGCTGGCTCTTCACCGCGGAGCATCCGGACAGCAGGCCCAGCCCGAGCACGGGCAACAGTCGCTTCATCATGATGTCCCTCTCCCGGCCCCCTTCTTTGGGAAGGGGGCCTCCGTCAGATGCACGCCCGGGCCAGACGGCTCAGGCCGCCTTCGGCTCGGAGTCCTTGCCACCGCCAGCCGAGCCGCCCTCACCCGAGGGCTTGCCCGACTCGCGCTGACGCCGGTCGTACATGAGCTGCATCACCGCGGCCAGCACGGTGAAGGACACCACCAGCGTGGTGATGAGGCCAATGCACGCTACCAGACCCATGGAGCGCAGGCCGTTGTGGGCCGCGGCCAGCAGCGCCGCGAAGGCCACCACGGCCGTCAGCGTGGAGGACGCCACGGCCGCGCCCACGCTGCGCAGTGCCACCAGGGGGGATGTGCCCTCCAGGAAGCGATGGAGCAGGTAGAGGCCGTGACTCACGCCGAAGCCCAGGAGGATGGGCAGGATGATGATGTTCATGAAGTTCAGGCGCAGCCCTGTCAGCGCCATGATTCCGAGCATCATCGCCACGCCCACGCCCAGCGGAATCACCGACGCCAGCGCCAGCTTCACGTTGCGGAAGTCCAGGAAGTGCATGGCCAGGATCCACAGCGCGGTGAGCACCACGGTGAGCTTGCCGTCCCAGAGGACGATGCGCGCCAGCCGCGCGTAGAGCTGCGTGGCGCCCGCGGCGCGGAACTCCTTCTCCACCGTGGGGGCCTTCGGGTCCCACGCGTCCTGGTCGAACTTGCCCGGGGTGTACGAGGCCTTGATGACCCGCGTCTCGTCGGAGAACGCCAGCATCTTCTGGCCGTCCATCAGGTCCACGCTGGCGTAGATGTACGTCAGGTAGCCGTGGTTCTCCGGCTTGGCGGAGGGCAGGTTGCGGAACTGGGCGGTGTAGTTGGCCGGCACGCCGTGGACGTCGAAGGGCTTGGCGTCCAGCACCTTCTGGAAGAACTCCGCGTTGGCCTGCATCTCCGGCGGCAGCGCGGCGACGGAGAAGCCGTCCGCCTCGAGCTGCGCCATCTCCGCCTTCCACTCCTCCAGCACCTTGGCGTTGGCCGCGGCCGTCTCCGCCGGAGGCACGAAGGTGAAGATGCTCACCACCTGGTCGATGGAGGGGTACTTCTCCGGATTCTGCGTCAGCTCCCGGTACACACCTTCGGCCTCGTCCAGGTCCTTGGTGTAGATGGCCATCGGGTCGCTGGAGATGTTGAAGCGCTCGTTGATTTCGTCCTGGAGCAGCACGGACGACATGCCGTCGGGGATGAGCGCGCGGGTGTTGTAGTTGAAGCTGACGCCGTACTTGAGGCGCTCGAAGAAGCCCAGCTCCACGCCTTTGGGCGGCTCCTCCGAACCGGCCCAGGGCACCGCGGCGGCGCAGATGAGCGCGACGATGGCCGTGCTGACGCCCAGCACCAGCTTCGGCTTGGGGATGCGCAGCTCCTTGCCCGTGGTGGCGGAGTTGGTGGGCGGCGGCTTCATGATGCCGATGAGCTTCTGCGGCAGCTCCGGGTTGATGCGGCCGGCCAGCGCCAGGATGGACGCGCTCCAGCAGAACAGCGTCAGGCCCAGGATGAGGGTGCCCGCGCCGGCCAGGAAGCCGAACTGGCTGAAGCCGCGGAACTCGCTGACCATCAGCACGAAGAAGGAGCCGGCGGTCACCACCGCGGCCACCGCGGCCGGACGGCCCGCGTTCATCACCGCGTCCCGGATGGCCACGTCGTACGGCTTGCCCGCGCCCAGCTCCAGCCGCGTGCGGAAGATGAAGTGGATGCCGTAGTCGATGCCGAAGCCGAGCAGGATGCCGCCCAGGATGGACGTAATCATGTTCAGCTCGCCCACCGTCGCGTAGGTGAAGCCGAGCGTGTAGAGCGTTCCCACCACCGTGCCGATGACGACCAGGAAGGTCGGCGCCAGCTTGCGGAAGAAGATGATGGTGATGAGGAAGATGGAGCCCAGCGCGATGAGCGTCACCGGCTCCAGCGAATCTTCAATCGCGTAGGAGTCATCCACCGTCGTCTTGTAGGAGCCGGTGAAGCCGTAGGCGATGGTCTTGTCATCGCCCATCAGCTTGTAGTCCTCGACCAGCTTCACCTTGCCGGGCTGCGCGGAGTACGCGTCAATCTGGCCCTTGAGCCGCTCCAGGTACTCCTTCGTCTTGCCAATCTCGGTGTTGTCCCACATCGGCTTGACGAGCAGCATCAACATCTTCTTGTCGTTGGAGATGTTGTAGTCGTCGCGGATGCTCTTCTTGCCAATGGAAGAGTACTTGTCGACCAGGTCCTGCATGTTCAGCTCGACGGGCTTGGAGCCGCCCAGGTCGATGAAGAACGGGTTGCTGCGCTTCAGCTTGTCGCGCAGGAACTCCATGATGCGGCGCTTGCCCTCGACCAGGTCCTCCGTCTTCACGAAGAGGACCATGTTCTGCTGGATGAACTCGACGGGCAGCTTGTAGGAGACGTTGCGCACGTTCTCCTTGTCCGCCTGGAGGATGGCCGCGAGGTCGTCCGCGGTGCGCTTCATCGCGGCTTCGTCCGACGAGCGCAGGGCGACCATGAGGAAGCCGCTGCCGCCCACCATGTCGATGACCTGCTTGACGTCCTTCACCTCTTCCAGGTCCTGGGAGATGAGGTCGAGCTGGTTGGAGTTGATGTGCAGCTTCGACGTTCCCCACAGGGATACGGCCAGCAGGGCCAGCATCACGAGGAGGACGGAGCCTGCCCGCTGGACCAACAGTCCGGCGAAGGCGTGGGCGAAACGGGAGTGGGAGTTCGAATTTCTATCGCCGCTCATGCGGCGGGGACCCTACCGGCAAAAGCCCTGGCCCGAAAGGCAAAGCCAAGCCGCCAGGCCGCTGCCCGGCCCCGGGCCCCCGGGGGCGAAAGCCGCGCCCCTTGGGGAATAAAACTCAGTTCGCGGGCGGCGCGGACACGCGCAGCACGTCGTTTTCCGGCTCCTTGGGAGGCAAGACGAACGAGCGTGGGTCCCGCGCCAGGTGGGTGAGCACGGCGCGGAGGAAGGGCAGGGCCTCGCGGCTGGGCACGTCCCGGGCGCGCGCGGCCACCCCCAGCGCCAGGGAGAAGGACACCCCGAAGTTGATGGCGCCCGTCAGGACCATGCCCGCCAGCGCCCACAGGAACGCGGGTTGGAGCACCACGTCGGCGCCCAGGGACGTGCCGGCCAGGGCGAGCGAACCGAGCACGAAGGTGACGTGTCGCACATCCAGCGTCAGCCCGAAGAAGCGGCCCACCACCGGTCCCAGCGCCAGCAGGAAGCCCAGCGCCACGTTGGCGCCCAGGCCCGAGGCCGCGTGCTGGAAGCCATCCGCCAGTCGTCGCGCGCGCTCCTCGCCCAGCAGCCGGCGCAGCATCGGGTGGTGGGCGAGCGCCTCCGGCAGCCGCCGGTACACGACGAAGTTCTCCAGCCAGCCTCCGGCCACGCTGCTCATCCACAGCATGACGCCGGTCATGGCCGCGAAGAGCAGCGTGCCGCTCTTCCAGGGGTGGAGCGAGGCCACCGTGGCCTGTGCCTTGGCGGGGCTCATGAACCCGTGGCCGGTGAGGAACTGGTACCCCAGCGCGAAGACGACGGCCGTGGGCGCCACCACGCCCAGGTTGCCCGCGAAGGCCGCGAGCTGGGAGCGGGTGATGCGGGGAATGAGCTCCACCAGGCTGGCCAGCCGCTCGCCCCGGGCGCCCTCGCCCACCGCGCCCGCCAGGGTGGCGGCCGTGACGGAGGGCTGCTTCGTGGCCAGCGTGAAGCCCAGGAGCTGGATGAGCAAGAAGGCCGCGGCGTAGTTCAGCCCCACGGCCATGAAGGTGAAGAAGGGCGCCAGCAGCAGGCCGGACAGGAACGTCTTGTTCGCCACCGCGACCGCGGTCACCAGGCCACCGCCCGCCGCGGAGTGCACCATGGCGTGGAAGCCCTCGCGGGTGCTGGTGATGTAGTGCTCGCCGGAGTGGCCCGCGCGCTCGATGATTTTGCGCGCCAGCATCCGCACGTTGCGCTTCACCAGCTCCACCACGGAGCGGTCCTCGTGCGCGCGCCGCAGCAGGTCCGACACGAGCGTCATCGCCTCGCGCCAGCGCGCCTCGCCCCGGGGGGAGCCCAGCACCCGGGCAATGGCCTCCATGCGCTTCAAGCCCCGGCGGATGCGCTCCAGCCGGTAGACGAGGTCCACGCTGACGCCCCGGTCCTCCAGGTGGCGCGACACGCTGGCCACCACCTGCCGGCAGTCCGCCACGCACGTGCTCAAATCCCGCAGGGTGTCTGGCGCGCCGTCTCGCGCGAGAACCGAGTCGCACAACATCCGCAGCCTCAGGAAGGGCGAGGCGCGGAAGGCCGTCTCCGGGCTGCGGTCCCGCACGTCTTCGGCCATGCCCAGCGCCGCCAACTGCACCGCCAGCAGCAGCAGGGCATCCATCAGGTCGGCGCGGACGCGGGCGGCGGGCGCGGGCTCGGGGGGCTTGGGCTCTCCCACCAGGGCCGCCAACTGCGCCAGGCGCGCGGGCGGCAACCGGGCGAGCCACTTCGCGTCGTCCGGGTGTGGGAACAGGCGCAGCAGCAGCTCCGACAACTTGCCGGGTTCGGGCACCGCGGGAAGCACGGTCCGGGCGAACCGGTCCGAGGCCTCGGCGAAGAAGCCCTGTCCGGCGGGCAGGCCCACCTGGGCGAAGAGCGTGAGTCCCCGGCAGCCTTCACAGACGGCGGCCACCAGCCGGGTGACGGCGGCGCGCATCGCGGGCTCGCCCTCGAGCACGCGCACCAGCAGGGCCAGGCGGCTGTCGGCGGGAGAGATTTCCGGCTCGGCGGCGTCCACCAGCCCGTGGGCGGGGATGCGCTCGCGCAGCCACTGCATCCAGCGTTCCACCCACTGGAGCCGCTGCTCCAGGGGGCCTTCGGGCACGTCGCACAGCAGCCGGTACAGGTCGCGCACGGCGGAGTGGCCGGGCGCCCGAGGCGCGTACTGCATGCAGAAGGCGTCCACCTCACGGGCGGAGGGCTGCGGCTTGGTCGCGGCGGGGTGGACGGGGGTGGGGTCGGTCATCGGCCAGGCAGGGGGGAGTTCGACTCTACGTGATGCGCCGCCGTCGCGAAAACCGCGGGGCGGCCGGGATGCCTGGTGGCCCGGCCGCCGGGCAGGTGCGGGCTACTTCTTCTTCACCTTCGCCAGCTCCGTGCGCATGCGCTCCAGCAGCAGATCCCAGCCGCCCTGCGCCACCAGCGGCTTGACCTGCGTGTCGCGGATGTCCTGCAGCATGGACGAGCCCAGCACCGTCACGTCCACGACCTTCCACGCGGCGGCCTCCTTCACCAGCCGGTACTTCAGCTTCATCTCCTGGGTCTTCAGCGGGTGCTTGATGAAGACGGTGGAGGCCACGGTCGCCTCGTTGCCCTGCACCTGCGCGGGCTCGTAGGTGATGGAGTCCAGGTTCTTGAAGTTGTCCCGCACGCGAGGGAAGGCGATGTTCGCGAACAGGTCCTGGAACAGCGTGACGAACTCCTTGCGCTGCGCATCGGTGCCCTTGGCCCAGTCTTCGCCGAGCAGGAACTTGCCCTGCTCCTCGCTGCCGAAGTGCTTGAGGGCCAGCGCGTCACGCTCGTAGCGCACGGACTGCACCACGGTCTTCACCGGCTTGGCGACGGCGTCGTCCTTCGCGGCGAGCGCGGGCATGGCGAAAGCGAGGGTGGCCAGGAAGGTGAGGGTACGGAAGCGGGCGTTCATGTCAGGGGTTCCTCCAGAGCGAATGCCGGACGTCTGTTAGCCCAAGGGAACGTCCGGCGCCTCGCGAAATTCACGCCTGTGGGGATGGCGGCCGTTCGGCCGAACCCGCCCGGTTGGTGGGCCCTGCCAGATTCCGAAAAGATGAATGATGGAGCCCTCTTGCGCGTTTGACTCCTCTAGGACGCGACGTTTAGTGTCCGCCCCCTGCGCGCACTCTCAGCGCAGCTTCTGAGACGACATGCCTACCGACTTCCTGTTCACGTCCGAATCCGTCACTGAAGGCCACCCGGACAAGATCGCCGATCAGATCTCCGACGGTGTGCTGGATGCCATCATCGCCAAGGACCCCCAGGCGCGCGTCGCCGTGGAGACGCTCGTCAAGACGGGCCTCGCCATCGTCGCTGGAGAGGTGACGACGAATTGTTACGTGGACATCCCGAAGATCGTCCGCAGCACCATCTGCCGCATCGGCTACACCGATAGCGCCATGGGCTACGACGGCAACACGTGCGGCGTCATGGTGGCCATCGAGGGCCAGAGCCAGGACATCGCCCGGGGCGTCGACAACAAGAAGGACCAGGGCGCCGGCGACCAGGGCATGATGTTCGGCTTCGCGTGCGACGAGACGCCGGAGCTGATGCCCGCGCCCATCCACTACGCGCACGCCATCACCCGCCGCCTGGCGGACGCGCGCCGCAAGGCGCACCCGTGGATTCGCCCGGACGGCAAGAGCCAGGTGACGGTGGAGTACCGCGACGGCCGCCCCGCCCGCATCGACGCGGTGGTGGTGTCCACGCAGCACTCCGACGAGGTCTCCAACAAGAAGATCCAGGAGGCCATCCGCGAGGACGTCATCGCGAAGGCGCTGCCCAAGAAGCTTATCGACAACAAGACGAAGTTCTTCATCAACCCCACCGGCCGTTTCGTGGTGGGTGGCCCCATGGGTGACTCCGGCCTGACGGGCCGGAAGATCATCGTGGACACCTACGGCGGCATGGGTCGTCACGGTGGCGGCGCGTTCAGCGGCAAGGACCCGTCCAAGGTGGACCGCTCCGCCGCGTACATGGGCCGTCACATCGCCAAGACGGTGGTGGCCGCGGGCCTGGCCCGCCGCTGTGAGGTGCAGGTGTCCTACGCCATCGGCGTGGCCGAGCCCGTCAGCGTGATGGTGGAGACCTTCGGCACCGCCACGGTTCCGGAAGAGCGCATCGCCCTGGCCGTCCGCAAGACGTTCGGCCTGCGCCCGCGCGAAATCACCGAGTACCTGGACCTGCTGCGGCCCATCTACCAGAAGACCGCCGCCTACGGTCACTTCGGCCGCACCGAGAAGGAGTTCACCTGGGAGCGCATCGAGGAGAAGAAGGACGCGCTCCGCGACGCCGCCAAGAGCGCCGCGCCCACGGGTGGCCGCCGCCTGAAGGCCGTCTGAGTCCGGCTGCCTGACGCCAGGCCCCGTGCTTCCTCCACGAAGCGCGGGGCCCGCAAGCACACGGGCCGTCTCCCACATGGGGAGGCGGCCCGTTGTGTTTCAGCGGATGTTTCACGCCGGTGCGCCCGCTTCCCGTCGCGGCTCAGCCGCGCATGCGGTGCTGGCCGGCCCGCGACTCTTCGGAACGGCACCGCGGGCCCTCACCCCGCGGCAGGCGGGCGAGGGCTGGTGCATCCGCTTAGTAGCGGTAGGTGTCCGGCTTGTACGGGCCGGCGGTCTTCACGCCGATGTAGTCGGCCTGCTCCTGGCTCAGCTCGGTGAGCTGCGCGTTGAGCTTCTTGAGCTGGAGGCGGGCGACCTTCTCGTCCAGGTGCTTGGGCAGCACGTAGACCTTGCCGACCTCGTAGTTGGCGCTCTGCGAGTACAGCTCGATCTGCGCGATGGTCTGGTTCGCGAACGAGCTGGACATCACGTAGCTGGGGTGGCCGGTGCCGCAGCCCAGGTTCACCAGCCGGCCCTTGGCCAGCAGGATGATGCGCTTGTTGTCCGGGAAGATGACGTGGTCGACCTGCGGCTTGATCTCCTCCCACTGGTACTTCTCCAGGGAGGCGACCTCGATTTCGTTGTCGAAGTGGCCGATGTTGCAGACGATGGCCTGGTCCTTCATCTTCGCCATGTGGTCATGGGTGATGACACCCTTGTTGCCCGTGGCGGTGACGAAGATGTCGGCCTTGTCCGCGGCGTAGTCCATGGTGACGACGCGGTAGCCTTCCATGGCGGCCTGGAGCGCGCAGATGGGGTCGATTTCGGTGACCCACACCTGGGCGGACAGCGCGCGCAGCGCCTGCGCCGAGCCCTTGCCGACATCGCCGTAGCCCGCGACGACGGCGATCTTGCCGGCGACCATCACGTCGGTGGCGCGCTTGATGCCGTCCACCAGCGACTCGCGGCAGCCGTACAGGTTGTCGAACTTGCTCTTCGTCACGCTGTCGTTGACGTTGATGGCGCGGAACAGGAGCGTGCCCTTGACGGACATCTCCTGGAGGCGGTGCACGCCCGTGGTGGTCTCCTCGGTGACGCCGAGAATCTTCGCGCTCTTGCGCGTGTACCAGGTCGCGTCCTCGGCCAGCTTCGCCTTGATGGCGGCGTACAGCTCGCGCTCTTCCTCGCTCTGGGGGTTGGCCAGGAGGCTGGCGTCCTTCTCCGCGCGCTTGCCCAGGTGCATGAGCAGCGTGGCGTCACCGCCGTCGTCCAGAATCATGTTCGGACCTTCGTGCTCGCTGCCCGCGGGGCCGAACTCGAAGATGCGGTGGGTGAAGTCCCAGTACTCCTTGAGCGACTCGCCCTTGTGCGCGAACACGGGCGTGCCCGTCTTCACCAGCGCGGCGGCGGCGTGGTCCTGCGTGGAGTAGATGTTGCACGACGCCCAGCGCACCTCGGCGCCCAGCGCCTGGAGCGTCTCCACCAGCACGGCCGTCTGGATGGTCATGTGCAGCGAGCCCGTCACGCGCGCGCCCTTGAGGGGCTGCGTCTTGGCGTACTCCTCGCGGATGGCCATGAGCGCGGGCATCTCGCTCTCGGCGATGCGGATTTCCTTGCGGCCCCAGTCGGCGAGCGACAGGTCGGCGATGGCGTAATCCTGCTTCTGGGACTTGGTTGCAGCGGTCATGGCAATGGCTCCTGGTCCAGCGGGCGCGGCGTCCGGGCGCGGGAAGTTCGGGTTGGCTTGCTGCGACGACTCACCCTCGCGAGAGACGCGGACAGGTGAGCGCCGTTGGGTGATTCCCTTCGAGCCTGGGGCCGTGTCCGGCCTCGCAGCGCTCCTCGAAGTCGTGCGGGAACCTATGAGAAGGGCCCCATCATTTCAACGAGAGACTGCCGCCCCCCAGGGCAGGCGGACAGCCTGCTTCATCCACTTTCAGACGCCCACCTGGCGGGGGAACGTGGCCAGGGTGAGGGACTCGGGCGGGACGGACAGCGCCTTGGGCTCCAGGGGGACACCGGACAGATAGCGCCAGCCGGTGCCGTCATGCCGGAAGTCGGAGCGCTCGACGAAGGAGCGGTCCTTTCCCTTCTCGAACACCTTCGCGAAGAAGAGCACCTGCGCCAGGCCGCTTTCATCCGGGGCCGCGCGGTCCATCACCACCAGCTTCGGGTACTGGTGCGCCTGGGCGAAGGCGCGCAGCTCGCGCAGCACCTCGTCCTGGGGCCGCGCGCGGTCCGGGTGGCTGGGGTGCAGCGTGTGCCACAGCCAGGTCACCTCGCGCAGGGCGAAGGCGCTGTAGCGGCTGCGCATGAGGCGCTCGGCGTCGGGCGGCTCGGCCTCGCCGCGGTGGAAGGGCGCGCAGCACTCGCGGTAGCGCTGGCCGGAGGAGCAGGGACAGAGGGGGGCAGGGGGCATGGTGCGGTCCGAGCCTACCCGTCCCGCGAGGGCCGTGGGTGTCCGTGCGTACAGAGACGGAGGAACACCCTTGCTGGAGCAAGGGAGCGGGCATACATCCGGGGGCCGCACCCTATGAGCCTCCTCGAAGCCATTGTCCTGGGTCTGGTCCAGGGTCTCACGGAGTTCCTCCCCATCAGCTCCACGGCGCACCTGCGCATCGCGCCGGAGCTGTTCGGCTGGAGGGACCCGGGCGCGGCGTACTCGGCGGTCATCCAGTTGGGCACGGTGGCCGCGGTGCTCATCTACTTCCGCAAGGACATCGTCTCGTTGGTGACGGCGTTCTTCCGCGGGCTGGCGCGGCGGGAGCCCTTCGGCACGCTGGAGGCGCGGCTGGCGTGGTTCGTCCTGGTGGGCACGCTGCCGGTGGGCATCGCCGGGCTGACGTTGAAGAAGTTCATCGAGAACGAGTTCCGCTCGCTCTACGTCATCTCGGGCAGCCTCATCGTGTTGGCCCTCATCCTCCTCGTGGTGGAGAAGCGGGCCTCGCACCAACGGACGCTGGCGGACATGCGGTGGAAGGATGGCATCCTCATTGGCATGTGGCAGGCGCTGGCACTGATTCCGGGCGCGTCCCGCTCCGGCACCACGCTGACGGGCGGCCTGTCGCTGGGGCTCAAGCGCGAGGACGCGGCGCGCTACTCGTTCCTGCTGTCCATTCCAGCCACCACGCTGGCGGGCGTCTTCGAGCTCAAGCACCTGTTGGAGGCGGAGACGCGGCCCTCCGCGATGGCGCTGTGGGTGGGGACGCTGGTGGCCTTCGCGTCGGGCATGGCGGCCATCGCATGGCTGCTGCGCTTTTTGCGCACGCGGACGACGCTGGTGTTCGTGGTGTACCGCGTGGCGTTGGGCTTGCTGCTGCTGGTGTTGCTGCAGACGGGGAAGCTGAGCCCGCTGTCGGGCACGGAGAACGTGGAGGTTCCGGGGCAGCCGGGGACGCCGCCGGTGGAGAAGCAGATTACCGACTAGCGTGAGAGGACGTGGGCCGTGAGTGTGGAGTCGCTGTTCCAGGCACTGGAGTCACGGTTGTCCTCGCGGCCCGCGCGTGAGGTGTACCTGCCGGGGTGGACCCTGCGGGAGGCCTCGGTGCTGGTGCCGGTGTTCGAGCGGGACGGCGTGCCCCATGTGCTCTTCACGCGCAGGCCCGCGACGCTGCGGACGCACGCGGACCAGTACAGCTTTCCGGGCGGCGGCCGCGAGCCGGAGGACGCGACGCCGTTGCACACGGCGCTGCGCGAGACGGAAGAGGAGCTGGGCATCGACCGGCGCGGCGTGCGGGTGCTGGGCATGCTGGACGAGGTGCCCACGATTTCGCAGTACCGGGTGCGGCCCTTCGTGGGCGTGATTCCGGGTGACGGGAAGTACGACCCGAGCGCGGAGGAGGTGGCCTTCATCCTGGAGGTGCCGCTGGCCGGCTTGCTGGACCCGGCCATCTTCCGCGTGGAGCGGAAGGAGATTCTCGGCGCGGAGCGGGACCTGTACTTCTACACGTATGGGACGCACGTCATCTGGGGCGCCACGGCGCGCATCCTTCGCGACTTCCTGAACCACGTGACGCAGGTTCCTGGCGGGTTGGGTTAGGGCAGGCGGGTTCGGAGCTGGAGCCAGGGCGTGAGCTCAGGGTGCTTCTGCTCCGCCTTCGTTTGGGGCAGGGCGTGGGCCAGGGTGTTGAGCCCGTGCTTGATTCTCCGCAGGACGCGGAGCTTCTCGACGGGGACGGCGCGGAAGTCTTCTTCCACCAGCGCCAACCATCGTGACGCCTCCTCCAGCGAAATGGTCGTGAGTCGTTGGATCCACGCGACGATGGGCTCCGAGTCGAGGACCGGGTCGCCTTCGCGCTCGCCCAGTTCGGAAATCAATCCTGCTCGCAGGTTCATTTCCGAGAGCTTGTAGGTATGGGCATCCGCGCCTGATGGAGGGTTTCGAGCGAGCGCCTCGTAGACGCGAAGCGCGATGTACGCCCAGTCCGGGCTCTGCTCTCTACGGGCCCGTGCGGCGATGGTGAAGGCGAAGACGTCCCAGTTGAAGGCGTCGCCTTCGACGGCCTCGCCAATGATGAGCCCATCGAGCCACTTCTTTACGTCCGCGAGAGACCACTCCAGGGTCGCATCCAGAAGGTCGCGAGTCGTAGCCATGCACCACAAGCTTAAGGGAAGATGATGCCTGCGCGGGCGAATGCCTGCTTGCCAATTTCGAGTGCGTTGGCGCTCACCGCAGCGGATGCCCTGTGGAGGTAGTGGCCGCTGTGCGACGTAATATTGAGTCCCGCACGAGTAGAGCCATACACGGCGATGTCCGCTTGGCCAGCGGCTAGAACGGGGTGCCCCTTGCTGGCAACCGCGTGCGAGATTTCTTTGGTGCGCCACGTGTGAGGAAGAATCAGCAACTCTCCCTCCGCGGTGACGACCCACTTGAGTTGCCCCTCGTTTGCGTAACGAACGAAGGCGGCATCTGTCACTCGCACTGGCTGAACTCCGAGTTGGCGTGCAGCCTCGAGTTCGAGCAAGAGCGCATCGGGCTTTTGGTTTTCGAGGAGTGTGGGGCGCTTGTTTGTCGCGGAATGTGCCGCGTCCTCACCTCGTGAGCCGCGCGCCGCCATGGCGACCGCGTTGGGGGCAAGGCCCACGGTCATGACGCCTTCGGCGACGGAGATGGAGCGAACGCCTCCTGCCATCGCCGCGGAGAGGCGGAAGCCCGCCTGGGTCTCCGCCGCGAGCGCCGCGCTGGCGAAGCCGGGCAGCATGGGCCCCTTGGAGGCCATGTTCGCGGCCCCTCCGCTCAACGCCGCCGTCAGCGCGAGGATGAGGACCCTGGCGCCGTTCTCCCCCATGACACGCCCGAAGCGGTGCCCCGCGTTCTCCAGCTCCTGGAACGACACGGCGCGCTCGGAGTCAGCGGAGAGTCGCTGCCAGCCCTGAACGAGATTCATGAAGGTGTCGACGCCGAGGTAGGCGACCACGTAGGCCGTCAGCGCGACAGCGACGAGCTTGGTGATGGGCTCCGGGGCGACGACGAGGAGCATGTACGCGGCCATCGCCGAGGTAATCATCGCCTTGAGCGCGAGTGGGTTGATGACTTCATGCACCGCGACCTGAGCGCCTTCCCAGACACCATCCCATGCGAAGGAGAGCGCCATCTTCCGCCGCGCGCTGGCGTCCATGAAGGAGAAGCCGTCCTCCAGGAGGGCGAGGCACTCGCCGGGGTCGCCCTGGCGGGAGCACCATGCGCCGTAGTCGCGTGCGGAGTCTGGGGGCGCCGCTGAACCCCATGACGCGTGCCGGACCCTTGGGCGCTCAGGCTCCCTGGCATCGAGAGAGAAGCGCATGTCCAGCACGAGCTGGGTCAGCACCTTTCGGAACGCGTCCTCGTCAATCTCGACGGGCTTCGCGTTCCTCGGGGGGAGGTAGACAAGGGGGTCGCCCTGTCCCGTGTCCAGGCGCACGGCCCGGGGCGTTGCGCAGCCGGCGAGGAGAACTGCCAGGAGCACTGCACCCGCGAAGCGCGATGTCATGCCACCCTCCGGAAGTGCCCGCCGCATGCGTGGGGGCACCTGTCAGGAGGTACCACCCGCCTCTGACGGCCTCGGGCCTCTTGCGTGGCCGTGGGTGGACGACACCTGCGACACCATCGAGCAGTCTGGCGGACTCCTCACGCCAAACTGTCTCGATGGCATCGCGGGCGGGTTGAAACCCGCGGCGGGTCACGTCTTCTGCTCAGGCTGCTCCGGCGTGACGTCCGTGCAGAACTCCTCTTCATCGAAGATGGGACGAAGCTCGAGTTCCGCCTCTTCGCCGGGCAACGGGGCCGGGCAACGGCGGGCCCACGTCACCGCCTCCTCCATCGACGTCACCTGCCAGAGCCAGTAGCCCGCGATGAGCTCCTTCGTCTCCGCGAACGGGCCGTCGATGACCGTCTCTCGCCCGCCCTGGAACCGCACGCGCTTGCCACGATTGCTCGGGTGGAGCCCCTCTCCGCCCACCATGATGCCGGCCTTCACCAGCTCCTCGTTGTACCTGCCCATCGCCGCCAGCGTCTGCTCGCTGGGTGCCGCCTGGGCCTCGGAGTACTTCGTCGCCTTCGCAATCACCATGACGCGCATCGCGTCCTCCTGTCGGTGCGGTCGAGCGCGGACTACGCCTTCTGCTTCCGCTCCATCTCCGCGCGCAGCTTCTCTTCCTGCGCGCGCAGCTCCGGCGTGAACTCGGCGCCGAAGTCCTCGGCTTCGAACACGGGGCGAATCTCGAGCTCGGACTCCTCGCCGGGCATCGGGTCCGGGCAGCGGCTCGCCCACTCCACCGCCTCTTCCATCGACTTCACCTGCCAGAGCCAGAAGCCCGCGATGAGCTCCTTCGTCTCCGCGAACGGGCCGTCGATGACCGACTTCTTGCCGCCGCCGAAGCGCACGCGCTTGCCACGGTTGCTCGGGTGGAGTCCCTCGCCGGCCTGCATGATGCCGGCCTTCACCAGCTCCTCGTTGTACTTGCCCATCTCCGCGAGCAGCTTCTCGCTGGGCATCACGTTGGCCTCGGAGTTCTTCGTCGCCTTCACAATGACCATGACGCGCATCGGTTCTTCCTTTGGGTTGGGGGAGGCGCTGCGTCCTCGTTCAAAATGGCGACGAATAAGCTCGGAACGGATCGACACGCGGCGAAAAAATCACGTGGCGAACCCGGCTGGGACCCCGGAAGTTTCAGCGAAACCCAGTGATATCCGCATGTTGAGGCCCGCCTGGCGCGGCGGCCGAGCCCAGCAGGCCCTCTCTGCATGCCCTCCAGGCGGCCTTGTGACGCGAGGGGGGAGCCATCACCGTCGTGGGAGTCGGGTTGGGTGCGCGGCGCGCCAGGAGGCGGACATGGTTCGTGGAGCACTGCATGAAGGGGGCCGGCTCCTCGCCGCGCTCGCGCGCTGGATGGAGGTGCCGCTCCAGGCGTTGGCGGCGGATCCGCTGCCGTCGTGGAACGAGGGGACGGTGAAGCACGCCATCATCGACTTCGTCACCCGCGCCACGACCGAGGGAGACGCCGGCTTCGTTCCCGTCGAGGCGCGCATCGCGACCTTCGACAACGATGGGACGCTCTGGCCGGAGCAGCCGCTCGTGCAGGGGGCCTTCCTTCTGAAGCCGCTCCGCTCCCGCGTGAAGGAGGACCCGACGCTGTCGAAGCGGCAGCCGTTCAAGGCCATCCTGGAGGGGGACCTCTCCGAGCTCTCCCTCATGGACAAGGCCCGGTTGACGAAGCTGCTCGGGGAGACCCATGCCGGCATGACGGAGGAGGCGTTCATCCGTGACGTCCGCACCTTCTTCCAGAACGCCCGCCATCCGAGATGGGATGTCCCGTACAACCAGCTCGCCTATGCGCCCATGCTGGAGTTGCTCCGGTATCTGCGCGCGAACGGTTTCCAGACGTGGCTTGCCTCGGCGGGAGGCATCGACTTCATGCGCGTCATCTCCGAGGCCACCTACGGCATCCCGCCCCAGCAGGTGATTGGCAGCCAACTGAAGAAGTCGCTCGACGAGGCGCACGCTCCCTCGGTGCTGCGCCGTGAGGCGCGCGTGTCCCACGTCAATGACAAGGCGGGCAAGCCGGTGGGCATCGACGAGCATATCGGCCGGCGGCCCGTCTTCGCGGCGGGCAACGTGCGCTCCGGTGGGGACATCCAGATGCTCCAGTACACGCGCAAGCGCGGTTGCCCGGGCTTCGCCTTGCTCATCCACCACGACGATGCGGTGCGCGAGTTCGCCTACGAGGAGAACGACGGCGCGTCGTTGAAGGCCGCGCGCCAGGGCGGTTGGACCGTGGTCAGCATGCAGCGGGATTGGAGGCGCATCTTCGATGGAACGCGAGTGCCCGATGAGAACGGAGGGGGATGACGAGGCGTCGTCCCGCTTTCTTCTGGACCTGGCCAAGGCCCTACATCTGGCCTACCAGCCATCGTTCCTCGTGGAGGCGCGCGTGCGCCGGGCCGCGAAGGCCTGGGGGCTGAAGACGGAGGTCTTCACGGTCCAGAGCCTGGCCATGACGCAGGTGGTGGCACCGCGACGCGCGCCCGCGGACTTCGCGCGGCTGCCCTTCAACCCGCACTGGAACCTGGGCCGCGCGGCGGCGCTCCTCCAATTGACGGATGACATCGCGGGCGGCGGCGTGGGCCTGCCCGAGGCCCGGACGAAGTTGGATCGCATCGTGGCCACGCGCTCGCCCTTCCCGAAGTGGCTCGTGCTCCTGGCTTATGGCGTGTATGGCGCGGCGGTCGCGGCGCGCGTGGGGGGCGGGTGGTGGGAGATGTTCGCGGCCCTCCTCGTGGGGGGCATCGCGGGCGTCATCCACTTCGGCACGTTGCGCTCGCAGCGGGTGGACCTGCAGAAGAGCTTCCTCGCGGCGTTCCTGGGAACGCTGGTGGCGTTCGGGCTCCGGTTCGTCTTGCCTCCCTTCGACGTGGTCCAGGCGTTGTTTGGCGGGGCCGTGCTGCTGGTGCCCGCAATGGTGGTCACGCTCGGATCGGTGGAGTTGGCGACGGAGTCCGTGGAGGCCGGCATGACGCGGCTGGTCTATGGCCTGCTGCGCTTCCTGATGCTGGGCGTGGGCATCATGGCGGCCTCGACGTTGTGGCGCTTTGTCGGTCCGCTGCCGGCATCCAGCGGCGCGCACGGATTTCCGCCTTGGGTCACCTTCTTGCTGCTGGCGGTCGGCGGCTTGGCGCTGGTGGTCTGCATGGCGGGCCGGCCGCGCGACGTGGTGGGCATCGTCGGTGGTGTGCTGCTCGCTTACGGAACGCAGGCGGGGATGAAGGCGGTGCTGGGGGAGCAGGGGAGCCCGATGGTGGCCGCGTTCGTGCTGGGCGTGGCCGGGTTGCTCTACGGCCGGGGCGGGCGGCGGATGCCGATGACCGTCATCATGCCGGGCTTGTTGCAGCTCGCGCCGGGCTTCATGGGGACGCAGGCCATCATCGCGTTGCTCGGCATGGGACGCCCGGGCACGGATGACGCCCGGTTGTTCGACGTGCTGCTGGTGGCGCTCCAGTTGGTGATGGGGCTGGTGTTCGCGACGCTGGTGGTGCCGCCGCGCACCCCCGTGGACGGCGACGGCACCGTGGCGTCGGGCTCCGGGAGCGCGTAGCGCGGCATGGAGCGCCTCGCCCGGGCGGCGGCGGTGCTCCGCCGCCCGGCGCCTCGCGTGACTACGCGTGCGACTGCTGGGAGCGGCGGACGAGCTGCTCCACCTGGTCAGCCAAGGCCATGACCTGGTCGCCGATGGCCGTCTCCTCCTGGCGCTCGCTCGCCTCCAACAACTGCCGCTTCACGCGCTCCTTGATGGGCCCGATGCTCAAGCTGCCCGGGGCCTGGCTGGGGTGGAAGTCGAGCAGGCTCTGCGCGAACTTCTGGACCAGCGCCTGCACGGGCACGAACGTGAACATCCGCTCCCCGTACCATCTCAGGTACTGGCCGGCATGGGGGCCGTACTCGAAGGGGTCCGAGCGCAGGTTGATGAGGTACGGCCACGCCGGGTCGAAGCGCTTGCCGCTGAACCACATGTCGGCGCCTTCGCCGTCCTGGTAGCTGAAGATGAGCTTCCAGTTGTCATACCGGACAGCCGCGAGGTTGCCGCTGTCGAGCACGTAGATGAACTCATGCCGGGCTCCCTGCTCCTTGCCCGCGAGCAGCCCCGTCTGGTCATACCCATCCAGGTAGACCCGGAAGGTCTTGTCGCCCACCTTGTAGCCGCGCTGGCACTGCGCCGCGAGGTCCTTGGGGCCGCCCGCCGCGGAGACCAGCGTGGGCATCCAGTCCTCGTGCGCGAAGATGTCGTTGATGACGCGCCCGGGCTCCACCACGCCCGGCCAGCGCACCATGCAGGGGACGCGCACGCCGCCCTCCCAGGTGGAGCCCTTCTCGCCACGGAACGGGCTGTTGCCGCCGTCCGGCCAGCCCATCTTCTCCACGCCGTTGTCGGTGGAGAACACCACCAGCGTGTTGTCCGCGATGCCCAGCTCATCCAGCTTGGCCAGCAGCACGCCGACGATGTCGTCCAGCTCCCGCATGGCGTCCGCGTAGAGGCCGTAGCCGGTGGCGTTCCGGTACTTCTCCTGGAGGTAGGTCCAGACGTGGGTGCGCGTGGTGTTGTGCCAGAGGAAGAACGGCTTGCCGTCCTTCACGGCGCGCTCCATGAAGTCCAGCGTCCCCTGGAGGAACTCCCCGTCCACCGTCTCCATGCGCTTGCGGGTGAGCGCGCCGGTGTCCTCGATGCGCTGCTTGCCCACCACACCCCATCGCTTGTCCTCGGTGGGGTCATGGCGGTCCGTGGCCCAGGTTCGCAGGACGCCGCGCGGGCCGAAGCGCTGCTTGAAGGTCGGGTCCTTGGGGTAGTCCGGGCACTCCGGCTCATTCTCGGCGTTGAGGTGGTAGAGGTTGCCGAAGAACTCGTCGAAGCCGTGCACGGTGGGCAGGTAGGGATTGGAGTCCCCCACGTGGTTCTTGCCGAAGTGGCCGCAGGTGTAGCCCAGCGGCTTCAGCATCTCCGCGATGGTGGGGTCGGAGTCCTGGAGCCCATACTTCGCCCCGGGCATGCCGATGGTGGTGAGCCCCGTGCGGAGCGGGTTCATGCCGGTGATGAAGGCCGCGCGGCCCGCGGTGCAGCTCTGCTGGCCGTAGCAGTCCGTCATCATCGCGCCCTCCTTCGCGATGCGGTCGATGTTGGGCGTCAGGTAGCCCATCATCCCGTGGTTGTAGGCGCTGACGTTCCACAGCCCGATGTCATCTCCCCAGATGACCAGGATGTTGGGCTTGCGCTGCGTCTGCTTGCCGTTGCCGTTTCCATTGCCCGTGGGTTTCGCCTTGCTTGCCATGTGTCGCCTCCTGGACAGGAGGTGTGCATGCGGAGCCGTGGTGTCATGGTCTGGGAGGAGGGGGCGTTCCAGCGCCGGGTCGCGGGTGTTCGGGATGGGCGCCACCGCTGTCCGTGTCTCTCAGGAAATGACGGACCGCTGCTCCCACGGTGGCGTGCACGTTCTCCGGGCCCAGCCGCTCCAGCAGTCCGGTGCGCCGCAGCAGCGCGCGCAGCGGCGCCCGGGCTTCGGCGATGCCCAGCACCACGCCTTCTTCCTTGAATTCGCGGCGCAGCTTCTCCAGCCCCTCCGCCGCGGTGACGTCCATGTCGAACACGGCGGACGCGTCCATCACGAACCACCGCACGGGTACGTCCGCGTTGGAGACCAAGGCCCGGGCTTGCTCCCGCAGATGTCGCGCGTTGGCGAAGAACAGCGGTGCATCGAAGCGGTAGATGATGAGCCCGGGCACCGTCTCCGCGTTCTCGGCCCGCTCGATGTCGTGGTAACCGGGGACGCCCTCGCGCTCGCCGAGCACCGCGTCGTGGGGCCTGGCGGCCCGGCGGATGAGGTCCGCCAGCGCGAGCGCCACCGCGACGAGGATGCCCTGGAGGATGCCCAACACCAGCACGCCCACCATCGTCACGCACGCGAGCACCGCCTCCACGCGCCGCACTCGCCACAGGTCGATGATGGCTTGGACTTCCAGCAGGTACACCGCGGCCACGAAGACGATGGCGCCGAGCGTCACCATGGGCAGGTCGTGCAGCAGGGGCGTGAGGAACAGGGCGAACACCAGCACCACGCCGGAAGCGAGCACGCCCACCAACTGGGTCTGCCCACCCATGGAGACGTTGACGGCCGTGCGCGAGTCGCTTCCCGTCACGGGGAACCCCTGGCTGAAGGCATTGGCGAGGTTGGCGGCGGCCTGCCCGAGGAACTCCTGATTGCTGTCCAGCCGGTAGCGAAACTTGTCGGCGTAGAGCCGGCCTGTCAGCACGGAGCTGGCGTAGTTGACGAGCGCCAGGCTGAAGGCGGCGGGGAGCAGCGCCCGCACGTCCTCGAAGCGCAGGGATGGCAGGCCCGGAGCGGGGGGCTCCGCTTCGAGAGGCCCCACGACCTTGATGCCCCCGTGCTCCAGTTGGAACAGCGCCCCCGCCGCCGTGGTGAGGACCACCAGGATGAGCGGACCGGGCGCCTTGGGAAGAAGCCGCCGCAGCAGCACGAGCGTGGTGATGACGCCCAACCCCAACAGGAGCGTTGGGACGTGGGTCTGGTGGAGGTGGGTGGCCACCTCGAACACCTGGCCCGAGAACGTGTCGGCGTGGCGTTCCAGCCCAAAGAGCCGCGCGAGCTGGCTGCCGATGATGATGAGCGCGGCGCCATTGATGTAGCCGATGAGAATGGGCTTGGACAGGAAGTCCGCGAGCGCGCCGACCTTGAGCAGTCCTCCGAGCAGGCTCAACACGCCGACCAGCAGCGCCAGCAGCGCCGCCAATGATGCGTAGCGAGCGGCGTTCGCCCCCGCCACCACCGGGGCGAGCGCCGCGGCGGTGAGGATGGCGGCACCGGCCTCCGGGCCGACGATGAGGTGCCGCGACGGGCCGAACAGCGCATAGGCCAGCATGCCCACCACACCCGCGTAGAGCCCCGCCGCCGGACGCACGCCCACGAGCTGCGCATAGGCCAGCCCCTGGGGGATGAGCATCGCGCCGATGGTGAGTGCCGAGAGCAGGTCCGCGCGGAACCAACGGCGCTGATAGCCGCGCGCCTGTCGCAAGCCCGGTGGACCCCGCCGCACCGTCCGCCATGTCCGCGCCACCAGGTCGCTCGCCACCATCCCCCCTTCGCGCGGGTGTCCCCGTGACACGCTGCGAACGCTGGGGCCGCTTCGCAATTCACGGCGTCGCGCGGGCGGCTCCTGGCATGGCCGCTCGCCCCTGGGGATTTGCGCGCTGGAAGCACCATCCCCATCTCCCAGGCGCGAGCACCGATGGCCCGGCTCGGACCGAAGGCCCAGGGAAGGAGCCGGACAGCCGCACCCTTCGCTCAAGGCCACCCGCCTTGACGCCCGTCCTGGGAGGAGCCTCCACATGCCAACGTCCGCGGTCTCCTGGCTCTCGCGCGCTGTCCCCTTCATCGCTTCGGTGCGCGGCTACCGCGCCGCGTGGCTGAAGCGGGACGCGGTGGGGGCGCTCACCGTCACCGCCCTGCTCATCCCGGAGGGGATGGCCTACGCGGAGCTGGCGGGCCTGCCCCCGACGGCCGCCTTCTACGCGGCGCCAGCGGGACTGGTGCTCTACGCGCTCTTCGGCAGCTCGCGCCAGCTCATCGTGGCGGTGTCTGCGGCGGTGGCGGTGCTGTCCGCCGCGACCGTGGGTGCGCTGGCACAGGTGGGGTCGCCCCGCTTCGTCGTCCTGACGGCGGCCCTGGCCATGCTGGCGGGGCTCATCTCGCTGCTGGCGGGCGTGCTGCGGCTGGGCCGAATCGCCCAGTTCTTCTCCGCTTCCGTGCTCACCGGCTTCGTCTTCGGCCTCGCGCTCATCATCGCCATCAAGCAGGTGCCCAAGCTCTTCGGCATCGAGGGCGGTGACGGAAACTTCTTCGAGCGGTCGTGGTTTCTCCTCACGCACCTGGGCGCCACACATCGCGTCACGCTGCTCGTGGGCGCTGGCAGCCTCATCGCGCTGTTTGCGCTGGGGCGCGTGTCGAAGCGCCTGCCCGCGGCGCTGGTGGTGCTGGCGCTGTCCATCGCGGTGACGGCGCTGTTGGGGCTGGACTCGCGTGGGGTGAAGGTGGTGGGCAAGGTGACGGCGGGCCTCGTTCCTCCCCAGGTGCCGCAGGTGGGTTTGGGAGATTTGCTGCGCCTGCTGCCCGGCGCGTGCGGTATCGCGCTGGTGGCCTTCGCCGAGGCCATTGGCCCGGCGCGGATGCTCGCCGCGCGTCATGGCTACGAGGTGGATGCCAATCGCGAGCTCGTGGGGCTGGGCGCCGCCAATGTGGGCGCCGGGCTCTTTCGGGGCTTCTCCATCGGGTGCAGCCTGTCCAAGTCCGCCGCCAACGACGCCGCCGGGGCGCGCACCGAGGTCTCGGCGATGCTTGCCTCGGGCTTCACGCTGCTCGTCGCCCTGTTCCTCACGCCGCTCTTCCGCCTGTTGCCGGAGGCCACGCTGGGCGCCATCGTGGTGGTCGCCGTGTCGGGAATGATGGACGTGCGGGAGGTTCGGCGGCTGTACCAGGTTCGGCGGGCCGACTTCCTCGGGGCCTTCGTGGCGCTCCTCGGCGTGCTCGCCCTGGACGTCCTGCCGGGACTGCTGCTGGCGGTGGGGGTGTCGCTCTTCCTCACGGTGTACCGCGCGAGCCTGCCGCGGCTGAGTGAGCTGGGCCGTGTCCCGGGGGCGCTTGCCTTTGGAGACGTGCGGCGGACGCCGCGCCCGCTGACGGTTCCGGGCATGCTCATCCTTCGCCCCAACGAGGGCATCTTCTTCGCCAACGCCACGTCGCTGCGCGATGAAATCATGACACGCGTGCGACAGGCCGGTCCCCACCTGCAAGCGGTGCTGTTGGATTTGGAGGTGACCGCGGACCTGGATGTCCCTGGCGCGGACATGCTCGCGGCGCTTCATGACGACCTGGCCCGGCGGCGGTCGACGCTGATGCTGACCCGGGTGATGGCCCCCACGGGCCGGATGCTGGAGCGCGCCGGGGTGACGGCGAAGGTGGGCGCGGAGAACCTCTACCCGCAGGTCCTGGACGCGGTGGTGGAGCACCTGGCTCGCGCTCCCGCGGTGACCCCCCAAGGGAAGGGGCTGTTGCGAGACGGCCTTCACCGATTGCGCCTGCTGGTGGATGAGGCCAGCGCCACGCTCGACTCGGACGAGGGCGCTGACCGCGAGCGGCTCCTGACGTTGGGGCGGCGCCTGAGCCGGGCGGAATCCGCGCTGGGAGCGATGCGGCCCGGGCAGCACTGAAGCGTCGCCCGCCGCGCTGGGAGAAGGCGCGCCCTGACCCAGGCGCTGGACCGGCGTCAGCGATGCAACGCGCGTTCGGACTTCCAGGGGGCTTGGTGGACGACGGGGGACGGCACACTGTCTGCCGCTGTCCCATGTCCCCCGCTCTCGCTCGCCCGTGGCGCCTGGTCGCGGCGGGCCTGATGTGCTGCCTCGTCATGGCGTGCGCCGCGGCGCCGCCTCGCTCGCCCTTGCTCGAGCGCGTCGGCCGGTCGGACCTGAGCGTCGCCGCGCTGCGGGTCCAGGTGAGGGATTTGGCGCGCCGCCTGCCTGGGATGCTGGAAGCGGCGGCGGACGGCATCGCCGCGGACTCGGACTCGCGGGAGGTCCACCGGGCGATGCTGGCGTTCAAGAGCAACGGCGTGCCCATCCTCCAGGCGACGCTGCTCCAGCCCGACCCGGTGGCGGGGCTGGTGGATGCCTGGGCGCTGCTCGCCCAGCTCCAGGACGCGCTGCCCCGGCGGGCCGCCCGCGCGCCGCCCGCGCAGGTGCGGCAAGCCCAGCGCGAACTGGAGGCCATGGAGTCGGAGGTCATGGCGCTCTGGGAGGACCTCTCCGGCCACGAGGACATCTCGCATGCGCGCGCGCTCATCCACCAGTGGGCCACCGAGCACCCCTTGACCGGCTCGCTCACCGCGCGCGAGTCCACCGCGCCGCTGCTGGCCACCGTCTCCACGCGCTCTGGTGTCAGCCCGCTGGGCGCGGCGGCGGTGCTGCTGGAGGACGCCCGCGACCTCACCACCCGGATGGACCTCTATGCCGCCAGCCTTCCCCGGCAGGCGCGGTGGCAGGCGGAGCTCGCGGCGAGCGATGCGGCGGACCTCCCCGTCCTGGGCGTCGCCCTGGGCGAGTTGAAGCGCGCGGTGGACCTCCTCGGTCAGCTCGACGCCCTGGCCGCCGGCGTCCCGGCGCTGGTGTCCCGCGAGCGGGCCGCCGTGCTGTCGGAGCTGGAGCAGGAGCGGCGGTCCCTCCAGGCGTTCGTCTCCGCTGAACGCCAGGCGCTCATGGGGGATGTGGACCGCGAGCGCGCGGCGGTGATGGCGGACCTGCGCGCGGAGCGCGTCGCCGCGCTCCAGCAACTGGATGGGCTGGCGCGAGGCTGGGTGGACCACGCCTTCGGACGGGCGGCGCGACTTCTGGGCCTCGTCTGTCTGGCGGTGTTCGTCCTGTTGCTGGGGGTGGGCGTGGTGCTCGCGGTCGCGCGAGGGCGGTGGGGGCGCGCCGCCGGGTGACGCCTCAGAACCCTATCGCGGGCAGCGGAGGAAGGGGCTTCCCCTCCAGCGCTGGCTCCACGTCCCGTGCGTAACGTCGGATGCCCGCGAGCCACGAGGCACCCTGCTGTCCCTGCTCCGTGGCCGCCAGGATGCGGTGCAGCGTCTCACGCGCTGTCCGGCGCGCCTCCGCCTTCGTCGCATGCTGGCCCACGGCGCCCGCTAGCCGCAGCAGCCGCAGCACGACGGCGGGCTCGGAGGCGCCGTAGCGCAGCGTCTGGTCCGTGACCAGGTCCAGGTAGTCGCGTAGCGACGGCGCACGAAGGAAGACGCGCGGGCGCCCGGACGTGTCCGCCACCACGCGGAGGCCCAGCCTCAGTTGGCTCAGCTCGCACATCAAGAAGGTGAGCTGGTCCAACGCCTCCACCACGGTGTAGGGGTCGTTGATGCCCGGAGAGAGCGCCTTGACGGCCACGTCCACCAGTTGGCGCACGCCCAACGCGACGTCCACGTCCTCGTCCCGCCAGCGGTCCGTGCGGATGGCGCGGAGCAGGAGGGGCTCGGCTTCCTCCCACGACGCGGTGGACTTGCCCTCATCCGGCGCGAACCAGCCCACCTCGCCGGCTTGAATCACCGGCTCTCCGATGGCGCGCTCCAGATGGACGACGAGCCGCCGTGTCGTCGCCACCTCCAGCAGCGCCCGCGCATCCACGGAGACGACGAAGCCGTGCCGCGGGGCGCGCAGCGGCCAACGCACGCCCATGGGCGCTGGCACCTCGGCGGGTGTCTCCAGGTCTCCTGTGCGCAGCCGCTCCATCCTGTGCGCGACGCGCAGCGTGTCCACGCGCACCCGCTGAACGATGTTCTCCACGCGCATGGCCTGGAGCGTATGGAGCACCTGGAAGACGAGCGCTCCCTCGCAGACGACGAGCAGCAACATGGCCAGACTGAGCGCCGGGCGTGGCGCGCGCTCGGCGCCCGCGACGAGCCCGAACTCGTGAGCGGCCACGAGGCAGAAGACGCTGGTGGCGATGAACACCGGGATGACCACGCGGATGCCCGCGCCCTGCACGAAATGGCGCAGCAGGCGGGGTGAGAACTGCCCGGCGGCGTTCTGCACCACGAGCATGGAGAGGGACAGGACGATGCTCAGGGAGGTCAGCGCGATTCCCAGCGCGGTGAAGAGCATGTCCCGCGCCTCGGCGGCGGTGGCCTGCCAGGCGACGCCGCGCAGGACCCTGGCCGCGAACGCCGGTGGCTCCACGAACACCACGCCCAGGCACGCCCCCGTCACCGCGCCCACCACGGGCGAGAGCCACAGCCGATGCCGCAGCCACCAACGGAGCGGTCGGGCACCGCGGGGAGGACCGGACCTGGGGACGCCACGTCCCATGGCCGTGCGGGAGAGTGTCTGGATGCCCGCCACGCGCAAGTCCCTCCGCCACGGCAAGGGCCCCGCGCCAGCGCGCTCAGGCCGACCGAGCACCGCCGTCGGGCCGGGTGCTCGGACCTGGGCGACGGGGTTGCCCCCAGAGACTGGGAACGCTCCCGCCTGGCGGCAAGGCGCAGGCGAGGGCCCGGGGACCTGGGGCCCGACAGCCTCTGTGCCCGCTCAGAACTGCAGGTACACGTACGGCCGCGTCTCCACGGCGGACAGGTGGCGGATGCCCAGGCCGAGCAGCACCAGCGCCGTGGCGCGCACCGGCACCGGCATGCGGACGAACAGCTCCGACGACACGGTGTAGAGCTTCATCGGCACCGCGTGGAAGAACACCGCCGCCGCCAGCATGCCCCACACCAGCGGGCTCACGTTGGCGATACCCGGCACGCCCGCCATCATCCGCTCGTAGAACTCCCCCGCGTGCGCCATGTCCGCGGCCCGGAACACCACGCGCGTCAGCACGACGATGGTGAACGTGGCCAACATCCCCAGCGCCAGGCGCGGGATGCCTGGGGACTCGGGCTTGCCCACGGACCACTCCCAGCAGCGGGAGATGCACAGCGCGACGCCGTGCACCAGGCCCCACACGGCGAAGCGCCAGTCCGCGCCGTGCCACAGGCCGCCCAGCACCATCACCGTCATCAGGTTGAACAGCACGCGCGGCTTGGACACGCGGTTGCCGCCCAGCGGCCGGTACAGGTAGTCGCGCAGCCACGTGGACAGGCTCAGGTGCCACCGGTTCCAGAACTCACCGATGTTCTTCGCCAGGTACGGCCGGTTGAAGTTCTCCGGGAACTTGAAGCCGAACAGCGCCGCCACGCCAATGGCGATGTCCGAGTACCCCGAGAAGTCGTAGTAGAGCTCGAAGGTGTAGGCCACCGCCGCGACGATGCACTCGGCGGAGGCGTACTTCTCCGGCGCGGCGAAGACGGGGTCCACCAGTCCCGCGCCCAGCACGTCCGCGATGACCAGCTTCTTCACCAGGCCCACCGCGATGCGGAAGAGGGCATGGCCGCCGGCCTCGGGCGTGAGGCTGGGCGTCTGGCGGAAGTGCACCATCAGCTCCGACGCGCGGACGATGGGGCCGCTCACCACGCGCGGGAAGAACATCAGGTACAGCAGGTGCTCCAGGAACGAGTGCTCCGCGCTCGCCTTCCCGCGGTACACGTCCACCGTGTAGCTGATGGCCTGGAACACGAAGAAGGACAGGCCCACCGGCATCAGCAGGTTGAAGGGCTCGGCGCGGACCTCGATGCCCCACGGCGCCAGCAGCGACAGCGCCGTCTGCCGCAGCATCTCCAGGTACTTGAAGCCCGCGAGCAGGCTCAGGTTGGAGACCACCGACACCGTGACGAGCGCCTTGCGCAGCCCCGGTGACTGCGCGCGGGCCATGCCCTTCACGCACAGGTGGTCCACCGTGACGCCCACCAGGAAGATGAGGATGGGGAAGGGCGTGAACGCCGCGTAGAAGAAGAGGCTGGCCACCAGCAGCACGCCCAGTCGCGGCCAGTAGTGCCGGTGCACCGCCCAGTAGAGGGCGAACACCGCGATGACGAAGACGAGGTACTGGACGCTGTGCGACAGCACGTCAGTTGTCCTCCACGCGCGAGGTGGGGCCCGCCTTGCGGTGGGCCTCGTACGCGGTGAGCAGCTCCCGGGCGAAGGCGCCCGCCAGCCGCGCGTAGCCTTCCGCGGTCAGGTGGACGCCGTCCGCGTGGCCCAGCGCCGGCTGCGCGCGTTGCCAGCGCAGCATGGAGCGCTCGCCGCCCATGGCCGCGCGCGGCGACCAGTACGCGCAGCCCGCGTCCTTCGCCACCTGCGGCAGCGTGTTGAGCACGGAGACCAGTGACGGCGCTTCCCGCCACGGGCCGCCCGCGTCCTGTTCCAGCCGGTCCGTGGGGCCCAGGAGCAGGCACTCCGCGTTGGTGGCCTGGCGCAGCCGCTTCAGCAGCGCGGTGTAGTCCCGGCGCAGCGCGGCGCTGTCCAGGTCGGGCCGGCTCGCCTCGTTGGTGCCGTACCAGAACACGAGCAGGTCCGGCCGCCGCGAGGCGAGCTGCGCGTCCACCGCCGCCGCGTCCATGTTCTTCAGCGCGAAGGACGTGGCGCCGGGCAGCCCCAGCGCGTCGTACACGATGCCCGGTGTGTCGTACTCCAGCGACGCCCCCAGCACCGTGACGTTGCCGTCCTTCGGCGCGGTGACCTCCACGGTGTGCGAGGGCCCGGTGACGGGGAAGGAGCGGATGCGCACGGTGGGCGCGGTGAGCGGCTCGGGCGGCGGGGCCTCGGGCGGCATGGCCTCGCTGTCCACCGTGATGTCTGGGGCGCGCGTGTCCGGCACGTCCAGGGCGTACAGGTCCAACCGGCCGGAGGGCTGCTTCGCGTCCGGGCAGTCCTTGCAGAACTGGATGCGCAGCTTCGCGCCCGGGCCCCCCACGGCGCGGACGCCCGTGAGGCCCCACGGTCCGCCGTGCGGAGAGGACAGCGCGTCCTCGATGCGCCATTCGCCTTCCAGCGCGCGCGTGACACCCGAGGGCTCCAGGCGGGGGGACGCCTTGCCCGCGGCGATGAAGCCCCGGCCGGCGTCACCGAAGCGCTTCGACAGCACGTCGCGCACCGCGTCCGTGAAGTAGTGCGAGGCCGTGTGCGAGCCGCCGAGCTGCGTGATGCCCACGCGCAGGGACTCGCCGGACTCGCGGCGTTGCAGCTTGTCGAACGTCCGGGTCAGCGCGGTGTCCGCGTGCTGCAAGCCCGTCGGGTCCGCCACGGTCAGCAGGGGCGCGCGGCTCTTGGCGAAGGCGCGCTGGACGGACATGTCGAAGAGGTGGCCCAGCAGGTCCGAGCCCCGGGCGCGCGGGTGGACGAGGTCGTCCAGCATCAGCCCTTCCGCGAACCAGCGCGCCGCGGATCCGTCGCCCCCCATGGCGGCGTAGGCGTCCCAGAAGGCGCACCCGGCCGCGCGGGCCTCTTCCCGGTAGATGTCGCCAATCTCCTGGGTGCCCCGCCGCGCCACCACCTCGCCGCTCATGGTGCGCACGCCCGCGTCGATGGGGGCCATGAGCAGGCACGCGGCGGACGGCACGTTGGCGCGGACGCGGGACATCAGCTCGCGAATCTGCTCGCGCACCGTCTCCAGCGTGATGCGGTCCCTCGAGTAGAAGAAGGCCTCGTTGCCGCCCACCATCATCACCACCAGCGACGGCTTGCGCTGACGGAGCTGCGCGCGGAACGCGGCGGGCTGGGCGCGCAGATACACCTCCGCCATGCCACCCAGCAGGCCCACCGTGTCGTAGACGACGCCCGGCGTGCCCGTCTCCAGCGTCATGCCGTGCAGCTCCACCTTGCCGGAGGTGGTGAGCGTCAGCGTCTTCGCGCCCTGGGGCAGCGTCACGCGGGCGAAGGCCGCCTCCGACTTGTTCTTGGAGAAGCCGCGCGTCTGGATGCGCTGGAGCGGCTTGCCGTCCACGGAGAACTGCACCGAGCCGCTCGTGGGCTGGGCCAGGAAGAAGAGCTCCGCCACGCGCGAGCCCTCCACGTCATAACGCGTGCTCTGCGGACCCTTGTCCGTGCTGAAGGCCACGCCCGTCCAGCCCACGCGGTCCCGGGGCCACTTGGAGTCCACCAGCCGCTCGATTTCCCAGCCGTCCGTGCCCCGTCCGGAGCGCGTCCAGCGGCCGGCGCTGGCGGGGCGGGTGATGAACAGGAAGCCCTTGCCGCCGGCGCCGAAGCGCTCCTGGAGCCGGTCCCGGACCAGGTCGGTGATGTGGTCGGACGCGACCAGTGAATCCCCCAGGTGCACCACGCGCACCGGCGCGCGGCGGGCGTCCGTGCGCAGCTCGGACAGCGCCCGGGTGAAGGGGGCCAGCCCATCCTCCAGGCAGTCTCCGTCCGGGCCTTCCTTGCGGCAGTTCAGCTCGACGTCCACGTGCTGGGCGCCCATGCGCTCACGCAGGGCCTCCAGCTCCTTCGCGCGGGCCAGGGTGGGGGCGCTCAGCTCTTCCAGGCCGATGCCCGGCGTGGTGGGCACCGCGGGCAGGGGGGCGGCCGCGAGTGAGCCGGCGTCGAGCTCCTGCTCCACCTCTTCGGTCTCCTCTGGCGGGCGCTGGGCGGCGCTGGCTCCCGCCGTCATCACCTCGCCGGGCGGACGGGTGGCGCGGCCTCCCGACATCGACGTCGGCAGGACGAGCGCCACCAGCTTCTCGTGCAGCGGGCCTCTTTGGAGACTCGGGAGCGGCCGGAAGGCGTCTGGAACCGGTGCAAGCGAGAGCCCCAACGCCAGTGCGACGGTGAGGATGAGCGTCAGCCCGGTGGATCTGGCCTTGAGGAAGTCCAACAGCGCGGCATGAGACTGGCTTTTTGGTGGCGGGTCAAAACTCTCACCACCCTTCATGGCCTCGCCGTCTGGAGGGCGGGCGGGCGAGTCCCCCTTTCCCGCCCAGGCCGAAACGGTATGGTGCGCCGCCATATGGCCGCCGGCTCGGTCCGGGGTCTTCAGGAGTGCAACACCCGAAATGGCCCTCTACCCCGTCATCATGGCCGGTGGTTCCGGCACCCGCTTCTGGCCGCTGTCTCGTCAGGCCCGGCCCAAGCAGTTCCTCCCGCTGGCGTCCAAGCTGCCGCTCATCACCGACACGTCCGCGCGCCTCAAGGGGCTCGCCTCCGTGAAGGACACCTTCATCGTCTGCGGCCCGCTGCACGCGAAGGCCGCGGCGAAGCTGGTGAAGGGTCTGCCCAAGGCGAACCTGCTGGTGGAGCCGGTGGCCCGCAACACCGCGCCGGCCATCGCCCTGGCGGCGGTGCAGGTGGCCGCCAGGGACCCGAAGGGCGTCATGGTGGTGCTGCCCTCGGACCACCACGTCGCGGACGTCGCGGGCTTCAAGCGCACGCTCGCGGACGCGGCGGACCTGGCGGAGGCGGGGCACATCGTCACGCTGGGCATCAAGCCGTCGCGCCCGGAGACGGGCTACGGCTACATCCAGGTGGGCGCGGCGCTGGAGGGCGGCGGCCGCAAGGTTCGGGCCTTCAAGGAGAAGCCGGACCTGGACACGGCGCGCGGCTACGTGAAGTCCGGTGACTACCTGTGGAACGGCGGCATCTTCGTCTTCCGCGTGGACGTCATCCTGGAGGCGTTCGCCAAGCACATGCCGGAGATGCAGAAGGGCCTGGACGCCCTGCGCAAGGCCGCGGGCAAGCGGACCTTCGGCGGGGTGTTGAAGAAGGTGTTCCCCAAGCTGCCCTCCATCTCCATCGACTACGGCGTCATGGAGAAGGCGGCGAACATCGCGGTGCTGCCCGGGGACTTCGGCTGGTCCGACGTGGGCTCGTTCGCGGCCATCCCGGAGGTGCGCCCCGCGGACGCGAACGGCAACGTGGTGTCCGGCGCGCAGGCGGTGGTGGTGGACTGCCACAACTGCGTGGTGCTGGCCGACAAGCGTCCGCTGTCCGTGGTGGGTCTCACCGACATGGTGGTGGTGGACTCCGGTGACGCGGTGCTCGTGGTGCCCAAGGACAAGAGCCAGGACGTCCGCAAGGTCGTCGAGGCGCTCAAGGCCCGCAAGCTGACGAAGTACCTCTAGGCGTCCAGGTGCGCCCGGGTGCGCTGGAAAAACGCCCGGGCGCGGCCCTGAAAGAATTACGGGACGCCCAACCCTGATTCACGGGCGACCTCGGCCACCTGGGGGCTTGCTCTGTCCAGGAGTGCACAAGGGTCCTCTGCACGCCGGTTGCAAGGGCCCCCACCGCCTGCCCCGCTCCGGGGCGATAGAGGGTGGTGGGGTATGGCGTGCGCTCAGTGTGACGTGAACCATCCGGCCGGCACGGCGTGCCTGGCCAGCGCCCGCGGTGGTGCGGTGTCCGCGAGCTGTCTGGAGGGGCAGCGGCACGGGCCGCTCGTCCTCCGTCGCTGGTTGGGCGCCGGTGCGCTGGGCACGGTGTACCTCGCCGAGTACCCGCCCACGGGCCACCGCTTCGCGGTGAAGGTGCTGCACCCGAACCTGGCCGCGCAGCCGGAGATGCAGCGCCGCTTCTACGCGGAGGCGCACGCGCTGCGCGCGCTGGTGCACCCGCATGTGGCCCGCGTGTTGGATGCGCGCCCGGGGCCCGGTGGCCTGCCGTGCCTGTTGATGGAGTACGCGGACGGCGAGTCCTTCTCCCGCCTTCCCATGCCGCTGGCGCCCGTGGAGGCGGTGGAGCTGCTGGCGCAGGCGTTGGAGGCCGTGGAGGCCGCGCACGCGCGGGGGCTGCTGCACTGCGACTTGTCCGCGGACAACCTGGTCCTCACCCGCGACGCGAAGGGGGAGCGGCGGGTGAAGGTGCTCGACTTCGGCGCCAGCGCGATTCTCAGCTCCAGCCTGTCTCCGCAGGCGCGCGAGCGCGGCATGGTGGTGGGCTCGCCGGCCTTCATCGCGCCCGAGCAGTGGTCGGGTGACGCGGTGGATGGCCGCGCGGACGTGTACGCGCTGGGCGTGGTGGGGTACCTGCTGCTCACGGGGCGGTTGCCCTTCGGCATTGGCCGCGCGGGGGAGCTGGCTCCGCCCGAGCCGCATGTCCTCAACCCCTGCGTGCCGCCGGCGCTGTCCTCGGTGCTGCTGCGGGCCCTGGCGTCGCGTCCGGGCGAGCGCTTCGCGAATGCCCGCGCGTTCCGTGAGGCCCTGGCGCACTGCATGGACCCGCGGGCCCGGGCGGCCGAGCGCGCGGCGGCGCTGGTGGACGACGTGGAGATGCTGTTGGACATCGACATCGTGCTGGACGAGGACGCGCCCGCGCCCGAGGTGCCCATCCTGCTGCTGCCGGAGATGCGGGTGCCCCAAGGCAACGTCACCATCTTCGGCCAGGCGATTCCGGAGGACGGCGCCACGCCGCTGCACCTGGCGCTGCGGGCGGCGGCCCACGCGGCGCCGGTGCTGGAGGCGCCCGCGCCCCGCGTCGCCGCGCCCGTGGGGCTCGAGGTGCGGCTGCTGCTCGAGGGCGAATGGGTGTCCGTGACGCCTGGCGACGTGTCGGTGGACGGCCTCTTCGCGGCCTGGGCCGGCGCGCTGCCGCCGCTGGCCGCGAGGCTGGAGGTGGCGCTGGCCTTCAACGGGCGCACCCTGACGTGCGTGGGCGACGTCGTCCGGCACGTGACGGGAGACGAGGCGCGGACGTGGGGCGTGGCCGCGGGCGCCTTCCTCCACTTCGCCGAGCCGGGCCCCGCGCTGCGCCCCTGGATGACGTGGATGCTGCAAGAGGGCTCGCGGCCGGAGCCGCTGCCGGACGGGGAGCTGGCGCGGCTGCTCGCGCGGGCCGCCGAGGCCGCGCAGGACCCGTACGCCTTGCTCGGCGCGCGCCCGGACGCCGACTTCGAGGAGATTCGCCGCCGCGCCAGCGCCGCCCAGCGCCGCCTGGAGGGCTTCCGCGCCCGCTCGCTGCCCTTCTCGCAGCGCCGGGCCTTGGACGCCCTGCGAGGCCGGGTGGAGTCCGCGCGCCGCACCCTGGGCGAGCCGTTCAGCCGCGCCGGCTTCGACGCCGTGCGGGGCAACCTCTCCGGGCTGGCCCGGTGCGTGGAAGCGGGGCTGCCGGACGAGGAGGTGGAGCCGCTGCGTCACGCGTTCCTGGCGGCGCGGCCCGGCTCGGAGGCCCGGGCTCGGGCGCTCTTCACCCAGGGGCACGCGCTGGAGGCGCAGCGGGCCCTGCGGGCGGCTTTGTCACGATATGCCAACGCCCTGGCCCTGGACCCGCTCAACGTCTCCTGGCTGCGGCACTACCAGGAGCTTCGCCAGCGGGCGCAGGGGCTGGTTCCCTCCATGCCCCCCGTGCTGCACGAGGGCCCTCGGGCCGCTGCGTCCCCGCTTCCGTAGCGAGGCTGGGTCCTTCCTGTCCCCTTGGCCCTCCAACGGGCCGGGGGCGTCCTCTGGCCGGGTGCCCCCCTGGCCCGCGCTCGTGTAGAGTCCGCCGCCCTCTGCCATGCCCTCCGCAGTCACGGGGGCGGGGACACCTTCATGAACGCGCACATCTTCCGCGAATACGATATCCGAGGCCTGGTCGATAAGGACCTCACCACCGAGGTGGTGGAGCTGCTGGGCAAGGGCCTGGGCACCATCATCCGCCGCCAGGGCGGGCGCTCCATCGCGGTGGGCCGCGACTGCCGCGAGTCCTCCACCCGCTTCCGTGACTCGCTCTGCGCGGGGCTCACGTCCACCGGCCTCAACGTGTTCGACGTGGGCGTGGTGCCGACGCCGCTGACGTACTTCGCCGCCAACACCCTGCCGGTGGACGGCCTGGCGATGATTACCGGCAGCCACAACCCGCCCGAGTACAACGGCTTCAAGATTGGCGCGGGGAAGACGACCTTCCACAGCCACGAAATCCAGGCCCTGCGCAAGCTCATCGAGGCCCAGGACTTCGAGGTGGGCCCCAAGCCGGGCACGGTGACGCCCTACGACATCATCACCCCGTACAACCACTTCGTCCGGCAGACGGTGAAGGTGGGCCGCAAGGGGATGCGCATCGTCATCGACGCCGGCAACGGCACGGGCGGCGCCATCGCGGTGCCGCTGTTCGAGAGCATGGGCTTCGACGTGGTGCCCCTGTTCTGTGAGATGGACGCGACGTTCCCCAACCACCACCCGGACCCGACGGTGGTGGAGAACCTGCAGGACCTCATCGCGGCGGTGAAGCGCGAGAAGGCCGAGGTGGGCATCGCCTACGACGGCGACAGCGACCGCATTGGCGTCATCGACGACCAGGGCAACATCCTCTGGGGCGACCAGTTGATGGTCCTCTTCAGCCGCTACGTGCTGAAGGAGAGCCCGGGCGCGGCCATCGTCGGCGAGGTGAAGTGCAGCTACACGCTGTACGACGACATCGCGAAGCGCGGCGGCAAGCCCGTCATGTGGAAGGCCGGTCACTCGCTCATCAAGTCGAAGATGAAGGAGACGCAGGCGGAGTTGGCCGGAGAGATGAGCGGCCACATCTTCTTCAAGAACCGCTACTTCGGCTTCGACGACGCCATCTACTCCACCGCGCGGCTGCTCGAAATCCTGACGCACGAGAAGGCGACCATGTCGGAGCTCCTGTCCGACGTGCCGAAGACGTACGCCAGCCCGGAGCTGCGCTTCGACACGAAGGAGGAGAAGAAGTTCGAGATGGTCAAGCGCGCCACCGAGACGCTGCGCGACGCGGGCCACGACATCATCGACGTGGACGGCGTGCGCGTGACGTTCCCGGACGGCTGGGGCCTCATCCGCGCCTCCAACACGCAGCCCATCCTGGTGCTGCGCTTCGAGGCGAACACGCCTGAGCGCCTCAAGGAAATCCAGGCCCTCATCGAGGGCACCGTGGAGAAGGTGAAGGTCGAGGTCGGGGGCTGACATGACGACGCCGCGCATTCTCGCCATCAGTGGCAGCCTCCGGACCGGGAGCTTCAACCGGAAGCTCCTGGACATCGCCGTCGCCCACGCCCGCTCGCTCGGAGCGGAGGTGGACGTGGTGGACCTGAAGACGCTGGATCTGCCCATCTACGATGGCGATGTGGAGGCCAAGGCCCTGCCCGCGCCGGTGGAGGCGCTGCGCGAGCGGCTGGGCAAGGCCCAGGGCCTGCTCATCGCCAGCCCGGAGTACAACTCCTCCATTCCCGGGGGCCTGAAGAACGCCATCGACTGGGTGTCCCGCCCGCCCGGTGGCCTCTTCAAGGAGAAGTGGGTGGCGATGATGGGCGCCACGCCCGGTGGCTTCGGCACCGCGCGCATGCAGCCGCACCTGCGTCAGGTGATGTCCTCCGTGGGGGCGAACGTGCTGCCCACGCAGGTGCACATGGCCCGGGTGTCGGACGCCTTCACCCCGGAAGGGAAGCTCAAGGACGAGGCGCGCCAGAAGGAAGTAGAAGCCCTGGCCGCCGCGTTGGTTTCCAAGCTGAAGGCCTGAGAAAGGACGCACCATGCCAACGCTTGGAATCGACCTGGGTGGCACCTTCGCCCGCGCCGCCGTCGTGGACGCGGGGGGGACCCTGATTGCCGCCTCGAAGGTGGCGCTGGTCGAGCGCAGCCCCGCGGGCGTCGTGGAGACCATCGCCCAGGCGGCCTCGGACGCCGTGAAGTCCGCGGGCGTGCCCTTGGGCGCGTGCGGGGTCGCCGCCGCCGGGCAGATTCACAAGGACTCGGGCGTGCTGTCCGTTGCTCCCAACCTGGGCTGGCGCAACGTGCCGCTGGGCGCGCTGCTCAAGGACCGGCTGGGCCAGCCCGTGCGCGTGGTGAATGACCTGGCCGCGGCGGCGTGGGGTGAGCTGCACGCCGGCGCGGGCCGGGGCGCCCAGGACATGCTGGTGGCGTTCGTGGGCTCGGGCGTGGGCAGCGCCATCATCGCCGGAGGCCACCTGGTGGATGGCGGCGGCGGCGTGGCGGGCGAGCTGGGCCACATCAAGGTGGTTCCCGGTGGACGACGCTGCGGCTGCGGCGAGCTGGGGTGCCTGGAGGCCTACGTCGGCGGTCACAACCTCATCGCGCAGACGCGCGAGCTGCTCGCCAGCGGGAACGCGCCCGAGGTGCAGCGGCTGACGGGCGGGGACCCGTCACGCATCACCCCGGTGACGCTGGAGACGGCGGCGGAGGCGGGGGACGCGGCCGCGGTGGAAGTCTATGAGCGCGCGGCGCGCTTCCTGGCGCTGTCCGTGGCCAACATGGTGACGATGCTCAACCCGGCGAGGCTGGTGCTGGGCGGCGGCGTGCTGATGCATTGTCCGGGCCTCCGTCGCCACGTGGAGGAGGGCGTGCGCCAGTGGTCCTCCATGACGTCGCGCGAGGGCTTGCTCATCGCCGACGCGGAGCTGGGCGACGACAGCGGTCTGATTGGCGCGGCGTTGCTGGTGAAGTAGGCCGCGCGCTACTCGAAGCGGGGAGGCATTCCATGGCCGAGCACAAGGGCATCGTCACGTTCAAGGGTCAGCCGGTGACGCTGGTGGGGGAGGAGGTGAAGCTGGGGGATACGGCCCCGGACTTCACCGCGTACAAGGGGCTCAACGACGCGCTGAAGTTGTCGGACACGAAGGGCAGCGTGGTGGTGTTGAGCGTGGCGCCCAGCGTGGACACGCGGGTGTGCGCGGCGCAGCTTCGCGCGTTCAACAAGGAAGCCACCGCGTTGGGGCCGGACGTGAAGGTCTGGTTCGTCACGCTGGATTTGCCCTTCGCGCTGGGGCGCTTCTCCGCGGCCGAGGGCATCCAGAACGTCACGGTGCTGTCGGACTACAAGGACCGCGAGTTCGGTGAGAAGTACGGCTTGTACATGAAGGAGCTGGGCCTGCTGGCGCGCAGCACCTTCGTGCTGAACCGCGAGGGCAAGGTCGTGTTCCGGGAGATCGTGAAGGAGATGACGCACGAGCCGGATTACGACGGCGCGCTGAAGGCGGTCCGCGAGTCGCTGTGACGGTGATTCAGTCGCGCTGGGGCGGTTTCCATCGCCGCAGCGCCGTCTGGTTTTCGTAGGGCTGGGGCGACGGGTAGCTGATGAACTCGATGACGGTGCCCCAGGGGGCCCGGGCGTAGCAGAAGGCGTTGCCTGGGCCCTGTTCCAACGGCGGTAGTTCGTGAGGGCGGGAGAAGACCTCGCCTCCGGCCGCCTGGAAGCGCGCGAGCGCCGCGTCCATGTCCTCCACGTAGACGGCGAAGTGTTGGAGGCCGAAGTCATTGGGCCGGGCCGGCGGGCGCTGCTCGGGGGCCGCGTACTCGAAGAGCTCGAGGCTGGGGCCGTTGCCCAGGCGGAGCAGCCGCATGGCGCGGATGCTGGAGCCACGGAGGAAGCGCAGGCGCCGTTCGAGGTCCTCGCCCTCCTGTGGCGGTTGTCCCTTCGCGAGCGTGTCGTAGAGCACCTTCGCACCGAGCGCCTGGACGAAGAAGGCGGTGGCTGCTTCGAGGTCGGGCACGGTGATGCCGACATGGTCGATGCCGCGGACGGGCGAGTCGGACGTCATGGCGCGTACGCTCCTGGGCCGAAGAGAACGCTGACTGCTGAGCCCACTCACGGTGCCGCCGGGCAAGGTGTCCCGTCAACCCAGGGGCCCCGGGGGATGGGATGGTGTTCACTCGTGGGCGGGCAGGGCTCCGGACACGAGAAGCCCCGTCCCGATGCGCCATCGCGCGCCAGGACGGGGCGGGGTGTGGGGACGGCGAATCAGAGCGTGGGCGTGCCGAGGCGGTTGCTGCAGTTGGCGTTGGTGCCGCAGGTGGTGCCGACGCTGGTGTACCAGGCCGTCTTGCGCGTGCCGTACTGGCGGTTGTCCGCGTGCACGTGCGCACCCGTGGAGTTGCCCGTGGAGCCCACGAGGCCCAGCGCGCAGCGGTCACACGTCTGGGAACGCGACGAGCCGTTCGAGTTCAGGTGGAGCTGGCGGAAGTCCCAGCCGCTGCCACCGGTGACGACGTAGTAGTTGCCCGCGCCGCCGTTGCAGCTCGTGCCGCCGCTGCAGTTGTTCGCACAGCCGCCGTAGTAGGCGTAGTGGCGGCTCACGTTGATCATCCCGCGGTGGTTCCACTCGCTGCACGTGCCGTTGCTGATATCGAGCGCGTTGTGGCTGCTACCCGAGCACGAGTAATACGTCGTGGAACCCACACGCGCGGCGGCATCACAGATGGGGCCCACGGCCGTGGCGGCCGTGACACTGGTGCCCCAGCCCGTGGCGGCGAGTACGGCCGCCGCCAGGGTCAGCTTCATCGTCTTCATCAAGAGACTCCCTCGTTGGTGTTGCGCTGCGTACTGCGGTGAAGCAGGCGTTACCTCCGGAGGCGCTGCTTCTCGCGCAGCACGAGCTCCCACTCCTGGAGGTTGAGCTTCAGGACCTTCAGCCAGGCGCCGATCTCCGCATCCATGGAGCGGTCCACGCCGCGCAGCGACTCCAGCACGGACGCCGCCTGGGATTGCCCCAGCCGGGCGATGCCCTGGAGCGCCGCCTTGCGCACCGCCGGGTCCTTGTCGTCCCGGTACAGGTCCACCAGCGAGCCGCGCGCCCCCGTCGCCTCGCCGCCGGGCACGCCGCCCAGCGCCGTGGCCGCCGCCGCGCGCAGCTCCGGGTTCTCCGAGCGGAGCTGGCGCGTCACCTGCTCCACCGCCTCGTGGCCCACGGCCTCCATGGAGACCTCGCGCAAGAGCTTCGCCGCCACCGCCGGGTCTTCCGACGCCGCCGCCGCGGACACCGCCGCCTCCGACACACCCCGGTCATGGCCGCTGTAGACGTCCGCGCTCTCCGCGACGAGGTTCTCCGCCACCGCCGCGCGGACCTCGGGAGACGCGTCGCGCACCAACTGTTCGTACGTCACCACGCCGCCGTTCTTCTCCATGAACTCGACGGAGGGCACGCCGCGCAGCCCGCGCACCGCCGCGGCGCGCAGGGCCGGGTCCGCGTCACCCACGGCCCGCGCCAGCAGCGGCTGAATCAAGCCCGGCGCGCCCGTGTTGCTGGCCTTGGTGGCCAGGGCCGCGCCCAGGGCCTCGAGCACCTCCGGGTCGCGCTCTCCCTGCCACGCCGCCAGCAGGGACTCCGCGGACATGGCGAGCGCGGCCTCCTTCAGCCGCAGCTTCACGTAGCGCTTCAGCGAGGGCGACCCATGTTTCATCGCCTGCCGCACGTCTTCCAGCATGCCCTGCACCGTGCACTGCGCGGGGCGGAGCGAGGCCTCGGCGCGCGCGGACAGGGGCGACAGGGACGTGAGGGCCATCAGGAGCGCCGCGCGCCCCGTCTGCTTCATCGACGCGGAGAACATCAGTGCGGCGCTCCTTCCTCGACGAGGCAGTTGTGGTGCTCGCGCTTGCCCAGCCAGATGCGGGCGAAGTCCACCGTGCCGGACGCGTAGAGCGCGCGGAACTCCAGGTAGTCCTGCGTGAAGCGCGGGTCCTTCGCGGCGAACTGCTCCAGCAGCGGCAGGGCCTTCTCGCCGGACGCGCGCACGGCGAAGCGGAAGATGGCCCAGCGCACGCACAGGTCGTGCTCCTTCTCGAAGGCGTCGCGGAAGATGTCCAGCGCCTGTTCCGGCTTCGTCGTGAGGCCCAGGCGGAAGGCCGCCATCTCCCGCACGTCCCGCTCGCGGTCGTTGGCGAGGATGCGCTTGAGCGAGTCGAAGGACTCCTCGCCGATGACGGGGTTCGAGTACGACGGCATCTCCAGCGCGAGCAGCCGCACGGCCATGTCGTCGGACGTCGAGCCGATGTCGAGCAGCTCCTTCCAATACGGCGCGTAGTTGCCGGTGAGGGCGAAGTCCTCCTTCATCACCCGGCCCAACGTGCGCGTGGCCACCCAGGCGGTGGAGTCCAGCGTCTCGTCCAGCGCCAGGGTCTTCAGCCGTTGGATGTCCCCGGCCGTCAGCTTGCGCTGCGTCTCCAGGGCATCCAGCGCGGCGGAGCGTTGTTGCAGGGTGGCACCCGGGTCCTCGCCCATCTTCAACAGGCGCTGCGCCACCTGCGAGGTGTGCACCGCGGGCGCGGCCTTCAGCGCGTCCATGTAGATGCCCAGCTCTGGCCCGCTGGCGCTCCGGGCCCACTCCAGCACCTGCAACGCGCGCGCGGGGTCCGTGCCCACCAGCTCCGTCAACCGCTCCTGCAGGTACGTCGCGAGGTAGTGGTCGCCGCTGCCAATGGCCGCCGCCAGCGCCTGCCGGAACGTGTCCATGGACACGGAGGCATCGAAGGCGTGGAGGCCGTCCCAGCAGCCGGGCATGGGCAGTTGCTCCACCGCGGGCTCACGCTCCGCGGGCGCCGAGGCACCCGCGCCGGCGCCGGGGGTGCCCCGTGGCGTCTGGGGCGCCGCGCCGCCGACAGCGAGCGGGGCGGTGTCCCCGGGAGATGGTGGTGGGGCGAGACGTGACCACAGCAGCGCCACGGCCACCGCGACCAGCAACGCGCCTACGGCCGCGGTCCAACGAAGCTTTTGGGAAGTCATCAGGGAGAATGTCCAACCGGTGATTCCTGCTAATTCTCGGATACTCTGAATTCGATGCTGTTGGCAATGGGGGTGGCCTCAAACACAACCTGCGCGTCGCGTCATCGGTTCAGAGGAGGCAGAAATGTCCACGGAGCGCAGGGTCCGGATGGGTGTCATTGGCGCGGGCTTCGCACGCACGACGCAGGTTCCCGCGCTGCGCACGTTGCCCGGTGTCGAGGTGGTGAGCCTCGCGAGCGCCCGGCCGGAGACGGCGGAGTCCGCGGGGCGTCAGCTCGGCATTCCGCACGTGACGACGGACTGGCGCGACGTGGTGTCACGGCCCGACGTGGACTGCGTCTGCATCTCCGCGCCGCCCGCGTTGCACCGGCCCATCACCCTGGCCGCGCTGGAGGCGGGCAAGGCGGTGCTGTGCGAGAAGCCCACCGCGTTGGACGCGGAGGAGGCCCGCGCCATGTGGCAGATGGCCCGTGAGCGCCGCGTCCTGGCGTTGATGGACCACGAGCTGCGTTTCCTGCCCGCGCGGCGGAGGATGCGCGACTTGCTGCGCTCCGGTGAGCTGGGGGCGGTGCGCAGCGCGCGCGTCGACTACCGAAACGACAACCGCGCCTCGCCGGAGCGGCCGTGGGACTGGTGGTCGGACGCGGCGCAGGGCGGCGGACTCCTGGGGGCCATCGGCTCGCACGCGGTGGACACGCTGCGCTTCGTGTTGGGGCGTGAGCCCAGCGCGGTGCTGGGCGAGCTGGCCACGCACACCGCCGAGCGCCTGGAGTCCCGCACCAGGAAGCCCCGCGTGGTGACGAGCGACGATGAATCCCGGCTGCTGCTGCGGTTCGGCGCGGCGACGGCGGCCATCGAAATGTCGATGGTGGCCCCCGGCAAGCCCGTGCACGGCGTCGAGGTGTCGTGCGAGCGCGGAGGACTGCGCGTGGAGGGCCGCGAGCTGTGGCGCTCCACCGTGGGCGCCCGTGCATGGGAGCGCGTGGCGCTTCCCGAGGAGCCGCCGCTGCCACCCGGGCTTCCCGACAACGAGTGGGCACGCGGCTTCCTGTTGTTCGCGCGCGCGTTCACCGACGCCCTGCGCGAAGGCCGCGCCTCGGTGGAGGACGCGGCCACGCTGGAGGACGGCTGGCGCAACCAGCAGGTGCTGGACGCGGCCCGGCGCTCCCATGCGGAGCGCCGGTGGATTCACCTGTCCTCCGGGCGTTGAGGTGATGCCAGCCCTCCCGGAGGACACGGCGTGTTTCAGGGCGACAGCCTCAAGAGGAGGGTCGTGCCACCGGCGGCGGAGTACTCCGTCTGGTCCACGCGGATGACCTCCGAGTCCAGGAGGGCGCCGCCGAAGAGCACCTCGCCGGAGGGCGTCAGTCCCAGCATCGACGGCACCAGCCCTTGGCCCATGGCGCGAGACCAGCGGTGGTTGCCGTCGGGCCCATGGCTGGCCACGTAGGGATTCACCTCGCCGGCCCGATAGGGGTTCAAGATGCCGCCGCCCAGGTCCGTCATGTCGTTGAAGAGGCCCATCGTCACCAGGTTGCCTTGCGCGTCCACGACGAGGCCGCGGCCGTACTCTCCCTCGACGCCGCCGTACAGGCGCGCCCAGCGGTCCGTGGAGGAGGACTCCAACACGCCCAGCACCATGTCGGGCCAGTGGCCGGGGCTCGTCAGCGGAGCGCCCGCGAAGGTGAAGGTGTTGCGGACATGGCCGCTGAACGCCACGGCGTCACCCGGCATCGCCGCCACGCCCATGATGGCGCCCCGCGCCCCGTCGAGCCGGCGCACCCAGTGGCGCTCGCCCGTGGGAAGGAAGCGCGCGATGAAGGGCGTCTGCGACGGGGCGGAGCCCAGGGGATTGGTGCCGCTCGTGGTACCGCCCACCAGGATGTTCCCCAGGCTGTCGGTCGAGAGGGCCTGTCCCTGCGTGTTGCCTTCCGCGCCCGCGGCGAAGGCGTGGGACCACAGGTGCGTTCCTTCCCAGGAGAACTTCGCGAGGAACATTCCCCAGCGTCCGCCGGAGGGATGTGTGGAGGGCCCCGCGTCCAGGGGGCTTCCTCCCAGCGTCATGCGGCCCTGGAACTCACCGGTGAGGATGAGGCTGCCGTTGGCATCGGTGGCGATGTCCACGGCCCTGAGCTGGCCCGGCGAAGTCGTGCCCTGGTCATGGACGACGGAACGGAAGGACCTGGCCCAGACGAACTGCCCCGTGGGGCTGAACTTCGCGATGAAGAGGCTGTGCGGTGTGCCAGCGTCCGTCCCGGGGATGGGGCCCGTGCCGAAGTCCAGCGCGCCCGAGTGGTGTCCGTACACGAGCAGATTGCCCAACGGGGTGTGCACGAGCCCTCCGAGCGTCAGCGACATCCCGGACGAGGGATGGGTCCTCGTCCACTGGATGGTGCCATTCGCGTCGGAGTGGGTCAGGTGCAGGCTCGAGCCGTAGGGCGGGGCGTCATGGAAGCGCGTGCTCAGGGTGGTGAAGCCGCCGCTGCCGTCCACGGCCAGGTCATTCGCCTGGTGGGGGCCTCGGAGGACCTGGGTGACGGCGCCGCCCGTCCCGAAGTGCTGACACCGGGGCCGGGTCTCTCGCACCCGCAGGCGCAGCTCCGGGCGCAGGGTGGAGTTGGGATGCCGGTCGGCGGCGAAGTCCGTGCCGTCTCCCACTTCAGGGAGGAGGACGAAGCCGTACAGCCCACTCGCCGTGACGTGCGCCGTGACGTCGTACTCCACGAAGGTCCCGGAGGCGATGGCGCCCACGTTGGCCAGGGGAGGACCCATGGGCGGGGGACGGGTGTTCCAGGTCAGCGAGTGCTCGTCCCAGTCCGGGCTGGTGGCATACAGGGCGGGGCCGTTGCTGGAGCCATCCTGCGCATAGAGCCGCAGCGTCGCTTGGATGACCGTGGACTCCGAGAGGCCATCGACCCTGAAGCGCAGATAGGCTTCCTGCCGGGGATTGCCGTCCGAGATGATGACTTCGGATGCGGGATTCGGCGTATCCGGTGCCTCCTGCGTGACGTAGGTGTCTCCGGCGGGGCGCCCGGTGGCGTTGAACTCCGTGCCCAGGACTTCGCAGCCGGGTGGAGGCGTCGCTGCTTCCATCTCCGCTGCCTGGGGCCGCCGCGCTCCGGCCTCCTCCGTCACCGCGCCGCCGCACCCCACCGTCATCCCCAGGAGCGGCAGCAAGCCCCAGCCCTTTCTCCAATGCCTCACACTCACTCGCGCCTCCCGGACCCATTGTCCGTCGCGAAGTGATTGCACCCCTGGTGCCAATGAAAGACGTCCCGTGGGTGCGGAAAACCGTGAGGGATTCAGCGGACCCACGCGTGTGCCGAGCGCCGCTATTTCCCAGCCGTGCCGGAACAATGGCCCTGGAGGGCAATGCGCTGTCCACCTGCACTCCGCCCAGGTGGAGATGCGCGCGACCGTTGCCAGATTGCAGGGAAGGAGCCCACGGATGAAAGACCAGCCCTCTTCGCCGTCACAGCCGGATGCACCAGCGCCCGCCAGGTTGCCTGCCGGTTCGAGGCACCCGTGGCATGCGCTGTCGCCGGACAAGGTGCTGACGGAGCTCGGCAGCACGGCCGAGGGGCTGACGGACGAGGAGGCACGCGAGCGGCTGGCCCGTCATGGGCCCAACGTGCTGGAGCGCGCGAAGCGGGACGGGCCGCTGACGCTGCTGTGGCGGCAGGTGAACAGCCCGTTCATCTGGGTGCTCATCGCGTCCGCGGTGCTGGCCGTCATCATGGGGAAGGTGACGGACGGGTTGGTGGTGGCGGCGGTGGTGGTGCTCAACACGTTGATTGGCTTCGTGCAGGAGTACCGCGCGGGGAAGGCGATTGAGTCCCTCAGCCGCATGGTGCCGGAGACCGCCACGGTGATTCGCGCGGGCCGCAAGCTGCGGGTGCCCGCGGCGCAGGGGGTGCCCGGTGACGTGATGGAGCTGGCGCCTGGCGACAAGGTCCCCGCGGACATGCGGCTCTTGTCGGCGCGCAACCTCTCGGTGGAGGAGGCCGCGCTCACCGGTGAGTCCGTGCCCGCGCAGAAGGCGGTGGCGCCGGTGCCGGAAGAGGCCGAGCTGGGCGACCGCGCCAGTCTGCTCTTCGGCGGGACGCTGGTGACCTCCGGCTCGGCGCAGGCGGTGGTGGTGGCCACGGGGCAGGCCACGGAGCTGGGGCGCATCTCCACGCTGCTGCGCGAGGCCACCGACCTCCAGACGCCGCTCACCCAGGCCCTGGCCGTCATCGGCAAGTACATCACCGTGGGCATCCTGCTGATTTCCGTCGCGCTGCTGGGCGTGGGGCTGGTGCGCGGCTACGCGTTGAGCGAGGCCGTCGTCGTGGCCATCACCCTGGCAGTGGCGGCGATTCCAGAGGGACTGCCCGCCATCGTCACCATCGCCCTGGCCATTGGCGTGCAACGCATGGCCGCTCGGCGCGCCGTCATCCGCAAGCTGCCCGCGGTGGAGACGCTGGGGAGCACCACCGTCATCTGCTCGGACAAGACGGGGACGCTCACCCGCAACGAGATGACGGTGCAGGCGCTGTGGACGTCCGCCGGGACGTACGCGCTCAGCGGCGTGGGGTACACGCCCAAGGGCGAGCTGACGCGAGACGGACAGCGCGTGGAGACGCCGCCGCAGGATGTCCAGGCGCTGCTGCTGGCGGGCGCGCTGTGCAACGACGCGGCGCTTCAGCATCGGGACGGTCAGTGGGAGATGACGGGCGACCCGACCGAAGCCGCGCTGCTGGTGGCGGCGGAGAAGGCGGGGATGTCCATGGAGGCGGTGCGCGAGGCGCATCCGCGCCTGGATGCCATCCCCTTCGAGTCCGAGAACCAGTTCATGGCCACGCTGCACGCGGCCGGAAATGCAGGCCACCGCATCCTGCTCAAGGGCGCGCCAGAAGTCGTCCTGCGCCGCTGCGGGGGGGAGGAGGACCACGTCACCTCCAGCAGCGTCCTGGCGGAGGTGGAGCAGATGGCGCGGCGGGGCATGCGCGTGCTCGCGGTGGCGTACCGGGAGGTGTCCAGCGCACACACCGCGTTGCGGATGGAGGACGTCGAGAGCGGGCTGCGGCTGCTCGGCCTGCAGGGGATGATTGACCCGCCGCGCGAGGAGGCGAAGGCGGCGGTGCGCGCCTGTCACGAAGCGGGCATCACGGTGAAGATGATTACGGGTGACCACCCCGCGACGGCGGTGGCCATCGGCGCGCAGCTCGGGTTGCTGCAACCCGACGAGGAGGGTGTCACCGGCGCGAAGCTGGCGGCCACGGATGACGCGGCGCTGGAGGCGGTGGCCCACCGCTCGAACGTCTTCGCGCGCGTGGCGCCCGAGCACAAGCTGCGGCTGGTGCGCGCGCTCCAGCGCCAGCAGCACGTGGTGGCCATGACGGGGGACGGGGTGAACGACGCGCCCGCGCTCAAGCAGGCCAACATCGGCGTGGCCATGGGCATCACCGGCACGGCGGTGGCCAAGGACGCGGCGGACATCGTGCTGACGGACGACAACTTCGCCTCCATCGTCGCGGCGGTGGAGGAGGGGCGGCGCGTCTACGACAACCTCATCAAGTCGCTGGCCTTCGTGTTGCCCACCAACCTGGGCCTGGCGCTCATCCTGCTTTTCGGCGTCTCGCTGTTCCCCATCCAGGACGTGGGCGGACGGCTGGTGCCGCTGATGGCCATGCTCCCCACGCAGTTGCTGTGGATCAACCTGGTGGCCACGGTGTCCCTGGCGTTGCCGTTGGCCTTCGAGGCCCGCGAACCGGATGTCATGCGCAGGGCGCCCCGGGCCCCTGGGGCACCGGTGCTCAGTCACTTCGTGGTGATGCGCACCGGCCTGGTGGCGCTGCTCATGGCCGCGGGCGCCATCGGTCTCTTCTGGTGGGAGTACCACCGGGACCTCACCGGCAGCGGACACACGCAGGCGCTGGCCGAGGCCCAGACGATGGCGGTGAACACCGTCATCAGCTTCCAGATGTTCTACCTGTTCATGTGCCGCAGCCTCATGGGCTCGGTGCGCAAGGTCGGCCTCTTCAGCAACCGCTCGGTTTTCGTGGGCATGGGTCTGCTGGTGCTGCTCCAGGTGGCCTTCATGTACCTGCCCTTCATGCAGCGCGTGTTCGGCACCGCGCCGCTGGGCTTGAAGGACGTGGGGCTGTCCATCCTGATGGGCGCGGTGGTGCTGCCGGTGGTGGGACTGGAGAAGTGGCTGCGGCAGCGCAAGAAGGACTCGGACACCCCGTCGAGACGCGGCGCCGCGCGGCTGGGCGAGCGCGTGCCGGCGTGAGGTCCTTCAGGGGCGCGCCGCGCGCGCGGCGGCGTCCGGCAGCGTCCAGTCCCGCGCCATGAAGGCGATGCGGCACTTGTCCAGGCGGGGGCCGCAGGCGCGGTCCAGGTCGCTCCGGGTGTCGCAGCCCGGGCGCTCCTCGCAGGTGTCCGGCAGGAAGGCCCAGACGAACTGGAGCACGTTGCCGCCGCGGCCCTCGGGCAACGCGGCGAGGAAGTCCTCCCGGCGCTCCTCGAACAGCGACGCCAGGTAGACGGTGTCCCGCTCCAGCCTCACGTTGCGCCGGTCTCCCACGAAGCGGCGGCCCGCCTCGTTGAGCTGTGAGTCGAGGAACTCCGGCTGGAAGTGCGAGCCATCCAGCCGCGCACCGCCGCGCGCGGCCTGGAAGAGGGCCAGGTGGATGCGCGGGTCGGCGAACTCGCGGCGCAGCACGCGGTGCTCCAACGCCCACAGCGTGAGCCGCTCGCCGCCCACCGGCCAGGAGCGGCCCCAGAAGAAGCGCCCCAGCCAGGGCTGCTGCACCGTCTCCAGATAGGGGTAGCCGTCCACGACCTGCTGCAACACCAGCGCGTTGTAGGTGTTGAGCCAGTACGCCAGCGCGTCCTCCGGCGTGGGGAAGACGTCCGGCCGGTTGTGCGGGGAGAACGACGCCAGCGAGTCGATGAACGCGTCCAACGTCTTGCGCTCACGCCCCATGGACGCGAAGTCCACGTCACCGTTGGCGCGCACGTGCCGCAGCGCCTTCGCGTAGTCGTGGTAGTCGAAGGGCGTGGACGGCGAGGGCACCCCTGCGGGAAGCAGGCCCTGCACGTGGAGTGCGCCCCCCGCGCCCGCCAGTGCGGCGACGACGAGCAACACGGCGGTCACCGGCAGGCGACGGCGAGGAGCGGAAGGGGTGTCCACGGGCGGGCAGCATAACCCAGCGGGAAGGGGGCTGCCCGGCCCTCGGGTTCACCCCGCGTAACGTGGAGGCCACTGCAAACGGGGATAGCCACCGATTTATACTGGGCGCACATGGAGCCTACCCCCAAGGTCATCCGTCACTTCCATCCCGTTCTTCCCGCCCGCTCCCTGGGCACCTCACCTGTCCGTGTGGAACTCGCGGGCCGCGCCTATGCGCTGTTCCGGGATGCCGCGGGACAACCGGCCGCGCTCGCGGATGCGTGTCCCCACCGCTTCGCGCCGCTGTCCAAGGGCAAGGTGCGTCCGGACGGGCGGCTCCAGTGCCCGTACCACGGCTGGCGCTTCGACGCGCAGGGCAAGGGCAGCAACCCCAGTCAGCCGGAGCTGCGTCACTGCGACGCGCGCAGCTTCCAGGTGGTGGAGCGCTACGGCTACCTCTGGCTGGCCGAGCGGGACACGCCGCTCTCCGCGATGCCCGACATGGGCGACGAGGGCTACGTCTTCGGCGGCGCGTTCTCCACGCACTTCCCCGCGCCCCTGCACGTGTCGCTCGACAACTTCAGCGAGGACGAGCACACGCCCTACGTCCACACCCGGCTGGGCTGGGATGACGCGAACGCGAGCCGCGTGGACTTCGAGGCGCAGAACCTGGAGGACCGCACGGTGATTCGCTACCGCGCCCCGCAGCGGCCCGCGCCGATGATGGTGGTGCTGGGCGTGCGCGACGGCGACTTCTTCCAGAACGAATGGGTGACGCGCTTCGACCCGGTGCGCAGCCAGTACACCATTCAATGGACGGCGCCCGACGGACGTCCGCGTCCCTTCATCACCCGCGCGAACATCTTCTTCGTGCCGGAGACGGCGCGCACCACGCGCCTGCACGTGTTCTCATTCCTGCGGACGGAGCAGCCGCTGCTGCGCCCGCTGCTCCCCGTGGCGGCGCGGGCCGCCATGGCGCTGACGTGGTGGGAGGTCCGCGACGACGCGCAGTTCATCGCCACCGTGGCGGACACGCCGTACAGCCACAAGGGCATGCGGTTGGACCGCTTCGACACGCCGCTGGTGCACCAGCGCCGGCTCCTGGAGCGCATCTACTACGGCGCTGGCGCGAAGCCGGCGGCGGTGGTGCCGCTCACGCGCGAGGCCCCGGGCCTGTGACAGTGTGAAGGCGCGGGACGGGGTCCGCGCTCAGTGCATCGACGGTGAGGGCTCCTCGTAGACGGGGGTGCCCACGCTGGCGCGGGCCTCGTAGGCGTTGCAGCCGCTTTCGCCAGAGACCTCCAGCTCGAACTCGGACAGCTCCGGCTGCATGCAGCGGTGCGTCTCGCTCGCGCTCTGGGGGTTCTGGTTGGCGAAGTAACGGCAACCCTTGCAGTTGCCAAACTGTCCTTCCGCCATGACGTCCTCCTCGGGAATGGGTGTGATGCCTCCCCTCGAGGGTGCTGCCGGGTTGGGACGTCCACAACCGGCGCTCGGCCCGGCGCCCGGAGAACAGACGGGCGCCGAGCGGAGGCGCTGGGATTACTGCTGACGGGGCGCGTCCTGCGGCCCTGGCTGCGCGGGCTGCGTCGGCTGCGTCTGCGCCGGCAGCGGCTGGAGGAACGGCGCCGCCGACTGCTCCACCATCAGGTCCGAGGTCAGCGGCCGGGCGCCGAAGGCACCCACGGCGCGCATCAGCTTCAGCGCGGCGAGCGAAGCCTGGAGCCGCTCGGCCACCAGGCCAATCTCCGCCTGGGTGAGGGCGGTGTTCGCGTCCGCCACTTCCAGGTAGGTGGCCACGTCCGCCCGGAAGGCGGCCTCCGTGAGGCGCTGGGATTCACGGGCCAGCTCCACGGCCTGCGCGGCCTTGAAGCGGTTGGCCAGGGCGCTCTCGAGGTCGAGCTGCGCGGTGTTCACTTCCTGCCGCGCGGTGAGCTCCGCCTTGCGCTGCAGGGCCCGGTTCTCCGCGATGACGGCGGAGGCCTCCGCCAGGTTGGCCTCGCGCAGACCGCCGTCCCACAGCGTCCAGCTCGCGCCCAGCGTGATGAGCCAGATGCGGTTGGAGCCGACGAGGCCCGCCGCGTTGTTGATGTTGTACGTGCCGCTCAACTGCACGTTGGGCAGGTAGCTGAACCACACGCCGCGCTTGTTGGTCTGCGACAGCTCCACCCGCTCACGCGCCGCGGCCACGTCCGCGCGCTGCTCGAGCGAGCGCTCCACCAGCACGTCGGTGTCCGTCTTCTCCGGCACCTGCGGCTCCGGCGGCATGGCGACGTTGAAGTTCGGGTCGTCCAGCGCCAGCAGGGTGGACAGCACCAGCTTGGCCGAGGCCTCCGCGTTGCGCGCGCGGATGAGGTCCTGCTCGGCCCGGGCCAGGTCCTGCTCGGCGCGCAGCAGCGCCACGCGCGTCACCGTGCCCGCATCGAAGCGGACCTTCGTGTCCTTGGCGCGCGCGGTGTTGAGCTCCACCAGCCGCTCCTGCACCGTCACCGCCTGGGCCTGCGCCGCGGTGCCGTAGAACGCCTGCGCCACGCCGAAGAAGATTTCGCGCCGGGCCTGCTCCACGTTGAGGGCGGCCACGCGCTCCGCCTGGTAGGCGGCCTGGATGCCGGCCCACAACTGCGGCGCGATGAGGGCCTGCCGCACCTGGCCCTGGGCCTGGATCTGCACGCGCGGCTGGATGACGATTTCGACCGGCGCGAGCGGACCCGCGGGGATGACGGCCTCGATGGAGTTACGGATGATGGCGCCGCTGACGCTGACCTGGGGCAGGTAGTTCGACCAGGCCTTGCGGGACGCGGTGTCCGCCTGGGCAAGGCGGGCCTGCGCGGCCTTGAGGTCCAGGTTCTCCTGGCGGGCGCGGTTGAGCGCGTCTTCCAATGTCAGCGTGGGCGGTGCCGCGGCCAGGGTGGCCGCCAGGGACAGCGCCAGGAATGAACTCATGACCGCCTCTACCTCCTGAAGGGCCCGCGCCGGCGCGGGGCCACTGCGTCCGGAATGGACTTGCTACGGGTTGAGCCTCGGGTCGGGAGCCATAGTCCATGACGTCCGAATTTGGAAGCTCCGGAATGTAGTAACCCTCAATAGTTGATGAAGTCAATTGTTTAGGTGGCTCAGGTGAATTACCATGTCGGGTATGAACGGGAGCAGCGAGCACCTGGAGAAGAAGCCCGCGGATGTGCGCGGGCGGGCCGAGCCCGCGGGAGACCTGCCACGCCAGGCATGGACGCTCCTCTTCGAGCTGATGCACACCCACATGCGGAACTTCCCCGCGCTGGCGGCGGAGTTCGACCTGTCACCGGTGCAGGCACACGTGCTGCGGCAGCTCGGTGAAGGCCCGCTGGCCATGAGTACGCTGGCCGCCTACCTGTCGTGTGACGCGTCCAACGTGACGGGGTTGGTGGACCGGATGGAGGCGCGCGGGCTGGTGGTGCGGCGCAGCTCCGAGCAGGACCGGCGGGTGAAGCGGCTGGTGCTGACGGAGGAGGGCGCGGCGCTGCGCGAGCGGCTCTTGCAGCGCATGTCCGAGCCGCCGGAGGCCATCGCCGGCATGGCGGACGAGGACTTGTGCGCCCTGCGCGACATCATGCGCCGGGCGCTGTGCTCGCAGTAGGCGGGCCGTGCGGGGCCCGCCAGCGGCGAGGCCCTCAGTCCAGCAGGAAGGTGTAGGAGTACTTCATCTCCGTGGCGACGGGCTCGCCGCCCTTGATGGCGGGCTTGAAGCGGAAGCGGCGGATGGCGTCCCGCGCGGCTTCGTTGAGGCCGTAGCCGGGGCCCTTGAGAATCTTCACCGAGGACACCTTGCCCTCGTGGTCGATGGCGATGGACAGCGTGACGGTGCCCTCGACGCCCGCGCGCCGCGCCTCCTCCGGGTAGGGAATCTTCACCTCGGAGGCCACGGTGGGCTCGGAGTCCACCTGGTAGATGGGCGCGTACTTGGGCGCGCTGTACCCCTTCACGTCCTTGGGGTCCTTGGCGGTGTTGCCCGTGCGGCCGTAGGCGGTGTTGCCCACGGGCGCGGCGAACGAGCCCGCGCTGGTGGTGGACGACATCGTCATGCCCACCACGAGCGGCGGCGGCTTGGCAGACGGCTCCGGCGGCGGCGTGTCGTTGGGCGGCGGGGGCGCGTCCACGGGAGGCGGGGGCACCGGCTTGGGGGCCTCGGCGACCTTCACGGGGGGCGGCTTCACCGCCTTGGGCTTGGGCGGCGGCGGCTTGGGCGGCTCCGGCTTGGGCTCCTCGGGAGGCGGCGGGGGCGGGGGCGGCTTCTGCACCTCCACCATCACCATCTCCACCGGCTTCACCGCGGGCGGACGGGCGCGCGAGGCGCTGTCGCCCAGCGCCCAGAAGCCGCCGACGTGAATCCCCAGCGAGACGAACAAGAAGACGCCCACCACGGCCAGCGAGCGGTCGCGTCGGGGTGTCGGAGCGTTGTCGAGGGCCGCCTGACTCATGAACGGACTCGCTTCAGGGCGCGGCGGGCGCGGCCGCGGGGGCTGCGTCCTTCTCGATGTTGAGCGCGAACTTCGCGATGCCCTGGCCCTTCACCACGTCGATGAGCCGCATCACGCGGCCGTAGGGCAGGGACTGGTCGGCGCTGATGATGGCGCGCGTCTCCTTGTCCTTGGCGATGGCCTCCACGACCTTGGCCTCCAGCTCCTTCTCCGTCACCTCGGTGCCGTCGAAGAAGAGCTTGCCCTCCTTGTCCAGCACCACGTTGACCAGGCCCTGCACCGTCTCACCGCCATTGGCGGCGCGGGGCAGGTCCACCTCCACCGTCTCGCGGACGATGAAGTTGGCCGTCACCATGAAGATGATGAGCAGCACCAGCACCACGTCCACCAGCGGGGTGACGTTGATGCCCGTGATTTCCTCGTCGTTGTCCTGCGCGCCGCCGGCCATGGACTAGCGGGCCTCCGCCGCGCGCGCGGCCGAGGCGCCGGACGCGGGACGTTCGGCGCGCATGCTGCCCACCAGGGCGTAGCCCAGGGCGTTGGCGCGGCTGGTGAGCGTCTTGAGCTGCCGGTTGAAGACGTTGAAGGCCACCACGGCGGGAATCGCCACCGCCAGACCCACGGCCGTGGCGACCAGCGCCTCGGAGATGCCGGCCATGACCGTCTGCTGCATGCCGCCGCCACCGCCCTGGGCGTTCATCTGCCCCAGGTCGTGGAAGGCCTTGATGATGCCGAGCACCGTGCCGAACAGCCCGATGAAGGGCGCGTTGTTGCCCAGCGTGCCCAGGTACGACAGGAAGCGCTCGTACTGGGGGCGCTCGCGCGACAGGGTGGAGGCAATCACCTGCTCCACGGTGTCCGCGCCCTGGTCGGCGGAGGCGAGCGCCTCGCGGATGATGGCGGCCTCCATGCCCGTCTTGCCCTCGATGGCCTTGCGCGCGATGTCGTACTCACCGCGGGCGAGCCGCACCGCCAGGGCCTCCGAGTCCGGCAGCCGGTGGCGGGCGAAGTACACCGTGCGCTCCAGCATGATGGCGATGGAGAGCACCGAGAGGACGACGAGCACCCAGAGCACCCACTCGGCGGAGGTGAGCGTCACGCTCAGGAGCTTGGTGCTGAGCCAGCCAAGCTCGGAGTGACCCATCTGGGCCAGGGATAGGAAGGGCATCATGAGGGGAAGCCTGGGTAAAGGTGGGTTACGGGTTACTCGCAACCCGGTTGCCAACTCGCGGGCCCATCTGTTGTTCCCTTGGCGCAGAAAGTCAAATGGAACGGCTGGGACCGCCGGTTACCCTCCCCCTACGGTTCAAGCCCCAAAGTGTTTCCAGGGGGCGCTCCCGGAAGCGGACGGTTTCCCGCCCGCCCGGGTCGGCGCGCTGGCCGGGCTCAGGGGCGCCGGGCTGGGACTTCGGTGAGGGCGGGGTTGCGCTCGATGACAGGGCCCAGCACCGCGTCGATGTGCCGCAGCAGCTCGGGGTCGAGCTTCACGCCCGCGGCCTTCACGTTGTCGTGCACCTGCTCCGGGCGGGAGGCGCCGACGATGGCGGAGGCGACGTTGGGATGCTGGAGAACCCACGCGACGGCGAGCTGGGCCATGGAGAGCCCGGCCTGCTTCGCCAGCGGGACGAGCTGCTGCACGCGGGTGAGCACGTCATCCGTCATGAAGCGGTTGATGCCGTAGCGCGCGCCGTTGGCGTCGGTGGCGCGGCTGCCCTCGGGCGGTTTGTGGCCCGGCAGGTATTTGCCCGTCAGCACGCCCTGGGCGATGGGCGACCAGACAATCTGCCCCAGCCCTGCTTCCTCCGAGGCGGGGATGACCTGGGCCTCGATGACGCGGTGGAGCATGGAGTACTGCGGCTGATTGGAGATGAAGGGCACGCGCAGCTCGCGGGCCAGCGCGGCGCCCTGGCGAATCTGGTCGCCCGTCCATTCGGACACGCCGATGTAGAGCGCCTTGCCCTGGCGGACGATGTCGGCGAACGCGAGCATCGTCTCCTCCAGCGGCGTCTCCACGTCGAAGCGATGCGCCTGGTACAGGTCCACGTAGTCCGTCTGGAGCCGGCGCAGGGAGCCGTCGATGCTCTCGAAGATGTGCTTTCGCGACAGGCCCCGGTCGTTCTTTCCGGAGCCGGTGGGGAAGTACACCTTGGTGAAGAGCTCGTAGCCCGCGCGGCGCTGACCCTTCAGGGCGCGGCCGAGCACCTCCTCGGCCCGGGTGCCCGCATAGACGTCGGCGGTGTCGAAGGTGGTGATGCCCACGTCCAGGGCCGCGCTCACGCAGGCGAACGCGGTCTCCTCTTCCACCTGGGAGCCGTGGGTGAGCCAGTTGCCGTAGGAAATCTCACTGACGACGAGGCCGCTGCGGCCGAGATGACGGAAGTTCATAGGTGCGCGCGAGCCTAACCGTGGGCTACCACGCGCGCACGGCCTCCGACTCGCCACGGACCGCCGGCCCAGGCCACCCACGCGATGTAGACGAGCTGGAACGGGAGGCGCAGCCAGAAGTACCCGTCCGGGAAGGGCAGGACGTGGGAGGCGGTGTTCGCCTGGGCCTCGTGGAGGTTGGCGGGCAGGATGGCCAGCAACAGGACGATGAGCCCCAGCGCGGCGAGGCGGCGGGTGCGCGGCAGCAGCAGGCCCAGCCCTCCCGCGACCTCCGCGACGCCGGAGAGGAAGACCCAGAAGTCCGGAGACGGAAGTTGGGGCGGAATCATCGCCGCGTACTTCGCGGGCATGACGAAGTGCATGACACCGGCGCCCACGAAGAAGAGTCCCGCGGCCACGGCGGCGCGGTCCCGAGGCGACGACAGCGCGGGCCGCCGGCGCAGCGGAGGTAGGTGGAGCAGCGCGAAGAAGGACACCAGGATGATGGCGAAGGACATGGGGGCTCCTCGAAAGCGGCGCGGGACTCGGTGGCCCCGGCGCCGTGACGCTCAAGATGGAGCGCCGAGTCGGCCGCGCGCTTGAACGAACTGGCTGTGTCGTTGAGGCGCCGCGCGAGGGCCTTTGTCGCCTGGCTCGGTTTGACAGACCCCGATGAATGGCCATGCTGAGCGCGAATGCGTGACCGGCCGCATCCCTTCCTGCGCTGGCTGAGGCTCGTCCTCACCTGCCTGACGCTCGCGAGCAGCGGTGCCTCGGCGCTGCCTGTCGCGGAGGCGGCTGTCGTCTGCAGGGTGGAGGCCCAGGCGCCACGCCCGCCTCGGGCCGTGCTCGATGTCACCGTGGCCTGGTCCTCGGTGGCGGGGGCTTTTGATGCGGCCCCGCTGTCGTCCTCGGCGCCGGAGGTTTGCGCCGCGGCGGATGCGCCGGCCCCGGCTCGCCGTCTCTATCTGCTCCATCGAGTGCTGCTCCACTGAGTCGGCCGGAAGCCCCTCCTTCCGGTCCTTCACTCAAATCTTGGAGCAACCCATGCCCTCTTTCTTCAGGCGCATGAGCGACGTCGCGTGGACGCTGACGCGCTTCATCGTGCGTGCCTTTCGTTTCCTGCTCATCCTGGTCCTCGTCTCCCTCCCGATTCCCGTCGCCCCCGCCGTGGCGGCGTTGCTGCGGCCCTTCCGGAAGAACCTGCCCTCGGAGGTGCTCCGCAAGGACTGAGCGCGCGCGTGGGTCCTCGGGCTGCGTCAGCGTGTGGCGCGGCTTCGCGCCTGGGCTTGCATGTCGGGGCCTCGCCGCTGAAGTGACGAAGGCGTCGTGCCGAACATCCGCCGGAAGGTGCGCGTCAGGTGGGCCGCGTCCGAGAACCCCGCCGCGTGGGCTGCTTCCCCCAACGTGCGGCCCGCCGCGATGGCACCCGATGCGCGCTGGAGCCGGAGCCAGAGGAGATAGGGGCGCAAGGGAACGCCGAGCGATTCACTGAACACGTGCATCAGCCTGCTCGGTGACAGGCCCACGAGCTGGGCGAGCGCCTCCAGTGAGGTGTCCTCCGGCGCGGGCTCGGCGCGCAAGTGGCGCAGGAGTTTGCGCACGCGGGGGTGGATGCGGCGGGGCGTCTCAGGCGTGCCGGAGAGGGATTCGAGTGTGCGCTCCATCCACTGTCCGACGGCCTCGTGTCCCAGGGGCGCGGACGCGGGAAGGTGGGCGAGGAGTGTGTCGCGCCGCGCGCTGTCGAACAGGCGCATCGGTCCGTCGAGCGCGGCCATCAGCCGCTCACCGTCGTGGCTTTCGGGCTCGACGAAGAGGATGAGGACGTCGGTGCCTCGCGCGTCGAGTGCATGGGGCGCATCGGGGGCCACGAGCACTCCGGCTGCCTGCTCGGCGGCCTTCATGCCGGGTGCGCGGATAGCGAGCGTGCCTGTTCGGCAGAGCACCAGGTGCATGGCGTGGTGGGCATGCCGGGTGGTCGCGTCACCGGGGCCCCACATCGCGATCGCCGTGGGCCACACCACCAACGGCATGTCGGGCCACGGTGCCTGAGGCGCGAGTTCTGGCGGACGCGCGAGGAGCATTCTCGAAACGGGTTCTATCAGGGCGCCAAGCGGTGGTGGCGGGGGCCTCGCGGACCGTTCTTGGCGCGACGGTGCTGGGGACGGGAACGCCGGGATGCGGCCCCGCGCGAATGTGCCGGATGGCACCCGAGGACGGTGCGCGGGCTGCATGTCCCGCTCATTCCGACACTTCGGGCAGCCTCGCGCAGAGGTGGTGGCGTGGGCACTTCCTGCCGGGGCGGGATGCGGATGGGGGCGAGCTGGGCCGCGAAGGGAGGCGACACCCATGGCTGACCGAAGTCGACCGCTCGCCCTCGTGCTTCGACGGGTGGGGCTCACGTCGCTTGTGGGGAGTGGGCCTCGTAGTCGACACTCATCGTTCCATGGCTGCCAGTGAAGAACGCCGCTTCCAGGCTCTCGTGCTCGCGCCCATCCGGCGCGTTCAACGGCGGCTCAACGCGGTGGCCTGGGCGGAGGCCGGCATCGTTCCGGTGTGGGCCACCGCCACCGCCTGCGTGCTGGCGCGGTTCCTCCTGCGCGAAGCCTTCGTGTGGGCGTTGCCTCCGTTGCTCGTCGTGGGGCTCGGAGTGTGGTTCTGGCGTGCCCGCTCCCGGGGCGTCTCGCTGGAGCATGCCGCGGTGCTCGCGGACCGCTCGGCGAACGCGGGGGGCTTGCTGCTCACCCGGCTGGAACGCCCGGTGGGCGCGTGGGAGCTGTCCGTCAACCAGCTCGCGAGCGCGGTCACGCTGCCCGAGGTGAACTGGCGGCGTCCCGGCGGTGCGCTCGCGTGTGCGGTGCTGTTCGCGTGTGTCGGCCTCCTGCTGCCCTTGCCCACGCCACGGAGCCGACCGGTGAACGCGGCGGCGGCCGCGAAGGTGGCCTCGGTGCAGGCGCAGGCGGAGGCGCTCTCCCAGGAAGAGGCCCTGGAAGAGTCGGTCGCGGATGAGCTGCGCAGGCTGGCCGAGGAGGTCGCGGAGGGGCGCTTCGACTCGGGCGACTGGGAGGCCGCCGATGCGCTGGAGAACCGGCTGGCGGAGAAGGCCGCGGAAGCCGCCGCGCAACTGGCCAACGCTTCCGAGGCCGCGCGCGCCTTGGAAGAGGCGCTGGGCGCGGCGGGGGGCGCGGAGTCCGCCACGCGCGAGCGCGAGGAGCTGGAGCGCGCGCTGATGGCCCTGGACGGCTCGGAGGCGCGAGAGGGCGGCGAACAGCCCGAGGGCTCGTCACCGTCCGACGAGGATGGACCGTCGGCACAGACGGGCGACTCGCAGCAGGGACAGCAGGACGCTCAGGGTTCGCAATCGCAGCAGGGCGCGCAGGGTTCGCAATCGCAGCAGGGCGCTCAAGCACAGCAAGGCACTCAGTCGCAGCAAGGCGCGCAGGCGCAGCAGGGCGCACAGGCGCAGCAGGGCCAACAGGGCGCTCAAGCGCAACAGGGCGCCCAAGGCACGCAGCAAGGTGACGCGCGGGCGCGAGCCCGTGGACAGGCCGCTGGCTCACCGGACCAGATCGCCGACTTGCGCAAGTCCCTGGATCGGCGACGTCAATCGCTGGAGAACCGCTTCGACACGAACGGCCAGAACGGCTCCCAGGCCCAGGCTCGCCGTCCCAATGGGGGACGTGATGGCCAGGGCGGCCAGGGCCGGAGCGGCGCATTGCGTGGCGGCTCCGGCGAAGGTGGGGCCGAGGGCGACAGTCAGGGCGGCGACGGCGAGGGGACGCGAGGCCACGCGAGTCGGGGTGTGGGGGAGGGCGCGGGCGTGTCGCGAGGGGGCGGCAGTCGGCCGCTCGTCTTCGGGGACGAGGCGGAGATGGACCCGGAGCGGCTCGCCTTCGAGCCGTTGCCGCCAGGTCAGGGTGGTGATGAGGGGGACGAACTCTGGGGGCTCAAGGCCGCGGACCCGAAGCGGCACGCAGGAGCCGCCGGGGCGGGGGGCTCGCAGGGCACGCAGGCTCGGGGCGCGGCGACAGAGGGGGCTGGCGCGGCGCCGCTGCTTCCTCGCAACCGGGACATGGTGAAGCGGTACTTTGGTGGCGAGTCGTCTGGAAGGGGGCAATGACGTGGCAGCGGAGCTTCTCAGTCCCGCCGAGGCACAGGGAGCGGCGGAGGTGGCGGCACGGCTCAAGGATGGGCTGAACACCGTCATGCTGGACCAGGAGTCGGTCGTCGAGCAGGTCGTGGTGGCCGTGCTCGCGCGCGGACACGTGTTGCTGGAGGGCCTGCCGGGCCTGGGCAAGACGGAGCTGTGCAAGGCCCTGGGGCGGCTCTTGTCGCTGCCTTTCCGCCGCATCCAGTTCACCCCGGACCTGCTCCCCGGCGACATCACCGGCACCTACGTGTTGGAGGGCGAGGGCCGCCGAGACTTCGTGTTCCGCGAGGGGCCTCTCTTCGCCAGCCTCGTGCTCGCGGACGAAATCAACCGCTCCAGTCCGAAGACGCAGTCCGCGCTGCTGGAGGCGATGCAGGAGCGCAGCGTCACCGTGCTCGGACAGACGCGGCGGCTGCCGGACCCGTTCTTCGTGCTCGCCACGCAGAACCCCATCGAACTCGAAGGCACGTATCCCTTGCCGGAGGCGCAGCTCGACCGCTTCCTCTTCCGCATCCAGGTGCCGCCCGTGGGCGCGAAGACGCTGCGCACGCTGCTCACCACGCGCGTGCGCGGCACGCCGCCAGACCTGACGCCCGTGCTGGACGCGGAAGGGCTGGGGCAGCTCTTCGCCGCAGCGGACCGGGTGCACCTGCCCGGACCCGTGGCGGACTTCATCGGCCGGCTGGTGGAAGCCACCGACCCTCGCCAGCCCTCGGCGCCCGACGCCGTGCGCCGCTTCGTTCGGTATGGCGCCAGTCCTCGCGCGGCGCTCGCGCTCGCGGCCTCCGGGCGCGCCCTGGCCCTGCTGCATGGCCGGCCCAACGTGGGCTTCGACGACGTCGTGTCCGCCGCGCCCGCCGTCCTCAACCACCGGCTGGTGCTGGCCTACGAGGCCTCCTTGGAGAAGGTCGGCGCCACGGACGTGGTGCGCGCGCTGCTCCAGGCGGTCCCCGAGGTGCCGCGTGCGTAGTCTCCTGGTGGCGGTGGGACTCCTGTCGTGCGTCCTGAGCGCATCGAGCGCCTGGGCGACTTCCGTCGAGGTGGAGGTGGAGGACGAGTCCTCGGGACGTGGATACCGGGACGCCTCCGGCCACGCGGACGCGCGGACGATGGGCGACTTGCGCGTCTCCATCCGGACGGGCCAGTTGCGGCCCCCGCGTGGCTTTGCGCCGGTGGATGTCGGGCTGCAGAACACGGGGCCCGTGCCCCTCACCGTCCGGCTGGCGTTTCGTGGGCATTCCGGCGGAGGGACGCGTGTGACCGAGCGCGTCGTGGAGGTCCCTCCCCGGCAGCGGCTCGTCACGTGGGTCCACGTGCCCGCGTCACTGTATTCGGGCAACCTCCATGTGGATGTCGCCGGCCAGGACGCGTTGGTGAACCCCGTCTATCTGGATGGGGTGAACAGCGCCACGATGCTGGTGCTGGGGTCCCTCAAGGACTTCGACGGCACGGCGGGCGTACCGGTGGCGGATTCGAGCGTCGGCCCGCTCTTCTCCCTGCGCACCATTGACCCGAAAGATGCGCCCCGGGAGCTGGCGGCCTACGTGGGGTACCCCGTGGTGATGGTGCCCGGAGACCCGCTCGCCGTGCCCGCGGACGTCTGGGCCACGCTGGAGTCCTATGCCGCCACGGGAGGCCGGCTCGTGCTGACCGAGCTGTCGAGCGGCGTGAGAGAGCGGCTGCCGCTGCTCGATACGAACGACACCGCCGCGGGTGCGGATTATGGCTTTGGCCAGGTGTGGCTGTGCCCCTCCTCGCTCGAGTGTGGCCACGTCTTGAAGGGCCTGCTGCGGATGCCCCTCCCGGGCCCGGTGAATCCGGCGGGGCTCGCGCCCCGGTGGGAGCGCGGCAACATGCTCGCCGGTGGTTTCGCGCCGCTGCTCGACAATGCACGGGCGCCCGTGGGGCGGTTCCTGTTGCTCATCTTCCTCTTCGTGCTGGCGGTGGGGCCCGGGAGCTTGATGTTGGCGCGCCGCCGGGGGCCGGTGGCGGTGCTGGTCGCCGTGCCCATGGTGTCGGTCATCACCTGCGCGGCCTTGGTTGCCTGGTCCGTGCTCGTGGATGGCTTCTCCGTGCACTCCTTGCGTTACAGCCTGACGTTGCTCGACTCGGAACGTTCGCGCGCGGTGACGGTGGGGGTCGCGGCCTGGTACGCGAACATGTCCATGGGCGCCGTGAGCCTGCCCGCGACCAGCGCGCTACTCGCGCCGGACACCGTCGGCGCCGACGACTCCACCCTGGAAATGGACTGGACCCACGGTTTGACGGTGAAGAACAACTTCCTCCCACCCCGGACGTATCGCGAGTGGGGCGAGGTGTCGGTGCTGCCATCCCGTTCCCGGCTGTCCATCCGCCGTGACGGTGACGGGGTTCGCGTCCAGAACGCGCTGGGGGCGCGGCTGGAGGAGGGCTACCTCCGGCTGGGCGGTCAGCACTACGCGGTGCCCGAGATGACGGACGGCGCGGAGGTGACGCTGGGCGCGCCGCTGCCCGAGGGTGAGACGCCGGTGAACCGGCTGTTGTCGGATGCGGCGTTGGGCGCGGGCCGACTGTCGGTGGGCAAGGAGCGCTTCCAGGCGCCGCTGTCCGAGGGTGGTTTCATCGTGCGGCTGGGCGGCGTGGGCATGTCGCCCACGTCCACGGTGAAGATGGAGCTGGAGGGGGGCGCGCACGTGGTGCGAGGGCAGTTGGAAGAGGTGCGGCCATGAGTCTGCTGGAGGTGAAGGGCCTGCGGCGCGATTACGGGCCGCTGCGCGCGGTGGATGATGTGTCGTTCTCCCTGGAGGCGGGCAGCATCCTGGGCTTCATCGGCCCCAACGGCGCGGGCAAGAGCACCACGCTGCGCATCCTCGCCACGCTGGACGTGCCCACGTCGGGCGAGGTGCTGCTGGACGGGCACTCGCTCGTGGACACGCCGGACCGGGCGCGTCCGCTCATCGGCTACATGCCGGACCGGTACGGCACCTATGACGACGTCACCGTCTTCGAGTTCCTGGACTTCTTCGCGCGCGCCTATGGCTTGAAGGGCGCCGCGCGCCGGCAGCGCGTGGAGTCGGTGATGGGCTTCACCGGGCTCACGCCGCTGGCGAGCCGGCTCACCACCGCGCTGTCCAAGGGCATGCGGCAGCGCGTGGCGCTGGGGCGCACGCTGCTGCACGACCCGCGCTTGTTGCTGCTGGATGAGCCGGCGGACGGCCTGGACCCGCGCGCGCGCATCGAGCTGCGGGAGTTGCTGCGCGCGCTCGCGGACCAGGGCAAGGCGGTCATCATCTCCAGCCACATCCTCACGGAGTTGGCGGAGATCTGCGACACCTGCGCCATCATCGAGCAGGGCCGCCTGCTGGCCACCGGGAAGGTGGAGGACCTGCTCCAGCAGCAGGAGGCGGGCGCGGTGGTGACGCCCGAGCTGACGGTGCGGCTGGCCCCGGGCGAGGCGGGAGAAGCCGTGTGGGCGCGCGCCGAGCGCCTGCTCCTGGAGCAGCCGCGGGTGACGCGGGTGGCGAGGGAAGGCGAGTCGCTGCGTGTGCGGCTGGAGCTGGAGGCGGGCACGGGCCCCGCGCAGGCGGACGCGGCGGCGGCGGTGCTGCTGGCGGCGCTGGTGAGCGCGGGGATTCCCGTGTGTGCCTTCAGCGCGCGGGAGCGGAACCTCGAGGATGCCTTCATGACGGTGACGAAGGGGAGGGTGGCGTGAGCGTGCCCGTGGATACGGCGGTGAGTCCGCCTGCTCCGGAGCCCACGGCGTCGGGTGGACGCTCCGCCGCGGGGGCCGGCTCCTGGACGGAGCGGTGGGGCGACCGGCTCAACCCGCTGGTGGTGAAGGAGGTCCGCCAGGGACTGCGCACGCGCGTCTTCTGGGTGTGCTTCGGGTTGATGCTGCTGGCGTGCTTGATGGTGTCGTTGATTGCCTACGTGGACACGCGCGAATCCGCGAACGCGCGGCATGGCCAGGGGTACTTCTTCGCCTTCTTCGTGTGCCTGGGGCTCGCGCACTTCTTCGTCATTCCGTACAGCGCCTACCGCTCCCTGGCGAGGGAGCGCGAGGACGAGACGTGGGTGTTGCTGGTGCTGACGGGGCTGGGGCCACGTCGAATCCTGCGCGGGAAGGTGACCTCCTTCCTGGTCCAGGCGGCGCTGTACGCCTCCGCGGTGGGGCCCTTCCTCCTCTTCAGCTATTTCCTCAACGGCATCGCGCTGCCCACGATTCTCATCGTGCTGGGGCTGGGCGGCGCGTGGCTCGTGTTCGTCACGGTGGCCGGCGTGTGCGCGGCGACGCTGGCGGATGGGCGCCTGGGCCGGGCGTTCGTCCACTTCGGTGTGCTGGCGATGCTGGGCCTCGGGCTGCTGCAGGCCCTGGGCGCGTCCTATGCGATGACCGAGTTGGGGGACCGGATGCTGCGCGAGTCCGAGTTCCTCTACCTGGTGGGCACCGCGCTGGCGCTGATGCTCCTGGACGGATGGCTGCTTTTCGAGGCCGCGGCGTCACGGCTGGCGCTTCCCACGGAGGACTACACGCGGGGCCCTCGCCGCGCGGTGGGCATCCAGGTGGCGATCGCAATGCTCCTGGGCCTGTCCGTCTGGTGGTTCGAGGGGCGGAATCACTCGGTGGCGGAGCTCTTCGGCCTCCTGGGCGGAGCGCACCTCATCGTCGTGGGCATGTTCGTGGTGTCGGACGTGGACGGGCAGGCGCGGGCCCAGCGTGCCGTCTCCCAGCCCTGGTCCCTGCTCCGGCCCGGCGCGCTGCGAGGCTTCCGCTGGATGGTCCTCCTGCTCACCGCGTGGGGCTTGTTCTTCTGGGGGCTCGAGTGCCTGTCCGCGAACCCTCCGCTGCGGCACCTGCCCCTGCGGATGGCCACGCTGGCGATGCCGGCCTATGGGGTGCTCTTCCTGTCGCTGGCGGTGGGCCTGGGCCGCAGGGTTCGCCAGGACCGGCTGGCCACGCCCGTCGCGGTGCGCGTGTCGTTCGTGGCGTCGGTGGCGCTGGCTTCGGCGTTGCCTCCCCTGGCGGCCGTGTTGACGGGCTTCGATGGAGATGACCCCATCATCAACCTCGTCAACCCGCTGGTAGGGCTCGTGAACTTCTCGTCGTACGACTACAGCGGGGGCGGGCCGAAGATGGCCTTGGAGCTCTTGTACTTCGTCGTGGGCGTGGCGCTCCTGGCCGCGTTCGCCACGGACCGGATGCTCGCGGAGCGTGAGCGGCGGGCCCACGCGTCGTGAGTGAGCGGATGGACGTGGCCGCCGTCGCGCGGTTGGTGCCGGGCCTCGCCCTGGCGCTGCCGAGGGTCCCCCACCGGGGGCTCGTGGGCGAGGTGCGCGCCACGTCCGCGGGCAGCGCGTTGGAGCTGCACGACTTTCGCGCCTACCAGCCCGGGGATGACCTGCGGCAGGTGGATTGGAACGCGGTGGCGCGCACGGGTGAGTTGGTGCTTCGCATCCGCCAGGACGAGGTGGCTCCACGGGTCGAGGTGGTGCTGGATGGTTCGCGCTCCATGGCGCTGTCCCCGCGCAAGGCCGCGTGCGCCCGTGAGGTGGCGCTGCTGACCGCGGAGGTGGCGGCACGGCAGGGGTTGGCGCCCACGTTGCTGGTGGCCGGTGCGAGGCCCGAGCGGGCCCAGGGCCCGGCGTGCAGGGCCGTGCTGGAGGCCGCCGGCTTCGACGCGCACGATGGCCTGCCGGAGTCCCTGGGACGGTTGCCGCCGCTGCGGCCGTGTGGCGTGCGCGTGGTGGTGAGTGACTTTCTCTTCGAGGCGGACCTGCCCGGGCTGTGCGCGCGGCTGGCGCGAGGCGCCTCCGCGTTGTTCCTGGCGCAGGTGCTGGACGCGGAGGACCTGGACCCGTCGGGCGGCGAGGGGGCTCGGCTGGTGGATTCGGAGAGCGGCGCGGCGCTGGAGGAGTTGCTGACGGAGGACGTGCTGGCCGCGTATGCGCGCCGGTTCGCGGAGCACCAGCGGGCCCTGCGGGGCGCGGCGCTGCGGGCGCGGGGCGCGCTGCTCGTCGCGCCGGCCGAGGACTCCCTGGTCACGCTGGTGACGGGGCCCTTGCGGCCGCTGTTCGTCGCGGCGGGGGCCTCTTGATGCGTCGTCCGGCGAGGCACGCCACGGGAGGTGGCGGGTGAGCTTCGGGTTCCCGTGGGGATTGTTGGCGTTGGGGGCGCTGGTGCCCCTGGTGGCGGCCTATTTCCTGCGGCGCCGGCAGAAGCCGGTGGTGGTGAGCGCGTTGTTCCTGTGGCGCCGGCCGAGCCCTCGCGCGGAGGCGGGGCCCCGGTGGGAGCGCTTCACGCGTGAGGCTTCGTTGCTGCTGGAGGTGTTGGCGGTGGTGGCCGCCGCGCTCTTCCTCGCGGACGTTCGCTGGGGCGATGCGGCGCGCGCACGGCATCTGGTGTTGGTGGTGGATGGCAGCCTGTCCATGTCCGCGCGAGGGCCGGACGGCGTGACGGTGTTGGAGCAGGTGCGGCGTGAAGCGGCGAAGCGCGTGGAGTCGGAGGCCGCCACGCGGGTGACGGTGCTGGCCAGTGGTGGGGCGCCTCGCATGCTCGCGGGGCCGGAGGCGGAGCCTTCCCGGGCGCTGGCGGCGTTGGAGTCGTTCCAGGCGCTGGGCGCGGACCATGACCCGATGCCCACGCTTATCTGGGCGCAGGAGCTGGCGGGGGCGGAGCGCCGCGTGGCCTTCTTCACGGACGTGCCGCCGGAGAATGAAGCGCTGGTGCCCGCGTCGGTGCGGTGGACGGCGCTCGGGACGGCGCGGCCGAACGTGGCGCTCGTCTCCGCGCAGCGGCGGGACGAGGGCTCGGTGGCGACGGTGACGCTTCGGGTGGCGGGCTTTGGTGACGGGCTGGAGGACGTGGAGGTCCGCGTCCGGGCGTTGCCGGGTCCCGGCGCGAAGGAGGGCACCGAGAAGGTGGAGCGGGTGCGCCTTCCCGAGGAGGGCACCGCGACGCTCCGGCTCACCTTCCAGGGCGCGGGGGACGTGGAGGTGTCGCTGCCCGACGACGCGCTGCTGGAGGATGGCCGGGTTCGGCTGCCTCCCGCGCCTGCGCGTCCCGTGGCGGTGGTGTTGGCGGAGGGGTTGGGGCGCACCGAGCAGGCCGCGCTGGCGCGGTTCCTCGCGGTGTCTCCGGAGGTGGCGCATGGCGTGGGGAGTTCGGGGGCGGAGTTGCTGCTGGGGCCGCCGGGGACGGACGCACGGGTGACGGTGGGGGCGGGTGGCAAGCCGCGCACGTTCCTGGGGCCGTTCTTCTCGGAGAAGGGGCATCCGCTGCTGGACGACGTGCAGTTGTCGGGCGTCCGGTGGACGGCCGGTGACAACCCGCCGGGCAAGCCGCTGGTGAGCGCGGGTGACGCGGTGCTGGTGTCCGAGGAAGAGGGCGGACGCATCCATCTCAACGTGGACCTGTCGCGCTCGAATGTGCAGCGGGTGTCCGCGTGGCCGGTGTTGTTGAGCAACGTGATTCGTCAGGCGCGCCGGGCGCGGGAGGGGTTTCCCCGGCAGCAGGTGTTGTTGGGCGAGCCGCTGCCGGTGGTGACGCTGGCGGGGGCGCGTTACACGCTCGTGGGGCCGGGGACGCGCAGGCCGGTGTTCGGCGCGGGAGAGGTGAGCCTTTCGGCGCCCTCCGAGCCTGGGACGTACGTGCTGGAGCGTGACGGCGATGCTGTGGGCGCGGCGCAGGTGTTGTCGCTGGATGCCCGCGAGTCGGACCTGCGAGGCCGTGGCAGCGTGGACCTTCCCGCGCGTGAGGCAGGGACAGACGACGCGCCGAGCGACGGTGCAGGCCGGGCACGGTGGCCCCTGGTCCTGCTGCTGGCCGCGCTGGTGGCGGACTTCTACCTGACGCGTCGGGAGCCAGCATCCACGGCTGCCGCGAACACAGGGGGACGGTGAGCCTCATGCGTGCGCTGACTGTGGGTAAGCGTGGATGGATGGGCACGCATGCCGTGAATGCGTGGGCTTTGAGTTCGCAGCAGGTGCGAGCTGAAATGGATTTCGCTATCTGCGATGGGAGTGGGGAGCGCGAATGACCTTCTCCCTTCCCCAGGCGTGGGTGCTGCTCCTGCCGTTGGGCCTCTTCCTCTGGAAGTATGGCCGGCGTCCCGGTCCGCCCATGTGGCTGCGCGCCGCGCTGCTGGTGCTCACCGTGGGCGCACTCTCCGGTCCCGAATTGCGACTGGCGGACGCGGGCAGTGACGTGGTCGTGGTGGTGGACCGTTCCGCATCCATGCCTCGCGACGTGGACCGCACGGCCCAGGAGCTCATCACCTTGCTGGAAGCCCAGCGCCGTCCGGGTGACCGGGTGGGCGTCATCACCTTCGGCAGGGAAGCGCGTGTCGAGAAGCCACTCTCCCACAGCGGCGGTTTCGGCGGCTTCACCCGTCCCGTGGATGTCGAGGCCTCCGATGTGTCCACGGCACTCGATGCCGCGGGCGCGCTCATCCCCGACGAGCGCATGGGCCGTGTGCTCGTGCTGTCCGATGGTCGCGCCACCGGCGTGGATGCTCGCGGCGCGGCGCGGCGTCTCGCGGCCCGAGGGCTCGCCGTGGACTGGCGGCACGTCGCGCGTCCCGAACCGCCACTCGATGTCGCCGTCGTTTCCGTGGACGTGCCCGCCGCGGTCTCCATTCGCGAGCCCTTCCAGTTCTCCGCCGTGGTGCATGCCAGCGCATCGGTGACCGGCACCGTTCGCCTGGAGCGCAACGGCCGCGTCCTGCTCCAGGGGCCCTTCGACTTCCAGCCCGGTCCCAACGTGCTCCCCCTGCGCGACCTGGTCGATGAGCCCGGCCTCATCCGCTACCAGCTCTCCGTGGCCGCCCCTGGCGACGGCGTGGTGGAGAACGACCGAGGCGTCGCGGTGCTGCGCGTGGAAGGTCCGCCGCGCGTGCTGCTGCTCACGAACCAATCCCGAGGCACGCTCGCGAAGGCACTGACGGACGCGGGCTTGCTGCTCGATGTCCGTGCGCCCTTCCGCCTCACGCTGGATGACCTGGATGGCGTGGGCTCCGTGGTGCTGGAGAACGTGGACGCCAATGCGCTCGGCGAACCGGGGCTCAATGCCCTGGCGGCCTACGTCGAGGAGGCCGGAGGCGGGCTGGTGATGACGGGCGGTCGCGGCAGCTTCGGCGAGGGCGGTTACCGTCGCTCGCCCGTGGAGCCGCTGCTGCCCGTGTCCCTGGAGATGCGCGAGGAGCAACGCCGCGCCTCGCTGGCCCTCAGCGTGTTGATGGATGCGTCGTGCTCCATGGGCGTCACTGTCCCGGATGGACGCACGAAGATGGAGCTGGCCGCTGAAGGCGTCGTGGCCGCGCTGACGCTGCTGAACCCCAAGGACGAAGCCTCCGTGCACATGGTGGACACGGCGGTCCATGAAATCTTCCCGCTCAGTCCGGTGGAGAAGGGGCTGCCGCTCGACGCTGTCGCGCGGGGCTTCAGCGGAGGTGGTGGCATCTACGTTGGCGAAGCCCTCCGCGCTGGGCGCGGTGAAATCCTTCGCAGCGAGAAGCACACGCGGCACGTCCTCCTGTTCTCCGACGCCGCGGACTCCGAGGAGCCCGAGGACTACGAGAACACGCTGTCCACCCTGCGCGCGAAGAACGTGACGGTGTCCGTCATCGGGCTCGGCCAGCCCACGGACGCGGATGCGGAGCTGCTGCGCGACGTGGCCCGACGAGGCGGCGGGCGCGTGTACTTCGCGGAGGACGCGATGAGCCTGCCGCGCATCTTCAGCCAGGAGACGCTCACCGTGGCCCGCGCCACTTTCGTGGACGAGCCTGCGTCGGTGGAGGGCGCGCCCGACTTGCCGTTGCTCGGCCGACTGTCCCCGGAAGGATTGCCGCAGGTGGGCGGCTACAACCTCACGTACCTCCGACCCCAGGCCAACGTGGCGCTGCGCACCCTCGACGCGAACGGAGCGCCCATCCTCGCGATGTGGCCCCGGGGCGCGGGCCGCACGGTGGCGTTCACCGCCGAGGTGGATGGCCCGTATACCGGTGAGCTGCGCACCTGGAGTTCCCTGCAAGCGGCCTTGGAGGGGATGGTGCGCTGGTCCCTGGCGGGGTCGACGCCTGTCGGTGAGTCGGTGGTGCGCACCGAGCGGCGAGGCCACATGCTGCGGGTGACGCTGGACCTGCCTCCCGGAGATCCGCTCCCCGGCGCGGCGCCGACGCTGGTGTTGCTGCCCGGAGATGGCCGCACCGCGCCCGTGGAGCGGCCCATGCGATGGGAGGACGAGGACCGGCTCGTCGCTGAGTACCCGTTGGAAGGCAGCGGTACGTGGCACCCGGTGGTGCGGCTGGGGTCGAAGGTGTTGCGGGCCCCGCCCGTCACGCTGCCCTATGCGCCGGAGTTCGAGCCCGGCTCCGCGAAGGAAGGGCGGGCGTTGCTGCGCGCGCTCGCGGCCGTGGGGGGCGGCGTGGAGCGCCTGTCCATGACGGGCCTCTTCATGGATGCTCCCGAGTCCTTGGGCCGGGTGCCCCTGGCCCCGTGGCTGGTGGCGCTGGCCCTGGCGGTGCTCCTGGCGGAGGTGGCCGTGCGGCGCTTCCTCTCTGCGCCCAGGTTGCGAGCCGCTCGCCCCGCCCGCGCCAGCGAGCGGCCCGTGACGCCGAACGTGGAGGCGCCGAGGCCTCCCGCGACGGCGGCGCCCTCCGCGCCACAAGGCACACAGGCCGCCGAGCGCCCTGCTCAGGCACAGGAAGCGGAGAAGAAGCCCGCCGAGGGCGGCGGCATGGACTCAGCGCTGGATGCCGCGCGTGCCCGTGCCCGTCGCCGGATGGACCGTTGAGAAGCCCGCCGTAGGCGGCATGGATGTCGCGCGAGCCTGTGCCCAGATGGTTCGCTTAGAGGCCCGTCGTAGGCGGCATGGATGCCGCGCGAGCCTGTGCCTGGATGGACCGTTGAGAAGCCCGCCGTAGGCGGCCTGGATGCCGCGCGAGCCCGTGCCCGTCGCCGGATGGACCGTTGAGAAGCCCGTCGTACGCGGCATGGATGCCGCGCGAGCCTGTGCCCGGATGGACCGTTATGCGGCCCGCCGCAGAGGGCGCCGTGGCCTCCGCGCGAGGCCGTTCCCGTTGCGCCGGAAGTGGCAGGGAGGTGCGAGCCGCCCCGGTCAGGAAGGGGCAGACACGGTGAGGGCGACTGACCGCGGTGGGTACGAGCCGCCCCGAACTAGAAGGGGGGATCTGAGATGTGGGGCGACCCGCGCCCTGTGAAATTCACAGGGTGAATCCATGGATACACGAGGAGTGTATCCCTTGCAACACTGGTCCAAAATTACTCCAGAGTGGAATCGAAGCCGAGGCCCGGGCCCGCGGTGTCGGGCATCGAGCAACCCCTGTCCGCGTCTCTCACCACTCAACACCCGATGGGACGCGAGGCTCGCCGCGCGGCGGTGGCTTCGTAAAGAGGGCGCATGAACCTGCTCTCTCGACTCTTCTTCAGCGCGGTGGCCATGGTGTTCCTGGTGGACTGCGCGCACCGCGCGCCCTCGGCCTCGCCGGAGCCCTCCGTGCCCGCGCCGGCGCTGCCGCCTCCGGACCCCAGCTTCGATGTGAAGCGCTACAGCCACGTCATCGGCTGGCCGGAAGGCACGCAGCCCCGGGCGCCCGAAGGCTTCGAGGTGACGCGGTACGCGGACGGGTTCAGCAACCCTCGGTGGACGTACGTGCTGCCCAACGGGGACGTGCTGGTGGCGGAAGCCGCCTCCCTGTTCAAGAACGACGAGGACCGCGAGAAGGCCCTCCAGACGGGCAAGGCGCGCTCGCAGAACATCGGCACCAGCGCCAACCGCATCACCTTGCTCCGCGACGCGGACGGCGACGGCCGCCCCGAGGTGCGCGAGGTCTTCCTGGAGGGGCTGAACCAGCCGCTGGGCATGGCGCTCCTGGGCGACCAGCTCTACGTGGCGAACACGGATGGCGTCTGGCGCTTCCCCTACGAGACGGGCGCGACGGTGCTGCGCGCGCAGGGGCAGAAGGTGCTCGACCTGCCCGCGGGGGGCTACAACAACCACTGGACGCGCAACCTGCTGGCGAACGCGGAGGGCTCGAAGCTCTACGTGTCCGTGGGCTCGGCGAGCAACAACGCCGAATACGGCCTGAAGGAAGAGGAGCGGCGCGCGAACATCCTCGAAATCAACCCGGACGGCAGCGGCGAGCGCATCTTCGCCAGCGGCCTGCGCAACCCGGTGGGCATGGCCTGGGCGCCGGGCACGGGCGCGCTGTGGACGGTGGTCAACGAGCGCGACAACCTGGGCGAGGACCTGGTGCCGGACTACCTCACGCACGTGGTGGACGGCGCCTTCTATGGCTGGCCCTACGCCTACTTCGGGGCGAATGAGGACCCGCGCATGGCCGGTCAGCGGCCGGACCTGGTGCGCAAGACGCGCGTGCCGGACGTGGAGCTGGGCTCGCACACGGCCTCGCTCGGGCTTGCGTTCTACGAAGGCCAGGCGTTCCCGAGCCGGTACCACGGCGGTGCCTTCATCGGGCAGCACGGCTCGTGGAACCGGAAGGTGCTGTCTGGCTACAAGGTCGTCTTCGTGCCGTTCAAGGACGGGCGGCCCAGCGGCCCGCAGGAGGACTTCCTCACGGGCTTCATCGCCGATGAGCCCTCCGCGCAGGTCCATGGCCGGCCGGTGGGCATCACCGTCCTGCCGGATGGCTCGCTGCTCGTCGCCGACGACTCCAGCAACACGCTGTGGCGCGTGGCCGCGAAGCGCTGAGGCCGCTCAGGGCGTGTTGGGGTCCGCGCCAATGCCCTTGAAGGGGTTGAACGTGTACGTCGTGGAGAACTGCGACGACGGACTGAAGTAGTGGGCGGCGAGCTTCGCCGGGTCGGTGGCGATTTCGCCCCGGTAGCTGGGACCGTCGTCATGGTCGTCCCAGCCCCACGGCGCGTTGGCGGCGTTCGTGGTGCAGTTGCCCGCGACGAGGCCACAGCCGCCGCTCGTGTCGCCCCGGAAGGTGCCCCAGGAGGAGAACAGGGAGGAGAGCTCCCTGCGCGGCCACAGCCCCTCCACGCCGTAGATGTCGAGCAGCTTGTAGCGCACGTCGTGGTCCGAGGCGGACGAGGGCTGCTCGGCGAGCGTGAGGGATGGGAAGTACTTCAATCCGTCGCCGACGATGTCGTACGCGGGCCACGCCTTGAGGCCATGGCCCTTGGCCTCCTGGGCGGTGATGGGGTGGAGCTGCCCCTCGAAGGAGGCCATCGACAGCGTGCCGTCAATCGACTCCGCGCCGGAGCGGAGCGGACTGCCCGCGGGGACGTAGGAGAAGAAGTCCCGGTGCGCCACCGTCACCGCGCCGACCAGGGCCCCGTATTCGCTGCCGTCGCGCTGGACGATGAGCAGCACGCCCTCGCTGTCGTTCTCGTGCTCCTTCTCGAAGATGTTGTCGGACCAGTCGCGCGGGTGGAAGAAGGTGTAGACGAGGTACCAGTGCGAGGGCGTCTCCACCACCGAGTGGTACGCGTGCGCGCTGAGCACCCGCGAGCCGGTGTTGTCCCAGTTGTTGGTGCCCACCCAGTCCCCGTCGAAGTCCACGCGGGTGATGAAGTCGGAGCGGCCACCGAGCGCGTGCGCGCCCGTCACGTCCACGTCCTGATAGTGGATGGGCGCCCACCGCTTCGCCAACGCCGCGCGCGCCGCCGCCGAGCCGACGCCCTGGAGCAGCGCGCGCTGGGCCTCGCCGAAGGGGTCATCCTCCGAGGCGCCTTCACCACACGCGGAGCAGAGTGCCAGGGACAGGGCGGCGGCCGTGGACCTCAGGACGCCGGGAGCACGACGAATCGGTGAGGCCATGCGGTTCCTGCCTTTCGGGGGACGGGAACCGGATGGTGCCTGTGTCTGGCGTTGCGTCTAGTTTTGCGTGTCTGGTTTGGAGTTCACGGCGCCAGCGTGGGGAGGCACGGCGTCTGGCCACCCGACTCCGCGTAGGCGCGCACCCGTCCGACGAGGTGTCCGTCATCCGTCTCCGGCGTCGTCTGCCGCCCCTCGCCCGCGCCGAAGGAGAAGCCCAGCGAGTGCGCCGCGGCCAGCTCCGCCGTGTGCGAGAAGAAGTAGTCCGCGCGGTTGTCCCGCCAGCGCTGATTCACGTTGGGCAGGGCCATGTGGCCCACGGGCAACTGCCACCACAGGTTCGGCCGGTTCAGTTGCTCCGAGAGGGCCCGGGCCCAGGCGAACGCCTGATGGAAGTTCGGCCGGGTGGCGTTGGTGGTGTCCCACCACACGCCTTCACCCTGGGACTCGTAGAAGCCCGCGTCGCGGTCGGAGGCCTCCACCACCACGAAGTCCGTCTCATTCGCGCCCACCTGCAGGAGGAAGTCGGCCACCTTGCGCGCCTCGCCCGCGATGTCGAAGGAGGCGCTCGTGTTGAGGTACACGTCGTAGCGCGTCGCCCAGGGGCTGGCGTGCAGGCCCACCTTCGCGTTGGGCGCGTACTTGCGGGCCATGGCAATCATGCAGCGTCCCAGGCCCGCGGCGTTGTTCTCCATGCCGCCGCAGTCGGTGGCGTTGGCGCTGGCCACCTGCGCGGGCAGGCTGCTCGCGGTGCCGTGGTAGAACTGGATGTAGCCCCACAGGTCCGGCTCGATGTGGAGGAGCGCCTGCGCGTCGCCCACCTGCTGCAACACGAAGCGCCAGTCCGCCAGATAGCGCCGCATGAAGGCCAGCTCGTTGAGCGCGCCGAGCTGCTGTTCGCCCTCCGCGCGTCCGCTGCCCAGGAGCTGCTGGTAGTAGGTGATGAGCGGAATCTGCGCGGGCTGGCGTCCCTGGGCCCGCGATACGAAGCCGCGCACGTAGTCGCCGGGGGGCCGTGACGTGTCCTGCCAGCAACCCCACCACGCACACGCCCCGCCCTGACACGAAGTCCCCGACGCGCTGCACCCCGAGTTGCAGGACGTGCAGGCGTTGTTCGAGTCGAAGAGGCCGCCCGCGATGTAGAGGTAATGGATGTCGAACGGCGCGCGGGCCGCGGTGCCGTCCTGCATCTGCGCGCCCACGAGCAGCCGGTTCTTGCCCAGCGACGTCAGGATGGGCCCCGGGAGACATTCGCCGGGCTCCACCACGCCGCCGCCACCGTCCGGCTGTTGCGTGCCCGCGTCGCCCGAGGGCCGCTGGCCGTCATCGTCCGAGCTGGAACAGCCCGCCACCAGCAGCAGGCCCAACGTCAGGGAAAGGAGTCGCCTCGGCCTCTTGATCGCGTGGATGTTCTTCATGACCCGCACGCTACTCTCGCGGCCACGCACCGTCTGTGTGGGCCATGCGACGAATGCTCGTGGGCATAATAATCCGCTAATCATTTAAAATGAGAAATCCTTGAATGATGTTTCACGCGGCTGGAGCCTCGGGCTCCCCCTGGCCGCGTCCGCGCGGCCCATCCCCCGAGGTCGCGATGAAGACGCGATTGTGGTTGTTGCTGGTGCCCGCACTGGTCGCAGTGGGCTGTGGTCCCATTGACGCGCAGGAAGAGCCTGTCATTGACGAGCTGACGGGCCAGGTGCTGCTGGAGGCCACGACGAAGTACGACATGCACCGGCTGCTCGAGGACGCCGACATCACCGGTGGCCAGTGGATTACGACCGCGCAGGTGCAGGCCTTCCTCCAGCAGAACCGCTCGTTCCTGGCGAACTACCGGGACCCGGCGTTCAGCAACAAGACGGCCGCCGCGCTCATCGTCGAGCGCTCCAAGGCGTTTGGCATCAGCCCGCTGTACATGCTGGCCCGCATCCAGGTGGAGTCCAGCCTCATCCAGAGCGGAACCTCCAACAACCTGGCGAAGGCCACCGGCTGTGGCTGTCCGGACACCAGCGGCTGTGACGCGCAATACGTGGGCTTCGGCAAGCAGATTGACTGCTCCGCCAAGAAGCTGCGCGGCTACCTGACGGACCTGGACGCGGGGCGGCCCACCATCTCCGGCTGGCGCGTGGGCGTGCTGAAGTCCACGTCGGACCCGTGCTCGGTGCGGCCCGCGAACAAGGCGACGGCGGCGCTCTACACGTATACGCCGTGGGTGGGCGCGTATGCCCTCCAGTGCGGCCGGACCACGGTGGGTGGCTCGTCGTTGGTGTCCGTCGTCTTCCACCGCTATGAATCGGCCTACGCCTGGGGCTCCGCCTCCGGCTGCTTCTCCGAGACGGCCGGCCGGGACGTCCCCGAGCTGGGCTGCGTGCAGAGCTCGTCGGATGCCGTCTGGAGGCAGTGCCAGTCCGGCGCCTTCACGTCGGGCACCGCCACGCAGCCCACGAACTGCACCGTGTCCTATGGGTGGTGCTCGTCGGCCACGCTGGGCCGCTCGGTGCCGCCGCGCACCTGCGTGCAGTCCACCGGGGACCGGCAGTGGCACCAGTGCGGCGCCAGCAGCGCGTGGCTGAGCGCGCCGTCCGCGCCCACCTCCGGCGCGGGCCCCGCGGGCTCCTGCTTCGCGATGTACGGCCTCTGATTCCAGCCGCGGCGGCTCCCGTCTCCAAGGACGGGAGCCCGCTGTGTCGCCGCGGACACGGGCCTCAGTACTGGTTGGTCCAGATGAGGTCCAGGCCGCCCGAGCGCGCGTCGCCGTACTGGCCCTCCAGGCTCCAGCGCGTGCCGAGCTGATACTCGAAGCGCACCGCGTTGGCGTTCTCGCCCTGCTGGAGGTTGGCGCCCACCCGGCCGGTGTAGCCGACGTAGATTTTGTCCGTCACGTACGTGCCGACCTCCAGCTTGGTGCCCGCGATGCCGGAGTCACCGGCCTCGATGGAGACCACGTCCAAGGGCAGCTTCGCCGCCAGGGCCTTGCGGGCCTCGTTGGCGACCAGCGAGCCCACCACGGACGCGGCCTGGGCGCTGGCGTTCATGGACGCGCCGGAGCCGCGCTCCAGCGTGCGCCGGCCGGTGGCCAGCAACGTGTAGATTTCCGACTCCGGCAGCGGCGGGTCACTGGTGGGCTTGAGCGTGATTTCACGCCCCTGGCCCCGGATGGTGACGAAGACGGTGACCTTGGCGTTGTCGTTGCGGTGCTCGGCGGTGACGTTGATGTACGGCGTCGCCGGCGGGCCCGTGAAGCGCACCTGGCTGTCGCGCTGGATGTCGAAGCGGCGGCCGAGCACGTCCACGCGCCCGCGCAGCACGCGCACCTCGCCGAACAGGCGCGCCACGTCCGTGTATTCGACGCGGAAGTCCTCGGACAGCCCCAGCTCCGCGTTGATGTCCGAGCCCTTCACCCAGAGGTTGCGCGGCGCATTCACGTTCATCCAGACGACCATGGGCCGCGACGTGGGCTCCTCGGTCTCCGCCTCCGCGCCCGCTGCCCCCTCCACGGGAGGCCCGCCGCCCCCTTGCGCGGTGCCGGGCGCGGCCGTGGGAGGCGTCTGGGCCTCCTTGCGCTTCTTGCGGTCCAGCGGCTCGCCGTTGCGCACGAGCACCACGTCGCCAGGGCGCTCCAGCGGCTGCAGGTCCTTGCGCTTGGCCTCCGGCAACTCGATGGTGGCCTCGGGGATGGCGACGTTGCGCAGGTTGATGAGGCGCGGGGACACCGTGCCCTCCACCTTGCCGCGCAGGCTCACCAGCGCCATGAGCTGGTCGTCGACGATGATGGGGAAGTTGCGCATCACCAGCGGCGGGTCGGAGGTGCCCGGGCTCGACACGTCGTATTCGCCGCGCACGTTGCGCACCGCGGTCAACGGCGAGTTGAGGTCCAGCCGGCCGTTGCCGGCCTTCGCCGACAGCGTGGTGATGGCCAGGGACTCCCGGCTGGCCTTCAGGGCGAGCTGGATGTCGCGGTACTCGCCCATGCCCATCACCCCCAGCTTGCCGTCCTTCCACTCCAGGCTTCCGTTGAAGGTGGGCTTGCCCAGGGTCCCCGCAAGGCTGGCGTCCGCCTGGAGGATGCCGCCGATGCTGCGCAGCATCTCCACCGTGCCGGACAGGAAGGCCGGGTTGAAGTCGCGGGCCTTGAGCGCCACCTCCACCGGCGCGTTGTCCGTCTTGAGGCCCCGGGTGATGGCGGGCAGCGACACGTCCAGGCCCAGGCCACCGTTCACCAGCATGGTGCCGCCGCCGGGCTCGGTGAAGAGCAGGTCGAAGCGGGAGCGGGTGTTCTTGTACGCGTAGTTCAGCCGCACCTGGCCCAGGCCCGTGTTGCCCATGCCCAGGCCCTGCACGCCCGCGGTGAGCTCCAGTTGCGGCGTGTCCAGCGTGCCCCGGGCGCCCAGCTCCATGGCGAGGACGCCCTGGATGCCCTTGGACCGGCCGCCTTCCGGAGGCGGAGCACCCTGCGCCACGGCGGTGGGCGGCGTGGCCAGGCCAGGCAGCTCCTGGAGCGGCACCGGGCCCACGCGGCCCACGATGTCGAACGGGATGTGGCCGTACACCTCGCGGTCCTGGAGCGCGCCCAGCGGGGCGTCCAGCTTCGCCGTCAGTTGGGCCAGCGGGCCGTCCTGGCGCTGCGCGGCCAGGGTCAGCTTCACGTCGCGCTCGTTGCCCACGACGCTGAGCTGGCCGTTCATGGGCGGCAGCCCGTTGGCCGTCACCGCGTCCGCCTTCAGTCGCAGCGTCGCTTGCGGCACCAGCACGGAGCCCTCGAAGTCGAGCTGCGCCGACACGGTGCCGCCCGGCTGCTGCACGCCGCTCATGCCTTGCAGCAGCGTGAGGGGCAGCTCCGTCACGCGGGCCTCCACGCCGAGCGTCGTCGAGAAGATTTCGTCGGGCGTGGGCGGCTTCGTGATGAGCCCGCCCAGCGTGAAGGGCGTGCGCACGGCCACGTAGGTCTGCGGGCTGAGGCCCTGCACGTCCAGGCGCGCGGACAGCTTCTGGTCCTCGCGGTGGGAGGCGGCGCGCAGCTCGAAGTCCAGCGGCTTCGGGAGCGAGAAGCCCGGAGGGGGCACCTGGTAGCGCACGTCCCGGCCGCGCAGGGTGAAGTCCAGCAGGGGCTCGCGTGCGGAGCCCTCCACGGTCAACGTCCCCGACATCTGGCCGCTGGCGCTCTCGGGTTGCCCCGCGAGCTTCATCACCCCGGCCACGTCCAGCGACTCCAGATTCACCTTCAGGGACAGCGTGTCGCGGCGGCGCTTGAGGACGGCCTGCACCGGCACGTCGAACTCGGCGTCGAGCTTCGCCACGGGCAGCCCGGCCGTCAGCGTGCCGGTGGCGCGGTCCTTCACGTAGCGCGCCTTCAGCTCCGTCTGGAGCCCTTCGTAGCCTTGCGCGCGGCCATCCTCCAACCGGAGGTCGACCTCCGCGGCGGGGCGGGCCATCGTCCCGCTGGCGGCGGCGTAACCCGTCAGCGTGCCGCCCAGACCCAGCGACTCAGGGACGAAGGCGGCCGGCAGCCGGGACAAGTCGAAGGCGCCCAGCTCCACGCGCGCCGCGATGCGCTGGCCGCGCATCGAGCCTTGCAGCGACAGCGTCTGGCCCTCCGACGCGAGCACCAGCGGCGGGGCCACCTCGACGTTGCCTCCACCGAAGCCCACGTGGGTGGGCTTCTGGAGCGTCCAGGTGGCCTCGGGCCAGAACAGCGCCAGCTCCCGGATGCCCAGGCCCTGGCCGTTCTTGTCCACCTGGCCCTTCATCGTGAGGCCAAGCTCGGCGTCGCCCTGCACGCGCACGCTGGCGCTCAGGTCGCGCTCCTGCGTGGCCAGCGTGACGGCGACATCCCGCAGGTCGCGTCCGCTCGCGCGCAGGCGGGACACCACCAGCGTGACGTTGGAGGTGAGCGGCTGCGTGGCGTTGGGCATCTCCAGCTTCAACGCGAGGTCCTGCGCCACCACGTCGCCATAGCGAAGCGCGGGGAAGCCGCCGTCGACCTTCACGGCGGGCGTGCGCAGCGGACCCTTCACGGAGAAGTCCAGCGTGCCGTTGCCCGCCATGGGCGCCACCGTGCCCGGCATCAGCTTGGCCAGCATCTGCGACAGCAGGGCGAGGTTGCCCGTGGTGAGCCCACCGGTCAGTTGGATGGACTCGGCCGTGCCGTGCCCCTTGGCCTGCAACGCCACGCCGGGGGCGAGCATGCGCAGCCGCATCAACGAATAGCGGCCTTCCTTCGCGCTGGCCTCCAGCTCCACCGGCCCCAGCGGCTGTCCCAGGTACTCGGAAGGGGAGACGGTGAGCTTCACCTCGCCCTCGGCGGACTCCAGGCTGGTGCCTCCGCCCTTGGCGTCCAGGTCCGCGGAGATGCGCGTCTTGGGGCCCTGGGCCATCAGCTCCGACAGGTCCACGTTCCGGGCCTTCACGGCGAGCCCGTCGGTCATCATCCGCTCCAGGTCCAGGCCGCCCTTCACGGACAACGTGGCGCTGGCCGCCTTCGCGGAGACGTCCACCTGGGCCGCGTCGCCGTCCAGTCCGGCGGTGCCCTCGGCGGACACCGGCACCAGGAGCGGCCAGGTGGGGACGAAGGCCTTCAGCAGCTCCGGCGGCGCCGTCAGCCGGCGCAGCTCCAGCGAGGCCTTCAAATCACCCGGCGGCGTGCCCGGAGGCGTCTCGGGCGGAAGCTGCGCGCTGCCGCTCGCGTCCAGCAGCAGGCCGGCGAGCGCCATGCCCACGTCACCCTGGAAGGCGTTCTCCTCGCCGCTGGCCTTCAGGTTCAGCTTCACCGGGCCGGGCACCGGCCGCGTGAGCTGGGCGGTGGCCTCCAGGTTCGCGCCCACGCCCACCGTCGCCGCGGCGAAGCGCGCCGAGCCCCGGGCGTCCAGGTCCTCCAACCGGACCTGCCGCTCGCCGCCCTCGGGCAGCTCCTGCCGGAAGTCGACATAGCCGTCCTCGAGGACCAGCTCGCGCAGGTCCAACACCAGCGAGCCGCGCCCCGACGGCGGCTTCTCCGGGCTGGGCGTGCGGGGCTCCAGCGCGCGGGTGAGGTTGAGCCCGCGCTCATCCTGCGCCAGGTACAGGCGCGGCCGTTCGATGCGCGCGGAGGGAAGGTCCACGTGCTGACGCACCAGCCCCGCCAGCCGCGCGCGCACGTCCACCCGGGCGATCTCCGCCACCAGCTCGCCTTCGGGGTCGTACAGCTTGATGTCCTCCAGGATGACGCCGCTCAGGGACAGGTCCAGGCGCCCCAGCTCCAGGCGGCCGGAGAACTGCTCGTTGGCGAGCGCCAGGCCCTTCTCGACGAGAAACGCCTCGCCGCGCGGCGTGGTGGCGAAGATGAGCGCGCCCACGACGACGAGCACGATGAGGCCCATCAGCCCCAGCAGGCTCCACAGCACGCGGCGGCCCCACCGCGCGCGGCGGCGGGGCGGAGGCGGCGAGGCGGTCGAGGTGGATTCCGTCAAAACGCCTCTCCAATCGACAGGTGCAGCGCGCACTGCCCGTCAGGCGCACCCGCGAAGGCGCCGCTGGGCGTGGTCGGGCCGGAGGGACGCCACCGGCTCCCAATGCCGAAACAGCCTCCCGCTTCGGGATAGATGTACCCCGGGGTGGATACGGGCAATCCCCCGCCGATGTTCAATCGACGGGCGATGTCCAGGCGGATGGGCCCCACCACTGTCAGGTAGCGCAGCCCCATGCCCACGGCGTGGTAGTGCTCGGGGCCAAAGAGCTTGGGCCGGTTCGCGCTGGCGAAGCTCTCCACGCCCACGAGGCCGGAGTCATAGAAGGCCGCCACCATCACGCTCTCGGAGACCTGGTAGCGCATCTCGATGGAGGTCTCGAAGAGGCTGTTGCCACCCACGGGCACGGTGTTCCATTCCTGGTCCTGGATGGGGTCCGGAATCCCGTCACCGTCCCGATCCTCCCCCGTGCGCTGCAGGGCCGCCATGGGGGACAGGCGCTGGCTGTTGAAGCCGCGCATGAAGGTGCCACCGCCGGAGAAGAAGCGGGTGACGATGGAGCTCTGCCCGTCCGCGGGGTTCAGCGTGCCCGCCCGGACCTTCGCGGCCAGGATGAAGCGCTTGTCCGCGCCGAAGGAGCGGTAGGCGCGCAGGTCGGGCAGCAGGCGGATGTAGTTGAAATCGCCCCGCAGGAGCTTGCCGCCGCCCTTCTGGATGGAGAAGGAGACGTAGTAGCCGTCGCGCGGCTCGATGACGTCGTCGCGGCGGTCCCAGGTGAAGGCCAGCTCCAGGAAGCTGAGCGCCGTGTTGCACTGCTCCTGGCCCGCGCCGCAGCCCAGGACGATGGGCGGCACGCGGGCGTCGGCGCTGACGCGGCCGGTGAGCCGGTACACCTGGAGGTTGTACGAGGGGAAGATGGAGAAGTCGGGGTGCGGCTGCCAGATGACACCCGTCTGGAGCCTGCCGCCCCAGAAGTCATAGGCCTGCTCCAGGCCCTTCTCCACCGTGAGCGAGTTCTGCGCCCGCAAGTCCCGGAAGAGGAAGCGGGGCTGCTCGTATTCGGCGGTGACGTCGAAGACGGGCCCGTCCTTGTTCCAGTTGAGGACGTTGGGGATGAAGGCGTAGCCCAGCCGGCCTCGGACGGTGAAGCGGCGCAGGCCGCCGCCGAAGTTGCGGTGCGTCCACTCGCCCACCACGCGCGCTTCCTGCCGGGCCGCGTCCACGCCCAGACCGCCGCCCAGCCGCACCGAGCGGAAGGGCGCCTCGCGCACGTCCACCACCACCGGCACCGTGCCCGTCTCGCGGTCCGGCGCGCCGCGGTTCACCTTCACCGCGCCGAACACGCCCATGCGGAAGACGCGCGCCTGGGCGTTGGCCAGCGCCGTCTCGCTGTACCAGTCCCCCTTCTTCAGCGCGCCCGTCACCTGTTCGATGATGCGGCGCGGGGGCACCTGCGGGTTGGCGTCGGTGGCGACGAAGGTGTTGCCGAAGCGGTAGCGGATGCCGGGCCGGGTGTTGAGCCGCACGTTGGCCTTGCGGGTGTCCACGTCCACCTGCACCTCGCCGTCGACCTCCGCCTCGGCATAGGCCAGCTCGCGCAGCCGCTCCTGGACCCGCGTCTTCGTCTCCTCCCAGGCGTCTTCCTTGAAGATGTCGCCTTCGCGCAGGGGCAGGTCGTCCAGCACGTACTTGCGGTGCTCCTCGCGCACCTCCTCCGGCAGGGTGTCCAGGCCCGTCACCTGGACTTCGCCAATGTGGGTGGGCTCGCCCTCCTGCACCTGGATGTCGATGGCGACCTTGTCGTCGCCATCCGGCTTCACCTCGGCGTTGACCACCTGGGCCTGGTAGTAGCCCTGGGCCTGGTAGTACCGCTCGATGCGGCGCAGGTCCGCCTGCCACGCGTTGGCGTCGAAGTAGCTGGGACCTCCGAACGGCCAGAAGCCCCAGAAGGGCGTCGCGGTGGTGAGGATGCGGTCCTTGATGGCGCCTTCGCTCACCTGGTCCGTGCCCTGGATTTCCAGGTCGGTGACCTTGGGACCCGAAGGGGGCGGCGCATTGGTGGTGGCGCAGCCCGCGGTCAGCAGGAGCGCGACGGAAGTGGCGAGGCGGAGGTGTCTGAGAAGGGCGGCGGCCACGGGATGTTTCATAGCCGGAAGGCTCGGCGCCCCAACACTTCTTCTGCCCGAAGGTGCGCGGCAGTGTCGCATACCGGGTTCTCCGGCCCGCGCGCAGTGTCCGCTGTCCCGAAAGGAGCCTCGGCGAGGACGTGCAAGCCGGTCCCACCTGGCCCAAGATGGGGCCATGGCTCTGTCCCGCCGAATGAGAAGCTGGGTGTTCTCCGTGCTCGCGGTCTACATGTCCTCGTGTGGCGTGTCCGAGGACGAGGCGGTGCGCCTCCGGGAGGGCGAGAGCTTCTCCGACGCGCCCTACTGCGGCTCGTTCGGCTGTGTGAATCCGTACCAGTTCTGCACGGAAATCTTCCTGGAGTTCGGCCGCTCGCCGCCCATCTGCGTCTTCGACGATGTCTGCGAGCGGCTGGAGTGCGCCAACTCCAACCGGACCTGTGCCCTGTTCGACGGTTTCCCGGCCCAGGTGAAGTGCATCGACTGAGCGGCCGCCGGCCGCCGCGTTCAACCGGGAACAATGGGGTTCCCGGGAGCGGCGGCCGACGCGGACTTCAGCGCCGCGCGGAGGCGGTGAGCCAGGCCAGCCGCTCGGCGGCCTCCCGCGTGCGCGCGTCGGTGAGCAGGTCGCTCACGTTCTGCTCGATGCGGTAGGCCCAGTTGGAGTCGCTCATGGAGCCGGGCAGGTTGATGCGGTCCCGGGTGCCGAGCACGTCCTGCCAGGGCAGCACGCACAAATCGCTGGCGGCGTTGAGCGCCGAGGCGAGCATGGCCCGGTGGACGTCGGGGCTGAACTCGCGGGAGATGTGCACGCCGTGCAGCTCCGGCCACGAGCGGGCCGCGGCGTGGCGCTCGTGGTCGCCCGCGCCCTCCCACCACTCGGCCACGGTGTCCGTGTCATGGGTGCCTGTGGTCACCAGCGACACCGTGGGGAACTGGCGCGGGTCGCGGTAGCTGTTGTCGTCGCGCTCCCAGCGCATCACCCGGTAGCCGGGCAGCTTCAGGTCCGCGAGGATGTGCCGCACGAAGGGCGGAATCACGCCCAGGTCCTCGGCGACGATGCCCGCGCCCTCGGAGAGGAGGCGGAACGTCTTCTCTCCGAAGTAGCGGTGGCTGGCCTCGTCCTGGGGGATGAAGCGCCCGGTGGGCGTCTGCTCGTCGCGAATCCACTGGCGGAAGTAGCCCACCGCGTGGTCCACGCGGCGCAAGTCGTAGTAGCTGGCCGCCTTCTTCGCGCGCGTCTTCAGCCACGCGAAGTCGTCCTTCTCCATGGCCGCGAAGTCGAAGTAGGGCAGGCCCCAGTCCTGGCCCGTGGCGGAGAAGTCATCCGGCGGCACGCCCAGGCGGGCGTCGCGGCGCAGGATGTCCGGGTGCGCCCAGACGTCCGCGCTGTCCTGGCCGATGATGAAGGGCTCGTCGCCGCACAGGAGCACGTCGTTCGCGCGCGCCTGGGTCCGCGCCTCGTTCCACTGCTGTTCGGCCACCCACTGGAGCCACGCGTGGTAGCGCACGCGCCGCTCCAGCTCCCGGGACTTGGCGGCCAGGGCCTCGGGCTGGCGGGTGCGCAGCCCCTGGGGCCACTCCCACCACGCGCGGCGGTCCTCCTGCTCGCTGATGGCGGTGAACAGGGCGTAGCTCTCCAGCCACTCGCCCTGGGCCTCGCGCCACTGCTGGAAGGCCTTGGCGCGCTCGGACTGGGGCGCCCAGTGCTGTTTCTCGAAGACGTCGAAGGCGCGCGCGAAGGCGGCGTCCTTGAGGGGGAACACCAGGTCGTAGCGCACGCGCGGGGCGCCGCGGGCCTCCGCGAGCTGGGCGCGCTGCGTGTCCGACAGGGCCGCCTCTCCGCCCGAGGCCGCGAACTCCGGCAGCTTCTGCAGGTCGATGAAGAGGGGGTTGAGGCCAAAGGCCGAGCGCGTGGCGTACGGGCTCGAATCCCCCGGCGCCGTGGGCAGCAGCGGCAGCACCATCAGCATCCGCTGGCGGGCGGCCTTCATCCAGGTGAAGAGGCCCTCCATGGCGCCGAAGTCGCCAATGCCAAAATCAGTCTGCGAGCGGAGGGAGAAGAGCGGGAGCAGGAGACCGGAGAGCCGGCCGGGCGTGGACATGGTGCGATGCAATCTGCACCAGCCCCGCGCGCCAGGGAACTGCCGTTATCATCGCTGCGTGAACTGGTTGCCGGAGTCCTTCTACGCCCGTCCCGCGCTGGTGGTGGCTCGCGAACTGCTCGGCACCCTGCTGGTGGTGGAAGAGGCCGGGCGGCGCCGGGTGGGCCGCATCGTCGAGACGGAGGCCTATATCGGTGAGCACGACCTGGCGTGCCACGCGGCCAAGGGACTGACGCCGCGCACCGAGGTCATGTTCGGCCCGGCCGGGGTGGCGTACGTCTATCTGATTTATGGCATGCACCACTGTTTCAACGTGGTGACGGATGCCACGGGGGTGGGGGCGGCGGTGCTGGTCCGGGCCCTGGAGCCGCTGGAGGGGCTGCCGCCCGGGACGCGCACGGACGGGCCCGGGCGCCTGTGCAAGGCCCTGGGGCTGACGCGGGAGCACAACCGGCGGGGGCTCTGCTCGCCGGCGCTTCACTTGCGACCCGGGACGCCCGTTCCCGAGTCAGCCGTGTCCCGGGGGCCCCGGATTGGGGTGGATTACGCCGGTCCGTGGGCCGCCGAACCCTTCCGCCTGTGGGTCCGGGACAGTCAACACGTCAGCAAGGGGCCGTCCCCCGGGCGCCGCAAGCCCGCTTGACGCCGGGCTTTCTGGCTGGTTGGGTGCGCCCCGCCATGTCCGACGAGGCCGTCAGGGAAGAGGACCGTCAGCTCCTCGCCCGCGCACAGGATGGGGATGTTTCCGCCTTCGAGGCCCTGGTGGATGCCCACCGGGACAAGGTGTACGGCCTGGCGCTCCGAATGACGCGTTCGGAGGCCGATGCGGCCGAAATCACCCAGGACACCTTCCTGTCCGCCTACCAACATCTGAGGGATTTCCGGGGGGACGCGGCCTTCGGGTCCTGGGTCCACCGCATCGCGGCCAACCATGCGCTCATGCGCCTGCGCCACCGCCGCGTGGCCCAGGCAGCCGAGCAGGAGCTCCAGGGCCCGGAGTTTACCGAGCGAGGCTCCCTGGCGGAGTACCCCCAGACGGATTGGAGCCGGGACGCCGAGGAGAAGGCCCTGGACGCCGAGCTGGGGAGCGCCATCCAGCAGGCTTCGGACCGCCTGCCCGAGGGGTACCGGGAGGTGTTCCTCTTGAAAGACGTGGAGGGCCTCAGTTACGAACAGATTGCTGAGGTGACGGGGGATTCCATCCCCGCCATCAAGAGCCGGTTGCACCGCGCACGGCTCGCGCTCCGTGAAGCCATCGACGCTTTCTACAACCGGGACAGTCGCGAGCTGTGAAACGCGACAAAGCGCTCGGCATCATCGAAAGAGACGAGGGCGCGCCGCAGCCAGCCGAGGTTCGGATGTACAACTGCAAAGACTCCATCAACCTCCTGCTGGAATACCTCGACGGAGAGATGTCTCCAGAGGACGCACAGCATCTGCGTGAGCATCTGCGGGGGTGTAGCCCCTGTGTGGAGTTCCTGCGCACCTACCGAGCCACGCCGGGGCTCTGCAAGAAGGCCCTGGTGGCGAGGATGCCGAAGGAAGTCTCCGAGAAGCTCACCGAGTTCCTTCGTTCCAAAATCAAGTCCGCCTCGTGAACCTGAAGTCCCTTTCGCTTCCGGAGCTGGAGGCCGCGCTCGCGCCGCTCTCCCCGTCGCCCACCGCCATTCGCAAGGTGTTCGCGGCCGTGTTCGCCCACGGTCTGCAGAGCGTCGAGGACGTCGCCTCGGCCCGCCAGGTGCCGCGCCGGGTGGGAGACCACCTCCGGGCCCACGCGCAGATGCCGAAGCTGGAAATCGTCGAGCGCCGCCGCGCGGACGACGGCTTCGTGAAGTACCTCTTCGACTCCCCGCTGGGCGGGCGCATCGAGGCGGTCCGCATCCCCATCTTCGATGAGAAGTACGTCATCTGCGTCTCCAGCCAGGTGGGCTGTGCGCTGGCGTGCGACTTCTGCATGACGGGCAAGTTGGGCTTCAAAAGGAATCTGCAGACCTGGGAGATTCTGGACCAGGTGCTCCAGGTCCGGGCGGAGGCGGACCGGCCGGTGCGCGGCGTCGTCTTCATGGGGATGGGCGAGCCGCTCCTCAACTACAAGGAGACGCTGCGCGCGGCGGACATCCTGCGCCACCCGGCGGGCTTCTCCATCGCGGGGGAGTCCATCACCTTCTCCACCGCGGGCCACGTGCCGGCCATCCGCCGCTACGTGCGCGAGGGCCATCCGTACCGGCTCGCGTTCTCCGTGACGAGCGCCATCGCGGAGAAGCGCGCGAAGGTGCTGCCCATCGAGAAGACGCACCCGTTGCCGGAGCTCATCGCCGCCATCCGCGAGTACAGCGAGGTGCGGCGCGAGCGGGCGATGATCGCCTACGTCGCCATCAGCGGCTTCAACATGGGCCTAGAGGACGCCGAGGCGCTGAAGGCCGCGTTCGAGGGCATCCGCATCAAGGTGGACCTCATCGACGTGACGGACCCCACCGGGAAGTACCTGCCGCCCACGCCGGAGGAGCTGAGCGCGTTTCGCGACCACCTCCAGATTCTCAAGTCGCCGGTGGCGCGGCGGTACTCGGGCGGCAAGGAGATTGGCGCGGCGTGTGGAACGCTGGCGGCCACGCAGTACGGCGGCACGGTGATGCCCCGGCCTCCCGAGGCGCCGACTCCCTGACCTCCGGTTCGGGGCCCCTGTGAAGGCCCCGGGGATGTTCACCGGTGGCGGTGCCGGGCGGATGCCGCTTTCCCCTGGGCGACATCCGACTTAAATCCAACGCCGCATGGTGGAATACATCGACCAGCTCATCTCGGCCCTGGGGCCCCTGGGCCTGCTGGTGCTGGGGTTGGCGGCGATGTTGGAGTACGTCGTGCCGCCGTTCCCCGGGGACACCATCACCCTGCTGGGGGGCGTGTACGCGGTGCGCGGCTCGCAGCCGTGGGTGCTCGTGTTCCTCGTCGTCACGGTGGGCAGCGTGGTGGGCGCGGCCATCAACTACGCGGTGGGCCACTGGCTGGCGAAGCGCTTCGAGGCCCAGCCCGAGCGGAGCTTCTTGGGCATCACCCACGCGCGGCTGGAGCAGGTGCAGTCGCGGATGCGGGTGAACGGGCCGTGGCTGCTGCTGGTGAACCGTTTCCTGCCGGGCATTCGCGGGCTCATCTTCGTCGCCGCCGGGGCCTCGCGCATGCCGCGCTTCAACGCGCTGGCGCTGGGCGCGGTGTCGGCCATGGCACATACCGCGCTGGTGCTGGGGCTGGGGGCCATGGTGGGCGGCAACCTGGAGCGGCTGACGGTGCTCATGGCGCGCTACCAGTACGCGGTGGTGGGGCTTGTCGTCATCGCGGCGATTGGCGTGGGCATCCGGATGCTCGCTCGCCGCCGTGCCCCCGCGCCGGGGCCCTGAGTTCGTCGTAGGACGGCGCCTCGGCGTCGCATTGCGGCGGCAGGGGGCGTCCGGTTGATTCCGCCGCCATGCATCCGCCTGTGCGTTCCTGGACTGCGTGGCTCTTGGCGCTCGTGCTCGCCGTGGCGGGGTGTCAGCCGGAGGGCTCGGGCACGGGGGGCTCGCGTCAGGGCTTTCGGCCTCGGGATTCGGTGGTGGATTTTGGCCGCGTGCTGGAGGGCTCGCAGGCACGCCGTGGCGTCTCGTTGCTGGCCACGGGCCGCGCGGGGGTGACGGTGGTGGCGGCGGTGGATGGGCCCTTCGCCGTGGTGGCGCCGGAGGTGGGTGTTCCCGGCAGCGGCGTGGCCGACGTGGAGGTGGTGTTCACCGCGGGCCATGGCGTGGCGGAGGGCACGCTGGTGCTGGAGGGCGCGGGTGTGACGGAGTCCGTGCGCCTGCTGGGGACGGGCGTGCGGCCGTCGCCGTGCCCGGAGCGACCCTGTTCGACGTTTCACTTCGATGTGGCGTCGGGTGCGTGCGTGGAGACGCCGTTGGAGGAAGGCGCCGCGTGCACGGCGGAGAGCCGCTGTGAGGTGGATGGACGGTGCAATTCCGGGGCGTGTGTTGGCGAGCCTCGGACGTGTGATGACAACAACCCGTGCACGGTGGATGCGTGCTCGCCCACGCGCGGGTGCGTGACGACGCAGGTGGCGTGTCCCGCGCCGCGGAACCCCTGTGAAGTGGGCGTGTGCGACCGGGACAAGGGCTGCACGTCGGTGAACGTGGATGACTTCGTGCCGTGTGGTCCGGTGAGCTGCCAGACGGCGCGGCTGTGTCTGCGGGGCACGTGCCGGGAGATGCCGCCGCCGGAGGGCTTCGTCTGCGCGCCGGCCACGGCCTGTCAGGACGAGGGGCGGTGTCGGGCCGGGGCGTGCGAGCGCCCGGAGCCTGCGGAGTTGGAACCGGCGTTCCGCCAGGTGCTGGAGGGCGCTCCGGTGGCGGAGGACGGTGGCCCGGTAGTCCTCGTGGATGGGGATGCGGTCTTCACGTCGGTGTGTGGTGGGGACGCGGGGTGCCAGTTGGTCGCGTACACGGGCTCGGGGTTGCTGCGGTACGCGTCGGTGTATCCGGATGGTGGCGCGCGGACGTTGATCGCGGCTTCGGACGCGGGCGTGGTGGTGCGCGCGGCGGAGGGGCTGGAGGGCTACGCGCACCGAGGCGCGGGGGAGCGGCTCTGGGAGGCGACCTGGGGGGCGCTCGGCGCAGATGCTGGAACGTGGGCGGGTGGGCCCGGGACGGGGCATGTGGCGCTTACGGAGACGGGTGACGTGCTCGCCTATGTGTCCTGGGGCGCTGCCGTGGCGGACGCGGGCGTTGCGTCGACGGAGTCCGCGCGGCTGGTGTGGCTCGCGGGCCGTGAGGATGCGGGCACCTTGCTGGGCGCATCGCCGGTCGAGGCGTGGAATGGCGAGGCGCGGCTCGCTCTCGGCGCGGACGGCGCGGCCTATGTCTACACGGGGGATGGACGGCTGCGGCGCGTGGAGTCCGTGGATGCTGGCGTGCCGCAACAAATCAGGGGCAGGGTGCTCACGGAGCTGGGAGCGGCGGCGTCAACGCACGAGGCATCTGTCATCGCGTCGGAGCGTGAGCACCTGCGGCCGTGGGCAAGTCGTGAAGCTGCGCGAGAGGGAGTTCGCCCACGAATCGACATGGGGGCGCACGTTGCCTCCGCCATCGCGTTGTCGCGTGAGCACCTGCGGTCGTGGGCAAGTCGTGAAGCTGAGCGAGGGAGAGTGCGCCCACGAAGCGATATGGGGGCGCAAGGGATGTTGGTTGCTCCGTCGGATGCGCGCGCCGCCGAGTCCGTGGGTACACGTGCGCGGGGTGACGCGGAGGCCTTGGGCGCACTAACGGAGACGGAACTTTCGTTGACGTCGCTACTCGATGGCGGTGTGCCGGACGGAGGCGCGGCGTTGGCGGTCGCCAATGGCGTGCTCTTGGTCGGCGGCAGCGCCTTCGTGCATCCCGATGCCGGTGCACTGACGTCCGTGGATTGGACCAGCGGCACCGGTACAAGCGCGCCGCTCATGGAGCCCGCCTTGATGTCGAGTGGCGGGACAACGGCCTATCTCTTCGCACGCGCGTGCGAGCGCACGGACGGCGTGCCCTGTACGGCCGACGAGGAGCGCGTGGTGCTTCGCGCGGTGGAGGCGGGCACGGGACACACGGCCTGGGAGGTAGATGCCCTGCCGGATGAATCACTCCCAGGCACCGTGTACGAGGCGGCGTTGCTACAGGGGAACGTGGTGGGCGTGCTCGCGGACGCGGAGTCATCCGAGGGCCGTCAGTCCTGGCTCCAGTTCTTCTCCCGAGGCGAGCGCGTGGGCATGTGCCCATTGCCAGCGCAGCCTCGCGTCGTGGGCGCGGCGTTCGCGGGAGCGTCCCTCTATGTCGTCCTGGAGCGTGACGGCGCGTGGACGTTGGAGTCGTACGGCCTGGGCCCCGAGATGCGAGTAGATGACCGCGGCTGGCCCCAACGACATGGCGGTCCAGGTGGAGCGCGCCGCGAATCGCCGTGAATCAGCCGCGCGCCTGTACCCTCACGTGCTGGCGCTCGGGTCCACCCAGAGGTCATCGAAGCGCACCTGCGGCGGTGTCTGGTGCAGTCGCAGGGCCTGCACGGCCGGGGTCGCCGCCGCGTGGGCGCGGTCGTGGTACAGCGGGATGAGCGGGCAGTCCTCCTGGAACAGCTTCTCCGCGCGCAAATAGAGCTGTCGCCGCAGCTCCGGGTCGATGGACACGCGCGCCTCGGCCGTGAGCCGGTCCAGCTCCGGGTTCCGGTACCCCATGGGGAACACCGTCTGTGCGCTGGAGTGGAGCAGGAAGTGGAGGAACGTGTCCGGGTCCGGGTAGTCCGCCAGCCAGCGGTTGCGGAAGGCCGGCAGCTTCCCCTCCGTCACCTGCGCTGTGTACTCCTCTCGCGACATCTCCACGTAGCGCAGCTCCAGCAGCCCCGCCTGGAGCAGCGGCCGGAAGAGCACGGCGTCCTCCGCGGAGTGGTCATTCCCCGTAGGCCGGTGCAGCGTCAGCCGCACCCTGCGCAGGCCCACCTCGCGCAGGAGCTGCTCCGCGAGCGCCACGTTCGGCGCGGGCATCGGGCCCATGTCCGCGTCGTCCAGCAGCTCCGGCGGCGTCAGGGAGCGCGCCACACGGGCGCCGGGGTGGAACTGGTTCACCATGGCCTGGACGTCCATGCCGGCCCGAAGCGCACGCCGGACGCGCACGTCGTCGAACGGCGCCTCGCGGTGGTTGAGCACCAGGAACGCGGTGGAGGGCGTGGTGCTGGCGGCCACCTGGAAGGCCTCCAGGCCCGGCAGCTCCACGTGCTCGGTATCGAGGAACGACACCAGGTCCACCGCGCCCTGCCGCAACAGTGACACCGCTTCCTTCCGCGAGCCGCTGAGCACGAACTCCAGCCGGTCCACCATCGTCCCGCTGGTGCGCCAGTAGGAGGGGTTGCGCTCCAGCACCACGCGCTCGGGCTCCAGGGAGAGGAGCCGGAAGGGGCCGGTGCCCACCAGCCGTCCGCTCGCGTCCGTCCGAGCCACCGCCGTGGCGGTGAGCGCCATGAGCTGGAGGAAGAAGGCCTTGGGCTCGCGCAGGCGAATCTCCAGCGTGTGGTCGTCGAGCACCTCCAGGCCGGACACGTCGCGCGCCATGCCGGCGGCGTACTCGGGAGCGCCCTCCACGTCCTCCAAGAGACTCCGGTCGGGAGAGCGGAGCGCCGGGTCCAGCAGCCGCTCCAGGTGCCGTTTCACGTCGGTGGCCGTGAGCAGCGTGCCGTCATGGAAGGTGACGCCCCGGCGCAGGTAGAAGCGGTAGCGGCGCGCGGACGGGTCGGCGTCCCAGCGCTCGGCGAGGTCAGGCTCCAGTCCACCGTCCTGCCGGCGAACGAGCGTGGAGAACACGCACGCGGTGAGCTCGGAGACCTGGTTCTCGACGCTGAAGAGCGGGTCCACCGCCTGCCGGTTTCGCAGCGAGGCCGTCTGATGCAGGCCCACGCGCAGCGTGCCGCCAGGGCGGGGCGTGGGCAGCTTGAAGTGGTACACCTCGGCTTCCAGGCCCTCGGCCTCGTGGGCGAGCTGGTCCACGGTGCGCGTCAGCCCATCGCCAATGCGGATGACCCGGCGCGCGTCCTCGCGCACCTGCGCCACTTCCTCGCGGATGGCGGCGTCGGCCTTGGTGAGCACCACGTTGGCGGAGCGCAGCTCCTCGAGCGCTGCGCTCAAGCGCACCACGGACTCGGACAAGTCGCGGCCCGTGCGCGCCTGGGCCTCGGCCTTCTGCGAGGCGCCCTGGCCCACGCGGGCCATCTCCTGCGTCTGCCGCAGCAGCTCGCGCGCGTGGCCGGACTGCTCGATGGCCATGCGCGTGACGTCCTCCACCCGCAGGGCCACGCGGCGGCTGGCCTCGACGACGGTGGCGCCCTGGGCCTCCAGTCGCTGCGTCTCCGCCACCGTGGCCTCCACGGCGGTGAAGGTGCGCTGGGTGATGGTGCGAATCTCCACCAGGGCCTCGGCGGCGCGGTCGCCCAGCGCGACGCCCGTGGTGGCCTGCTCGCGACCTTCCTGCACCAGCGTCACGGCGGTCTGCACCGCGTCGCGGACGCCCGCGACCATGGCGCCGATTTCGCGCGTGGAGCGCGTGGTGCGCTCGGCCAGGTTGCGAATCTCGTTGGCCACGACGCCGAACGGGCGCCCGTGCACGCCGGCCTGGGCGGCGATGATGGCGGCGTTGAGGGCCAGCAGGTTCGTCTGGTCGGCGATCTCCTGGATGACGTCGACGATGCGCCCGATTTCCGTCGAGCGCGTGCCCAGCATCTCCATCAGCTCGGCGGCCTTCCGGACCGTCTCCTCCACCCGGTACATGCCCTTGACGCTGTCGCCCACCAGCACTTCCCCGCGCTCGGCGGTGGCTGTCACGGCGATGGCCAACTGGTTCGTCTCGTTGGCGCGGCGGCGCACCGAATCGATGCCGCCTTCCACCGCGGCCACGAAGTCCTCGGCCTCGCTGGCGAAGCGGCCCAGCTCGTCGCCGGACGCGGCGATGTTGGCCATGCGCTCGGCCATGGCCTGCATCAGCGACGTGGTGTTGTGCGCGAACGTGTTCACCTGCGCGAGCGAGTCCACCACCTGCTCCAGCCGCTCGGTCATCTCCAGCAGCGCGCCGGTGGTGTCGACGGCGAAGACCTCCAGTTGGTGCACGCGCTTGCCGGCCACCTGAAGGCTGCCGCCCATGCCGCTGACGGCCTCCAACGTGCGCTCCACCGCGCCGCCCTGGCGTCGGGCCGCCTCCAGCAGCATCCGCGCCTGTCCGCTCACGTCCGTACTGGTGCGGTGCAAGTTGGCCGTCACCCGCTGCACCTGCGCCAGGGCGCGCCGCAGGGACAGGATGAGCCGGCGCACGTCCTCGTGGCCCTCGTAGCGGGGGCCCACGGTGGTCGTGAGGTCGCCCTCGGCCAGCCGCGCCATGACGTGACGCCGCAGCCGCCGCCGCTGCGCGGCCCAGCGGAACCACGCGACATAGCCGCCGGTGAGATAGAGCGCGGGCGTGGCGAGCAGCACCACGGCCCAGGTGGTGTTTGGCAGCGGCGCCCCGGACACGGCTCGCAGCAGTCCTCCGAGGAGGAGCGCGGAGACCAGCCCTGCCGCCAGGCCGAACGTGAACAGGTACCGTTTGGCGCCCATGAAGGATGGGAACGCTACTCCGCCTTCTCGCGCCGGTCCTCAAAACGCCGCACACTGGCGCCGTGGCCCCCCTGCTCGCGATGCTGCTCCTGACTCTCCCGGTGAAGTCCGAAAATCCCGGAGGGGCGCAGGGACCCATGGAGGCGTCGACGCGCTACGTCTTTTCCTGGCGCGGCGTGCCAGTGGGCACGGTGACGCTGACGCTGGAGCCCGGCCGTTTCACCTACCTCAGCCAGCACCTGCACACGCGGGCCGGGAAGGCGGGCGAGCGCCGCCGCGAGCAGACCTTGGAGGTGGACGCCCAGGGCCGGGTGCAAGGCTCCCAGGCGGTGCCGCAGGCGCTGTGGCTCTGGCGGGGTGTGCCCCCCGTGGGCTGCGCCGTGGGCCGCGAGGAGCTGACGGGCCGCGAGGGCCCGCACTGCGTCACCACCGTGGAGGACGGCCGTGTGGAGGGCACGCTGCTGGGCACGGCCTTCGTGGCGCGTTACGGCGCCGACGGCCGGATGGCGTCCTTGGACGTCGGGGACTCGCGCTTCACGGTCGCCAGGCCCGGAGAGCGCCTGCGAGCGCCGCCGGAGCTCTTCGCGGACGGGCTCCCCGTGGAGGGCTCGGGTCCGCGCGGGGCGCTGGCGTTGGAGCCGCCTCTTCCGGTGCCCGCACGCCTGGAGGGCATGACGCCGTGGACGGCGGGAGCGGCTCGGGCGCTGTCGGCGGAGGTCCACGCGGCCTTCCCGGAGAAAGGCCCCGGCGGGGCGGACTGGAACGAAGCCGGGGAGGGCGAGGCGGGAGGCTGCCTCGCGCACGCGCTGCGCTTCGCCGCGAAGGCCCGCGCTCGAGGCATCCGCGTGGCGCTGGTGCACGGGCTGCTGGTGGTGGACGGCGGGCCCGCGAGGCCCCACGCCTGGGTGCGCGTGGCGCTGAAGTCCGGTGGGACGCTGGACCTGGACCCCACCTCGCTGGACCCCGTGATTCCGCGCACCCATCTGCCTGTGGCGCTGGCGGACTCCCAGGGGCCGGCGCTGGAGGCGGGGGCTCGGTGGCTGTCACTGCTTCAAGGGGCACACCGGGTGGTGCGCCAGCCTTGAAGCGAGGCGCTACTCGAAGGGGATGATGGACACCTTCGAGCCGGGCTGGATGTCCAGCACCTCCTTGGCGCGCGCGGGCAGGAAGGCCTGGGTGTTCTCGAGGCGGGCCTGGCAGCGCACGGAGCGGAAGCGGTTGCGGCCGGTGTCGCTCTCCACCGCGACGAGCACGTCGTCCCCCTCCATGTCGAAGTCCCCGTCCGCCACCTTGAGCGTGCGGAACTTGCGGACCAGGGAGATGTCGGCGGTGTCGGCCTCGAAGTGGGGGCCGCCGTCGAACGGGTCGATGCGCTCCATGTACTTGAAGCCGATGCGCTCCAGCATGCGCTGCACGCCGCGCGTCTGCGGCCCCACCTCGCCCAGCACCTTCTGCACGCGCGCGGGGAAGAGCGACGCGTAGATGTCCGAGGCGGGGAAGAGCTCCTTGATGAACTCCTTGTTCTGCCGGCTGAGGCGGTCCGCCTCCTGGTAGGTGAGGCCGGTGAACTTCTTGCCGCAGGCCTCCCACAGCAGGCTGCGCCCGTCGGGCATCAGCGGGGGCAGCAGCTCCGCCAGCACGCGGGGGCGGAACAGCCGCCGGTGCATGGCGATGAAGAGGAAGCGCCCATAGGACAACTGCTTGCCGGGCTTGTCCGGCGTGGCGCGGTAGGGCGGGTCCACCACGAGGCCGCCCACTTCCGTGGGGCCTTCGTAGTTGTAGGCGATGGAGAGGACCTTGTGGCGAAGGTGACGGGAGAGGGACGCGGAGTAGTGCTCGCGCTCGCTCACCTCGTAATAGATGTGCGGGGCCTCGAAGGTGCCGTGCTGCGCGATGATCATCGACGTGCCGATGATGAGGCTGTTGCGCACGTCCTCCAGCACGAACAGGTACTCGCGCTCGAAGGGGTTCTTCACCTTGCCCGCGAAGCTCTTCACCGACGTGTCCACGATGGCCGAGAGCGTTTCCTCGTTGTTCGGCAGGTTCACCGTGTTCAGCACGGCCGCGAGCCTTTTGAGCCCGGGCAGGTCGGTCTTCTGGACGTCACGCAGGACAAGCATGGGGACACTCGGGACGCCCCTGTGATGGAGCGCCGGAAAGGGGAGACCATACCCCACACCTGCCGCCAGTCAGCTTGAAGGTTGCCCGGCGTGTTGATGACGCGACGTGTTGCGGACGGCTTGCCAGGACGGCCGGAGTGTGTCAGCCGCACCGCGCGCGTCATGAAACATGGCGTGAAACATTCAAGGGCTTGCATGTCTGGCTGCTCACTTGCCGGGCCAGTGGGAAGCTTTTGCGGGGGGAATGAAGCAGCGAACGCTTTGCTGTACGGTGCGCTGGTCGTTGCATTCCAAACCTTTGCGAGGATGTATTTTGAGAGCCTTTATCCCCGTATGGCTTGTGATGTGGTGCGTCCCAGGGCTCGCCATGGCAGGCGTCGTGTGGCGGGGGGACTTCGAGACGGGTGACCGCTCGCAGTACTCCCGTGCGCAAATGGTCAACGCGAACCGGCTCCAGGTGGTGACGTCACCGGTGGCCGAGGGCAAATACGCGCTGAAGGCGACGGTGCATCAAGGCGACGACCCCATCAACGCCAGCGGGAACCGCAACGAGCTCGTCTACATCAGCAACGAGCCGGTGGGCTCCGAGTACTACTACCGCTGGAAGGTGATGTTCGCGAACGACTTCCCCAGCGTGGACACGTGGCAGCTCTTCACGCAGTGGCACCATGACGGGTGCTGCGGCTCGCCGCCGGTGGAGTTCTACGTGCGGGGCGAGCAGATCCTGCTGTCGCTGCCGGGCACCAGCGAGATTCCCTGGCGCACGAAGCTGACCCGCGGCGTGTGGCACGAGTTCATCCTGCGCGCCAAGTGGTCGTCGGACCCGAAGGTGGGCTTCGTCGAGCTGTGGCACAACCAGGAGAAGGTGCTGCCCAAGCGCGCCGCGATGACGATGTACAAGGGGCAGCGGAACTACCTGAAGCTCGGCCTCTACCGGAGTGACACGGTGAAGCCGGTGGGCGTCGTCTACCACGACGGGTTCATCCAGGCGACGGCGCTGTCGGACGTGCTCGAGCAGAAGCCGGACCCGGTGCCGCCTCCCGTGGACGCGGGGACGCCGGATGCGGGCTCACCAGTGGACGCGGGTTCGCCGGTGGATGCGGGCTCCCCCAGGACGCGGGTTCGCCCGTGGATCCGGACCCCGTGGACTCGGGGGAAGGTTCCGAGGAGCCACAGCCCGAGGCGGACGCGGGGACGCCGCAGGAGGACGCGGGCACGGGCTCCTGGCCGAACGTGCCTCCGCCCGGCGGCATCTCCTCGGATGACAACGCCGCCGCGCAGGCGGGGTGCAGCAGCACCGGTGGTTCAGCGGCGGCGTTCGCGCTGCTGGGGTTGATGGGTCTGGCGGGTTACCGCCGCCGCAGGAGCTGAGCCATGGAGGGCGCGCGGGCTTCGAGTCCGCGCGCCTTCGTGGTGCGGTGTGGGGTGCGAGTCTCGACCTTCGTGTCTTGATGGCTCGCACCCACCCGCGACGTGGGATTGCCAGCGCGGGCCTGCCTGGCTCCGAGACGGCGCGCCGCTCTCGTCTGAGTCAGAGACCCAACGTGGCGCGTCCGCATCCTTCACCGCGCCGAGTCCTTCGCACCGCTGCCTGACGCGTTGATGGCACGCCTGACGTGTCAGCCGTGCCTCGCGTCGGTCCGTTTCGCGCGAGCGGCTGGAGTCATCACCTCACAGGTCATGCCCCGGGCCCGTCGTTCCGAGGGAGGTTCGGTGGGCCTCGGGCTCTGCGTCCCTCGTGGGGTTCGTTCCGCCGCCATTCGGGCCTCGGGGGTTTCTTCTAGGCCTCGCTTTCGCCGCGCGTCGTCGTGGCCCTTGGGCTCGCCGCGAGACCTGGCGACCGGATGAGGCGGGTCCCATCACTCCCGCTGGTTCCATGTGCTGGTGCTGGAATGGATGTGGATTTCGTCTGTGATTGCTGTGGAGTCAGGCGGGATTTGCGTAATGGCTTTCATGTGAGGCCGGAACGGGGGATGTCGGGCCTGACGTGTCAGGCGTCAGGTCCTGTCTTCTGTCTTGGCGTGGCCTTCAGAGGGAGCGAGGGATGGGCAAGTGCTGGCATCTGCATTGCTCTGGTGTTGGTCAGGCGGGATGAACTCCTGGCCGTGAACCCGATGTGAGGGTTCAGCAGTGCCACACCTCAACCACATGAAGGAATGGGTGCTTCCATGGCGAAGATCGTCTACCTGATTGATTCCAGTGCGCTCCCCAAGAAGGGCGGGACTTCCGTTGCCACGGCGGTCGCGGTCGGGCATCCGCCGTTCCTCCTGAACGACAATCCCGAGGGTGCCGACTACAAGGTTCCCGTCAAGAAGGGGGAGAACATCCGCATCTACACGGAGGAGAAGAACCACCTCTCGTCCGTGAAGATCGCGCCCAATGGCATCATCGTGCACACCTTCAACAAGGATGCGCTGACGGTCGCGTACATGAAGGACTCCTCGAAGCGGCCCATCGACATCCCCAACTTCGACATGGATCCGGGCCCGGTGCCGGACTTCGTCGCGTACAGCGATAACGACGCGCAATGGGAGCCGGCGCCGTCCTCCTGGTCGAACTGGGCCACCAACCCGCTCATCGACGAGGACCTCACGGCGAGCATGACGCGCAGCTACATTCCCTACGTCACCTTCAATGCGAGCACGATCGTGAGCGGTGAGCTCGTGTACGGCGTGGTGTTCGGCCTGACGCGGGACGGGGAGAACATCGAGTACTTCTACTTCGACCCGTCCATCGTCATTTCTTGAGCCCGTGGATTGATGGGCTGAGCGCAGGTGCCCGGCGCGCTTGATGGGCGCCCGCTTCGTTCCTCGCTCTGTTGAACGCGCCGTGCAATATCGGTGGTCCAGGGGCGTTGGGCATGTTCCGACAACGCCCCTGGGACCGCCCATGCGAATCCGACTCTTCCTTCCGCTCTGCTCCCTGCTGGCCTGTTCCCACGCGCAACAGGCGAGCGCGCCCGCTGCGGCTCCCGTCACCACGGCGCCGCCCGCGCCAGCAGACCCTGAAGCGCAGTTCCGAGAATCGCTGCAGCGGGCGGGCAGGGCGATGGAGGCCGGGCAGTTCGACTCCGCGCTCGCGGAGATGCAGCGGCTGTGGGACGGCGGTCATCAGTCGGACGATGTGGCCTGGTACGCCGCCTATGCCTCGTTGGGCAAAGGGGACGACGCCGGTGCCTTCACGTGGTTGGAGCGTGCCGTCGAACAGGGGATGAGTTCCCCGGGGGACCTGCTGCACGACAAGTCCCTGGCGCCGCTGCGGCGGATGCCGGGCTTCGACGCGCTGGTGGCGCGGGCGAGGGAGAACGCGCAGAAGGCCCGCGTCGAGGGCAACGTGGGCGCGGGGTTGGAGAAGGTGACACCCGCGGAGGCGGGGCTCTCGGAGCCCGCGCTCGCGGCCTTCGTGAAGGCGGCCGAGGACGCGGGGTCCTCCGCGTTGGTGGTGCTCCGCCACGGCAAGCTGGTGGGGGAGTGGTACTTCGGCGGCGAAACGCAGCGCATCGAGTCCATGTCCGCCACCAAGGGCGTGACGGCGCTGGCCATCGGCCTGCTCATCGACGAGGGCAAGATTCCCTCGCTCGATACGCCTGTGTCCGCCTTCTTCCCCGCGTGGAAGGACGGCATCAAGGGCAAGGTCACCCTGCGGCATCTGCTCAATCACACCTCGGGGCTGGCGGCGAACGCCCACGCGATGGACATCTACGAGTCGCGGGACTTCGTCCGCTACGCGCTCGACAGCCACGTGGTGGACGTCCCGGGCAGCCGGTTCTTCTACAACAACAAGGCCACCAACCTGCTGGCGGGCGTGGTGGAGCGCGCGTCGGGCGAGAAGATGGACGCGTACCTGATGCGCCGCCTCTTCGAGCCGCTCGGCATCCGAGACGTGTTCTGGCAGAAGGACCCTTCCGGCAATCCGCTGGGCATGTCCGGGTTGCGGCTGCACCCCGTGGACTTCGCCAAGGTGGGGCAGTTGATGCTCCAGAGGGGCGTCTGGAACGGGCAGCGCATCCTGAGCGAGGCGTGGATTCGCGAGTGCACAGTGGCGCCGTCCCAGGACCACAACCCGACCGCGGGGCTGCTCTGGTGGCTCGTCTATGAGAAGTCGTTCCGGGTGCTCGGCCAGGACATGGTGAATGAGGCTCGCCGCAACGGCATGTCGGAGTCGTCGCTGTCGCGCCTGAAGGATTTGGTGGGGAAGCCGCTTCCCTCGGATGCCTTCGCGAAGACCCTCACGGAACGGCTGGGCGGCGAGAATGGCGTTCGGGAGCTGATGGAGAAGACCGCCCGGGTTCCGCTGCTCACTCATGTGGAAGGGGCGCCGAAGGCGTACTCCGCGCGAGGCTCGTTCGGGCAGTTGCTGCTGGTCGCGCCCGCGCAGGACCTGGTCGTCGTGCGCATGGCCGTCCCGGATGGGCGTGTGCCTCCCGAGGTCATGGGGTTCCCCGGCTTCGATGCCCTGGCCCTGTCGCTGGTGGCGGCTCCCTGACCCGTCCGGTGCCCGAGGGGGGGCCGCCGCCTGTGTGCTCGCAGGGCGGGGGCTGTGGCATAAATCACGTCCAGCATGCAGCCACCTCGCCGCGTTTCGCTCGTCATGAGCTACCAGTACCCGGGCAAGTACGCCTTCACCGTGCTGGCGGGCGCGGTGGAGTCGGACCCGGCGCTGTCGGATGTGACGCTCCACTTTCCTCGCAGCCGCGAGACGCTCCTGGACACCGTGCGAGAACGCGCGGATGCCGGAGACACGGTGGTGGCCGCGTGGTCCTTCTATTCGGCCAGCTTCGCGCCCGCGGTGGCGGAGTTGGCGTGGGTGCGTGAGCGCCTGGAGGGCCGGGAGGTGCTGTGCATCGCCGGTGGGGTGCATGCGACGGCGGAGACGCTCCAGACGCTCCAGGCGGGCTTCGACCTGGTGGCGGTGGGCGAGGGTGAGTACTCGCTGCGGGCGCTGCTGGGCCGCGTGCTGCGAGGCGAGGAGCCGCGGGACACGCACGGCGTCGCGTATCTGAAGGATGGGAAGATGGTGCAGCACGGCCGGGGTGAGGGCGTGCAACTCGACGACTTCCCGCCGTTCGCCGCGCGCAACGCGCAGTACGGCGCCATCGAAATCACGCGAGGCTGCATCTACGCGTGCCGCTTCTGCCAGACGCCATTCATGAGCAAGGCGCGGTTCCGGCATCGCTCCGTGGCGAACGTGGCGCACTGGGCGCGCGAGCTGCGGCGCTCGGGCCGGCGTGACATCCGCTTCATCACGCCCACGTCCATGTCCTACGGGACGGCGGATGAATCGGTGAACCTGGAGGCGGTGGAGGCGCTGCTCGCGGCGGTAAAGGAGGCGATGGCGCCGGACGGGCGCGTCTACTACGGCACCTTCCCATCGGAGGTCCGGCCCGAGCACGTGACGCCGGAGGCGCTGGCGCTGCTCAAGCGCTACGTCCACAACGACAACCTCATCATCGGCGGGCAATCCGGCTCCGAGCGCATCCTCCAGAGCACGCGTCGGGGGCACGACGTGGAGACGGTGGTGCGCGCCACGCGCATCGCGGTGGAGTGCGGCTTCGTGCCGAACGTGGACTTCATCCTGGGACTCCCGGGCGAGGAGCCCGCGGACGTGGATGCGACGGTGGCGCTGATGGAGAAGCTGGCGGCGCTGGGCGCGCGCGTGCACGGGCACACCTTCATGCCACTGCCGGGCACGCCCTTCCGCGATGCACCGCCGGGTTCGGTGGATGAAGAGACACAGCGCAAGCTGGACCGGTTGGCTTCACAGGGCCGCCTGTATGGACATTGGAAGCAGCAGGTCACCCTGGCGGAAGGCATTGCCTCACGTCGCCGTCCCCGTGCGGGGTAAAGGCAGGGGCAGCGCGGCGCGGAAAAGACAGACCTGAAGCCTAGGCTTCAGGGGATGCGAATCTGTCTGTCCCGAGGGCTTTCGGTGCTCGCAGTGCTTTGGCTGGGGTGCGCCACCTCGGTCAAGCCGCCCATGCAGCAGGTCTGGGACGAGGCGGAGCTGGAGTGCTCGACTCCGCACGAGGACCAGTGTGTCTCCCTTCTGTGTCTGGAGGACGCGTGCGGTTTCTACCCCTGCGCGGACTCGCCCGGAGAGGTGGAGCTGGCGCGCTTTCCTCCCGCGCGACCTCCGGCGGCCGCTGCGGCTCCGGGCCGAGGTCCCCGGCGGAACTGGGGCGGCGGTCAGCAGCTTCCTCGGGGCGCGGTCATGGTGTTTCCCCACTGGGGTGGGGCGCCCGAGCGACTCATTCCGCCGTCACATCGGCTGCCGCCTGGACGTTGGGAGAAGCATCACATCTTCCCCCAGGCACAGGACCTCGCCGCCTGGTTCGTGCAGCAGGGCGTCAAGATTCACAACTACACCATGCCGATACCGAGAGAACTCCACCAAAGGATTCACCAGGGAGGCAACCGCGGTGGCGCGTGGAATCAAGCGTGGCGCGAGTTCAGGACCCGCAACCCGGGTGCATTGCCCGAAGAGATCTTCAAGCACGCAGGGGAACTCATTTACCGCTTCCAGCTCATGGGTGGACCGATCCGACCCTATTATTCTCGGCCTGGAACGTGAGGATGCATGCCCCGCTACTTCTGGCTCTTGGAGGATTGGACGGCGTTGGCCGCTTACAAAGGGGACTTCAATGCCGCGCACAAATGGGGCCTGCCTGGGTTGGCGAAGTGCCCCGGCTGCGGCGCAACCTGGGCCTCTACCGGTCATAACTACCCCGCGGTCGATTTGTCCGCGTTGCCAGAGCAGCACGAGTTCCTGAAGGCCCGGCCCGAGCCATTCGCCGAGTTCATGCGCCTTCAGGCGTTGGTTCGCCCGCTGGCCCCTCCTGGCGTCGCCCTCCCTCCGGGGACGTTGTTTGGCCCATTGGTGGGGACCGCGCGGGGCGATCTCGGGCCGCTGACGTGGCAGGGCAGTTATCTGCTGTTGCTTCGCCGGGACGCCTTCGAGGCGCTCCAAGCCGAAGGCGTCCTAGACCCCGCGAGCCGGAAGGCGGAGCTGCGCTTCCGCCAGAAGGCAGCGCCCGAATACCTGGAACCGCAAGTCGAGCTGCGTGGTCAACTTCACTCGGACTGCTACCCGCCGGATCAACGGCCCCCTTGCACCACTTGTGGCCGGTTTGGAATGACACTGCCCGACGACCCCATCCTCGACGCGGCCTCGCTGCCCACGGACCGGGACCTCTTCCGCGTGGGCAACTTCGCGACCGTGCTCATCGGCACCGAGCGCTTCAAGGACGCAGTGCAGCGCCTGGGCCTGGAAGGCATCGCCTTCCGCGAGATTCCCACCCGGTGACGCGGGTGCCTTCACTTCAGTGTTAGCTGCAGGGCGGAACGGAAAAGACAGACCTGAAGCCTAGGCTTCACGGAATGCGAATCAGTCTGCTCCGATGGCTTCCGGTGCTGGCGGTGCTTTGTCTGGGGTGTGCCACCTCGGTCAGGCCGTCCATGCAGCAGGCCTGGGACGAAGCGGAGTTGGAGTGCGCGGCTCCGCACGAGGACCAGTGCGTCTCAATGCTGTGTCTGGGAGACGCGTGTGGCTTCTACCCCTGCGCGGACTCGCCCGGAGAGGTGGAACTAGCGCGCTTCCCTCCCGCGCGGCCTCCGGCGGCCGCTGCGGCTCCGGGCAGAGGTCCCCGGCGGAACTGGGGCGCTGGACAGCAGCTTCCTCGGGGCGCGGTCATGGTGTTTCCCCACTGGGGTGGGGCGCCCGAGCGACTCATTCCGCCGTCACATCGGCTGCCGCCTGGACGCTGGGAGAAGCATCACATCTTTCCCCAGGCCCCCGAGCTTGCTGGATGGTTCACGCAGCAGGGCGTCAAGATTCACGACTACACCATGCCGATTCCTCTCGAACTCCATCGGCGCATTCATGGTGGGGCAGGCGCTGGCGGCGCTTGGAATGAAGCGTGGCGTGCGTACATGCGGCGAAACAGCGGGGCGACCCCTGAAGAGATTTTCAAGCACGCGGGGGAGCTGATCTACCGCTTCCAACTGATAGGCGGGCCGATTCGCCCGTACTATTCCAGGCCAGGAACATGACCCTTCGCCTGTTTGAACTCTCCCAGGACAGCACGATGTGGCCCCGAATCAACGGGAGCTTCAACGCCGCGCACAAGTGGTCGCTGCCTGGGTTGGCGGGCTGCCCTGGCTGTGGGGTGACCTGGGCCTCCTCGGGTCATCAGTATCCCGCGGTCGATCTGTCGACGCTGCCTCAGCAGGGCGAGTTCCTGGAGGCCCGGCCCGAGCCGTTCGAGGCGTTCGCGAGGCTGCGTGAACTCGTCCGCCCTCTGGCCCCACCTGGAGCGCTGCTGCCACCAGGGACATCGTTCGGCCCTCTGGTAGGAACCGCCTCGGGGCGATTCGCCGCTTTCGAATCGCAGGGGAGCATGCTGCTCGTCGTCCGCCGGGAGGCGTTGGAGCAACTCGTGACGGAGGGCGTGCGCGGCCTCGTGGGGTGCAAGACGGAGCTTCGCTTTCGGCAGAAGGACCCGCCGGAGCTCCTGGAGCTGCAACTCGAGCCCCGAGGCCAACTTCACCCGGACTGCTACAAGCCGGATACGCCGCCTCCCTGCACCACCTGTGGCCGCTTCAAACTCACGCTGCCCGACGACCCCATCCTCGACGCGGCCTCGCTGCCCACGGACCGGGACCTCTTCCGCGTGGGCAACTTCGCGACCGTGCTCGTTGGCACCGAGCGCTTCAAGGACGCCGTGAAGCGTCTGGGCCTGGAAGGCATCACCTTCCGCGAACTCCCCACCCGGTGACGCGGGCGCCTTCACTTCCACGGGCCTCCGCCGACCGAGACGCTTAGGATGGGAGCGCGATGTCCTCCGACGATCAGTCACCTCCCTACTGGCTCCTCATCTCCGTCCTCTTCAGCAACCAGCCGCTGTCGCCCTCGCTGGCGATGACGCTGCACCAGGCGGCCTACGAACTCCACGCACGGGGTGACGGCGCCAAGCAGGTGGCCGGGGACATGATGAGCGGCCGCGTGGTGAACCTCCGCAAGGAGGTCTCCTTCGGCGGCATCTCCGGGCCCGCGTTCGAGGCCGAAATCGAGACCGAGCGTGGCTCCGGCGCCGTCCGCTTCGTGCTCACCCGCCAGGGCCTGGAGATGATGAAGCAGCAACCCGCCGAGCCGCCGCGGCCCAAGTACCTCAACTGAGGCACCCACCGCCCGCCTGCCCGTCCGCCCTCTGCGCGCGAGCGGCCGCCGTCGCCACCTTGGAGGGCATGGACCCCAAGGACTACCTCAAGCGCGGCGCGGGCATCCCGCTGGACCCCAAGAAGCAGAAGGACCCGGAGGAGGACGGCGACAACGTTCCCGCGGAGGGGCGCGCCGAGTTCCTCAATGACGTCGGGGAGCAGAACGGCGGTCAACGCACGGACGTCGACCTGCCGTGGAGGAAAGGCCCCGAATTGCAGCGGGGCCAACGTGACGCCTACAACGCGGAAAGCGACAAGAAGAAGGGCTGACGCCCCGCGCGATTACTCGCGCTCCATGTCCACCTTCATCTTGTTGCCCATGTGGATGATGGAGTTCGACAGCGTCGCGGCGGACATCTCCGCCAGCTCCATGAGGACCTGCTCCTGCTGCGCCTGCTCGGAGCCGGCGGGGGCCTGGGACACCGGGCCCCGCGAGCCGTCCTCGGAGATGGGCCCACGGCCCACGGCGGAGAGGTAGGAGTTCAACATCCCGTTGTTCGGCGAGCTGCCCACCGACGCCAGCGCCGAGGCGACCACCGCGCCCCCCGACACCATCGTCGGGTCTCCAGGCCGGTTGGCCGGGGCCATCGGGTTCACCAGCGAGCCAAAGCTCGTGCTGGCCGCGCGGCTCTGCGCCTGCGTGGCGGCGGGCTGAATCATGGGGCCGTTGAAGGAGTTGATGCGGGTCATGGCGCCTCCGTCTCGGCCCGGGACGCGCACCACGCACGTGTCGGACCTCTCGAACCCCATTATCGCCCAGCGGCCCCGCGAAGTTGCGCGGAAGGCCCAAAACGCCCGAAAGCCGCGGACTTACGGGCGCACTCCCCGTCAGCCGCGGCCTTCAAGTGACTTCAAGAAGCGTTGAATCCTAGAACTGGTGGGCCTCGGTGGACTCCGTCAGGGCCAGCGTGCTGGCGTTGCCGCCGGAGATGACCTCGGCCACCTGGTCGAAGTAGCCGGTGCCCACCTCTCGCTGGTGGCGCGTGGCGGTGTAGCCGTCCTTCTCCGCCGCGAACTCGGCCTGCTGCAGCTCGCTGTAGGCCGCCATGCCGCGGTCCTTGTACTTCCGCGCCAGCTCGTACATCCCGAAGTTGAGCGCGTGGAAGCCGGCCAGGGTGACGAACTGGAACTTGTAGCCCATGGCGCCCAGCTCGCGCTGGAACTTGGCGATGGTGGCGTCGTCCAGGTTCTTCTTCCAGTTGAAGGACGGCGAGCAGTTATACGCCAGCAGCTTGTTGGGGTACTGAGCGCGGATGCTCTCGGCGAACTTCTTCGCCTGGGCCAGGTCCGGGGTGCTGGTCTCGCACCACACCAGGTCCGCGTACGGCGCGTACGCCAGGCCGCGGGCGATGGCGCAGTCCAGGCCGCCGTTGAGGCGGTAGAAACCCTCCGCGGTGCGGCCGGCCTTCTTGTCGATGAAGGCGTGGTCGTACTCGTCCGAGTCGCTCATCAGCAGCTTGGCGCTGTCCGCGTCCGTGCGCGCCACCAGCAGGGTGGGCACGCCCATGACGTCCGCCGCGAGGCGGGCCGCGGACAGGGTGCGGATGAAGTGGCTGGTGGGCACCAGCACCTTGCCGCCCATGTGGCCGCACTTCTTCTCGCTGGCGAGCTGGTCCTCGAAGTGAACGCCGGCGGCGCCCGCTTCAATCATGCCCTTCATCAGCTCGAAGGCGTTGAGCGGGCCACCGAAGCCGGCCTCGGCGTCCGCGATGATGGGCGCGAACCAGTACCGGTCCTTGCGGCCCTCTGCGTGGTCAATCTGGTCCGCGCGGCGCAGGGAGTTGTTGATCTTCCGCACCACGGTGGGGACGCTGTCCACCGGGTAGAGGCTCTGGTCCGGGTACATCTGCCCGGCGGAGTTCGCGTCCGCCGCCACCTGCCAGCCGGACAGGTAGATGGCCTTCAGGCCCGCGCGCACCATCTGCACCGCCTGATTGCCGGTGAGCGAGCCGAGCGCGTTGATGTAGTCGTCCGTGTGGAGCAGCTCCCACAGCTTCTTGGCGCCCATCTCCGCGAGCGTGTAGCTGATGGTGATGGAGCCGCGGAGCTTCTCCACGTCCTTCTGCGTGTAGTTGCGCTTGATGCCCTCGAAACGCTGCGCGTGGAGCTTGGCGTGAGGGGAGGCATCGGTCGTGGTCGGCGTGGCGTCGTACATCGTGGGCTCCTCGCTGCGGTAAAAGTGGTGTGTTGCGTGCTGCGAAAGTCAGGAAAGCTTCAGCGCTGGGCTTCCAGCGCGTCGTAGGCGGGCAGGGTGAGGAAGTCCTCGAAGGTGCCCGCGGTGGAGAGCTGCTCGAAGAGCACGCGCGCGCGCTCCAGGTGGGCGGCGCCGTAGCGCTCCTTGGCGCCCTCCTTCTCGAGGCGGTTCATCTCCTCGCCCAGCGCGTCGCGGAAGAGGGCGGGCGTCACCTTGCGGCCGTCCTCCAGCGAGGCGCCGTGGTGAATCCACTGCCACACCTGCGCGCGTGAGATTTCGGCGGTGGCCGCGTCCTCCATCAGGTTGTAGAGCGGCACGCAGCCCAGGCCGCCCAGCCACGCGGCGGTGTACTGGATGCCCACGCGGATGTTGTGGCGCAGGCCCTCCTCGGTGCGCGTGCCGGAGGGCACCTTGAGCAGCTCCGCCTCGCCAATCTTCACGTCCTCGCGCTTGTTGGAGAGCTGGTTGGGGCCCTTCATGTGCGAGTCGAAGATGTCGCGCGCGATTTCCACGAGGCCGGGGTGGGCCACCCACGTCCCGTCGTGGCCGTTCTTCACCTCGCGCAGCTTGTCCGCGCGCACCTTGTCCATGACGGCGTCGTTGGCCGCCGCGTCACCCTTGATGGGGATGAAGGCCGCCATGCCGCCCATCGCGTGCACGTTGCGGCGGTGGCACGTCTGGATGAGGAGCTGCGAGTAGGCGTTGAGGAACGCCTTGTCCATGGTCACCTGGCCGCGGTCGGGCAGCACCACGCTGGTGTCGGACTGGAGCGTCTTGATGAAGCTGAAGATGTAGTCCCAGCGGCCGCAGTTGAGGCCGGCCGAGTGCTCGCGCAGCTCGTAGAGGATTTCGTCCATCTCGAACGCGGCGGGCAGCGTCTCGATGAGGACGGTGGCCTTGATGGTGCCGCGCGGGATGTTGAGCTCCGACTGGGCCAGGTGGAACACGTCGTTCCACAGCCGGGCCTCCAGGTGGCTCTGCATCTTCGGCAGGTAGAAGTAGGGCCCGGTGCCGCGCGCCAACTGCTCGCGCGCGTTGTGGAAGAAGAAGAGCCCGAAGTCGAAGAGCGAGCCGGAGATGGGCTTGCCGTCGATTTCGACGTTCCGCTCCGGCAGGTGCCAGCCGCGGGGCCGCACGAAGAGCACGGCGCGCTTCGGGTTGAGGGCGTAGTGCTTCCCGTTCTCCGCGGTGAAGGAGATGGTGTCCTTCACCGCGTCACGCAGGTTGATTTGCCCGCGCACCACGTTGTCCCAGGTGGGGCTGTTGGCGTCCTCGAAGTCCGCCATGAAGACGTTCGCCCCGGAGTTGAGGGCGTTGATGACCATCTTCCGGTCCACCGGGCCGGTGATCTCCACGCGGCGGTCCTGGAGGTCGGCGGGCAGGGGCGCCACCGTCCAGTCGCCCTCCCGGATGGACTTCGTCTCCGGCAGGAAGTGGGGCCGCTCCCCCTTGCTCCAGGCGGCCTGGACCACCTTGCGGCGCTCCAGCAGGGCCTCCCGGCGCTCCCCGAAGGTGCGGACCAGCTTCGCCACGAAGTCCAGGGCCTCCGGGGTGAGCACCTCCGCGTAGTCGGGGTGCCAGGGCCCCTTCACCACCACGCCCGGGCCGAAGGCCGGGGGCTTCACAGAGGGGGCTTGGTCCGACATCGAGGCTCCTTTGGCTTGGCGCGTTGTAAATCTACTGGAACGGCTCGGAAAATGAGTCCCGAGAGGGCAAAAAGGAAGTGCGGCGAGGATCTTTGCCTGCTTGCCTGTAACTCTGTCAACAAGCGGCTTGTTAAATCTGTAAATCAACAAATCGCCCCCAGGGCGTATGCAATGGGGAGCGCCAAGGCGCGTAGGTAGGAATGAGGCCCGCGGCCGCCAAGTGGGAATGGGCCCGGAAGGGAGACGTGATGGACGCCAAGAGACGCTGCGCCACCTGCACGGAGGAAGTGAGCCTGGAGGTCCGGAGGTGCCCGAGCTGTGGCGCGCGCACGGAGCCGCTGCACCGGGGCGTGGAGGGGCGGCTGTTGACCGGGGTGTGCGCGGCGCTGGGGCGCGAGACGGGCCTGGACGTGGCGCTCATCCGCGTGGGCTTCGTGGTGGCGCTGGCGGTGTCCGGGGGCACCGCGCTGATGGTGTACCTGCTGCTGTGGGCCTTCACGCCGCCGTCGGCGACGGGCACCGCGCCCCTGCGGCGCACGTACAACTGGCTGTCCGGCCTGGGGAACTCGGAGACTTCGCCCCGCGTCGAGCGCCGGGTGTAGTGCTCAGCGTCCAACGAAGAAAATGACGCCGGAGCCGCGCGCGGGGGCTCCGGTTTGTTATCGAAGGGGCTCGACTCGAGACTCCCAGGAGCCCCCCGCGTGAGCACGAAGAACGTTCGCACCGAGAAAGACACCTTCGGTCCCATCGACGTCCCCGCCGACCGGCTGTGGGGCGCGCAGACGCAGCGCAGCCTCCAGAACTTCGCCATCTCCACCGAGCGCATGCCGCTGGCCCTCATCCGCGCGCTCGTGCTGGTGAAGAAGGCCGCCGCGCTGGTGAACGTGGAGAACGGCACGCTGGCGAAGGAGAAGGGTGGCGCCATCGTCCGGGCCGCGGACGAGGTCCTGGCCGGCCAGCACGATGACGAGTTCCCCCTGAGCGTGTGGCAGACGGGCAGCGGGACGCAGTCGAACATGAACACGAACGAGGTGCTCGCCAACCGCGCCTCGGAGCTTCTGGGCGGCGAGCGCGGTGAAGCGCGCAAGGTCCACCCCAACGACGACGTCAACAAGGGGCAGAGCTCCAACGACGTCTTCCCCACCGCGATGAGCGTGGCCGCCGTGGCCGCCATCACCGGGCAGGTGCTGCCCGAGCTGAAGTCCCTGCGCGACGTGTTCGCGGAGAAGTCTCGCGCCTTCCAGGACGTGGTGAAGGTGGGCCGCACCCACCTGCAGGACGCCACGCCCCTGACGCTGGGGCAGGAGCTGGGCGGCTTCGTGGCGCAGTTGAATCACGCGCAGTCCCACCTGGAGCGGACCCTGCCGCACCTCCTGGAGCTGGCGTTGGGCGGCACGGCGGTGGGCACGGGCCTCAACGCGCCCAAGGGCTACGCCGAGCGCGTGGCGAAGGAGCTGGCCCAGCTCACCGGCCACCCCTTCGTCACCGCGCCCAACAAGTTCGAGGCGCTGGCCGCCAACGACGCGCTGGTGCAGGCGCACGGGGCGCTCAAGGGGCTGGCGGCGGTGCTCTTCAAGGTGGCCAATGACGTGCGTTGGCTGTCTTCCGGGCCGCGCTCGGGCCTGGCGGAAATCATCATCCCGGAGAACGAGCCGGGCAGCTCCATCATGCCGGGCAAGGTGAACCCCACCCAGAGCGAGGCGCTCACCATGCTGTGCGCCCAGGTGATGGGCAACGACGTGGCCGTCACCGTGGGCGGCGCGTCCGGCAACTTCCAGCTCAACGTCTTCAAGCCGCTCATCGCCCACAACCTGCTCCAGAGCTGCCGGCTGCTGGCGGACGGCATGCGCAGCTTCCGCCTGCACTGTGCGGTGGGCATCGAGCCGAACCGGGCCCGCATCCAGGAGAACCTGGAGCGCAGCCTGATGCTGGTGACGGCGCTCAACCCCCACATCGGCTACGACAACGCGGCGAAAATCGCGAAGACGGCCTACAAGGACGGCACCACGCTCAAGGAGACGGCCGTGGCGCTGGGGCTCGTCACGCCCGAGCAGTTCGACCAGTGGGTCCGCCCGGAGGACATGACGGGCCACAAGGGGTAGGCCCCCTGGGGACCAGGGGAGCCGGGGCCCCGAAGCGTGGGGCAGCGTACGCTCCGGGAAGAAGGGACGGGCGCGGCGGCGGAAGGGCGATTAGGGTAGGGGCGTCATGAACGTCCCCTTCGTCATCGAGACCACGCACCGCGGCGAGCGGGCGTACGACTTGTACAGCCGGCTCCTCAAGGACCGCATCATCATGCTGGGCACGCCTGTCAATGACGACGTGGCCAACATCATCGTGGCCCAGCTCCTGTTCCTGGAGTCGGAAGACCCGGACAAGGGCATCAACCTCTACATCAACTCGCCGGGCGGCTCCGTCACGGCGGGCCTCGCCATCTACGACACCATGCAGTACGTGAAGTGTCCGGTGTCCACCATCTGCGTGGGGCAGGCCGCGTCCATGGGCGCGCTGCTGCTGCTGGCGGGGGCGAAGGGCAAGCGCTACGCGCTGCCCAACAGCCGCATCATGATTCACCAGCCGCTGGGCGGCGCGCAGGGCCAGGCCACGGACATCGACATCCAGGCCAAGGAAATCCTCCGGCTGCGCAGCTACATCAACGGCCTCATCGTGAAGCACACCGGCCACACCGTGGAGCGCATCGAGAAGGACACCGAGCGCGACTACTTCATGAGCGCCGAGGACGCGCGGCAGTACGGCCTCATCGACGAGGTGGTGGAGAAGCAGCGCGTCATCACCCCGACGCCCGCTCCGGCGAAGTGACGTAGCCTGGCCGCCCCGGCTCGTCCCGGGGCGGTGTGCTTCCCTGGCGTGGTGCCACCCGGGCGCCGCGCCGGAAGCACGTCCTGCACAAAACATTCGGGGTGCTCTTGCCTGCAGGTGGCACGCGGCGTGCTCACCATGGGCATATGACGCCGATTCGATTTCGCATCGTCCCCCGGTTCCTCTTGTCCGGCGCCATCCTGGCCTCAGTGGCCTGCGCGACGGGCCCCACCGGCCGTCCCCCCGTGCCACCCAGTTCGGCCGCCGTGCAGGCGGAGCTGGGCTCGCGGGACGCGGTCCAGGCCGGCGAGGAATACGCCCGCAACAACTCGCTTGTGCTGGCGGAGGCCGGGGAGGCGGTGGAGATTCGCCCCAACTTCTGGCGCATCCGCTTCGGCCTCGCGGACCAGCCTGGCCGCGTCCTGGAGGTCGAGTTCGACGAGCTGGCGCGCCGGGTCATCAATGCCCGCGAGCTGGACATCATCCCGGAGAACCTGGGTGACTCCGCGGTGGGCGGCAGCGGCTCCTCGGTGCCGGCCGCGGGTCAGCCTCGGGGCCCCATTCCCTGAGCGGGAGCGGGCCCTTCGGCGCGGGTGCCCAGGGCACGGGCTCCCGGTCGCCAATGACCCGCCGGAACGTTTGAACGGGCGGGTGAGGCGTCACGGCGCTGGCGTGTGCGCCTCCTCGCAGAACATCAGCTCGGCCTGTCCTCCCGTGCGTCCCACGAGGACGGCGACCTGTCCGTAGGCGCGTCCGAAGCGTGCGGCCTCCTCGCGGGGCAGGCCCGGGACGAAGAGGCTCTGTTCGCACCAGCTTCCGTCATCCGCCTCGCCCAGGGCGGAGGCGACTGCCCATCCCCCCGCGACGAGCTGCGCGATGAGCCGCTCCTGTTCGCGGCGGTTCTCCTCGGCGCTCCGCCACTGGGAGCCGGGGTTCCACGCCGTCAGGAAGGCCCACTCCCGGTGGCCGCGGGCCGCAAGCGTTGCGTCCAGGGCCGGGTGCAGGGCGCCGGCTCGCAGGATTTGCTCGACGCCACCCGTGCTGGGGTGGGGCCGGATGACGTAGCGCGTCGCCGTGTAGGCCGCCGTCAATCGCTCGCGTTCGTGGGGGCTCATACCCCGCATGATGCGCCGCCCGCCCGCACCGGAAAATCGAGTTTCGGATAATCCAATGTGAATGTTCGATTCCGTTCGACGTCCATGCCCTTCGCCACGTTCCAGAACGGAATGAAAGGCTTTGGAGGGGAACATGTTTCGTCGCTCTGTTACTGTTGTATCTGCGTTGATGGGTATTCTTGGGACGGGCTGCGCGTCGGTGAGCCATGTCCAGACGGCGGACACGTTGGGCGCGGGCCGGTTCCAATTCGGAATCGAGCCGGGCGTCATGGGTGCAGCGGTTCTGGGCGGGGACGACAACAACCCCACGGCGGGTGGCTATGTCCCGCACTTCGACATGGCGCTTCGCTATGGCGTGGCGGAGCGTGTCGACCTGGGCGTCCGCGTGGGCTCCTCGCTGGCGGAACTTCAGACGAAGTTCCTGCTGACCGAGCCTGGTGACCCCGTGAAGGCCATCTCGCTGGCCCCGTCCATCTCGGGCGCCTCCATCGGCTCGGGGACGAACTCGGAGGGTGAGTCGGCCTCGACGAGCTACCTGAACGTCTCCGCGCCGCTGCTGGTGGGCTTCAAGACGAAGGGCGGCTCGGAGCTGGTGCTGGGGCCTCGCGTGATGTGGACGCGCATCGCCGGCAACGTGGGCAACGACGGCGCCGCGCTCAACATCCTCAGCGTGGGTGCCTCGGTGGGTTACGCGCTGCGCGTCACCGAGGGCTTCCGCCTGATGCCGGAGGTCGGCCTCTCGTTCCCCGTCGTGGGACATGCGAGCGCCACCAACAGTGACTCGGAGGCCATCGCGGGCTTCAACGGCGGCTTCGCGCAGTTCAAGCTGGGCTTCCTGTTCGGCGCGGGCCGCCCCATCCGTCGCAACACCGACGCCATCCCCTCCGACTACGTGGAGGAGACGGACCGCCGGCAGGGACGCGCGGACGACGGCGAGAGCACGCCCGAGCGCGGCAGCAGCGACATCGACTACTGAGTGGAACCTCGGGCTCCGGTGTCCCCCGCCGGAGCCCGGCTCAGGGCGTGGATTTCACCCCACCCGTCACGCGCTTCACCGTGCGGCCCGCGGGCAGGGTGTCCCCGGGCTGTACGCCGTTGATGATGGACAGCTCCTCCACGGAGATGGTGGATGGGTTCTGCTCGTTGAACTGCTGCAGCGTCATGGGCGAGGCGATTTTCGCCAGCTCGATGCGCGCGGGCTGGACGGCCAGCGCGGAGGCGTCCGTCAGCGCACCGAAGCTGGAGAAGGTGGCGCGGAAGGCCTCCTCGTACGCGGGGAGCTGCTGCGCCCCGGTGTAGCCCAGGAGCTGGAGCGTGGTGCCGCCCTGGCTCACGAAGGCGGTGACGCCCGCGATGACGCCTTGCTCCGTCTGCGCCTGGAAGAACGCGGCGCCCGGAGGAAAGCCAGCGGGCGCGGCATTGGCGGGCTGGATGCCTTCCTGTGCCATGAAGCGCTGCATCGCCTCTTGCGGCGCGATGTTCCCGGTGGGCACCAGGCCGACGATGGCATCCTCCTGGGGGCTGACGCCCGCCACCTGCTGGGGCTGGTTCGCCGTCTTCCATCCCTGCGGGAAGGTGAGCTGGAAGCGCAGTCCCGGGTGCATGAAGACATTGCCCCGGAAGAAGCCCTGCCGCGGGTCGTTGCCGTAGGCCATGCCCTGGAGCATGGCGAGGTACTCCTCGCGCCCGTCCTTGAGCTTGTTGAAGTCCACGTGGGCGTTCGCGGCACGCTCCTGCGCGGTCTTCACGCGGTCACCCGGGTCGGGGTGGGTGGACAGCCACGCGGGGAGGCTCTGGCCGCCCGCGGCCTTGCCCACGCGGTCCAGCGTGGCGAAGACGTTCGCCGCGGCACGCACGTCGTAGCCCGCGTTCAACATGTACTTGAAGCCCAGCTCGTCCGCCTGGCGCTCGTCGTCGCGGCCGTACTTGAGGAACAAGAGCTGGAGTCCCGCGGCGGCCAGGCCCCCGAAGCGGGCCACGTCCTCGCTCAGCACGCTGCCCAGCAGGAGGCCGGCCTGCGCGAGCTGCGCCTGGGAAATCTGCTCCACGGAGTGGCGCGCGGTGATGTGGGCGACCTCATGTCCCAGCACGGAGGCCAGCTCCGCCTCGGAGTTGAGCGCCGTGAGCAGGCCGCGCGTGACGAACACGGGGCCGCCGGGGAGGGCGAAGGCGTTCACCACCGGGTCGTCCACGGCCTGCACGGTCCACGGCAGCTCGGGCCGCTCGGACGCCTTGGCCATGGGCAGGCCCACCCGGGCGACGTAGTCCTGGACCTTGGGTTCCTGGATGAGGCCAATGGACCCGCGGACCTCCTCCGCGCTCTGTTTGCCCAGGGCGATTTCGTCGTTCTGGGACACGAGCGACAGCATGCGTTTGCCCGTCGCGGGGTTTCGCACGCAGGTCGTCACGGAGAGCAGGGCCAGCAGTGGCAGCAGCCTGAGGCGTGAGGTCATGGGGCCTTCCTGAAGGGACTGCATGCCCAGGTAGGGCGCGAGCAGCGGAGCGACCACGGCCGGTGTGGGGGTTGCGTCACTGGTGGACAGTCCAGCGCGCACCGCGGCGCCACATCCGTTAGCTTGTGCCCTGGAGCAGGAGGCTCTCGAATGGACGACTCGCTCGAAACACGGATGGCGCGGCTGGAGCGCCGTTGCCGGCTCTGGCAGGGACTCACCTTCGCGGCGCTCGCGCTCGCGGGCCTCGGCCTGGGGACGGCGGCGCTCCCGGGAGAAGATGTGTCCACTGGCACACTGGTGACGTCGCGCCTGGTGCTGACGGACGCGCGCGGCCAGACGCGGGCCACGCTGGACACGGATGCGCAGGGCAACGCGGGCCTGGTGCTGCGGGATGGCCAGGGCCGGCCCCGGGCGCTGCTCGGCGTGGGCGAGGATGGCGCGCCCCGGCTTCGCTTCTCCACCGCGGACGGCCAGTCCCTGGCGGAGTTGATGGTGTACTCGGATGAAGCGCCGCGGCTGACGTTGTCCAAGCCGGGCGGCGGGGAGCTGTTCGCCGTGGGCCTCCAGGTGGACGGCTCGTCCCGGCTGGAGCTGTCGGACGCGGATGGTCGGCCCCGGGCCATCCTGGGCGCGGACGAGCATGGCTCGCCCGGCCTGGTGCTCAGAGATCGCAAGGGGCTGCCCCGCGTGGCGCTCCGCGTCTCGCCGTCGGATGACGCCAGCCTGTTCGTGGAGGGCCAGGACGGCGAGGTGTTTCGCGCGCCGGGCGGGTAGCGGCTACAGCGTGGGCGGCACCACCTTGTAGCCGCGCTGGAGCAGCGGCGAGAGGCGGTCGGAGATGTCCCACGACTCCACCACCTTGCCGTCGCGCAGGCGGTACAGGGAGTGGCCCCGGAGCTGGAGCGTCTGGGGCTCGCCGGTCGGGTCCAGGTGCTTCGGGTCCGGCCCGGTGGCCTTCCAGTGCACCAGCACCAGGTCGCCGTCCGCCACCAGGTGGAGGATGTCGAACTTCAGCTCGGGGAAGCTCTGGAAGCTGGCCTCGGCCTGCTGACGCAGGGCGGCCGGTCCCACCACGCCGCCAGGGGCGCCGTGGGAGCGGTCCACGAAGTCCTCGGCGATGTACTCCGGGATGCGCTCCAGCTTGCGCAGGTTGTAGAGCTCCTCGGTGAGCTGCTGCACCCGCTGCTTGTTCTGGGCCTCCAGGGCCGCGGCGCGCTCCACGGGAGACATCGTCGCGCAGCCCGCGAGCCACCCGAGGGCACACATCAGAAATGTCACGTGTCGTGTCATGGCCCCCAGAAGCTGCACATGGGGCAGGCAGGCGGGCAGTCCCGCCTGCCTGGAAACGTTCACCTCATGGCGACAGGTGGCCCAGACCGATGGGCGCGGCGAGGCAGGTGTCCGGAATCCCAAACGCGTCCACCAGCGCCACGGCGTCCGGGCGGAGCTCGGCGCACAGCCGCGTCACCTCCTTGCGGATGGCCTTCGCCTTGGCGCCCTCCAGCCACCCGTGCTCCTGGAACCAGCCACTGGCGGCCTCCAGGCAGGACAGGCCGTAGAGGTCGCACAGGCGGCCCAGCACCGTCTTGAGGCCCGGGTCCTTCACCTGGGCCACGCCCTTGAGGAACTGCTCCAGCGCCAGCCGCTCCACGTGCGCGTGGGCCAGCTCCAGCATGTGGACCTGGACCTGGTTGAAGGCCTCGAAGGCCTCCACGCCCGCGCCCAGCCGCTTGCGGATGCGCTTGGACACGGTGGCCAGCAGCTCCTCCTCGCGGAAGCGCAGCGCGCGCAGGTGGTAGTCGTTGTCGCGCAGGTGGTCGCTGTCGGTGCGTCGCGCGGCGAAGGGGTTGCGGTCCACCACGCTGGTGGCCCGGTCCGCCAGAATCCGCAGCACGGCGAAGACGCGGTCGTCCTCGAAGCGCTGCCGGTAGCCCGTGAGCAGGCCCTTGGCGACCAACTGCATCAGCACCGTGTTGTCGCCCTCGAAGGTGGTGAACACGTCCGTGTCCGCCTTCAGCGCCGCCAGCCGGTTCGCCTCCAGGTAGCCCTGGCCGCCGCACGCCTCGCGCGCCTCCTGGAGGACGGCGGTGGTGTGCCACGTGCTGTACGCCTTGAGTCCGGCGGCGAGCGACTCCACCTCGCGCGCGTCCTCCTCGGAGCGATTCACGTAGCGCTCCACGAGGTACTCGAGCGCGAAGTCCATGGCGTACGTCTTCGCCAGGGGCTTGAGCAGGCGCCGCTGGTGCGCCTGGTGGTCCAGCAGGCGGAACTCCTTGTCGCCCGCGGGGCCGAACTGGCGCCGCAAGTCGCCGTAGCGCACGGCGATGGTGAGCCCGCTCTTGGCCGCGCTCAGCCCCGCGCCGGCCACGCTCACCCGGCCCGCCACCAGCGTGCCCAACATGGTGAAGAAGCGCTTGGAGTCGCCGGTGATGGAGCTGGTGTACTCGCCCTGCTCGGTCACCTGGCCGAAGCGGTCCAGCAGGTTCTCCCGGGGCACGCGGACGTGCTGGAACCAGATGCGGCCGTTGTCCACGCCGTTGAGGCCCAGCTTCTCACCGCAGTCCTCGATGCGAACCCCGGGCAGCACGCGGCCGGCCTCGTCGCGCAGCGGCACCAGCAGCGCGTGGACGCCCAGTGAGCGTCCGCCGACCTCCAACTGGGCGAACACGGTGGCGATGCGCCCATGCCGGGCGGCGTTGCCAATCCACTCCTTGCGCGCCGTCTCCGTGGGCGTGTGCACCACGAACTCACCCGTCTCCACGTCGTAGCGCGCCACCGTCTCCACGTCGCGCACGTTGGAGCCGTGGCCCAGCTCGCTCATGGCGAAGCAACCCGGCAGCTCCAGCGAGGCCACCTGGGGCAGGTACTTCTGGTGGTGCTTCTCCGTGCCCAGGAAGAGGATGCTCGCGCCGAAGAGACCGAAGTGGACACCGGCCTTGATGACCAGGCTCAGGTCGAAATAGGCCATCGTCTCGAACGCGGTGAGGAAGGGCCCCAGGTCCGAGCGCGTCTCGTTGTCCTTGGGGAAGGCGATGCGCCCCAGGCCCTGGTCGGCCAGCGCCTTGAGCCACGTCAGCACCTGGTCCCGGTACTTCGTGGTGTCGCGCGTGTCCGTGTAGCGGAAGGCCGGGTCGGCCAGCCACTTGCGCACCTGGGCGCGCGTCTCCGGGTACGTGCGGTCCAGCACCTGGCGCAGGGCCTCCGGGTCGAAGGACGTGGGCGCGCGCGGCTCGACGCGGCTGGGCGAGGCCGCGGGGACGAGCGAGCGCACCGCCTCACTGCCGGAGACGCCCAGGGACTCTTCCAGCTCGTTCAGCGCGCGCGTCAGCTCCGGCATGGGCGCGGGGAGGCCCTCGTCGCCGTTGCCCACCTGGGCGAGCTGCGCGCCCAGCTCCGCGAGGTTCTTCTGTCCGCTATGGGACAGGCGCTCCGCGGTGCGGCGGATGTGCTCGCGCACCTGGGCCAGCTCGGCGGGGGTGGGAGGGACCAGGGGGTCCAGCCAGCGGGCCAGCACGGTGTTGGAGCGCAAATCGAGCCAGGGCTGCGCGCGGGCGGCGGTGCCCATGGCGCGAATCTCCTCTGGCGTGAGCTCCCCGTCCGTCCAGGCCACGTACAGCATGGGGACGAGCGGCGCGAGGCGAGGAAGGGACAGCAGCTCGTGGGCTGTCGGGCGGGTGTCATCCACCATGGTTGGCGCTCCTGGAAGTGAGAGGACGGGCGCAGTGTGGCCAGCATGGCGCCGCGCGGCAACGAGAAGCGTGTGTCTTCCACGGGCAGGCGGCCGGGCGCGCCGTTCCATGGGGAGGGGGGCATCCCTAGCTTGCCCGTATGGACGAAATGCAGGAGCTGGAGGACCTGATTCCCAAGCCCGGTGCCTTGGGCTTCTCCGGCGGCGTCGAGCGCGCGCGCCATGAGATGCAAGGACCCTTCCTGTTGCCCCCGGGCCCGGATGCCTTCTCCTTCGCGTTGTACCAATCCACCGGGGTGGGGCTGGTGCCCGGACACTCGCTGGAGTTGCTGGAGAACAGCGCCGTCTTCGAACGCATGCTGGCGGACATCCGCGCCGCGCGCAGCAGCGTCCACGTCCTCGTCTACATCTGGCGGCCCTGTGAGCTGTCGGACCGCGTCGTGGAGGCGTTGGTCGAGCGCGCGCGGGCGGGCGTGGCGTGCCGCGTGGTGGTGGACCCGGTGGGCAGCGAGGAGATTCGCGGCAACCGGGACTTCGACCAGAAGGTGGAGCGGGTGCTCACGGACGCGGGTGTGGAGGTCCACTACTACCGGCTCCTCGCGGGCAAGGTGCTGGGGCGCCTGTTGGGCCGCAGCCATCAGAAGCTGGTGATTGTCGACGGGCGCATTGGCTACACGGGCGGCTTCGGCATCTGGAAGGTGTGGGAAGGCGACGGCATGAAGCCGGATGAGTGGCGCGACACGCACCTGCGCGTCGAAGGGCCCGAGGTTCGCCGCATGCAGCTCTCGTTCTCCCGGCACTGGCAGGAGTCGGGCGGCGGGTTGATTCCCCCCAGCGCCTTTCCTGAACCGGAGGAATCAGGGCCCTGCGCCGCGGGCTTCATCGACAGTGCGGGCAAGCTGGGCCTCACCGACGCGGAGCGCATGATTCGCGTCGTGATTGGCGCCGCGCGCGAGCGCATCTGGATTGCCAACGCGTACTTCTCACCGCCCAACGCGATTCTGGAGCAGTTGGAGGAGAAGTGTCGCCAGGGCGTGGAGATTCGCATCCTGGGACCCGGTCCCTGCCATGACGTGCCCATCATGCGGGCCTCCCAGCGTTCGACCTACGAGCGGTTGCTCGCCGCGGGCGTGCGCATCTGGGAGTACCAGCCGTCGATGATGCATTCGAAGACGCTGCTCGTGGACGACTGGCTGTCGGTGGTGGGCTCCACCAACATGGACTCGCTGTCGCTCAACAAGTTGAAGGAGGGCTCGCTCGTCATTCATGACGCGTCCTTCGTCCGCAAGCTGGCGCGGTGCTGGGCCAAGGACCTGCGGCACTCGAAGGAAATCACGCTGGAGAATGGCGGCCGGACCAACCCGTGGCGGCGGCTGGCCCGCAGGGCGACGCAGCTCGTGGGGCAGGACCGGTAGCGTCAGCGCGCGTCCTTCACGCCCACCTGACGACAGGCGTCCAGCACGGGACACGTGGAGCACTTCGGCCGCGTGCCCGTGCAGATGTGCTTGCCGAAGGGCACCAGCAGTCGGTTCAGCTCCACCCACCAGGCGCGAGGGAGCTGGGCCTCCAGCGCCTCCATCGTGGCCTCGGGCGTGCGGGCTTGGACGTAGCCCCAGCGGTTCGTCACGCGGTGGACGTGGATGTCCACGCTGATGGCTTCATGTCCGCAGGCGATGCCCAGCGCCAGGTGCGCGCATTTGGGGCCCACGCCCTTGAACGACTGGAGGACCTGGGCATCACACGGCAGCGTTCCGCCGAACGCGTCGCGCGTGCGCACGGCGATGGCGTGAAGCTGCCAGGCCTTGGCTTCATGGAAGGTGACGGGCTGGATGAGGGCGTCGATGGCTTCGGGCGTCAAGCTCGCGAGCGCCTGAGGCGTGGAGGCTCGTTGGAGCAGGGCGAGCGAGACGGGCAGGCTCACCTCGTCACGCGTTCGGATGGAGAGGATGCAGGCGACGAGCTGCTCGAAGAGGCTGTCATGGCCTCGGGCGGCGAGCGCGAACATCGCGGCGTCCGGGAAATGGCGCACCGCCTCGCGGACACGGCCGAGCACTTCGTCGATGTCGAAGGGGCGCTTGTCCGGACGGGGTGGCGGTTCCACGACGTGGCCCGGTGCGGAGGGCGCGCGCGTCGTTCTCGGGCTCTCGCTCCTGGGCGCCCGGCGGCTGGGGGCGGACGGACTTTTTCGCGCCATGCCTGTTCGAGCCTCTCCGTCACCAGTTCCCTCCAAGGGTGGTGACGCGGGCGAGGCGGGGTCCAGGCCTGCCCCCTCGGTTGCTGACAGGGCAGGGCGCCGTCCGCGTCAGGTGAGCGGCAGGGACAAGTCCCGGGTGTACCAGTGGTCGCAGCCGAAGTGCCCGGTGTTGCCCAGGGGCGCGTCGAGCGGCTCGAAGCCCATGCGGCGGTAGAGCTTCTGCGCCTGGGTCATCCCCGCCAGCGTTTCGAGGTAGCAGGTCCGGAAGCCCGCTTCGCGCGCGAACTCCAAGCAGTGCCGCAGCAGGCGCTCGCCCAGGCCGAGTCCTCGGGCCTCGGGGAGGAAGTACATCTTCCGCAGCTCACAGACGTTGGGGTCTCCGCCTTCCAGCGGGGCGATGCCAGCGCCGCCGATGACACGGCCCGAGCGCTCCACGACGAAATAGGCATGCCGGGGCCGGGCGTAGGCGGCGGTCATCGCGGACACCTCGGGGTCGTGGATGGCGAACCCCGGGCCGTCCGCGCCGAACTCCGGCATCACCGTCCGGATGATGTCCGCCACCGCGGCGTCATCCTGGGGGCCCATGTGTCGCAGCGTCAGCGCTTCCGTGCTCATGGGCGCAACGTTTCACATGAGGGGGAGGAGGACCAGCGGCCGGAGCCCGGACGGCCTGTGTGTTTCCCGTATGTCCGGGTTGTGCAGCCGGATGCACACGTGTGCCACGGCACGGAGGCTCCCCGTGGCCATGTGTGCATCCCTGGCGGAGGGGCCGTGTCTGTACTTGGGACCGGGAGGGGTGGCATGTTCGTTGTAACGAGGGGGATGCATGTATTGCCCTGACTGCCGTGAAGAGCGGCGTGGCAAGGATGTCTTTTGTGCGCTCTGCGGTTCGCGGATGGCGGAGCGCTCACGCGCCGTGGTGGAAGCCGAGCTCGCCCACGTCCACTTCCTGTTGGGTGAGTTGCCGCGCTGGGAGCTTTCCGACGTCCCGCTGAATGCCCGGCGCTTCATCCTCGAGCGCTACGAGCGGCAGGCGCGCATCCTCCTGGCGGTGCTGACGGAGCTGCCCCAGGACGGCGCGGAGCACGTGCCCGCTCCAGCGCTGGACGACGTCACGGCGACGCACGCGGAGCAGGTCACGCCACCCGAGCCGGCTGTCGCCGCGGCGGTCGAGGCCGCCGCGAGCGCGGTCATGGCCACGGCGTTGGAAGCAGAGGCCCCGACCGCCACCGCCGCTCATGCCGAGCCCCCGTCGGTCCCCTCCGAGGCCACCGCGCAAAACGCAGAGGCCGAGTCCGTAAGGGACGAAGGTCCGTTCCACGGCTTCGAGCCCACCCCCGAGATGCCAGCGGAAGCCACGGCTCGGGCGGCGGAGCCGCGGACCGAGGAGACCGGCGCCGAGCGCCACGAAACGTTCCTCCCGCTGCCTCCGAATCCGGCCGAGCCCTACGCGGAGCCGCCGCAGCCGCGCAGCCTCACCGCGCGCCTCGTCGAAGAGACGTCCACCTGGAACCGCGTGTGGAGGCCGTTCCTCTACGAAAGCATCATGTGGTTCGTCGGTGCCTTCCTCATCCTCTCGGGCACCCTCTACTTCGTCTTCGAGAGCTGGGCGGGGATGTCGTCCAGCGTCCGCTCGCTCACCGTGTTCGGGATGACGGCGGGATACTCCGCGGGCTTCGCCGTCTGGGGCGCGTTCCTCGCGAGGCGCGAGGCGTTGCGCAAGCCCGGTCACATCCTGGGGCTCATTGGCGCCGCGGTCGCGCCGCTCGCGGGCATCGCGCTGGGGCCCCTGGGGCTGGGGGATTTGTTTCAATTGGGGGGCGTGGGCACGGGGTTGCTCGTTCCCGCGTTGGTGGTCTGGTCCGGTGTGGCGGCCTTCCTGGCGCGCAAGCCGCTGGAGGCCATCGACGCACCGTCGCGGCCCTTCATCCAGTTGGCGCTCGTGGCCAGCACCTGGATGATGGGGCTGGCGCCGCTCGCCGCGCGGTTGGGAGACCATGCGCTGTGGCTCGACGTCCTGCCATGCGCGCTCTACTTCCTGATGGCCTCGCGTCCCGCGCCCACGCCGCGTGAGGACACGTCGCTCGCCTTCGTCATCGCCGCGCCGCTCTACCTGCTGTTCCTCTACTTCGCGCGGTTGCACGTCGCGCTCGCGGGCGCGGAGGTCGAGGTCTCCGTCGGAGCGTATGCCCCGTTCTGTGCGTTCCTGCTGGCCACCGCGCTGCGCTTCCGGACGTTGGACTCCGAACGTGGCGCGGACGGGCTGTCCATTGGCGCGGTGTCCCTCCAGGCCGCGTGCCTCATCGCGGCGTCGCTGTCACCGCCGCCGACCTTCTTCGTCACCGCGGCGGTGATGGCCTGGACCTTGGTGTCGCTGGCGCGCGGGGGGCTGGCGCGCGTCCGTTGGGCCTACGCCGCCTACGCGGCGCTGTACTTCGCCTACGCTTCGTTTTCCCAGCTCTTCCCCGGGCTGGCGCTCCGCTGGCTGAACGTGGTGAGGGACCGGTTCGGCTACGCCGTCACGGAGCCGCTCCCCTTGCAGTTCGGCGCGCTGTCCGCGCTGCCCTTCATCTTCGCGGGCGCGGTGTTCGCGGTGTCGCGGCTGTGGCGGGGCGAGCGCGCCGGAAACCCCAGGGACTCGGCGCTGGCGGAGGTGCTGCTGCGGGCCACCGCCGGGGCGAGCGTGCTCTTCATCTTCCTGAGCATCACCGGCCCCGACGCCCGGCCTGCCTTCTGGAGTGCCCTGGCGCTGGCCGTGCTGTGCCTGACGTTGGGCCTGCTGGTGGAGCGCTTCTTCCTGACGGTCGTCGGGGCGGGGCTGTGCTTGTTCCTGCCCTTCCAGGCGCTCGCGGTCCTGGGGGCCTCCCGTGGCTCGGTCGCGGCGGGGGCGATGGCGCTGGTGCTCGCCGCGGTGGCGCTGGTGTGCACGGCGAGGACGCGGCAGTTGCTGGGCGTCATCGTGGGCGTGATGTCCCTGGTAGGCTTCCTCATGGGCCTGGCGATGGGGAGCGGCTTCACGGCCGTGACAGGCATCGCCTTGTGCGCGGCGGCGGCCGTGCTGACCGCCTGGTCGTTCCAGAGCCCCGTGCTCGTGGCCATGGCGGCTGTGCTCGCCGCGGCCGTGGTGCCGTCGCTGGCGGGAGAGGTGGCCTCGAAGTCGGTGGCGCCCGCGCTCGCCGTCACGGCGCTTGGCCTGGCGCTGCTGAGCCTGCGGGGTGGGCTGGTGCGGTGGGTGGGCCTGCCCGCGGTGTTCTACGCGCTGCTCGCGGTGCCCTGGGGCATGCTGGCCCAGGTGCCGGGGTTGGGCGTCGTCATCCTCGTCGCCGCCGGGGCGGTGGCCGTGGCGTCGCGGGTGCTTCCGTGGGTGCGCCCCATGGCCGTGGGCATCGCGTCCCTGGCCTTGATTCAGGACATCTCGGGCATCTATTCGCCGTGGGGCGGATGGATGTCACCGGGCTTGTCGGTGACGCTGTTCTGCGGCTGGGCGCTGGGGGCGTCCGTGATCTCCGCGAGGTGGGGCCGGAGCGTCAGCACCGTGGTGGCGGGGCTCATCGCGCTGGTCTTCCCGCTGACGGCCCTGATTGGCGCGGACTCGTCGCTGCAGTCGCGGGTCTTCCTGGGCGCGGCGTTCGCGGCGCTCCTCACCGCCCGCGCCTTGCCCGCGACCTTGAGCGTCGTGATGGCCGCGTTCTATGCCGTCTTCGCGCTGTCGGCCTGGGGCGGCGTGGGCCTGTTGGGACTCGCGGCGGTGCTGAGCCTCCTGGCGGTGCTCGAGGAGGTCCCCTGGGTGTCGCGTGTCTGCGCGGGCGGTGCGCGCTTCGCGCTGGCCGCGTCGCTGTGCGCCGCCGGGGTGCTCGGCATGGTGGTGGTGAAGTGGGATGACGCGCCGCTGCCGCTGCTGCTCGCGGGAACGGGCACGCTGCCCCTGCTCTGGACGCGCGCCACGCGGCAGCCGTTCTTCGCCTCGCTCGCCGTGCCCTATTCCTTCGTGAGCATCGTCGTGGTGGGGGGCGAGCTGCCCGGGTGGGTCCAGGCGCTGCCCGTGCTGGCCCTGGTGCTGGTGCGCGCCGTGGCACACGTCCCCGTCGTGGCCTCCCTGCTGCTGCGCTCGCGGGAGGAGGCGCCCCGCAACGCGTTGTCGTTGTGGGTGCAGGGGTGGCTCGCCGTGGCGATGGTGGTCATGGACATCCCGGCACTCGGCTCGGCGGAGTACCGCACGCCGCTGTACGTGTTGGCCGCGTCCGTGGCGCTGATGCCGGGGCCGCTTCCTTTCATCCGGGTGTGTGGCGCCGCGCTGGCGCTGCTGCCGTTCCCGGTGGCTCGGTCCACCGCCATGGGCTTGTTGCTCGCTTTGGCCATCGCGGAGAGTCACTGGCCGGAGCGCGTGTGGGCCTTCTTCCGCAGCGGGCGGGACGCGGCCCTGCGGCTTGCTTGTGTCGGCACGGCGCTGGCCATGGCGGTGCTGCCCACCGTGGAGGCTCCCACCCCCGCGAACCTGGGCGTGTTGGCTGGCGTGCTGGCGCTCTCCGCGTTCCTGCTGTCGAACCGGTGGCTGCTCGCCCCCGCGGTCTGGGCGCTGGCGCTGGCGCCCATGGGCGCGGCGGGCCTGGAGGACCTCCTCTTCCGTCGGGACGGGGACGGGCTGTCGAGCTTCGTCGTGGCACTGGGGGCCGCGGCCCTGGCCGCCGTGTGTCAGGTGGGCGCCATCCAGCGCGGGCTTACCCGGGCCTTCGCGAAGGTGTTGCCGCCGCTCGAGGACTCCTGGAGCGAGCCGCTGTGGGTGGGCGGCGCGGGTGCACTTGGCGCGCTGTTGGTGCAGCGGGTGCTGACGTCGTGGGCGGGGACGCTGTCGCTGCCGGTGACGCTGGTCGCCGTGGCGACGTCCTGTCTGCTGATGGTGGCGCGCGAGCGGTGGATGGCCAACGTGGCCACCGGGTTGTTGGGGGTGTCGCTCGTCGCGGCCGTGGACCCGCTGTGGTTGCCCGCGATTCTCGGTGGCGTCGGGCTGGCCCTCTGCCTCCTGGGCATGTGGCTGGACACGCGGGAGGTCCGCGTGGGCGCCTCACTGCACCACGGTGGCTGGGTCTTGTCGCTGTTGTCGCTCACGGCCATTCGGGAGCTGGGGCACGCGGGAATGCCGCTGTCCCTCCTCTTCGCGTTGGGGGCGACGTGGGCGGTGGTGTACCGGCGCCGGGAGCGGGAGCTCCTGGGGTGGTTGGCCTCGCTCGTCGCCGTCCACGGGTTGCTGATTCACCTGGGGGTGGTGTTCTCCAGCGGCCGGGGCGCGGCGTTCCTCCTGCCGTATTTCGGCGCGGGCAGCGCGCTGCTGGCCGCGCTCGCGCTCTTCGTGGCGGGGAAGGCGCAGCGCCAGGCCGTGGGCTTCGGCTTCACGGTGGTGGCGCTCCTCGAGGTGGTGACGGGCCTGGCGTTCGTGGATGCGTCCCTGGGCGCGCTGCGGGAAGGGCTCGTTTCGAGCGTGTCGTTGGGCGTGCTGCTCATCGCGCTGGTGCGCCGCGCGGCCGTGGAGAAGGAGGCCTCGTCCGCCTATCTGGCCCAGGGCGTGCTCGCGCTGGGGTACCTCTCCGTCCGGATGTTGGGGATGGGGGCGACGCCGGTGGCGGGGGACAGTCTGGCGGCCCTGGTGGGCGGCGCGCTGTTCACGGGGCTCTACTTCTTCGTGCAGCGCGAAGGCAGCACCCTGGCGTGCTTCCGCGGCCCCGCCGTGCTGGGCGCCTATCTCTTCCCGCTGGCCGGTCTGCTCTCCGCGCCCTGGCGCGACCCGCTGGACGCGGCGGCGCTGCTGGTGGGGCATGCCGCGCACTTCGCCGCGCTGGCCTCACATCCGGCGCGCCGCACGCTGGCGTCGCTGGTGTCCGTGGTGGCGTTCAACGTGGCGCTGGTGCTGGTGTGGCAGTGGACCGGCGAGGGGAGGCGCAGTTCTACATCATCCCCGCGGGGCTCTCGTTGCTCGCGCTGCTGCGCGTGTTCCGAGGTTCCCTCGATGCATACACCTACGCGCGGCTGCGTGCGTTGGCCGTCACGGTCATCTACGTGGCGGGGGCGTGGAAGCCGCTCATGTTCAGCGATGGCAGCGCCATGCTGCTGTGTGTCTTCTTGTGTGTGGTGGGCGTGGCGTTCGGCATCGGGCTGCGCATCCGCTCCTACGTGTACCTGGGCACCGGCTTCCTGGTGACGTGCATCGCCGCCAACCTCGTGCGCTTCGGCATGAGAGACCACCGCATCGCCGCGGCGTCGCTGTTCATCCTGGGACTCATCGTCATTGGTTCCATGGTGATGCTCAGTGCTCACCGCGCCACCTTGCTCCAGAGGTATTCACGGGTGCGCGAGCTGCTCGCGACCTGGGAGGGCTGATACCGACAGTTCTTGGCGGACGGCCCAAGAGGTGGTTTTGAATGCGGCCCCTCATGCCGCTCCGCCTTCGACTGCTGTCCGCCATGCCCCTCTGCGCGCTCGTGGGGTGCGCCACCGTGAAGACGCGCGCCCCGGAGCCCAGCGGGAGCGCGGAGGCCGTGGTGGTGACCGCGCCCGCGGCCCGCGTCGACACGGTGCCGGTGACGGCGGTGGAATTCGGGGCGCCTGTTCCGGTGGAGCCCCAGTGGGTGACGGCGGGCGTCATCGAAGCCACGCTGCGCGCCGCCGAGCAGGTGACGGGCCCCGCGAGCACGTCCGGCCGGTTCTGGGACGTGCTGCTCACGCCGTCGCAGATGGCGAGCTCCATCGTCCAGCGCTCGGTGCAGCTCGTGGGCATGCGGACCCTGCGCAAGGTCAGTCGCGCGGTGCCGGATGACTGCTCTGGCTTCGTGCGCCTGGCGTACCGCTCCGCGGGCATCGACCTGGTGGCGCATGGTTTCCTGTCGGGAGAGAACGCCGTCTCCGCCATCTTCCGCCGCGCGGTGGAGGTGGGCTCCGTCCATCACCAGCCGCCGCGTCCGGGAGACCTCGTGTTCTTCCGCGAGACGTACGACCGCAACCGCGATGGCCGCCGCAATGATGGGATGACGCACATTGGTGTGGTGGAGGGCGTGGACTCACACGGCACCGTCACCTTCATCCACCGGGGTGGCAGGGGCGTGGCGCGTGGCCGCCTGAACCTGTCCTTCCCCGCGCGGCACCAACTGGAGCAGGGCGGGCCCGTGGTGAACGACTTCATTCGTCCCGCGGCGAAGGGCTCGCGTGCCTATCTCGCGGGAGAGTTGTTCGCGGCCTTCGCCTCGCCGGAGAAGCTGTAACTTTCCAACGCCAGCTCGCACCCTGCGTGGCTTTGAAGATGTGCCACGGTGATGCGTCATGGGTGGCATGCGACTCGCCCTTTTTATTGGCTGTCTGCTGCTGGCTCCTGGTTGTGTCGTGCACTCGCGCAATCCCCCGCCGAGGCAGCAGCCACGTCCCACGGCCATGTCTCACAGAGAAGCGGTGAACCTGGGCTTCAGCCAGTGCCGCGCGCGTGGCTACGAGTGCCGCCTGAAGGACGCCGACCGGAAGGGGCGTGACGTGTGGCGGGTGAAGTTCCACGCGTCCACGCGCAACGCGAAGGGGCACCTGCACCTCGACTTCGACGCGTACTCGCGCAGCCTCCTCCGGGTGGACGAGAAGGTGAAGGCGCGCCGGGATGACTGGGATGACGACCGTCACAAGGGGCGCGGCAAGAAGAAGGGCCACGCGCGGCGCGACGACTGAGAGGCTGCGTCAGTCGCGCTTCTTCTTGAGCGACTTGATGGCGAGGGCCGCGGCCTCGTGGCCGCAGTCCTTGCCCCCGAACACGCCCTTCTCCTTGGGCAGCTTGGTGACGCGCTCCAAGGCGGTGATGGCGTCCGCGTCGCCCAGCCCCGCGAGCCGGTTGGCGGCCAGGGTTCGGATGCCGCAATCCTGGGTGTTGAGGGCCTCGCTGTAGGCGCGGACCAGATTCACGCCGTCCGCGGCCTTGGCGAACTCCAGGTAGCGCAGCGCGCCCCACTGGCGCGGCGAGTGGGGCTCCTCGGCCAGGTCCTCGTAGCGGGCGCGCACGCGCTCCTTCGGGAGCCGCGCCATGGCCTTCTCCAGGACGTTGAGCTGCTCCTTGCCGTAGTCCTCCGCGAGCCCGTCGAGAATCAGCTCCTCTACGTCCGCGATTTCGTCGTCCTTCAGGTTGTTGAGGGCGGACCGCTCGCTGATGTGGTGGCCCTTGAGGTGGTGCGCGGCCACGCGCGCGCGGCGCACGGAGGGCAGCTCCTTCTCCTCGGCGGTCGCGCCGTCCAGCAGCGCCAGGGCTTCGTCCAGCTTGCCGTCCTGGAGCATGGCGAAGGCCTGGGTGCCGGGGTTGCTCCGCTGGCCCAGCCACGCGGCGCCACCCACCAGCAACACCACCGCGCCGGCGACCATCATGGCTTCGCGCTTGCGGGTGCGCAGGAGCGCGGCGCCGCCTTCGGGGAGCTTCACGGCCTTGAGCCGCGCCAGGAGGGGCGCGAGTGCGTTCCCCCGGCCACCCTGCGAGGCGAAGCGATCGCCGAAGGGCGGCCCCTCCGAGGCGCGCTGGCAGCGGTAGAGCTGGAGCTGCTCCTCGCGGCCGGGCAGGGTGATGGTGCCGCAGGGCTCGGCGACGACCTCGGCGCGGTTGCGCGCCAGGTTCACCGCTTCGGTGAAGGTGACCTCGCCGGCGCTGGCGACGTGCTCCACCGTCTCGACGACTTCCATGGGCTCGCCCATCACCGTGTCGGTGGTGGCGAGCACCTCGCCCGCGTGCAGACAGACGCGCACGTTGAGGCGGTCCACCTCGGGCACCGTCTGGTTGTGGCGCCACAGGCGGTCCTGCATGGCCATGCCACACAGCACGCCCGCGGTGGGGGAGCGGAACACCACCAGCAACGCGTCACCGCGCTTCTGGACGAGCCGGCCGTCGTGCTCCTTCACCAGGGGCATCAGCAGCCGGTCGTGCGTCTCCAGCATCCGCGCGTTCTCTTCGTGCGTCTGGCGGCTGGTGCGCTCGGTGAACCCCTGGATGTCGGTGAGCATCACCGTGAGGTTCTGCGGCTTCACCACCGGCGCGCCGCTACCCGTCACGGCGGCCATGCTGCCGGAGACCTTCAGCCCGAAGGACGCGGTCCCCGTCCGCAGCGCGGCGGCCAGGGGCATGGAGTTCGAAGGCGCGTTGCTGGAGGCCGCGCCGAACGCGGCCGTGCCACTGCTCGGCTGGGGCGCCGGGGCGTTCCCCGCGAAGGCCGCCGTGCCCGTCGGGCCCGGGGTGCCTCCCGTCACGCTCCCCATGCCGAAGACGGAGGTGCCGGAGGAGGGCGTGGCGCCACTGCCCGGCGGCGGGACATAGGTGGGCGTGCCCAGGCCGGGGGTGAAGGCGGAGAGGGCCGAGTGCGCGGCGGCGAGCGCGTCCGCCAGCTCGTGCGCGCTCTGGGGGCGCTTGCTGGGGTCCTTCTCCAACAAGCGCATCACCAGCGACAGCAGCCCCACGTAGCGCGACAGCGTGGGGGCGGCGCGGTCCAGCGGGAGCGGCGCGGCGGAGGCGTGCTGCGACAGGAAGTGCCGCGGCAGGGGGCCGTCGAAGGGCAGCCGCCCGGACAGCACGCGGTAGGTCAGCACGCCGAAGGAGTACAGGTCGCTGCGCGTGTCCACCTTGGCGCCCACGGCCTGTTCCGGTGACAGGTACTCGGGGGTCCCCAGCACCACGCCCACCTGGCTGACGTTGCTGGAGGCGTCTGGCTCCACCAGCCGGGCGATGCCGAAGTCCAGGAGCCGGGCCTGCTCGCCCCGGGGGCTCTTGGAGATGAAGACGTTCTCCGGCTTCAGGTCGCGGTGGATGATGCCCTTGTCGTGGATGGCGGCCAGGCCCTCCGCCAACTGCTGGAGCAGCGGCAGCCCGCGGCCCGGGGGCATGGGGCCGGGGGTGAGGACGTCGTACAGGCTCTCACCCTCGACGAACTCCATGACGAGGCACGCGTGGTCGCCGGACTCGCCGAAGTCGACGATGCGCACCACTGCGGGGTGCTCCACGGCGGAGAGGAGGCGGGCCTCGCGCTTGAACCGCTCCGCCATGCCGGCCTGGGCGTGGAGGTCGTGGTGCAGGACCTTGATGGCCACCTTGCGGCCCAGGGAGACCTGTTCGCCCAGGTAGACCTCTCCCATACCGCCTGAGCCCAGCGGACGGAGAACCCGGAAGCGACCGTCGAGGACGAGGGAGTCAGGAGCCAACACGCGGGGCGCATCTTGTCCGACTTCGATGCGGGGCGCAGCCCGTTCCTTCACGCCGAGGGCAGGCGGCCATCACGTCTCGTTGCTTGCTCCACAAGCGGGGGTTTGCCAGAAATTTCGAGGGCTTGGCCCCCGTGCTAACGTCCCTGCTCCCGCGATGGCCACCGAAAGCGATTCTCCCAAGCCCGCCACGGCGCTCGATGCACGCGCCGCCGCTCCTGAACTGCGCCTGCTGGACCGCAGGGCGTTCGTGGGCTTTCCGGCGCTGGAAGTCCTGCCGGGCCTGCGCATCTCCGACTTCGCGCTGCAGATTCCGGACGTCAGCTTCCCCTTCAACGTCAGCGCGGGCGCCACGCGCTACCAGCGCAAGAAGCTGCTCTTCGGCTTCCTCGAGCTGTCCGTCGACGCGGACCTGGTGACGCGCCGGGTGGCCGAGCTGGCCGGGCGGCTGGCGGGCATCGAGGAGCTCCGGCTGCACTTCCGCCCCGGCTACCTCGAAGGCCAGGGCCGGCTGCCCGCGCCGGAGCGCACGCCGTTCACGTTCAAGGTGGCGTTCGACGCGGATGGGGAACGGCTCGCCGTCTACCTCTACGACGTGCGCCTCTACGGCTTCTCCTCCACGCCGTCCGTGCAGGTGCCCGGGCTGCTGTCCGCGGCCGTGGGCGCGCTCGCGCTGGTGCCCGACGTGGAAGTGCGTGGGGCCACCGGGTTCTCCACGCGCGTGCTGCCCGCGCTGTGTCAGCTCGCGGCCGTGAGCCGCGGGTACAAGATGCCGATGCTGGACACCGCGCGCCTGTCGGCCGCGGAGGTCTCCAGCACGGGGCTGCGGCTGCGGTTCTCGGCGGGAGGTCTGCCTCCGCCGTCGCCCCCGGACGAGGAGCTGCTGCTGGCGTTGGAGGGCGCGCGCGCCTTCGCGGACGCGGAGGGGCTCATCGCGCAGGGCCGTCTGGCCGATGCGCGTCAGGCGTATCTCCAGGCCGGTGACGCGCAGGACGCGCACCCCTTCGCCGCGGAGCGGCTGCTGTCGCTGATGGTGGCGGATCCGCAGGCGCATGACCTGGCGCTGGACGTGGCCGCGACGCTGCAACGCCGCCGTGATCGCAGCCCCGCCGCGCTCTGGGGCGAGGCCGTGGTGCGCGAGCGCCGGGGTGAAGGTGCCCGCGCCGCCGAACGCTACCTGGCGCTGTGCGCGCTCGCTCGCCGCACGTCGGAAGAGGCCGCGGCCTTCTTCGCCGCCGAGGCCGCCGCCCGCTGCTCGCGCGACACCGCGCCGCAAGTGGCGGTGAAGGCGCTGCACGAGCTGCTGGGGCTCAAGCCCGACCACCTGCCTTCGCTCAAGGCGCTGGCGCGCGCCTCGGACCAGGCCAGGGACCGCGCGGGTGCGGTGCGGGCGTACCGCCGGCTCGCGGCGCTGGCCCGGGACCCGGCCGAGGCCGCCGACGCGCACGTGCATCTGGCGCGGCTGTGCGCGCAGACCGAGGACGACATCGCCGGTGCGCGTCTGCACTGCGAGGCCGCGCTGCGGCTGGCGCCGGACCATCCGGACGCGCTGTTGCTGTTGGGCGAGCTGTGCCACCGCGGCGGGGAGCACCTGCGCGCGCTGAAGGCCCTGGACCGGCTGCGTGAGGTGGCCATGGGCCGCCACGAGCTGGACCGGGTGGGCCATGCCGACCTGATGGCCGGCCGCGTGTGGGACGAAGGCCTGAAGCAGCCGGAGAACGCGCTGCTGCGCTTCCGCGAGGCGGTGTCGCTGCTGCCCGGTGAGCCGGAGCCGCTGTTCGCCGCCGCGCGCGTGGCGGAGGGACTGGGCCGGTTGCAGGAGGCGCTCGCGGGCTACCAGCAGGCGTTGGAGTTGGCCGGGCCCGCGCCGCGCTCGGAAGGGGTGCGGCACGCCGCACACGCCAGTCATCACGCCCTGGCGCGGCTGTACCGCACGCGGCTGGGCGACCCGGCGCGCGCGCGCGAGCACCTGGAGTCCGCGCTGGCGTTGGACCCGCGCGACGCGGTGGCGCTGGAGGAGCTGATTCCGTACTTCCGCGCCACGGGCCGCTCTCAGGAGCTGGCCGAGGCGCTGGAGAAGGCCGCGGCGCTCCAGGAGGCGCCTGGCAAGCGCGCGGCGGCCTGGGCCGAGGCGGGCGAGCTGTACCGGGGCAAGCTGCAACAGCCCGAGAAGGCGGAGCGGCTGCTCCTGCTGGCGCTGGAGGCGGACGGCGACCACCGGGCCACGCTGGAGTCGTTGCTGGCGCTGGCGGAGGCCCGCCGGGATGGCGCGCTGCTGACGCGCTGCCTGTCCTCGCTGGCGCGGCTGGCCACGGACCTGAAGGAGCGGGCGCAGAAGTACCGCCGCCTCGCGGTGGCCGCGCGCGACCTCGCTTTCGATTTGGACCTGGCCGTCCACGCGCTCCAGGAAGTGCTGCGCGCGGAGCCGGATGACCTGCCCGCGCTGGGCGAGCTGTGCGCCTTGCAGCGCAAGCGCGCCGACATGGCGGGGCTGGCCGACGCGTTGGAGGTGCGTGCGCGGGTGGCCGAGGCGCAGGGCGACAAGCGGCTCGCGGCGGCGGCGCTGCGCGAACTGGCCGGTGTGTTGGAGGCGCGGCTGGGCCGCGTGGGCGACGCGCTGGTGGCGCTGGAGAAGGCCGCGCGGCTGGCGCCGGACGCCGCCGTGCTGCTGGACCTGGCGGACCTGTCGCTGCGTTGCGAGCGCCCCGAGCATGCCCGGCGCGCGCTGGAGACGCTGCTGTCCACGCTGCCGCGCACGGCGGCGCCGGAGAAGCTGGCGGACGTGCGCTCGCGGTTGGGCCGCGCGTGCGAGATGTTGGGCGACCGCGAGGGCGCCATCGCCGCCTACGCGCAGGCCTTCCCGCTGCGCCGGTTGGACGACGCCCTGGCCGCGCGCCTGGAGGCGCTCTACTCCGAGGCGGGCGAGTCGCAGGCGCTGGCGGAGCTGTGGGCAAGCCGCGCCCAGGCGCTGATGGGCGCCGACCGCGCCGAGGAGGCCGCGCCGCTGTTCCTCCAGAGCGCCCGCGCGCTGCTGGAGCGGGACGAGAAGGCCGCCGCGCTGATGCGCCTCACGGCCGCGCTGGAGGCCAGCCCCGAGGGCCCGCTGGCGGCCGAGGTGCTGGAGTCGCTGGCCGAGCTGGAGCTGGAGCGGGGCGAGAAGCTGGAAGCCGCGCGCCTGTACGCGCGCCGCGCGTCGTTGGTGCCGGAAGCGCGCGCCGGGGCGAAGCTGCTCTTCCGCGCGTCGCTGCTCGCCGCGGGCACCAGCCGCGAGGAGGCCTTCCTCGCCGACGCGCTGGAGCGAGACGCCACGTTCGCGCCCGCGCGGCAGCGCCGGGGTGAGCTGCGTCTGCCCACGGACGCCCGCGCCGCGCTGGAAGACTTCGAGGCCGTGCTGGCCCTGCCTCCCGCGGACAGCGACGCGCCGCGCGAGACGGAGCGGGTGGCGCTGACGCGCAAGGCCGCCACCGCGGCGGTGCGCGCGAGCCGCACGGACGCCGCCCGACGCCTGCTGGCCGAGTACAGCGCCCGCGCACCCGAAGACCTGGATGCCCGGGTGGAGCTGGCCTCGCTGCACCGCAAGGCGGGCGCTCGCGAGGCGCTGGCCGACCTGTTGGTGGAGCTGTGGCCGCGCCTGTCCGGTGAGCCGCGCCGCGCCGCCCGCCGTGAGCTGGCCGAGCTGTCCCTGGTCCTGGGCCGCGCGAACACCGCCGTGGACGCGCTGCGCAGCCTGCGCCTGGAAGAGCCGCACGACACCTGGGCGGCGCAGGCGCTGTTGGACTTGCTGCCCCCGCCGGGCACGGGCACGCCAGAAGAAGAGTCGGAGCGGCTGGAGCTGCTGAGCACCCTCGTGTCCGCCGCGTCGGGCGAGGCGCGCGCGGAGCTGCTGGCCCGCCGTGCCGTGCTCCACCGCGCCGCGGGCCGTGTGGCCGCCGCGCGCGACGACTTCTCGGAAGCCGCGAAGGGCTCACGCCGTCCCGCGCCGTTGCTGCTCGCGCTGACGGAGCTGGCGCGCGAGACGGGTGACGAGGCCGCGGAGCTGGCGGTCTGGCGCCGCGCCGTGTCCTCCGACGCGAACCTCTCCACGCGCGCGCGGGAGCGGCTGCTGTCCCTGGCCTCCGTGCTGGTGGAGAAGGACGAGCGCGTCCTCGCCCGCGAGGCCCTGGACGCCGCCATTGGCCTGGAGCCGCCCGCGGCGGAGCGGTGTGACGCCTTCTTCGCGCTCGCCGAGCTGGCTCGCCGCGACGGCAAGGCCGAGGACGAGGCCGCCGCGCTCGCCGAGGCGGCACTGCAGGGCCCCACGCCTCGCCGCGTGGAGGCGCTGCTCGCGCGCGCCACGCTGCTGGAGTCCGGTGGCCGGCTGCAAGACGCGGGGCAGAGCCTGGAGTCGGCGCTCGCCCTGGCGCCGCGACACGCTCAAGCCACCACGGCGCTTCAGCGCGTGCTGCGGGCCCGCGAGGACTGGGCCGCGCTGGCCGAGCTGCTGTCCACCGAGGCGCCGCACGTTCCGCCCGCCGAGGCGGCCGCGCTGTACGCGGAGCTGGCGGGACTCCATCTGGACCGCTTGTCGCAGCCAGTGCCCGCCGAGGCCGCGTTGCGGCAGGCGCTGCGTCTGGCGCCGACCGACGCGGCCGTGCGCCGCCGGTTGGTGTCGTTGGTCGCGGAGCGCGGCGAGCTGCGAGAGGCCGCGGCGCTGCTGGAGACGGCGGCGGAGAGCGCCTCGCCCCAGGACGCCGCGCTGCTGCTGCGCGAGGGCGCGGGCTACGCGCAGGGCGCGCACGACCTGGACCGCGCGCTGAAGCTGGCGCGCAAGGCCCATTCGCTGGTTCCCGCCCAGGGCGCGGAGCTGGCCTCGTTGGCGGAGCTGCTCTACCTGCGCGGCGCCGTCATCGAAGCGCTGCCGCTCCAAGACGCGCTCGCGTCCGCCGCGGACTTCCGCGCCGCGCCCGAGGCCGCCGAGACCACGTGGCTGCGGCTGGCGGAGCTGGCCGAGCAGTCGGGGGAGTCGAAGCGCGCGGTGGCCGCGTACCGGAAGCTGCTCGTCGAGCGGCCGCTGTGCGAGCCCGCGGTGCTGCGGCTCGCGGCGTTGCTGGAGAAGGAAGACCCGCGCGGCGCCTTCGAGGTGCGCGTCACGCATGCGCACGCGCTGGCGCCTTCCGAGGACACCGTGCGGCGGCTCGTCGAGCTGGCGGCGCGGGCCCGCGAGGTGCTCGCGGACGCCGGTGTGGCCGCTTCGTTGTTGTCGCGCGCGGCGTCGATGGCCGCCGAGCCCCTGCCGCTGCGCCGCCGCCTCGCCGCCCTGCACCGCGAGACGGGCCGGACGGTGGAGTTGCTCGCCGAGCTGCGCCAGGTGGCCACGCTGAGCCTCCAGGCGGGAGCCCAGGAGGATGCGCTCGCCGCGTATCAGGAAGAGTCCCGGCTCGCGGTCGACCTGGGGCGCGCGGACGACGCGCTGCGGGCGCTCGCGGATGCCCGTGACTTGCTGGAGACGCAGGGCCAGCACGCGGAAGCCGCCGCGTGCGAGCGCTACCGCGCGAAGCTGCTGCGCGACGTGAAGCTGGACCCCGCCGCCGCGGAGGTCGCGCTGGAGCGCGCGTTCGCCCTGGCGGTGGACCTGGGGACGGCGAAGCTCGGCGCGGCCCTGGCCGAGCGCCGCGACGACGCGGAGGCGGAGGCCCGCTGGCTGGAGCGCGCGCTGCCGTTGCTGGAGGCGGGGCCCGAGGCCGCGGCCGTGCTGCTGCGCCTGGCGCGGCTCCACCTGGGCATCCTGTCGGACGTGGCGAAGGCCGAGGAGTTGCTGCGCTCGGCGCTGCGCAAGGACCGGGCCCTGTCGGAGGCCGAGGGGCTGCTGGAGAAGCTCCTCGAGGACGACGGCCGCCTGGGCGAGCTCGCGGGCTGGTACGAGGAGTGCGCGGAGGGCGAGCCGGACGCGGAGCGCCGCGCGGACCTGTTCCTGCGCGCCGCCGTGTTGTACCGGGACCGGGCCGGGCGCCCGGATGCCGCCGCCGCCGCGTTCATCGCCGCGCGCGCCGCGCGTCCGGATGACCTGGAGCTCACCGCGCAGGCGGCGGAGTTGCTGCACGAGGTGAAGCGCCACGCGGACGCCGCGGAGTTCGACGCGGTGCTGCTGGAGGCCGACCCGTTCCGCGAGCCCGTCTTCGGCCGCCACCTCGCGTTCCTGGAAGAGGCCGAGGACCACCAGGCGCTCGCGGAGCTGATGTTGCGAAGGGCGCAGCGGCAGGATGCCGCCGCCGCCGCGGAGAGCTACCTCGCCGCCGCCCGCGCCTTCCTCGCGGCGGGTGCCCGGGAGCGGGCGCTGTTGTGCGAGGACCAGGCCTTCGAGCTGAGCCCCGCGAGCGCGGAGGCGTTCGAGCGCGTCCGGGAGCGCGCGGCGGGCGACGTGCGCCGGCTCGCGGAGTTGCTGTCCCAGCGCGCCGCGGCCCTGTCCGCGCAAGACGCGCTGCCGCTGCTGCGCGAGCGCGCCACCCGCCTGCTGGACGCGGGTGAGGCGCTGCTGGCGGCGGAGGCCTTCGACGAGTACCTCGCGCTGGCCGGGGATGACGTGGAGGCCCTGTCCGCGCGCGCCGAGCTGGCCGCGAAGGGCGGCGGCCCCGTCGCCGCGCGCCCGTACGACCGCCGCCTGCTGGACGTGGGCGGGGACGCGCTGCCGGTGCCGGTGCGCACGCGGACCTGGCTGCGGCTGGGGCACGCCTCGCTCGGTTCGGGCGCGTTCCACGACGCGGCGGATGCCTTCGAGGCCGTGGTGTCGTTGGAGCCCGAGGGCGAGCGGGGCCAGGAGGCGCTGTCGCTCCTGGCCGAGGTCCATTCGCGCACGGGCAACGCGCCGGGCCTGTACCGGGCGTCGCTCCAACTGGCGCGCAAGGCGGAGGACACCGCCACCGCCGAGGTGCTCTACCGCCGCGCGGCGGACCTCTTCGACGACCCGAAGGATGCCATCGACGCGCTGCTGCCCCTGGCGCGGCTGCGTCCCGCCGACGCCTCCGTCATCGACCGGGCGGTGGCGGGGCTGCACGCCCTGGGGCGTCACGGTGACCTGCTGGACGTGTACGCCGCGGGCGCGGAGGCGGCGGGTGGCCGCAGGGCCGCGGAGCTGCTCCTGGCCGCTGCGTCCGTGGCGTCCAGCTCGCTGGCGGACGAGGACGCGGCCTGGACGCTCACCCAGCGTGCCGCGGAGGCCGCGCCGGAAGACCTCACGGCGCTTCACGCGCTGGTGGAAGGGCTGCGGCAGCGCTCCGAGCCCACGCGGCTGCTGGAGGCGCTGGAGCGGCTGGTGCCTCGCGTGGAGGACGCGGACGAGGCCGCCGTGCTGCGGCTGGAGCTGGCCGGGCTCGCGCGCGACGCGGGCCGCGAGGACGTGGCGCGCGAGGCGCTGGAGGCGGTGGCCTCCCGAGGTGCCTCGGGCGCGGGTTATGCGGACGCGCTGGAGGCGCTGGAGCCGCTGCTGACGGAGGCCCCCGCGCGCCGCGCCGAGGTGCAGGTGGCGCGCGCGGAGCTGACCTCGGGCCGCGAGCGGCAGGCGCTGCTCCTGTCGGCCGCGCGAGGCTTCGAGGCCGCGGGGCAGCTTTCCGACGCGTTGAAGGCGGCGAAGGACGCGGCGGCCGTGGAGCCGGACGTCGACGCCGCGCTGCGCGTGGCCCACCTGTACCGCGCGTCGGGCGAAACGCCGCGCGCGGCGAAAGCACTGCTCCAGGCCGCGCGGCTGGCGGCGCCCGAGGAGCGGCCCCCGCTGCTGCTGGAGGCCGCGGGCCTCTGGGAGAAGGCGGGAGAGCACGGCGAGGCGCTGGAGGTGTTCGAGCGCATCGCCACCGAGGCGCCGGACATGCTCGCGCCGTCGGAGCTGGCGGAGCGTTTCGGCCGGCTGGGCGCCTTCGCCCGCGCGCTGGAGGTGGGCTTCGCGCCCGCCATGGCCGCCGGGGAGCTGACGGACGCGCTGGCCATGGCCGCGCAGGCGGGCGACAAGGCGCGCACGCGCGAGGCCCTGTGGGCCCTGGCCGCGATGGCGGACGCGGACCCGGCGCACGCCGCCGCGCTGGCGGACGGCCTGCGCGCCGAGGAGGACGCGGAAGGCCTGCTGGAGCTCGCGGGCCTGTCCGCCGCGCGCGACGCCGCGTTCGCCGTCACGTTGCGAGACGAGGTGCTCCGGACGGCCTCCGCACCGGTGCTGCCGCGCCTGCGCGCGCTGGAAGAGCTGGCGCCCGAGCCTGGCTTCGCGGCCCGGCTCACGCTGTTGCTGCCGAGCCTGGAGCAGCTCCCGGAAGCGCTGGCGGAGGCGGTGCTGGCGCAGGTGCAGGCACAGCCCGCGACGGTGCGCGTGGAAGCGCTCGCCATGGCCGCGGATGGCTGGTCCTCGCGGCGCAAGGCGCTGCTGCGCGAGCGTCACGCATTGGAGCTGGAGCTGGGCCGCTTCGAGGCCTGCGTGCGCACGTTGTCGCAGCTCGTCGAGGCGGAGTCGGACGCGGGCGCGCGCGCCGTCCTGCACCTGGAGCGCGGTGAGCTGCTCCTCAGTCCGCTGGAGCAGCTTCCGGAAGCGCGCGCGGCCTTCGAGCAGGCCCTGGTGGAGGACCCCGCGCAGCTCCACTCGCTGCGGCACCTGCTGTCGTTGGTGGACCTGGTCGACGAGCCCGCCGTCTTCGTGTCGCTGGTGGAGCGCGTGGAGCAGGCGGCCGGCACCGACGCCTCGGACATGTACCGCGAGCGGTTGGCGGACGCCTACGAAGCCCTGGGCATGGTGGGCGACGCCGCTGCGCAGTTGGAGCGCCTGCCGGAGACCGATGACCGCCTGGCCCGCCGTGCGCGGTTGGCGGAGGAGCGGGGCCTCACGGGCGAGGCGCTGCGCCTGCGCGAGCGGCTCACCAACGAGCCCGCGGTGCTGGAGGCCATCCTCCGGGGCTACCTGGACGCGCAGCTCGTGTCCCCGGCGGCCCGGCTCGCCGCGCGCCTCTTCGACGCGGGGGAGCTGTCTTCCGAAGTCACGCGCATGTCGGCCGAGCACCTCTCCGCGGTGCCCGAAGGCGTCGCCCTGGCCGTCCGCATCTGGCCGCACCTGCTCCGTGAGCGGCCGCTGGACGTGGACGGCTGGACGCTCTACGCGGAGGCCTTGAGGGCGCTGAACCGGACCGAGGACTCGCAGCGCGCGGATGGCATTGGCGCGGCGCTGTCGTCCAGCGACGCGGCGGCGCCCCAGTCGTCGGTGTCGGCGCTGCCCTCCCTTCCTTCCGGCTTCGAGCACCCGGTGCCGCCGGGCGCGGTGCCCGTCACGGCGGAGCGCCTGCCCCGGCTCGCCGCCGCGCTGCGGCCCGTCCTGTCCTCCCTGGGCGCGGGCGCGTTGCAGCTCCTGGTGGACCCAGTGGGCGGCGTCGAAGCGTACCTGGCCCGCGGCGATGTGCTGGTGCTGGGCGCCGGCGCGCTGTCCTGCTTCGGCGCCTCCGAGCTGAGCTACCTGTGCGCCCTGGCCGTGGCCCTGGGCGAGGACGGCATCCACCTGGCGCGGCCGGGCCCCGTGAAGGGGTTGGACGCGGCGGCGGTGGTGGCCTTCCGCGCTGTCCCGGCATCCCTGGCGGCGGGGCGCGTCCTGGCGCGGCTCGACGCCGAGGTGCGCGGTGGGGACCCGGCGCAGGTGGATGTAGGCGAGGTGCTTGCCCGGGGGGACACCTTCCGCGCGCTGGCCCTTTGTGTGCTGGACGGCGTGTAGCCGTGTAGCGTTGCCGCGCCATGCACGTGAAGCGTCTTGCTCTCGCCGTCCTCCCCATCGCGGCCGTCGCCGTGGCGATGGCCTGCTATTCCGAGCCGGTGTACCCGGGTGACCAGGTGCTCGGCTCCTTCCGCTTCGAGGCCCGCATCGACCCCGCGCGCACCACGTGCGACGCCTCGGTGCCGGACTTCGCGCAAGTGAACGACGCGGGGGTGTTCCTCTTCGAGGGCACCTTCTCGCGCGACACGGACGCGGGCTCGGGCTTCTTCACCGTGCAGGGGTACTCGCGCGACGCGGGCTACGACGGGCAGGAGGCCACGTCCACGCTGCGGGCCGTCGCGCGCCGCACTTCGTGTGGCACCGGGTGTGAGGACTCGGCCATCGAGGAGACGCTGCGGGTGACGCTCTTCAGCGACAGCCAGGCGCGCTCCCTCAACCGCGACTGCCGCCAGTTCGACGGGGGCATCCCCGACGGCTCGGTGCCGGGGCCCACGGAGAACGGCTACGACGTGTCGCTGGCGTGTGGCTCGCTCACGGACATCTTCCTTCCGGGCACCCGCAACTGCAATTGCCAGCCGTCGACCTGCACGACGGTGTACACCCTCCAGGGAGAGCGGAGGGATTGATGGTGAAGCGCGCGGTGGTGTTGATTTCGGGCGGGCTGGATTCGACGACGTGCCTGGCCATGGCCAAGGCGAAGGGCTTCGAGCCCGTCTGTCTCGCGGTGGCCTACGGCCAGCGGCACGCGGTGGAGCTGGAGCAGGCGAAGAAGGTCTGCGCGGCCATGGGCGTGTCGGACTTCCGGGTGGTGTCCATCGACCTGCGGCAGGTGGGCGGCTCCGCGCTGACGGCGGACATCGAGGTCCCCAAGGACCGGCCCGCGGACGAGATGAGCCACGGCATCCCCGTGACGTACGTGCCCGCGCGCAACGCGCTGTTCCTCTCGCTGGCGTTGGGGCTGGCGGAGGTGGTGGGCAGCACGGACATCTACATCGGCGTCAACGCGGTGGACTACAGCGGCTATCCGGATTGCCGGCCGGAGTTCATCCGCGCCTTCGAGTCCATGGCCAACCTGGCCACCAAGGCGGGCGCGGAGGGCGCGCGCTTCACCGTGCACGCGCCGCTGTCCGGCCTGACGAAGGCGGACATCATCCGCGAGGGCGTGAAGCTGGGCGTGGACTACGGGCTGACGCACTCCTGCTACGACCCGGACGCCCAGGGCCGCGCGTGTGGGCGCTGTGACAGTTGCGTGCTGCGCAAGAAGGGCTTCGAGGACGCCGGCGTGCCGGACCCCACGCGCTACACGGAGTCCGCATGACGCCGCGCGCGCGCTGGGGTGGGGCGGTCGCGCTGATGCTGGCCTCCAGCGCCGCGCTCGCCGAGGACGCCGGGACGCCGAAGGCCGCCTCGCCGCTGGTGGACGCCACCACGGTGGTGGCGGACCTGGTCGTCGACCTGCGCTACGCGACGGAGGACAACTTCCTCAAGCGCAAGGTGTACCCGGACAGCGCGCGGTGCCTGCTGCTGCCCGAGTCCGCGCAGCGGCTGAAGAAGGCCGCGGACGCGCTGCGCGCGAAGGGCTACCGGCTGAAGGTGTACGACTGCTACCGGCCGCGCGCGGTGCAGTGGGAGATGTGGAAGATCATGCCGGTGCCCGGCTACGTGGCCAACCCGCGCACGGGCTCCAACCACAACCGGGGTGGGGCGGTGGACCTCACGCTGACGACGCTGGACGGCCAGGAGGTGGAGATGCCCACCCCCTTCGACACCTTCAGCCCGTCCGCGCACCACGGCTACGCGGGGGGAACCGAGGCCTCCCGCAAGCACCGCGAAATCCTGCGCGAGGCCATGGAAGGCGTGGGCTTCAAGCGCAACCGCATGGAGTGGTGGCACTACGATTTGCCGGACGCGAAGACACGGCCGGTGCTGGACGTGCCGTTTCCTCCCCCATGACATGATGAAACCATGATGAACGGCGGGCCCGCCTGCGGCACGCTGTGAGGACCTCCCAGCAGTGGCCACGGTGCGCGTGGTCCGGGATGGCGCCCACGATGAAGCCCGCCTTCTTCCACGTCCTCTGTGCCCTCTCCCTGCTGGTGGCCGCGCCCGTGCTGGCGTCGGGCGGGCCACCCCAAGGCCTCAGCGCCTTGGGTGTCGTCGTGCGCGCGGGTGCCCGGACGCCCCTCGCGGGAGTGAGCGTCGTCGCCACCTCGCCCGTGCTGGCGGAGCCTCGCACCACGGTGACGAACGCGGAGGGGGCGTATGGGTTCTCGAACCTCGCGGAGGGCGTCTACTCGCTCCGCTTCGAGAAGGAGTCCTTCCAGACCTTCGTTCGAGCGGACCTCACGGTGATGCCCGGCAAGCAGGTCCGCGTGGACGTGGCGCTCTCGCCAGTCACACCCTCCCAGCCGCTCGTCCTGGCGCAGCCCTTGCCTGACGACCGCGAGCGGGCGCCCGCGTGGACGTTGCAGCACCTGCCCGTGCTCGTGCCGGATGGCGCGTGGCAGGCCATCTTCCGCGCCTCGCTGGGCAAGCCGGTCTCCGGCATCGAAACCCGGGGCTTCGGGGTGAACCCCACCATCGACACGGAGGAGTCCCGCGTCTCGGAGTACCCCGTGGCCGCGGACACCAGCACCTACGCGGTGGCGCGCGACTACCTGTCCCGCGACATCCTGCCCGGTGAAGGCGTGGTGCGGACGGAGGCCTTCATCAACAGCTTCGACCTGGGGAGTGAAGGCGAGCCATATGGTCCCTTCCTGCTCCACGTCGAAGGCTTCCCGTCGCCCAGCCGCAAGGGCTACCACGTGGTGCGCGTCACCGTGACGGCCCGCGAGGCCGTTCGCGAGGTGGGCGTCCAACTGGAGTTCAACCGAAAGGCCGTCGCCCGGTACCGGTTGGTGGGCTACGAGTACCTGTCCCCGTCTCCGGAGCCGCTCGGCAGTGGCGAGGAGATGAAGATGTTCCCGTTGGAGGCGGGGCAGTCCATCACCGCCATTCACGAGGTGAAGGTGCAGGGGCCCTCCATCGCGTTCGGGCTGCTCCGGGTTCGCTACGAGCAGGGCACCTCCCGGAGCTGGCGCCGCGTGCAGATGTTGATGCCGTCCAGCACGTTGCGCTCGGAGTACAGCCGCGCCACGGCCTCCACGCGTCTGGCCTACGTGGCCTCCGCGTTCGCGGAGAAGCTGCGGGGCTCCTTCTGGACGCGCACGCTGGACTGGCCCCGCCTGCTGTCCTTGTGGGAGGGCATCGGGGAACCGCTGCGGGGCCGCAAGGACGTGGTGGCGCTGGGCTCGCTCATCCGCAAGGCGCAGGCGCTGGACACCCGCAAGGAGCGCTTCGAGCGGCTCATGCCCTCCGGAAGCTCGGACTTCGACGACGTGCCGTCCCTGGGGAACTGAGCCGCTCCAATGCTCCGCCGGCTCCTGCCTACACTCATCGCGTTGCTGCTGGGCTTCGTCGGGTTGGCCTGGGGCCTGGGCTATCTCCAGCGCATCTTCGCCGCCGAGCGCGACGACGCGCAGAGCTCCCTCGACTCCCGCCGCGAAGCGCTGGAGCAGTACGCCCGTGCCTCGCTGGCCCAGTCGCTGAGGGACCGGTTGGAGTCGGCCCGCGCCGCGTTGGAGACCGCCGCGCAGGATCCGCTCGCTCCGGCCGCGGGCCTCTACCTGCGCGAGCGCGGCACCCAGCTCCTGCCCCGGCTGGCCCTTCACGACACGGCGGACGACACGCCCGCGAAGGAACGTTACGCGGGCCTGCGCGCCGGAACGGAGCGGGCGGACGAGGTGGAAGACCCCTGGGCGGAGCGGCTCGCGTTGATTCGCGAGGTCGACCGGGCGCTGACCCGGGGCGACCGCCGCGCGTCCACCGTGGCGCTCATGGCGCTGCTCCAGCACCGCTCGCAGTACGTCCTCGCCTCCACGCGCGACGTGCCCGGCTTCCTGGTGGTGCTGGAGTCGCTGGCGGAGCGCGGCGACCCCGTGCCGCAGTTGATGCACTCCCTGGTGCGCGACGGGCTGGCGGACGGACGGAGCGGAAGGCTGGATGGGCTCCAGCGCCTGCTGCTGCTGCGCCGCGCGCGCTTCACCCATGCGGACTTCGCCTTCCTGCACGGGCGCATCGTGGCGCTCTCCAAGAAGGTGGGCGTACCGGTGGCTGACTTCGAGGCCCGCGCCGCCGAACTCGCCGCCGAGCCCCTGCCGCTGCCCGAATCCCTTCCGGGGCCCGTGTTGGTGCGCAGCGGGTGGTACCTGGAGCCGCGCGGCGGCCGTCACGTGCGAGGCGTGGCGGTGGACGCGGGCGCGCTGCTCCAATCCCTCACCCAGGAGATGCGGGAGCGCGGGCTGCTCGAATCAGACGGGCAGGTGCGGCTGCTGGCGGACGCGGAGGTGCTGCCCCTGGAGGCGCTGCCGCTGTCCGTGGACACGCCGGAGTGGGCGCGGGCGCAGGGCGCGCTGGAACGGCGCTACCGGTTGAAGACGGGCATGGTGGCGCTGTGCGCGGTGCTGGCGCTGGGCATCGCCGCGCTGGCCTTCGTGGCCCAGCACCGCAAGCTGCGCTTCCTCGAACTCAAGAGCGACTTCGTGGCCACGGTGTCGCACGAGCTGCGCACGCCCCTGGCCTCCATCCGGCTGCTGGCGGAGACGCTGGAGTGGCGTCTGGCGGAGGGCACGGACGCGCGCGACTACCCGTCGCGCATCGTCCGGGAGGCGGACGGGCTGGGCTTCCTGGTGGAGAACCTGCTGTCCTTCAACCGCATCGACAAGGGCCGCTGGGTGCCCAGGCTGGAGCCGGTGCGCCTGGACGAACTGGTGGCCCAGCTTCGCCGCGACCTGGAGTCCTGGTCCAAGGTGCCGGTGGAGTTGGAGGCGGACGTGGGCGAGCGCACCCTGCGCGCGGATGGGCAGCTCCTGCGCCTCTTGCTCTCCAACCTCGCGCGCAACGCCTGTGCCTACAACACGCGCAGCCCGGTGCGCCTGCGGGTGGAGGCCCTGGACGACGGACGGGTGCGCTTCTCCGACAACGGCGTGGGCATTCCCCAGGCGCAGTGGGAGCGCGCCTTCGAGGAGTTCGTGCGCCTCCCCGGGCAGGGCGTCAATGCCCCCGGCAGCGGCCTGGGACTGGCCCTCTGCCGCCGCATCATGCGCGTTCACGGCGGCACCCTTCGGGTGGCCACCTCCAGCCCCGAAGGCACCACCTTCGAGCTTCGTTTCCCCCACACGGTGACGACATGACCTCATCCGTTCCGGCGCTCCTCCTGGTGGAGGACGACGCCAACCTGCGGCTCGCGCTGCGCGACAACCTGGAGAACCAGGGTGGCTACCGGGTGGAGGAAGCCACCTGTGTCCGCGAGGCCCGCGAACACCTGGGCCGCGGTGACTTCCAGCTCATCCTGCTGGACGTGATGCTGCCGGACGGCGACGGCTACACCCTGTGCCGCGCGCTCCGCGAAGAAGGCGTGACGACGCCCGTGCTGATGCTCACCGCGCGCACGCTGGAGGACGACGTGGTGCGCGGCTTCGAGTCCGGCGCGCAGGACTACCTGGGCAAGCCCTACCGGCTGCGCGAGCTGCTGGCGCGGGTGGGCGCGTTGGTTCGCCGCTCGGGCGCGGCGCCCGTGAAGGGCCTGCGCTTCGCGGGCTACCGGTTGGATTTGGACCGCCGCAAGGTGGAGACCCCCGAGGGCACGCCGGTAGAGCTGACACGCAAGGAGTTCGACCTGCTCGCCTTCCTGGTGCGTGAGCGCGAGCGCGTGCTGCGCCGGGATGAAATCCTCGACGCGGTGTGGGGCCGCGACGTCGTCGTGGACCCGCACACGGTGGACAACTTCGTCTCCAGCTTGAAGAAGAAGCTGGGTTGGAACAGCACGTCGCGCTTCGCCATCCAGACGGTGCGCGGCGTCGGCTACCGCATGGAAATCGAAGCGGCCTGACGTCAGCGGAGCGGGTTGCGGCGCAGCCGCTCGGACAAGGCATCCAGCTCCGCCTGCTGGGGCGGCTCGGCGCGCGCGCGGGCCGCGTCGATGAGCGCCGGCGTCTCCGGGGCGTCCACGCGGAGCAGCGCGTTGGACACCGCGCGCCGCACGTCTCCGTCGGTGCCCAGGTACACGCGCACCAGGGCCTCCGCGGCCACGCGGCGGATGGCCCCTTCCTCCGAGCGAGCCTTCACGCCCGGCGTCTTCCAGGCCCACACCGAGCCGGCATCCCCCAGCGCGCGGGCGATGTGCCGCATGCGCTCGCGGTCCGGCCGGGCATCCAGGGCCTCCGCCAGCGCGCGCGTCGCCACCAGCCGCCGGCACAGGCCCAGGGCATCGAGCGCTGCTTCACCGCGAGGTCCCTCCTGTCGCGCGAACGCGATGAGCGCGTTCGCCGCATCGAGGGTCTCCAGCCGCGCCAGCGCCCCCGCCGCCGCGTGCAGGACCAGGGGCGGGGTGTCCCGCGCCTCGAGAAGCTCCATCCACAAGGGCGCCAGTCGCGCATCCCGCAGCGCGCCCGTGGCCTCCACCAGTCCCACCGTGAGCGCCAGTCGCGCGGACTCCCGCATGGGAAGCGATGACTTGTCCTGGGACGGAAACGCGAGCCGCTCCACCATGGGCCACAGTGCCTCGGGGCCGAGCGCCCGCAGCCCCGGCGCCGTCGCGGCCAGGGTGGCCTGCTTCTTCGCATCCATCGCGTCCACCCGCGAGGCGGCGACCGCCAGACGGAGGAACGCCTGGGGATGGGTTCGGCGGGCCCGGGTGATTTGCTCCTGAAGCAGGTGCTTCCACGCCGGGTGCGGCGTGGGGGCTTCGGTGGCCTGTGCGCTCAGCGCGGCCAGCAGCACGGCGGCGCCAAGTCCCAGTGGCAATCCGCGTCTCATCGGCCGCCCTCCCACCACTTCACGTTCGGAACCTGCCGTGCCGCCTGGGTGGCGCAGTGCACGTCGCCTTGCATCAGGTGGAAGGGGTCCCAGGCATCCACCCAATGCACGTGGATGCCGTACGCGCCGAGCGCCTGCTCGAACTGGACCTTGAACAGGTCCTGCCCGTCGATGATGGGGCCATGGGGGTCGGGCGCGACGACCTGCGTGGGCGTCAGCGACAGCAGGTTCAACGTCGCGGGTTGATACGCCGTCACGCCCTCCATGGCGTTCTGGAAGAGGAAGGGGACGCGGACGATGTCCTCCTCGGTGAGGCCCGTCGCCTCCTGGAGGATGGAGAGCTGCGTGTCGATTTCCAGCGCGGCCACGGCGCTCGCGTCCATCAGCTCGGGGTTGTCGAGCACCTCGGCGATGCGCGTCTCGGCGGGAACGGAGTACGCCCAGCTCAACCCCTCGAAGAGCTTCGCGTCCCCATGTCCCCGCGCCTGGGCCTCCTGGAGCATGCGCCGCGCGAGCGCGGGGTCGGCCACCAGCGCAATCCATCCGCGCGACGTGGGCGCGGGCAGGAAGCTGAAGGTCTCGTCCACGTGGTCCACGAACAGCCACGACGTGTCCACGTAGACGGGCGGCTGCATGCCCTGGGCCTCCAACAGCTTCGTGAAGCTGGGGTCGGGCTGGTAGTCGGGCCGGGTGTCGGGGCCTCGGCCACGGAACATCCGGCCCAGGGGATAGCGCACGCCGTCCTTCTCGTAGGGCGGGATGACCTCCGTGTTGCCGAAGGAGTTCAGCGTCTGGGAGGCCAGTGACATGCCCGGCTGGTACTGCTGGACGGCGGCGCGGTCGGGGCCTCGCAGCCAGAAGGCGATGCGGCCCGCGGCCCTGAGCGGCGCGTTCTCCGAGGTGTCGTAGAAGTGAGGACCCCGGTAGTGGACCTGGATGACGTGCTGGCTCCCTCCCGGGGCGGGCATCGACATGTAGGCCGGCTCGAAGTAGTCCTGGGGCCAGAGGTCGTCGACCGCGAACTCCGAGTACACCATCCGCTCACCGGTGCTCGCGAGCACGCCGCCCAGGTCCTGCCGGAACTGCGTGGCCCCGGTGCTGCCCAGGGGCTTGGAGACGAAGACGTTCCACGCGGGCGTGAGGTGATGGAACAACACCACCGGCGCGACCCGCATGCGGACGGTATCGGTGAACACCGGGTCGTGCGGATTGTTGCGGCCAATGGTGAGCACCACGTCCGCGAACCCGTCCCACTCCTCGAGGTCGCGGACGATGTCACGCCCTTCGATGGCCAGCTCCACGCCGCGCCGCACCTCGGCCGTCGTGAGGAACACCGTGTCGGGGAAGGCGCCGGAGACGAACTCGCCCCGGACGCGCTTGAACAGCCGCACCTTGCTGCTCGCGGCGCCCGACACGCTGACGGAGCCCACTGTTCCGGCGGGCGCCTTGCGCCAGGGGACGGTGCGCAGCCGCGCGAGGTCCTCCAGGTCCGCCTCGCCGTTGACCACGTCGTCCGCGGCGTCGTTGCACTGCGCCAGCGCGGTGTCGCTGATGCGGTCGGGGTCCATCGAGAAGGGACAGGCCCGCTCATCGTCATCGATGTTGGCCAGGAAGATGGCGCCGCGCTCGGCGGTCCAGGTGTCCTCGCCCTCGTCTTCCGAAGGGTTGTCGAGTTCGACGATGCCGTTGCGATTCACATCCGCGCGCAGGTCGACCACGGGCCGGAAGGGGCCTTCGAGCGGGTCCTGGGCGCCAGAGCCCGGTCCTGTGTCATCGGCGGTGGGGACACATCCGCTCGCCAACGCGAGGACCAGCGGCAGCGCACGGAGGGGCGGGGGTGGCGACATGAGGGGTCTCTCGGCCAGGGGACGCCATCCTGCAAGTCACGAAGGCGTGGGCCGAAAAGCCGTTGCGCCAGGAAACAGTCCTTTGACTTCGAACCCACCTGCCAGGTCCGCATTCCTGTGGCGTAACCTCTGACGCCCCGCGGTGTTCCCCCTGGTGTCATGCGCCTTCTGTCTGTCGGATTCCTGGCGGTCGTCGTGCTCTCATGTGCGAGCACGCCTCACCCCGCACCTGGAGGCGCGCCAGCTCGGCCCGCCTTTGATGAGGCGCGCGCGGTCCACGTCCTGCGGCGCCTGGCGTTCGGGCCATCGGCGCAGTCGCTGGCGGAGATGCGACGGTTGGGCGTGGAGGGCTGGATGGCGTCACAGCTCGCCCGTCCGGGAGCGCCCTTGCCGCCGGAGCTGGACGCGAAGCTCCAGGCGCTGCCCACGCTGACGATGTCCATGGCGGAGCTGGCGCGGGACTATCCGCCCAAGAAGCAGCGGGAGCAGGCGCTGCTCGACGGACGCGAGCTCCAGCGCCCCGCGCGCATCGGCCTGGAGCAGTCGGCCGCGAAGCTGCTGCGCGCGGTGGAGAGCCCCAACCAGCTCGAAGAGGTGCTGGTGGACTTCTGGTTCAACCACTTCAACGTGTCCGCGGACAAGGGCGCGGTCCGGTGGATGGTGACGTCCTACGAGCGCGACGCCATTCGCCCGAATGTCTTCGGCAACTTCCGGGAGCTGCTCGGGGCCACGGCGCGCCACCCGGCGATGCTCTTCTACCTGGACAACTGGCGCAGCACCCGGGACGGCATGCCCGAGCGCATGTCGCGCGACGCCCTGATGGAGGACGACGAGGCCCCGGAGCCCACCGAACCGAAGCCCGGCCTCAACGAGAACTACGCCCGCGAGCTGCTGGAGCTGCACACGTTGGGCGTGGAGGGTGGCTATACCCAGCAGGACGTGCGCGAGGTGGCGCGGTGCTTCACCGGCTGGAGCATCCGCCAGCCGCGCAAGGCGCCCGCGTTCTTCTTCCGCCGCCGAGCGCATGACGCGGAGGACAAGCAGGTGTTGGGGCAGCGCATCCCGGGGAGCCGGAGCGAGGCGGACGGCGAGCACGTGTTGGACCTGCTCGCGCGGCATCCCTCCACCGCGCGCCACGTGGCGACCCGGCTGGCGCGGCGCTTCGTCTCGGACGCGCCTCCGCCCGAGCTGGTGGAGCGGGTGGCGCAGGTGTTCCTCGCCTCGAAGGGCGATTTGCCCACGGTGTATCGCGCGCTCTTTCAGTCCCCGGAGTTCTTGGCGGAGGCGGCACGTGGCACGAAGGTGAAGACACCCTTCGAGTTCGTGGTGTCGGCGCTGCGCGCCACGGACGCGGAGGTGACGGTGCGGCCCCGCCTGGTCCAATCGCTGGCGAAGATGGGCGAGCCGCTCTTCCGCGCACCGGCGCCCACCGGCTTCCCCGAGGTGTCCGCGCCCTGGGTGAACAGCGGCTCGTTGGTGGCCCGGCTCAACTTCAGCCTGGAGCTCGTCTCCGGACGGATGCCGGGGACGAAGGTGGCGCTCCAGGCCCTGGCGACACCCGCCGCGCCCACGGAGGAGGCCTGGGTGGACGCACTGGGTCATGCGTTGCTGGGCGCGCCCCCCTCACACGAGACGCGCGCCACCATCCTGGACGCACTCTCCCAGCGAGCGGAGGCCGCCAGTGCGGTGGGCGAGCAGCGTCCGGTGGACGTGCCGCTCATCGCGGGGCTGCTGCTCGGGTCCCCGGAGTTTCAGAAGCAGTAGGCATGCGCTTCCTCCGTGGCCTTGCCTCCGCCCGAGGAAGCGTTGAATTCCCTCACACGGATATCGGCGGAATCTCTTTCGCGCTCTTTCGTTCACGTGCGCGATGAGTTGCTCTTTGAAGTGCGAAGTCGAATGGAAGCGCTGGCCTGGTGTGGAAGCAGGCGGCAGGCGGCCCATTGCCCGGTCGTGGGCACTCCTCGTGCTCGTGCTCCTGACGGGCTGCCCGCTCGCGGAGAACTACACCGACGATGCGGGGCCAAGGTACAGCGGGGACCACCGGCCACCGGGCCCCGTCGCGACCGAAGTCCCTTCCTCGGTCACCTTCGTGGCCTTCAACCTCGCCTTCTCCGAGAACGTCACCGAGGCCATCACCGCCCTCAAACGCCCGCCGCTCGCGGGGGCGGATGTCATCGCGATGCAGGAGATGGACGCGCCCTCCGTGGACCGCATCGCGAAGGAACTCGGGCTCACGTACGTCTACTACCCGGCCTCCGTGCAGGTGGATGGCGGTGACTTCGGCAACGCGGTGCTGAGCCGGTGGCCCATCACCGAGGATTGGAAGATTCACCTCCCTCATGATGACCCGTACCACCAGCGCCGCCGCATCGCCGTGGTCGCGACGGTCGACATCCAAGGGTCGCTCGTTCAAACGGTCTCCGTTCACAACGCGACGCCCATCGTCGGGCTCGGCGGACGGCTCGACCAGACGGAAGCCCTCATCGACGGGGTGGACGGAAGAGGGCCGCTGCAAGTCATTGCTGGCGACTTCAACACCTCCGACCCGGGGAGCCTCCGGCAGACCGTGAAGCTGTTCTCGGACCGGGGCTACCAATGGGCATCACAAGGCGTGGGTGACACCGTCGACTCCGTGATTGGCGGCTTGCCGCTCGACTCCATCTTCTCCCGAGGGCTCTCCCCGCTGGAGCGGGGCGTGGACAGACGTCCCTCGGGAAGTGACCACTACCCGGTCTGGGTGCGCTTCGCGTGGCAGCCATGACGCCGCGACGCGCACTGTGTCTGGGTGGGCTGCTCCTCTGCACGCCGGGTTGTCTGAGCGGACCTCGGAACCTGGGCGCGGCCACCACCCCAGTGGGGACGACGGACATCGGCGTCTCCGTGAACGGGCTTGCCTTCGAGCACGGACGGGAGCGGGCCTACCTGCCCAACCCCGAGCTCACCTTCCGCAAGGGCGCGGGCGACAACTGGGATTGGGGCGGCCGCCTCACGCTCCTGGGGCTCGAGCTCGGCACCCGGCATCGGCTGCTCGATACGGCCTCGTGGACGCTGGCCGTCGCCCCGAGCGCGGGCCTCTGGTACGTGCCCGTCACCAACAACTACTCGGAGCCCGTCAACTTCCGCTTGGGGGCGCAGGCGCTGCTCGACTACCGCCTCCATCCCCGGTGGACCCTCACCGGCGGCGCGTCGTTGATGGGCGCCGTCGCGGGGCCACTCACCGCCTTCCAAGGCCGGTTCAGCGGGACGAACCTGCTGGCCGCGCCCGGCGGCTCGCTGGGCGTGGCGTTCCGACTGAGCCCGTCGCTCGAGCTGCGAGCGGAGGGCGGCTTGGAGCTGCCGTTCGACCTGCGCGGCGACCGCCGCCAGACGACGGGCCATGCCGGGTTGACGCTGCGCTGGCGCCGCGCCGACCGGCGGTGACGCAGGGGCGCCGCGCCCGTGGCGTCGCGCGGCGCTACGCGGACCCCTGCTGAAAGTTCAACTCAGTGACGTTGGGCCCGGGATTGCCAGGCTGTGAGGCACTGGGCTCGGCCCGCGGGGCATGAGAGGCGGCGGCGCCGTCCTGCTAGGGACGGGGAGGGGCTCGCCGCCGCATGCTCGTCTTCGAAATCATCGTGGGGCTCCTGCTCGCGGGGGCGGGCCTCACGGCGTTGTCGCGGCGCCTCGGCACGCCCTATCCGGCGATGGTGGCGCTCGCGGGGGCCGTGCTGGCGCTCGTCCCCGGGACGCCGACGCTCGTCCTGGACCCCGAGCTCGCGTTGACGCTGTTCGTGGCGCCCGTGCTGCTGGACGCCGCGTTTGACGCGTCCCTGCGCGACCTCCGGGCGAACTGGCGCACCGTCGCGGGGCTCGTCATCGGCGCGGTGGCCTTCACCATCGTCGTCGTCGCGGTCGTGGCCCACCTGTTGGTTCCGGGAATGCCGTGGGCCGTGGCGATCGCGCTCGGTGCCATCGTGGCTCCGCCCGACGCGGCGGCGGCGACGGCCGTGCTCAAGCAACTGCGACCTCCGTACCGGCTGCTCGTCATCCTCGAAGGGGAGAGCCTCTTCAACGACGCGAGCGCGCTCCTCGTCTACCGGCTCGCGGTGGGCGCCGCGCTCGCGGGGACGCTGTCGCCGGGACATGCCGTGCCGCTGCTGCTCGTCGTCACGGTGGGCAGCGTTCTGCTCGGGCTCGTGTTGTCGCGAGTCGTCCTCCGGGTGACCGCGAGGATTCAAGACGTCGCCATCGCGGTCGTGGTCCAGTTCTGCGGGACGTTCGCCGTCTGGTTGCTCGCGGAGCGGCTCCACCTCTCCGGCATCCTGACCGTCGTGGTCTTCGCCATGGCCACCGCGCGCCGCGCGGCGGAAGTCACCCCGGCCCGCGTCCGGCTGCCTTCCTATGCCGTCTGGGAATTCGCCGTGTTCGTGCTGAACGTCCTGGCCTTCATCCTGGTGGGCTTTCAATTGAAAGACATCCTGGGCCGGTTGGATTCGCGCACGCTGCTGGAGTACGTGGGCATCGCGGCCACCCTCTGCACCGCGACGATGGTGGCCCGCATCGCGTGGGTGTCCGGCGCCTCGGCGTTGGCCCGCTGGCGAGCGCGCCGCTGGGGCGGGCGCAACGCCGCGTCCGCGCTGTCGAAGGAAGCCGCGGCGGTCGTCGGGTGGTGTGGCATGCGAGGCATCGTGACGCTCGCGGCGGCGCTCGCGCTGCCCACCGGAGGGCCCGATGGACCGGCGTTTCCCTTCCGCGACCTGATTCTCTTCACGGCCTTCTCCGTCGTGCTCGGCACGCTCGTCGTCCAGGGCATGACGCTGCGCCCGTTGATCAACGCGTTGGAACTCGAGGTCGACGATTCCGTGGAACGGGAGATACGGCTCGCCCGGGTCGAAACGCTGCGGGCCGCGCTCCAGGCCACGTCCGAGCGGCCTGACGCGGAGATGTCCGGACTGCTGCGCCGCCGCTACGCCGTCCTCCTCCATCGCGCCGAGGCGGACCTCGCCAAGGGGGGCCGGGGGGCACACGGCGACGGCACGGACGCGGGGCGCGCCTTCGAGGTGGACCTGTCCATTGCCCGCGGCGTCTCCGCGGCCGCGCGGCACCGGCTCGTCACGCTGAGGGCGGCCGGCACCATTGGCGACGCGGCCTTTCAGCGCATCGAGCAGGAACTCGACGTGGAGGAAATGGACCTACAGTTGCTCACCACGGGCGCGGCCACGGAAGAAACATGAGGGGCGGCAATCATCTCCGAATCTTTTCGTACATCCGCCACCATGTCCCGAATGCGCCCCCTTCGTCTCGCAGCGGTCCTTGCATTCCCTTTGCTGCTCACCGCGGCGGCCCCGGTGGAGCCCACCACGCAGTGGCTGGCGCGTCCTTCGGAGGCCGCGCGCATCACCCGGGTGGAATCGGGCCTGCCGCCGCTCCAGATCCCGGGCGAGGCGCCTCGCACGTTGTCGCTCCAGGAGTGGATGGCGCTCTACAAGATTCCCGGTGTGAGCATCGCCGTCTTCGACAAGGGCGCGCTCGTGTGGGCGAAGGCCTATGGCGTGCGCGAGGCGGGAGGCAGCGCGCCGGTCACGCTCGAGACGCTGTTCCAGGCGGCCTCCATCAGCAAGCCCGTGACGGCGCTCGCGGCGATGCACCACGCGGAGAAGCGCAAGTGGTCGCTCGACGCGGACATCAACGACAACCTCGTCTCCTGGAAGGTGCCGCAGAACGCCTTCACGCAGGAGCAGAAGGTGACGCTCCGTCGGCTGCTCTCCCACAGCGCGGGGACGACGGTGCATGGCTTCGCGGGCTACGCGGCAGGCGCACCGGTTCCCACGACGCGGCAGGTGCTCGACGGTGAGGCGCCCGCGAACAGCAGCCCCGTGCGGGTGGACACCGTGCCGGGCACCCTGACGCGCTACAGCGGCGGCGGGACGACCATCGTCCAGCAGATGCTGGTGGACCAACTCCAGAAGCCCTTCCCGCGAATCATGCGGGACACGGTGCTCGCGCCGCTGGGGCTCAAGAACAGCACCTATGAGCAGCCCTTGCCCAAGGCTTTGGAGTCCCTCGCCGCCGTGGGGACTCTCTCCGATGGCACGAGCGTGGAAGGCCGGTGGCACACGTATCCGGAGTTGGGCGCGGCGGGGTTGTGGACCACACCCTCGGACCTCGCCCGCATCGCGCTGGAGGTCTCCAAGGCGTCGAACGGCAAGTCGCGGCGCATCGTGTCCCCCGCCATGGCGAAGCAGATGCTCACGCGTCAGTCCGAAGCCTTCGGCATTGGCTTCATGCGCCGAGAGGGGAAGGCGTGGTTCGGGCATGGCGGCTCCAACGCGGGGTATCGCGCCACCCTCATCGCCTTCGCGGAGTCGGGCAGCGGCATCGCCGTCATGACCAACGGGGAAGAGGGCTCGCGCCTCATCGACCGAATCCTGGTCAGCGCGGGGGCGGAGTACGGCTGGAAGGACATCGAAGCCCAGGATGAAAGCCCCGGCGGGACGGTGGACCTGCTGGTTCGGGCGAAGGGCGCGGAGGCGGCCATCGCCTGGTACAAGGCGCAGAAGGCGGCAACGCCGGAGGCCGCGAACCTGTCACCGGCCATCCTCAACGACGTGGCCTACTCGCTCCTGCGGTCGAAGAAGCTCGACGATGCGCTGAAGGTCTTCGAGGCCAATGTCGCGTTCTACCCCGACGACTCCAATGCCCATGACAGCCTGGGCGAGGGCTACGCCGAGGCCGGGCGGAAGAAAGAGGCCATCCACCACTACAAGAAGTCGCTGGAGCTCAACCCGAAGAACGACAACGCCGTGAAGCAACTGAAAGTGCTGGGGGATGGGGGGCGCGACCTCCACTGAGTCGAGGCCGCGCGTGTTCGCGGATTGCCCCCGCGCCAGACGCCTTCATAAGGTGCGGGCTCACCTCTAGAAGGAACCTCGGGATGCCTCACCGGTTCGTTGCCGCGCTGGTCTGCGCGCTCGTTGTTGCTCCGTTGGCCGCACCGGCGGCCAACCCGGAGCTGACGACCCGCCTCGACGCCCAACTGGAGCGCAACCGCGCTCGCTACGGTATCGCCGGGCAGGCGGTCCTGATTCGCCACAACGGCGAAGTCGTGTATCAGGCCGCCCGTGGCGAGAAGGACATCGAACGCCACGCGCCAGTCTCCGCCGACACCATTTTCGACGCGTATTCGTTGGCCAAGCTGCTGGCCAGCACCTTGGTGTTGCAGTTGGTCGAGCAGGGGCACCTCGAACTGGATGCACCGGCCGGCCGCTACCTGCCGAACCTGCCCGTGGCGTGGCAGGACATCCGCGTGCGCCACTTCCTCAACCACAGCTCCGGTGTTCCGGAGTACTTCGAGATTCACCAGGGCGCGGTGGTGTCGAAGGTCGGCGTCGGTTTCCCACCCACGCTGGACGCCGTGTTCGCGAGCCTGTCCGACACCCCGATGCGGTTCGCCGCCGGCAGCAGCAACCGTTACACGCAGACCAACTTCCTGGTGCTGACCGCGCTGCTGCAAGCGCACCATCGCCAGCCCTATGCGACCATCGTGCGCCAGCGCATCCTGAAGCCACTGCGCCTGCGCAATACTTGGCTGGGGCCCGCCGGTGTGCCAGCCGCGCGTCTGGCCACCGCCTACATCGGCAAGGACGGTGCTCTTCAACGAGAAGAGGATGTCGCCTGGCCCGCCTATGCGCGGGGCCACGCGGGCCTGCACACCACCGTCGGCGATCTCGATCGCTTCCTGCAAGCGCTGGTCGCCGGCAAGCTGGTGAGCCGGGCGACGCTGCAAACCCTGCTGCAGCCGCACCCGCTCAGCACGGGGCGCGACAGCGGGTTTGTCAGTGGTTGGGAGCTGGGGCAAAGCGGTGCTTACCGGCAGGTGAGCCACGACGGCGGCACCCGCGTCCGCGCTCGCGTGTTGTTCAAGGACACGTTGGACGGGGACACCTGGACCTTCGTCTATTTCACCAACGGCAGCGCGCGCAACGCCTGGTCGCGCACGCTGGTGGACAGCACCATGGCGCAGGTCGCGCCAGCGTTGTTTCCGCGCGAGACGCTGTCCGAGCGCATGTTCACCCATGCCCTCGCCGATGATGGCGGCGACGATGCGGCGCTGAATGCCTGGCTGCGTGACAGCAGCGGCATTCCGGCGAAGGAGCTGGAGCGAGAAATCAACGGCGCTGGTTACGCCATCCGGGAGAATCTCGGCAATGGCCCGGCGCTGAAGGTGTTCTCCCTCAACACCCAGCTTCACCCGAAGTCGGCCAATGCCTGGGACAGCCTGGCCGAATGCCACGCCGCATTGGGCGATGCGGAAACCGCGGCCACGCTGTACGCGAAGTCGCGGCAACTGGCCGAGGCCGCGAAGGCGAAGCCGTGACCGAGCGAGCGTCGCGCACCTCGGTTGACGACGGTGCTCACGGACGTTGAGCGATGGCCCTTGGTGGACGTGGGCCCAGCCCCAGCGTGACGAGCAGGGCCCGTCACACCGGGGCCGATGGAGGTCAAGACATGCATGCGGGCCATCGGTGCCCGCACGCAGGTGGCGCTCCACGACGCGATGAGAGAAGCCCTGGCGAGACCGTGTGGCCTCAGGACGCCGCGGCCAGGTTCTCCTTCTGCGGCGACCCGCCGTGCTCATCGCCGGAGGCACCCCGGCTGGCGAAGGTCGGCACCTGCGCCACGTTCGACTCCACCTCGTCGAAGGTGCCCAGCTTCACGGCGGACGCCGCGAGGCCCATGAGTCCCGACTTGAAGTTGGATTGCGCCGCAATCACCTCATCCAGCAGGAGCAGCCGGTCCTGGGGGAAGAGGAGCGCCTCCACGTGCCGGGGCCAGGCGACTCCACCCACGGCCGACTTGGGCTCACCGTTGCTGGCGAAGCTGACCACGTAGTCCAGCACCTTGCCGGCGAAGGCGCGGTCCGCGTCGTTGAAGGCCTCGTCCGTGGGGGGCACCGCTCGCAGGTTCCCAGGAAGTACGGGACGTCGCTGCCGTGGGGGACGCCCTGGGGCTGCTGGCTCGCGAGCGCGTCGGGGACGTAGGCGAATTCGTATCGCCACATCATGTTGCTGCCCCCGTCCTTCTTGCTGTGCAGGTCCCCGAAGTACTTGGGCGTGATGACGAACACGAAGTCCAGCACCACCCGCCGGGCCAGCTCATCGTCGCCCTCGACGCCGGAGTACACCAGCTTGACCGCATCGTAGAGCTTCTTGCTCTTCAACAGGTTGATGATGACCTCGGTGGTCATCCCGAACGCCGCCGCGACGCTGGCGTCGTTGCTCGTGCTGCCCATGATGAGCGGCAGTTGCTTCTGCTCATGGGCCTCGAACGTGGCCCGAAGGCTCTTGGGGAGCACCGCGTCTCCAACGATGGGGCTGGGGGCGTTGAAGGTTCCGGGCGAATGACGCCAGAACTCGTCCCCGGGCACGTTGCGCAGCTCCTCCAGGGTGAATCCCTCCTTCAGCAGCCCCGCCGTCACCAGGTCCTGCGTGAACTGCACGCCGTTGGCCTGGGCCAGGGACAGGGGCTTCTCCCCGAGCACGTACGCGCTCTGGGCGATGCCCCGGTGGAACAGGGTCCGGCCCGCGTGGAGCGGGGAGCTGAAGTGCGCGAGCACGCTCTTGGCGCCCGCGGACTCACCGATGAGGGTGACGTTGCCCGGGTTGCCGCCGAACTTCGCGATGTTGTCCTGCACCCACTCCAGGACCATGATCTGGTCCATGAGTCCGAAGTTGGCATGCGCCTGGGGCGCGCCGTCCGCCTGGTTGAGGAGCGGATGGGCGAAGAACCCCAGGTGGCCCACGCGGTAGTTGAACGTGACGAGCACCACGTCCCGCTGGGCCATGGGGATGCCGTTGTAGGGCGGCACACTGCCGGTCCCCACGACGAAGGCGCCGCCGAAGAGCCACACCACCACCGGCTTGTTCGCCGTCTCGTCCAGGGAGGGGGTCCAGACGTTGAGGGAAAGGCAGTCCTCGGACATGACGCCGGGGTCCCCGCCACCGCCCTCGATGCAGCCCTGCCGCGACTGGAGGGGCGACGCGCCGAACGAGAAGGCCTCGAAGGTCGCGTCTCCCAGCGACGTCTTGCGCACGGGCGGGCTCCAGCGCAGGTTGCCCACGGGAGGCTCTCCGTAGGGGATTCCCCTGAAGATGGAGATGCCCTCCTCGATCGTCCCCTTCACCGTTCCTTCTTGGATCTTCACTTCCCGCGTCACGTCGCTCGACATGCGTTGTCTGCCTTTTTGGGGAGGGATTGGACTTCACGCGGGGTGATAGATGAAGCCCGCCTGACAGACAATGAGTCATCGGTGTCCTGGTGAGGTCTTGCGCCACCCTGTGAACACATCATGGAAAGGTAGGGTGTCTTCCCATGCGGGGTAAGCGCTAAAGGACATAGCCCTTGGCGCCCACGAGGATGGACCGGCTCTGCAATGCATTGAATTCAGAGCGAGGGCTTCCGTGGTGCAGGACCCCCACCGCGAAGAAGGCCAGCCGTTCCCACACGTGCCACTCCCCGTAGGCGGAGGCCTGCCCGCTGCCGTCCACCAGGTTGAGCGAATAGCGCAGTTGCCAGATGGGGCCGGCGTCCGCCGGGTTGTTCTGCACCTGCAAGAACAGGTAGTGCCTCCCGAGCAGCGCGAGCCCGTTGTTGAGCGCGGTGCCCAGCGTCTGTCCCGCCAGCGGCGCATCCAGGGAGGGCGCCGAGAGAAGCGCGGAGGCCCTTGCCGCGATGTCGAAGTACCGCGCCTCATCCGCCCACCGGTAACCCTCGTTGTTGGCGAGGTACTCCAGGGACACCGTGTGGCCTGAGTTCAGCGTGTAGCCGCCTCCAACGAGGGCGGAATAGAAAAGCCTGCCGTCGGCGGCATGGCGGGGAACGAACGCGCCCCCCACGGGGGTGGGCCGCGGCTCCGGGTACAGCGCTGGCGTTCCCTGCCGCAGCCCGGCCTCCGCGTACACGAGCAGCGCCTCGTTGACGGTGGCCTGGGCGAAGGCGCCGAAGCGGGGACGCTCATGGGCCCACCGTTTCGACGCGTTCACGCTCGCGACATAGACGTCCGCCGTGTAATCCACCTTGAGCAGCGTCAACGCCCTGAAGCCGTCGTCCCGGTCCCACTGCCAGCCTCCGCGGCCGTCGCCCCATTGGTGCATCAGGGAAACGGACAGCGCCTGCGAGGGCGCCCAGGTGGCCTGCGCCATGTCCACGCCGCGAAGCTCTCGCAGCGGGATGATTCGGCCGTTCTCGAAGTAGATGGGATTGCTGGGCGAACGGAAGTTGGATGGCCCCCAGGTCAGGATGTCCCTGCCCGCGGACAGGGTGAGGGATTGCGCTGGATAGAGCGTCACCGTCCCCTGATTCAGCCAGGCCTCCAGGTGTGTCTCCGGCTTCCCATTCCCAAAGCGGAACCATTCAAAGCGGGCGCGAGGCTTCACGCTCAGTTCGAACGCGTTCAGGCTGAGCTTCAAATCCAGCCGTGCCTCCAGCTCCGTCTGTCCTTGGGAGAGGCGGGCGACGCGGTTGTTGGGATTGAGCAGGCTGTTCGTCTGAAGCCCTCGCTCGGTGTCGAGGGCGAACACCTGGAGGTTGGCCGAGCCCTGGTCCAAGAGTCCCTGGAGGTCCTGGGCCTTCGCGGTGTCTCCAAACCCGCCCGCCAGCAGGCCCAGGAGCAACGACAGGCCTGCCGGCGGTGTGACGGTGAATCGTCTGGCGCGCATACCACTCAGTTCCCGAGCCGGTTGACGTCGAACGTCCCCCGCGGCAGCTCCGCCACCTGCACGTCGGAGTACTCCAGGGTGGTCTTCGCGGAGGTGAGCGCGTCCTGGATGGTCATCCTGCTCACGAAGGGAAACGTCTTGCCGTCGTGGCTGAGCTGGTTGGCGTACTCGAAGGTGGCGGACTTCAGCCGCTTCCCGGACAGGGAGATGAAGTCCGCCTTCACGCCGACGTGCCGCGCCTTGGACACCCAGTAGGTGATGCGGTCGTAGGTGCAGAACGTGTTCACCGCCGTCAGCTCCAGGACGTAGGTGGCCTCGCCTTCAATCTCCTCCTCGCGCAGCAGCTTGGCCTTGTAGTCGGTGGCGTAGTTCGTGGATGCGATGTCCCCTTGTGACGCCTGCCCGGAGAGCTTCTGCCTGGGGGAGATGGGGATCGGCTTGCGGAGTCCGGGACGGCTCATCCACATGTTCCGGTCCACTTGCAGCAGCTTGGAGCCCTTGAAGCGCACGGGCTCGCGCGTCTCCGCGAGGCTGGCGGTGGCGTGGGCCTTCAGCAGGAGCACCCGCTCGGGCTCCGCCTCCGCGCCGTTGACGGGGGTGATGCGGACCGTCCACCGGATGCCTGGAAGTCCTCCGCCGCGTGCGCGGTCGGATGTCTTGAGAATCTCGGCCGCGTCCGGCTCCGTGGCGTGCGCGGAGCCGGAGAACAGGAGCAGCCAGCCCGTGACGAGTGCAAGAGCGTGTTTCATGAGGGTGTCTCCCACGGCTTCAGGCGTGACCCAGTGAATCGATGACGAGCTTGCGAGCAGCGGCCCGCGCCGGGAACCAGGCCGCGCCAATGCCAAGCACCGAGAGCATGACGAAGGTCCGCGCCATCCGGGGGATGTCGAGGTCGACCATGAGGCTGACGACATTGGACGAGTTGGGCGGCGTGTACGTGATGCCCGCGCCGTTGACGGCGAAGCGGACCAGCAGCGTGAGGAGCAAGCCGCCCGCGCAGCCCAGCACCACGAGCATGAAGGCCTCCGTGGTGAAGAGCCGCAGGATGCCCGAGCGCCGCAGACCCATGGCGCGCAGCGTGCCAATCTCCCGCGTCCGTTCCACCACCGTCATGCTCATGGCGTTCACGATGCTCATGACGACCACGATGAAGACGTTGCTGAAGATGAAGGCGAAAATCATGTCGAACAGCCGCTTCACCTGGGCGTAGAAGCTCGACAGCTCCAGCCACGTCTTGAGCTCCACGTCGAAGCCCGCTTGCTGAAGCTGGGCCGTGAGCTGCGTCCGGGCTTGCTCAGTGAAGGACTTGTCATCCAGCAGCACGATGAGCCGCTCGGCGCCGTCGAAGTCATACAAGGACTTCGCCAGGTCGAAGGGCAGGTACAGGAACTTGTCGTTCGTGCCCACGTTGCCCGTGTTGAAGTCGTCCACGATGTCCACGTCCAGCGCGTTGGCCTGACCCGTCACCGTGCTGACCAGCAGCGCGGCCGAATCGCCGGGCTTCAGGTTGAGAATCCTCCCGAGGTCCTGCGCCGTGGCCACGCCGATGGGGTTGTCCGCCTTCAAGTCTCCGGAGAGCTTCCGCTCGAAGCCTCCCTGGAGCTTCTTGACGTCCTCGGGGACCATGCCTTCGCCCACGAAGACGGTGGACGCGGTGCCGTTGGAGACCATGCCGCTGAGGGACATGCGCGGCGTCACCAGCCGCGTGTGCGGGTATTGCCGGAGGATGGGGGTGACCCGTTCCAACTCCTCCTTCGTGAACATGTACTTGGCGGGGTGCAGCCGGCCCTCGGTGCGCAGGCCGCGCTTCATCACCGTCAGGTGTCCCAGCAGTTCACCATGGATGGCTTGCTTGGCCAGACCGCCGTACACGTATTGGATGTAGCCCGCGAAGAGGCTGATGGACGCGAAGCCGATGCCCACCGAGAGGAGGGTGACGAGGCTGCGCCGGCGATTCTTCAGGATGTTGCGGAAGCCGATGGAGAAGTAGTTCATCGCACAGCCTCATCGCTCTGGAGCAGGCCGTCCTTGAGCAGGAGCTTCCGGTCGACCAGGTCCAGGAGCCGTGGGTCGTGGGTGGTGAAGATGAAGGTGACGTGCTTGGAGCGGTTGAGCTCACGCATGAGCTTGACCACCATGTAGCTGTTCTCCGAATCCAGGTTGGCGGTGGGCTCGTCCGCCACGACGATGGCGGGGGCGGTGACGAGCGCCCGGGCAATGGCCACGCGCTGACGCTGTCCGCCGCTCATCTTGTCCGGCAGGGCGTTGGCCTGGTTCTCCAGGCCCACGTCCTTCAGGGCCTGGCTCGCACGCGCGCGCGCCTCGGCTGCGTTGACGCCCTGGATTTGCAGCGGCACCTGGACGTTCTCCAGGGCGCTGAGCACGGGGATGAGGTTGAAGCTCTGGAAGACGAAGCCCACCTTGCGGCTGCGCAGGTCGGACAGCGCGTTGTCGGACAGCTTCGAGATGGGCGTGCCCTCCAGCGTCACGTCTCCAGAGGTGGGTGCATCCACCAATCCCAGGATGTTCATCAGGCTGGACTTGCCGCTGCCCGAAGGCCCCCAGACGGCGACGAACTCCCCCCGGTGGATGCGCAGGGAGACGCCCTTCAACGCCTCGACTTTCGCTTCACCCAGGACGTAGTCACGCCGGATGTCGTTCAGGGCCAGGAGCACGTCCGTTTCCGGTGGGCTGCCCGCCGCCACTTCCAACTGGCTCATTGAAGTCATTCCTGTGGTTCGAGCGCTCGGACCAACGCCGCTCCGGCGTTGCCTCCGAACGAGTAGGAGTGCGCCAGGGCCGCCCGAACAGGCGGGTGTCCCTGGGAGGTTCGCACCAGATTGAGTTCGAACTCCGGTTGCTCGGTGCCGGCCTGGACGGGCAGACCGCCACCCCGGACCGCGCCAACACACGCGAGCAGGTTGAACATGTCGCTGGCGGACTCCGCCTCGCCCATGAGCCCCTTCACGCTGCTGAGGGGCACGGTGCTCGCCGCGTCGCCCATGACCATCCGCAGGGCGGCCACTTCCGCCTTGTCCAGCGACGGCGTGGAGTTGCTCGCGGCGGCGATGTAGTCCACCGCCGACGGAGACACGTTCGCCGCCTGGAGCGCCTGCCGCATCGCGGAGGCGAGCCCCCGTCCCTCCGGGTGATGGACGCCGAAGGCGTGCCCGTCGTGCGCGACGCCCAGCCCCGCCACTTCCGCCAGCACGGCGGCGCCGCGTGCCTTCGCGGAGGCGAGCGTCTCCAGCACCACCACCGCCGCGCCCTCGCCCATGATGAAACCATCCCGCCGGGTGTCGAAGGGACGGCTCACGTTGGCGCCGCTCAGCACGCCAATGTCATCCATGTCGAAGTGCGTGGCCGTGGTGAACAGGTCGAACGTCCCCGCGATGATGGCGTCCGCCCGCCCAGCGCGCAGCGCCTGCGCCGCCAGGGTGAGCACCTGGAACCCACAGGCGTTTCCCGCGCTGATGGCGTAGTTGGTGCCACGCCAGCCCCAGCGGATGCTGAGCGCGCTCGCAACGGCGTTGGTCACCGTCTCCTGGAAGAGCAGGGGCTGCACGAAGCGCGGCTCGCTGGTGATGATGCGGTGCCAGATGTCCTGGCTGACTTCGGCCATGGCCCGGTACGTGCCCAGGAACACGCCCACCCGCTCCGGCTCCCATGTCGATGGGCTGTAGCCCGCCATCGTGAGCGCCTCCTCCGTGGCGAGCATGGAGAACTGCGTCCCCCGGGGCGCGCGCCGCAGGTTGTTGGAGCCTGTCAGCGCGGTCAGGCTCCCCTGGGGCACGCGAGCGCCGTGCGTGCAGCCGCACCCCGAGGTGTCGAAGTCCTCGATGGGGCGGATGGCGCTGCGTCCTTCGGTGAGGCCTCCCAGCAAGGCGGGGACGCCGGCCCCATAGGGGGACACGGCGCCCATGCCGGTGATGACGATGCGAGCTGCGTCTGCCATTCGGGTGTCCATGTCGTCGTGCCGCATCAGCCCTCCCACCGGCGGAAGACCATGGCGGCGTTGTTGCCCCCGAAGCCGAACGCGTTCGTGAGCACGGCCTCCAGCGCCGCGGGGCGGCTGCGGTGGGGCACGTAGTCCAGGTCGCATTCGGGGTCGGGGGTGTCCAGGTGCAGCGTCGGGGGCAGGAAGCCGTCGTTGAGCGCCACCACCGCCGCCGCGGCCTCCGTGGCGCCGCTGGCGCCCAGGCTGTGTCCGACCATCGCCTTGATGGAGCTGACGGGGACCTGCGTCCTTTCGCCAAAGAGCTGCTTGATGGCGCGCGTCTCGATGACGTCGTTGGCGGGGGTGCCCGTGCCGTGCGCCTTGATGTAGCCAATCTGTTCAGGCTTCATCCCCGCGCTCGTCAGCGCGGCCTGCATGGCCCTGGCGGGGCCCCGGCCCGTCTCATCGGGACGGGTCATGTGATACGCGTCCGTGGAGCCGCCGTACCCCGCGAGCTCCGCCAGGACGCGCGCGCCCCGCCGCTTCGCGTGTGCTTCACTCTCCAGCACCCAGAGCGACGCGGACTCCCCCAGCAGCGTCCCATCCCGGTCCTTGCTGAAAGGGCGGAGCTTGTCGCTGGCCAGGGAGCGCAGGACGCCGAAGCCGGCCTGGGGCATCTCGCTGAGCGGGTCCACGCCGCCCGCGAGCATCACCTCACTCTGTCCGGAGCGAATCGCATCCATCGCCACGCCCAGGGCATGCAGGCCCGCGCTGCACGCGGTGGACATGACCAGGCTGAGGCCCCCCAATCCATACTGGCAGGCCACCTGGTCGCTCATGGCGCAGATGAAGCTTTCGAGCACCCGGGCCCGCCAGGGCTCCTCGGGCTTCGCGCGGCCTCGCCGGTACGGGTAGTGGAGCGCGGCGTAGCCCGCCTTGTCGGCGGGCATCCCGCCCAGGTTGGTGCCGAGCACCACGCCGATTCGCGAGCGGTCCTCCACGCTCAAGTCGAGCCCGGACGCCGCCAGCGCCTGCGCCGCCGCCACCCGAATCATCCGGGAGCCACGGCTGAGGTAGGGCAGCTCCTCGGCGTTGAAGTGCGCCGAGAAGTCGATGTTCTTCAATTCTCCCGCGGACTGACAGCGATGCTTGCTGGCATCGAAATGGGTGACGGGCGCAATGCCATCACGCCCCGAGCGCAACCCGTCCGAGAACTCCTTCAGGTTGTTGCCGATGGGCGTGAGGACGCCAATGCCGGTGACGACGACCCTGTGACTCATCCTGTATCTCTCCACCGTGTTGCTGGATTCCCGAGACACGCCGCCTGGGGCGGCGCGCTACATCACCAATCCGCCGTTCACGCGCAGCACGTCGCCCACCACGTAGGCGCTCTCTGGCGAGGCGAGGAACAGCGTGGCGTTGGCGACGTCCTCCACCGTCCCGAGCCGGCGGATGGGCGTGGCTTGGATGAAGCCCTCGCGCACGCCCGGGCGGCCCATCAGCCCGGCCACCATGTCCGTCTCCACGAAGCCGGGGGCGACGCAGTTCACCCGGATTCCGTGCGGCCCCAGCTCCGCCGCCAGCGTCTGCGTCAAACCAATCAACGCCCCCTTGGTGGCCGCGTAGGGCACCTGTCCCGCGCGTCCACGAAGTCCCGCGGAGGAGGACATGTTGATGATGATGCCGTGGCCCTGCTGCTTCATGGCCGGGATGACCGCCTGGCAGCACGCGAGCGTGCCATGGAGGTTGACGTCCATCGTCTCGCGCCACGCCGCGGGCTGAAGCATCATCAGGTGTCCGTCCCGGCTGATGCCCGCGTTGTTCACGAGCACGTCGACACGGCCAAAGCCCTCGAGCGCCGCCTCCCGGAGCTGGTCCGGGACGTCCGGACTGGCGACGGAGCCAGGCACCAGCACGCATTTGCGGCCCAGTGCCTCCACCTCCGTGGCGGCCCGCCGCGCCGCCTCTTCATTGCTGCCGTAGTTGAGGACGATGTCCGCGCCCTCGGCCGCGAAGGCCAGGGCAATGGCCTTGCCGATGCCACGCGAGGCGCCCGTGACGATGACCGCCTGCCCCTCAAACCGCTGACGTGTTGCCTTGCGCTCGCTCATGCCGGGCCTCCGGTGGCGGACAGGCGCTGGCCCGTCGTGAGGTTGGCCGCGCTGGAGGCCAGGAAGAGCGCCGCCTCCGCGACCTCCTCCGCGCTCCCGAGCCTTCCCAGCGGCCCCAGCTCGCCGTCGAGCCGCTTGCGCTGCTCCGGGGAGAGATGCCGCGCTTCCTCCTCGAGGAAGTGGACCGCCAGCGTGTTCACGGAGATGCCCTGCCGCGACAGCTCGTTCGCGAGCGCACGGGTCATCGCGGTGAGGCCCTCGGCCACCACCCGGCGCGTGCCCCCGGAGGTGGCGTCCACCAGGTTGATGATGCGCCCCGAGCGCTGGCGCATCATCGGACGGATGACCTCCTTGCAGAACCACGCCGGCCCACTCAGTTGGCGCTCGAGCAGGGCCTTCCACTGCTCGGGGGGCAGCTCATTCAAGGGGCCCGGCTCGCGGCTCAAGTCCGCGTTGATGAGCAGGTCGATTCGCTCCAGCTCCGTGGCGGTGCGGCGGACCACCGCGCCCACCGCCTGGGCATCCGCCGCCTCGCAGCCCATGAGCAGCGTCCCGCCCAGCTCCTTGGCGAGCGCGGCCGACTCCCGCGTGTGCTCCGGGGAGGAGACCAATGCCAGACGTGCGCCCGCGCGCGCCAGCCTCCGCGCGATGGCATTGGCGACGGGTTGTCCCGCGCCCGTGACGAGCGCCACATGCGCGTGGAGCAATCCCTGTACGAACGGTGTGGATGTTTCAGCGTGATTCATCTGACTTCGATCCTCTCTGGGAAAGCACCATGACGCCGTCGGCTGCGGGCCCGGATTCGAGCCAGGCCTTGACCTCGACCCGGGCCGTGGTCCGCCACCGCTTGAGAATGTTTGCCTCCATCCGCAGGACGCCGCCGGCCGGGATGGGGGCGTGAAAGTGCATCGCTTCGATGCCGCCGAGGTACCAGACGGACGGCGCCTCTCCGTCGGGGCCCTTGAGGAGCAGGATGGCCACCTGTCCCAGCGCATCCACGAGGAGGCACGAGGGCAGGGCGGGAGGCGCGTCACCGAAACGTTCGAACAGCACCTCGTTGGCGGAGACCTGCTTCGAGGCGCGGCCCGTGCCCGGTGAAAGATGCTCCACGGTGTCGATGAGGAGCATGGGGAACCGGTGCGGCGTTCCGTTCCGGATGCGTGCGAAGGCGTCATCACCCATGGCTGCACCTGCGCAGCACCACGGCGAGGGCACTGCCTTCCCCGCCCAGGGCGGTGACCAGGACCCAGTCGGATTCGAGCCGCCCTGAATCGAGCGCCCGCGCGGCCTGCATCACGGCCAGCGTGCCCGCCGCGCTGAAGCTCTCACCCAGGGTCTCCTTGATGCCGACCACTTCCACGCGCGCCGCGTGGGTGCCGAGCGCTTCGTGCAGCCCGCGATGCTCCCACCCGTCGAACGCCTTTCGGGTGTTCTCACAGGTGAAGACGGTCCCCAGTCGCTCGGGCGCGATGCCCGCCGCGTGCAGCGCGTCCTTCACCGCGCGGGCCAGGGTGCGGGCCTGCTCCGTGAGGGAGCCTCCCCGGTGTCCGCTGCCGGCGACCTCCGCATGACCTCGCGCGCCACGGCTTCGCGCGGACGCCTGCTCTTCGACGACCAGGGCGCAGGCCGCCTCGCTCACGCGCGGTCCGGTGGGGAGCTTCAGTCTCGCGAGGAGTCCGGGCTGAAGTGTGTCCGCGCTGCACACCACCATTCGCTCAGCGTGGCCGTCCCCGATTTGCTGACAGCCGAAGCGCAGCGCCTCCAAGCCCGCGGCCCAGCCCGAACACAGCGTCGCCGTGGGGCCTCGGAGGTTGTGCACCATGGAGATGGCGCCGGTGGCCGCGTTGGTGACGGTGTTCTGGAACACCACCGGGTTTCCGTAGCGCCCGCCGCGCTCCAGGATGCCCTCGAGGTACTCCTCGTTCGTGGGCAGACACCCGTAGCCCGAGCCGAACGCGATGCCCGTCTGGAGCGCGTCTCCCGATGAGGCGTCCAGCCCGGCGCTCTCCCAGGCAAGCGTGGTGGCGGTCAGCGCGATGCGTCCCAGCCGGTCCATGTGCCGCAAGGAGGCGGGCGGTTTCACCAGCGCCGCGTCCGGGATGCGCTCCCAGGTGCTGTCGGCGTCCGAGGGCTGAGGACAGACCGCGCCCAACCCCGTGATGACGAAGGTGCGGCTCATGCGCCCACCCCCGCGACGTCCGTGAGGCGGCGGGCGACGAGGGCGACATTGGCCCCGCCGAATGCGGACTTGGTGCTCAACAAGATGTCCACACGCCGGGCCAGCGCCTCGCCGCGCACGACGGCGACATTGCACTTGGGGGCCAGCTCCTCGCAATTCAGCGTGGGCGGGATGAAGTCCCGCGCCATGCCCACGAGCGAGCCAATGAGCTCCAGGACCCCCGAGGCGCCCAGGGTGTGCCCGAAGTAGGGCTTGAGCGAGTTGACGGGCAGCGAGGCGGTCCGGGCCCCGAAGACCTGGTGCAGGGCGTGGCACTCCGCGGGGTCGTTGGCCGGCGTGCCGGTGCCGTGCAGGTTGACGAAGTCGATCTGCTCCGTGGACAGCGCGGCGTGCCGCAGGGCCAGCGTCATCGCCTGCTGGAGGCCCCGTCCCTCGGGATGGGGGCTGGTGGGGTGGTGGGCATCCCCCGCCGTTCCCCAGCCACACAGCTCCGCGTGGATGCGCGCGCCGCGCTGGCGTGCGTGATTCAGCTCCTCGAGCACGATGATGCCCGCGCCTTCGCCCAACACCATGCCGTTGCGCCGGTGGTCGAAGGGCCGGCAGACGGTGGGTGTCATCGCGCGCAGGACGGAGAACCCGCTGAAGCTGAGCTGGGTCAGCGCGTCGGCGCCTCCCGCCAGCATCACCGAGGCCCGGCCGTTTCGGATTTCATCCAAGGCCCTGCCGATCGCGAGGCTGCTGGAGACGCAGGCCATCGTCACCGTGGACAGGATGCCACCCAGGCCGAACCGGTCCGCGACGTTCCGGGCGATGGACGAGAAGGGCAGCTCCCCCGCGAGCCGGCCGCGCACGTCGTCGTCGCTCGAGCGCATCGCCCGCTCCAGCGACAAGGCGGGCCCACGGCTGGTGCCAATCATCACCCCCGTCTCCGCCCTCCAGTCCGGATGGGTCTCCAGCCCGCTGTCGCGCAGGGCCTGCTCGGCGGCATGGAGCGCCAGTTGCGACACCCGGTCCATGCCGTCCGGGTCGAAGCCGGGCAGGTCCACCACGCCCGCGGACGAGGCCCGCCCCTCGATGCCGAAGGTCGCCGTGGGACGGACGCCGCCGCGGCCTTCCATCAGTGCATGCGCCAGCTCCTCGGCGGAGAGGGCATTGGCGGCCGTGACCCCCAGGCCCGTGATGACGACTCGACGCGCGCTCACGGGAGGACCTCCAGGGGATGTCCTGGCGCCGTGTCCACCAGCCCGTCATGGCCCGGGATGATGTGGCGGTACGTGCTCAGGAGCTTCTGGCGGGTGTCGCTGTAGCGCTCGACGTCCTGGGCGAGCTGCAGCTCCCGCTCGGCGTTTTCAACGAGGGACTTCCGGGTGAAGAGGGCGTCGCCCGCGACGAGAATCTTCTTGGGTGGGCCCTCGCTCTCCGTGCGAGCGCGGTGCGCGACGACGGAGATGTGTCCATGGGTGTGGCCTGGCGTCGGGAGCACTTCGACCTCCTCGGTCAGCCAGTGGCTGCCTTCCACGGGGACGAAGCGCGCGTCTTGTTCGAGCACCCGGTTGTAGAAGTCGATGTTTCGCGTCACCTCCCGGACGATGGAGCGGACATAGAACTCCTTCACCGTCTGGTAGTTTTCGCGCAGCAGCTCCGACGTCGCGGCCTTCCCGGGCGTGCTGTCCTGGTGATAGGCCCGGATGAAGTGGGCGTTCTCGACGTAGTCCTTGGCACCCACGACGTACTTCGCGTTGCGGAACAACAGGTGGTTTCCGCAATGGTCGTAATGGAGGTGGGTGGCGACGACGACGTCCACGTCATCCGGCGTGAGGCCACGTTCCGCGAGTGCTCGCACCAGGCGGTCCGCGTCGTCGCACAGCCCGCTGTCCACCAGGATGTTTCTCTTTTGGGATTGCACCAGGGTGACCGTGGCGCGCAGCCGTGGAAAGCCGCTCCCCTGGAGCAGCACATTCAGGAACATGGTGTTGGGTTTCCTTGCGCTTAGCCGCCGCCGAGCATCAGCTCGCCGTCCGCGGCGAGTTCGTCGCCCACACGTGCTTCGACTTTCACGTGATGGAGGCCGCCAAGGCTCTTGAGATGCGTGGCCCGGATACGGAGCTGGTCTCCGGGAAGGACGGGACGTCGGAATCGCATTCGCTGGATGTTGGCCATCAACCCCGGACGGGCCGGCGCCGATGACGTCTGTCTTTCAGGCACTTCGGCCACGCGGGGCCGGGTGCGCAGCATGACCCCCGCCACCTGGGCCATCGCCTCGACGATGAGCACGCCCGGCATGATGGGGTGCTCGGGGAAGTGCCCCTGGAAGAACGGCTCGTTCACCGTGACGCATTTGACGCCTTCGGCGAACACGCCGGGTTCCAGTTGGTCGACGCGGTCGACCATGAGCATGGGATAGCGGTGCGGCAGCAGCCCGAGGAGTTCTTGAATCCCCAGCGAGGTGGGCGCCGCGGACGGCGCGCTAGGCACAGGCGGCCTTCTTTCCACCTTCCGCGAGCAACCGGCTCACCAGCGCGGCGAGCGTCTCGATGGAGTGGAACTCCTTGGCGACGCTGTCATCCGCGATGATGACGCCCCACTTCTCCTCGATACCCACCACGATCTCCAGGGCCTCGACGCTGTCGAGCCCCAGCCCGCCGGCCTCGCCGTCCTGCGAGTCACTCCCGAACAGCGGTGCTCCGTCCGGGATGCTCTCCGGCTCGATGTCCAGCCTCAGGCGGTCCACGATCATGACCTTCAAGCCGCTCTTCAGTTCCGTGCTGTCGGTGTGCATCAACCTCTCCCGTGTTGTGAATTCAACGTAACGGGAAGGTCTGACATCGCCGGACAATGAGGGCAGGGGTGATGACGGGTTTGTTTTCTTGGAAGTCGGCACGGCGGGAGTCGCGGCGGCGCAATGACATACATCCATGAGACGTGGCGGGTTCCGCGCCGTGACTCACGGAGTGTGGCTTGACACCACCGCATGCCGGGGCGACGGTCGACGCGGTGCGACTGGCTCCCGCCCCCATCCACCGAGAGGCCCCGAGATGACCGTGACGAAGCGCCTGCTCCTCTGCTGTGTGACGCTGCTGACGATGCCCCTGGTTGCCTCCGCGCAGGTCGTGGCCAAGGACGGGTTCGACTATCCGCCGTTGAAGGAGGCCCAGAACTTCGTGGGTCCGGTGGGGCGCGCGAAGCTCCCGGCGGGGTGGCCCGCGGAGGACGACAACGTCCGCATCTCCGAGGTCAAGTTCGGCCGAGGCGCGATGACGCGCTGGCACCGGCATGAGGGCAGCCAGTACCTGATCGCCACCGGAGGTCAGGGCCGTTTGGAGTACTTCAACGCGGACGGGAAGGTCGTCAGCGTGCCCATCACCGGCCAGACGAAGGTCCACACGCCCGGGGGCACCTGCCATCGCCACGGCTCGGATGGCACGACCGAGGTCTTCTCACACGTCTACGTCACGCTGGGAGACACCCACTGGGACGAGTGCGACCGTGACTACCAGGCCGGTGCGCCGGCCAGGCCTCCCGACGACACGCTGCTGCTGACCGTCTTCCTGCGGCACGATCAGACGAAGAACCTCCAGCAGATTCAGGCCCTCCAGAAGCAGCAGGGCTTCTTCCAGCAGTTCCCGCCACCGGGCGTTGAAATCGTGAGCTGGCACGTCGTCATGGGGATTGGCCAGGTGGTGACGCTCAAGGTGCCCGCCGCGCGGCTGCGTGACGTCAACGTGGCGCTGGAGAAGTCGGCCTGGGGCGCCTTCCGCACCGAGTTCTATCCCACCTATGACTTGTACCCGGTCATCCACACCCAGCTCGCCAATCCGAAGCGGGCGCGCTGAGGGCTTGACCTTGACACTGGTGTCAGGCGCTAGCGTTCGTTTCAGGAGAGCGGGATGAACATCGGAGAGCTGGCCTTGCGCACGGGATGCAGCGCGCGCTCCATTCGTCACTACGAGAAGGCGGGGCTGCTCGTGCCGAACCGGCGCGAGAACGGCTACCGGGACTTCGACGCGGAGTCGGTGCCCCGGGTGATGCAGGTGGCCCACTTCATCCGGATGGGGTTCTCGCTGAAGGACATCTCCTCCTTTCCGCGCTGCATGGTTCGCGAGGCCACGCGGGCCATCTGCCCGGAGGCGCTCGCGCTCCACCGTCAGCGGTTGGCGGAGCTGGACCGTCAGATGCTGGAGCTCGCGCGCCGGCGAGAGCGGCTCGTCCAGTCGCTCGATGCGAATGCCCCCAGCCGTCCTCGTCACCGCGTGAGCCACCCATGAACCGTCGCGACCTGATGAAGTCCGCCCTCGTGGGCGCCGGAGCGCTCCCGCTGCGAGGAGCGCTCGCCGCCGCTCCTGAACGGAGCAAGCGCCCCCGGCGCGCCTTTCTCCTGGTGCACGGCGCCTGGCACAACGCCCTGCACTGGACGCGTGTCGCGGAGGCGCTCGCCGCGCGGGGACATCAGGTCGTGGCCATCGACCTGCCGGGCCATGGCCTCAACGCACGGTTCCCCAGTGCCTATGTCTCGGGCAACGCGGCGGGCTTCGGTGAGGAACGCTCGCCGCAGGCGGAGGTGACACTGGAGGACTGCGCCGCCGCGGTGGTCACCGCGTTGGAGAAGCTGCGCCGTGGCGCTGGAGGCACCAGGCCCGTGCTGGTGGGGCACAGCGTGGGTGGCGCGGTCATCACCCGGGCCGGGGAGCTGGCACCGCAGCTCGTGGAGCGGCTCGTCTACCTGACCGCGTATTGCCCGCTGCGGCTGGGGAGCGCCGGCGGCTACGGCGCACTGCCCGAGGCGCATACGGGCTACGGTGAGACGCTCTTCATCGGAGACCCCGCGAAGCTGGGCGCGGTGCGCATCAACCCGCGAGGCGCCCCCGCGTACCTGGAGGCCCTCCGTGAGGCGTACTACCAGGACGTGGCGTCCACGGACTTCCTGCCCTTCGCGCTCACGCTGACGCCGGACCTGCCCCTGTCCCTCTGGACGTCGAAGGTCGGCGCGACGAAGGAACGCTGGGGACGCGTTCCTCGCAGCTACATCCGCTGTGCCCAGGACCGCGCCATCGCTCCGGCGCTCCAGGACTTGATGATTCGCGAGGCCAATGCCTTCACGCCGGGCAATGCCTTCACGGTCGAAACCCTGGAGGCCTCGCACTCGCCCTTCGCATCGCAGCCGGAGAAGCTCGCCGCGCTGCTGGATGGACTGCGCTGAGCCACGGCGTCAGGGCGCGGAGGCTGCCTGTTCCGTCGTCGCGGGATGCAGCAAGGGCGGTACTCCGGTTGGCTTGCCGTGGGCATCGAGCGCGACGAGGACGAAGCGGCCCCGCGTGCCGAGCTGACGGTCTCCGGTGAGCAGGTCCTCCGCGTAGAGGTCCACCTCCACCGTCATCGACGTGCGGCCGGTGGCGACGATGCGCGTCTCCAGCTCCACGAGCTGGCCCTGTCGGACGGGGACATGGAAGTCGACGCGCTCGCTGCTCGCGGTCACCACCGTGCGCCGTGCGTAGCGCGAGGCGCCGATGAAGGCGGCCTTGTCCATCAGCGCCAGGGCCTGGCCTCCGAACAAGGTGCCGTAGTGGTTCGTCTGCTCCGGGAAGACCATCTCGATGAGACGGACCTCGGTGATGCTGCCTGCTTCGATGCGCTGCGAGGGAGACGTCTCGGTGGTCATGGAGGGCATGGGGGCTCAGGTGGAAGACGGGTCTCGTGGAATGAGCCGGAGCAGTCCGGGCCGCGTCCCCACGAGGAGGCGCCGCGCGTCCCAGCTCCACACCTCCGTGGTGCGAGAGGGCGGAGGTCCGCCGAAGGTCGGCAGCTCGGTCCAGGGCAGGTCCGCCAGCAGCTCGCCATGGTGACCGAGGACCTGCGCGAGCGTGTCCAGCGAGTCGATGGCGCCGCCTTCGGGCGTCGGGCCCTGGCCGGTGAGGCTGTAGCTCCAGGTCCGCGGCGTGGCCTGGGTGTCGAAGTAGATGTGGAGGGAGGCGCGCGCGCTCATGCGTCACGCTCCAGCGTCAGGGCCAGGCCCTGGCCCACGCCCACGCACAAGGTCGCGAGACCTCTCCGGGCACGCTCTCGCTTCATCGCATGCACCAGCGTGGTGACGATGCGCGCTCCACTGGAGCCCAGCGGGTGACCCAGGGCGATACCGCCACCGTGGAGGTTGACGCGCTCGGGAGGAAGCTTCAGCTCCCGGATGCAGGCGAGCGCCTGCGCGGCGAACGCCTCGTTCAGCTCCACCAGGTCCACCGAGTCGTGTGCCCAGCCCGCGCGCTCCAGCGCCTTTCGGGAGGCGGGCACGGGGCCGATGCCCATGTAACGCGGGTCCACGCCCGCGCTCGCGCTGCTCACGTAGCGCGCCAGGGGTGTGGCCCCGGAGGCACGCAGCGCCTTGGCGCTCATCAGCAGCAGCGCCGACGCGCCGTCATTGAGCGTGGAGGCATTTCCCGCCGTCACGCTGCCGCCCTGTCGGAACGCGGGCTTCAGCGTGGACAGCCGCTCCAGGGACGTGTCCGCGCGGGGACCTTCGTCCGTGTCCACGCGGAGCATCGTGCCCTTGGGTTGAGGTGCCTCCACCGCGACCAGTTCGTCCGCGAAGGCCCCCAGCGTCTGGGCCGCCACGGCCTTGCGGTGAGAGGCGAGCGCGAAGCCATCCTGCGCTTCACGGGAGATGCCCCACTTCTCCGCCACGTTCTCCGCCGTCTCGCCCATCTGCTCCAGCGGGAAGCGGGCCGCGAGGCGCGGGTTGGGGTAGCGCCAGCCCAGCGCGGTGTCCCAGGACTCCCATTTGCCAGAGGGGAAGCCGTCCTCCGGCTTGGGCATGGACCAGGGGGCGCGCGTCATGGACTCCACGCCGCCCGCGAGGACGATGTCGGCCTCGCCCACCTGAATCATGCGACAGCCCTGGATGACGGCTTCCATCCCGCTGGCGCACAGCCGGTTGACGGTGACGCCGGGGACGGTGTCCGGCAGCCCGGCGAGCAGCAGCGCCATCCGGGCCACGTTGCGGTTGTCTTCGCCCGCCTGGTTGGCGCAGCCGAGGAACACCTCGTCCACGCTGGCGCCCTCCAGGGCGTTGCGCTGGAGCAGCGCGCGGAGGACGTGCGCTGCCAGGTCATCCGGCCGGACACCCTTGAGGGCGCCCCGGAACCGGCCAATGGGGGTACGGACCGCGTCGACGATGAAGGCCTCGTGCATGGGGGGCTCCGTGAGTCGTTCGCTAGAGGTAGAGGCGCTGGGGGTCGAGCTTCTCGCGCAGCAGCCGCAGCACGGACACGTCCGGCTCGGCGGCGGTCCGCAGGGCGTCGGCCGTGCGCAGCGGCCAGCCACAGGCGGCGCGCACCTGTTCGGGTGTCACGCCGGGATACACCTCGGCGAGCACCGCTTCGCCCGTGGCGTCGAAGTCGAGCACGCCCAGGTCGGTGATGATGCGGGTGGGGCCGCCGCCGGGCATGCCCAGCTCCGCGCGGCTCTTTCCGTTCACCCGGTGCCCGGGGCTGGTGACGAAGTCACACGTCTCCACGAAGGTGCGCTTGCTCATCCGCATGACGATGAGCAGCCGCCGCGCGTGGACGGCGATTTCACACGCCCCGCCGCTGCCCGGCAGCCGGACCTTGGGGTTGGCGTAATCACCGATGACGGTGGTGTTGATGTTCCCCCAGCGGTCCACCTGCGCGCCGCCGAGGAAGCCCACCTCGATGAGCCCGCGCTGGAGCATGCACTGGAAGATGTCCGCCTGACCCACGACAGCCAGCGAGTCCGTTACCAGTGACGGGTCGCCAATGGACACCGGCAGCCGCTCTGGAATGGCGCCCACCGCGCCGGACTCGTAGATCATGAACAGGCCGGGCGCATGGGTTGCCCGCGCCAGGTTGCAGGCCAGGTTGGGCAGGCCGATGCCAACGAAGACGACGTCCGCGTCTCGAAGCTCCTGCGCGGCGCGGTAGGCCATCCGCTCCGAAGCGGTGGGCGTCGCCGAAAGCTCAGTAGCCATAGTCCACCCCCTCACAGACGCGGGCCTTCGCTCGCAGCTTGTCGAGCAGCCCGGTTTCGAGCCGCGCGAGATAGCCCTGCCGGTCCTTCACGCCGTGGACGAACTCCTCCAACCACGCGCGGTACGTCTCGGGCTGGCGGGAGATGTCCTCCCACTTCACGTAGAAGTCGTTGTCCCGGTCGTGGAAGCCCTGCACGAAGCTGGGGTGGCAGCCCCACGGCTCGTGCACCACGTGGCTGACGATGATGCCGGGCACCAGCGTGCGGTTGGGGTCCTTGCGGATGCGCTCGGTGGAGACAATCTCCTCGGCGACGACGACGACCTTCTTCGCGGCGAAGGCCACCTCCTTCTGGGAGCCGAGCAGCCCCCACACCTGCGCGTTGCCCTCCGCGTCCGCGCGCTGGCAGTGGATGATGGCCACGTCCGGACGGAGCGCGGGGACGGCGGCCAACTCCTGCCCGGTGAAGGGACACGTCACCGTCTTGATGGACGGATTCACGCGGGCGATGTCGCCCCCCGCGTAGTTGTTCAGCGGCCAGAAGGGCAGCCCCGCGCTGCCCGCGAGCAGGCGCGACAGCAGCCCGAAGTGGGAGTACTCCTCCAGCTCCAGGCGCTCGGGCGAGGACGCCTCGCTGCGCCGGCGCAGCGCATGGAGGCTGCCCACGCCGGGGTTGCCCGCCCAGCTAAAGACGAGCTTTCGAACCGCGCCCGCCTCGATGAGCTGGTCATAGACGAGGTCTGGCGTCAGGCGGATGGCCGTCAGGTTCCTGCGCCCCTGCCGGATGATTTCGTGTCCGGCCGCGAAGCAGATGAGGTGCGTGAAGCCATCAATCACCAGCGAGCATCCGTCCGTCACGGATGCGGCGATGGCTTCCTTCATCGAACAGAGCTTGTTCATCGCGCGTGCCCCCGGCCTCAAATCTTCACGCCCGCGGCGGCGGGCCGAGGGAGGGTGGAGGCGACGGGGAGGGCCAGCTCCTGAAGGCACGTCTCGAGGATGCGCAGCATCACGTCCACCTCGTGCTTGCCCACGACGAGCGGGGGCGCGAAGCGGATGGTGGACTTGCCACACGACAACAGGAGCAGGCCCTTGAGGAAGGCGAGCTGCTCCAGCTCGGACACGTAGGCGCTGGCGGGCTCGCGCGTCGCCGGGTCGACGAACTCCGCGCCCACCATCAGCCCCACGCCCCGGACGTCCCCGATGACGGGGAAGCGGGTCTGCAGGTCGCGCAGCCCGCGCAGCAGGTGCTCACCGGTGTCGCGTACGGAGTCGAGCAGCCCCTCCACCACGTCCAGCGTGGCGAGCGCCGCCGCGCAGCACACGGGGTTGCCGCCGTAGGTGCTGCCGTGGGAGCCGCGAGGCCACGTCATCACGGATTCACGGGCGATGATGGCGCCCAGCGGCATGCCCGAGGCAATGCCCTTCGCGGACAGGAGGATGTCCGGCATCACCCCGAAGTGCTCCGCCGCGAACATCTTCCCCGTGCGGCCGATGCCCGACTGCACCTCGTCGAAGACGAGCAGGATGCCGTGGGTGTCGCAGATGCGGCGCAGGTGCTGGAGGAAGCTCGCCGGTGGGATGACGTAGCCGCCTTCGCCCAGGATGGGCTCCACGAAGATGGCGGCGACCTCGCGCGGGTCCACGTGGTTGACGAACCACTCGCGCTCCAGCATCAGCGCGGGATTGCACGCGTCGCCACAGGCATGGGGCGCGCAGCCGTTCGCACAGCGGTAGGGGTTCGCGTAGGGGATGTGGATGACCCCGGGCAGCAGGGGGCCGAAGAAGGCGCGCTGGGCGACCTTGGACGAGTTGAGCGAGATGGCGCCCATGGTGCGGCCGTGGAAGCCACCCTTGAACGCCACCACGTACTGGCTGCGCGTGTGGTGCCGCGCCAGCTTGAGCGCGCCCTCCACCGCCTCCGTGCCGGAGTTGGTGAGGAAGACGCGCTTGGGGCCCATCTCCGGCAGGACGCTCGCCAGCCGCTCGCACAGCCGCGAGAAGGCGTCGTAGTAGAAGTCGGTGCCGCAGATGTGCAGGAAGCGGTCCGCGGCGTCGTGGATGGCCTTCACCACGGTGGGGTGCGAGTGGCCGGTGGAGGCCACGGCGATGCCCGCCATGAAGTCGAGGAAGCGGTTGCCGTCGACGTCGTAGACCCAGGGGCCCTCGCCGCGTTCGACGACGAGCGGGTACTCCTTGATGTACGAGGGCGAGCTGTAGCGCTGGTCCACCTCGATGATGGCGCGCGCGTTGGGCCCCGGAGGAGCCACCTTCACTTCGGGATAGAGCATGGTCATGGGGTTTCCTCTCGGGGGCTTCAGCCCATCCGGGTCTGCGCCTGCTCGCGCATGAACTGGGCGACGTAGTAGGGGCCGCAGCCGCCCTTGCCGGACGCGCCGCTGCCCTTCCATCCGCAGAAGGACTGCACGCCGGGCCAGGCGCCCGTGGTCGCGCCCGTGCGGCGGTTGGCGTAGAGGACGCCGGCCTCGGCCTCGGCCATGAATCGCTCCACGTCCGCGGCGTCGCGGCTGAAGACGCCGGCGGTGAGGCCGTACTCGCAGTCGTTGGCCATCCGCAGCGCCTCGTCCAACGTGCGGAAGCCCGTCACGCCGACGAAGGGGAGGAACAGCTCGTCCCGCATCAGCCGGTGCCCGTGGGACAGCGCCACCACGGTGGGGGCGACGAAGTGGCCCTGGGCCAGCGCGCCGTCCAGGCGCAGCCGCTCGCCGCCCGTCACGATGGCGCCATCGCGGCGCGCCTCGTCCACCGCGCGCTCGAAGCGCCGCACCGCCGCCGCGTTGATGACGGGGCCGGTGAAGACGGAGGCGAGCGACGGGTCTCCCACCGCCGCGGACCGGGCCTTGCTCGCCAGTCCTTCCGTGAAGTCGTTCAGCAGGGACTCATGCACGTAGATGCGGGACAGCGCGCTGCACTTCTGGCCCGACAGCCCGAAGGCGGAGCGGAAGCACCCCTCGATGGCGGCCTCCAGGTCCGCGTCGCGGCAGACGATGGCCGGGTTCTTCCCGCCCAGCTCCAGGAAGCACGGCCGCACGCGGCCCGTGGACAGCTCGCGGTGGATGTCCATGCCCACGGCCTTGCTGCCGGTGAACGAGACGCCGTCCACGCCCGGGTGACGCACCAGCGCGGCGCCCAGCGACTCGCCTTCGCCGTGCACCACCTGGAAGACGCCGGGCGGCAGGCCCGCGTCGGTGAGCGCCTGGTGCAGGCCCTCGGCGCACCACGGGGCGTCTTCACTGGGCTTGAGGATGACGGTGTTGCCACCCAGCAGCGCGCCGCCGCTCATGCCCGCGGCGAGCGCCAGCGGGAAGTTGAAGGGCGAGATGACGGCGAACACTCCGTAGGGCCGCAGGACGCTGCGCGTGTCCTCGTTCGGGGACAGTCGCGCCATGGGCCGAGAGAAGCCCTCCGCCTGCTCCAGTTGGCTGGCGTAGTAGCGCAGCAGGTCCGCGGACTCCTCCACGTCTCCGAGCGACTCCAGGCGGCTCTTGCCCACCTCCAGCGTCATCCGTGCGGACAGCTCCAGGCTCCGCGCGGAGATGAGGTCCGCGGCAGCGCGGAGGATGCGCACGCGCTCCTGCCAGGGCGTGGCGCCCCAGGCGCGCTGGGCTTCGCGGGCCACGCGCACCACCCGGTCCAGCTCGCTGACGGGCGTGCGGTGGAACGTGGCGAGCAGCTCGTCCGGCTTCGCCGGGTTGCGGCTCTCCAGCAGGTCGCCGCTCCGGAACGCCTCCCCCGCAATCCATGAAGGAAGCGCCGCGCCCAGCGAGCCGCGCACGGTGTCGAGTGCTTCGTCGAACCGCGCGTGCAGCTCGGACATGTCGGCATCCAGCACCGAGTAGGTGATGCGGAAACTCATGGCTCCCTCCGGAAGTAGTGGTTGATGCCTTGCGCGAGCGTGTCGACGAGCACGTCGACCTCGGCCTCGGTGATGACCAGCGGGGGCCCGAGCATCAGCAGGTCCCCGTTCGTTCCATCCGCGTGGCCGGTGTTGGACCAGAGGACGAGGCCGCGCTCGAACAGCTCGGCCAGCAGGCCCTCCACCACCTTGCGTGCGCGGGGGAAGGGCCGCCGGGTGGGGAGGTCCTCCACGAACTCGATGCCCGCCATCAGGCCCACGCCCTGCACCGAGCCCACGTGGGGCAGGGACAGCAGCGCCTCGCGCAGCCGCCGCTGGAGGTGCTCACCCACGCGCGCCGCATGCGCCACCAGGTCGTGCCGCTCGTAGTAGTCCAGCACCGCGAGCCCGGCCGCCGTCATCGCGGGGGCCTGGAGATACGTCTGCGCGTGCATGAAGCCGCCCGAGCCGAGCCGCATCTCCTCCAGGTGTGTCTGCTTCACGAGCAGCGCGCTCAGGGGCGCATAGCCCCCGCTGATGCCCTTGCCGAGCACGAGCACGTCCGGGGTGAAGTCGAACAGCACACTGGCGAAGAAGCGACCGGTGCGGCCGCAGCCGCACATGACCTCATCGGCGATGGTGAGGATTCCGTACTCACGGCACAGCGCGCTCACGCGCTCGAAGTAGCCGGGCGGCGGCGGCGAGGCGCCGGCCGAGGAGCCAATCACGGGCTCCGCGATGAAGGCGGCGATGGTGTCCGGCCCCTCGCGCTGGAGCGTCTCCTCCAACAGCCGGACGTAGTGCTCCGCGCCGTCGCGCGCGTAGTCCTCCAGGCCGGAGCGGTACGGGTAGGGCGCGGGCGTGGTGACGACCTCCGCCAGCATGGGGCCGAAGAACGTCTTGTAGTGAGGCCGCCCGGACAGCGAGAGGGCATACAGCGTGTTGCCGTGATAGCCGGGCACGCGCGCGATGACCTTCGTGCGCTGCGTCTGCCCGCGCTCCACCCAGAGCTGGCGGACGAACTTCACCGCGGCCTCCACGGCCTCGGAGCCCGAGCCCAGGAAGGCGGCGCGGTCCAGCCCTGGCGGCGCGAGCGCGCACAGGCGTGACGCGAGCTGCTCCGTCACCTCGGTGGTGAAGTGCGTGCCGTTGACGTACGCGACGCGGAGGAGCTGCTCGTGGATGCGGTCCACCACCTCGCGGTTGCCGTGGCCCACGCTGGCGACGAGCGCGCCGGCGGAGGCGTCCAGGTAGCGCTTGCCGCTCGCGTCGAAGAGGTGGACGCCCTGTCCGTGCGTCACCACGGGGAAGTCGCGCGCGAGGTTGCGCAGCAGGACATTCCCGTCGGGGTAGCGCACCGCCTGTCGGCCTTCGTCCCGCATCGTCCGTCCTCCACGCAGCGCGGACGACCGAGGTCGCCCGACAGGGCTCCCGCGTGGAAGAAGGGCTGTCACGGTGCGCGCGCGTCAGCGCACACCAGGCTCGTGAAGAGCCCACGGACCGACCTTCGCCCCCACGGGCGACTGGAGGCACGAATGGAAAGGGGTCGGAAAAGCCGAGGCGCGCGAGGACTCGTCGAGTCGTCAGCACTGCTCGGACCTTCCGGCCGTCCCACGCGGCTCCAGGTCGAAACCGTCCGTGGATTTCTCCCACGGGCGGATGCGGGCAGGTCTTCGGACTCGTGAGCGTGTCGGCCAGGGGCCGGCTTCCTACTGCTCGTCGCTTCCCAGCTCCCAGGGGGAACCAGTGCGTGTGACGAGGTTCGTTCTCACTTACCGCTGCGGGGCAGTCCCGGATTCACACCGGGTTCCCTATTAAGCCTGGGCCAACGTGGCTCAGGCACCAGCACGGGGCGGTTTGTACTGTCGGGCTTCTTGGACTGTCAAGGCGCGTGGACTCGCCGCGAGGGAAGGACGACAGCGGGGCCGTGCGAATTAACCTCTGTCGCGGTCAGGTGTTTCACCCCCGAAGACGGCGCGTTCATGGGCTGCAACTTTCATCGCGATGCCGGTGTTGGAGGCCAGGATGATGACCGTGGGTGGGATACTTCCTTCGGCTTCCTGGAGCTGCTGACGCCATGACCGCACCGTTGACTCGCCGTCACTTGCTGCGCGCTCTGGGAATGACGGGCGCGGGGCTCGCCTTGGCCCCGGGCTCTTGGAGTCGCGCGTTCGCGGCCAGTGTGCAGCCTCCCGCGCGTCGCACATTGGTGACTGTCTTCCTGCGCGGAGGCGTGGATGGTCTCTCCCTGGTGCCGCCGGTGGAGGATGCGGCCTACCACCGGGCGCGTCCCACGCTGGCACTCCAGGCAAGGGGGCCGGGCGCCGCGTTGAAATTGTCGGGGCCCTTCGGGCTGCACCCGAGACTCGAAGCGTTGATGCCGCTATGGCGTGAAGGCCAGCTCGCGGTGCTGCATGGCGTGGGGCTTCCGGAGCCGGTGCGCTCCCACTTCGATGCGCAGGACTTCGTGGAGTCTGGGACGCCGGGGCGCAAGTCGACGCCGGATGGTTGGCTCAACCGCGCGTTGGACGAGGCTGACGGCGCCGCGCTGCGCGCCGTGGCGTTGCAGCCCACGTTGCCTCGGGCGTTGTTCGGTGACGCGGGCGCGGTGGCCATGGGGCGCTTGGAGGAGTTTCGTCTGCGGGGCGGGCGCCGGGAGGAGGAGGCAGCGCAAGGCTTCAACGCGCTCTATGCCGGTGCGGTGGATGAGGCGCTGCGCATGACAGGGCAGGGCGCCTTCGATGCGATGTCCCTGCTGGATGAGGACCGGCTCGCGAAGCTGTCCTCGCGCTCACAGGTCGACTATCCGAAGGGCCCACTGGGGGCGCGGCTGCGTGACATCGCGCGGCTCATCCACGGTGAGGTGGGCCTGGAGGTGGCCGCCACGGAGCTGGGGGGCTGGGATACCCACGCCGCCCAGGGCGTGGCGACAGGCACCTTCGCCAATCGCTGTCAGGAACTCGGCGGCGCGCTGGCAGCTTTCGCGCGGGACCTGGGACCTCGGCTGGAGCAGGTCACGGTGGTGGTGCTCACCGAGTTCGGCCGCACGGTGAGAGAGAATGGCAGCCGTGGCACGGACCACGGCGTGGGCAGCGCGATGCTCGTCCTGGGCGGTGGCGTGAAGGGTGGCAAGGTCTACGGACGTTTCGAATCCTTGGAGCCGGACCGTTTGCAGGACGGGCGAGACGTGCCCGCCTGGACGGACGTGCGCGCACCGCTGGCGGAAGTCCTGAGCGCCTGTCGGCCCGGTGTGTCACTGGCCAAGGTGTTTCCAGGTTTCACGCCACGGTCATCGCTGGGGCTGTTCGGTTAGCGGGTTCGCGATGAGGTGAGTCATTTCCCCTCCAGATGTGCAGGTGGCGCTGGCGTGACACGCGGGCCGTTCTGTTGCGCGTCGGAGAGGCCACCCGTATGCTCGTTCACTCGGAGTCGTGGCGGCTGGGGTGTATCGCGTCGTGGCCGCCCGAGGGGGAATCGTGAATGGCTTTACACGGTGGCTGGGGTTGCTTCCCGTCATGGCTTTGCTGGCCTGCGTGGAAGACCGCTCGGCGCCGGCGAGTTCGTTGGTGACGCGGTTTCCGGCGGAACAGCCGCTCAAGCTTCAGCCCTCGCAAGAGGGCGCGTTCGTCGTCCAGGCGATGAACGAAGACGCGTTTGCGGTGGATGACGTCGAGGTCATGTTCCTCGAACTGGATGATGACCGTTTTGAATTGTTGGAGGCGCAGGATTCCGGCCCGGTGGTCCGGACCACGGCCGTTGATGAGGGAACCGGACTGCGAGGCGCCGCGCGACTGCGCTTCCGAGTGAAGCCGGATGCTCCATATGGCGTCGCGCAGCTCGCCGCTTCACTTGTCCGGCCGGAGCATGGCGGAGCGACAGATGCCGCCACGGCCAGCAGCCTGGCCCAGGTCTCGGTGGAGATCGTCCCCGACATCTTGAAGGTCCGGCTCACGCCCCATCCGGTGGAGCCCCTCGTCTTGAAGGTCGGCGCGACTGAGAAACAGTACGTCTATGTGCAGGCCGTGGATGACCAGGGCCAGCCCATCGACAAGCTGGAAATCTACGCGGAGGTCTTTGGCGGTGTGGATTCGCCCGTGGCACTGATGGATGGCGATACAGCGCACGCCCGTTCCACGCGGACCACGGACGTCGACATCGTCATGGGGATGGTAACGGTCGGCGTCGTCCGGTGGGAGGTCCGCCTGAAGGGGGCTGTGACGACGCCCACCACGGCGCAGGTGCGGTTTGGACTGGTGGGAGGCGGAGGGGCAGGCGCCGAGTCGCGGACAGGCAAGTTCGACATCCAGATTGTTCCCGCCGACGCGGAGCCCGCGCGATGAGCACGCTCCGCATGATTTCGCGCAGGTTGGCGAGGTTGTTACCCACGGCGCTGTTGTTCCTTTCGACTGGCGCCGGGGCATCGGAGACGCCGGCTGATGGGACGCTGGGGCCGGCGCTCTGCAAGTTGTTCGAGAGTGGTACTCGGGGATACACCCTACGGTGCCCCAAGCGCGTGGACCCCTACCGAGGTGAGAACACGCGGCTTCATGCCACGTACAAGATTGACGGTGGTGAGCCCAAGCAGGCCGAGGTCTTTGGCGACGCGACTTCGTGGATGGTGCACATCTCCCATCGCGTGAATCCTGGGGATGAGGTTCGGGTCGGGCTCACCTACTACTTCACTCCGACTGAAGCCGTGAAGCAGGCGCTCCGGGAAGAGCTTCGGAAGTTCGACCTGTCGCTGGTGGAGAAGATCGAGCAGGCACTGGTTCTCCATAAGAGTCGGTGGAAGGAGCAGTTCTCCATCGACCCAGCGGAGGGCCCCTTCGAGCTGCTCAAATCCTCCCGCCTGCGAGACGATACTCCAACCATCCCAGCCCTGTTGGCGGAGGTGGGGTTCAAGCAGGACGCCTCCACTCGGCGGTGGGCTCCGACGGACGTGACGTTGAGCCGTCTCAACCTGAGGGCCATGCAGGAGGCGACGTCAGGTGTGCTCGACTCAGAGGAGTTCGAGCTTGCCGAGGGCGGCTCCCGTCATTGTCTGGAGCTGCTTGAAGAGGGAACACTGGGCACCACCCCTCGAGGGCTCATCGATACGGCCACACGTTGTCTGGTCAAGGCCGAGTCGCTGGCCCCTCCACCCGAGGGCGCCGCGCCGAAGACCGCGTGCAAGGACCTCTTCAGTGTCCCGCTCTCGAAGATGAAAGCGCAGGGATGGCCCGCCTCGGGCAAGGCCATTGAGGATGTGCTCAAGGACTTGGGCGACGCTCAGTCCAACGGCGTGAACCAAAAGTGTGAAGAGAAGACGCTGACGGGACTGAGCTCCTCCGGACATCTGCTGGTGCTGGCTCGCCATCAGGCAGCCCTTGCCCCAGCGGAGGCCGCGCATCGCGAACGCGTGGAGCGGATGGCTGCGGTCATCGTGGTCACCGATGAGTGGGCGGATGGCAAGGAGGACATCTTGAAGGCCGAGGCAGCGCGGCGGGGGTACTCGTTGTCGTCCGGCGCCGTCTATCTCACGAGGATGGATGACCTCGTCTATCCTATCGCGGTCTCTGTATGTCCTTTTGACTGTCTCAGGGGCGACGAGCAGTTCTGGCATGGGGGCCTCCAGCGAGATCGGATTCTTCGCTCCCTTTCCGTGGAGATTGGCGTCGCGGCGTTGACCGCGGACAACCATGGTGATGCGCGACGGAAGGGGGGGCCGGGATTCCTCCTGGGGGCGAGTTGGCAGGTGCTCGCGCCCTTCAAGCTCAGTGGCGGGACGCTGTTCTTCGAGAACCAAGAGAACCGAGGATGGCAGTTCGACGGCTTCGTGGGCGTGACGCTGGATGCGGCGAAGGCCGTCGAGATGATGGGGATTCTGGGTGTGACGGTCCCCGTGCAGCTCACGAACACCGGGTCCCGGTCTGTTCCTGCGAACCCTACCCGCTAGGAGTCACCATGCTGGCCATCAGAATCCTCCAGAACACCCTGACGAGCGGGGCCCCGTTTTCGATTCGAGTGATGAATGGGACGATCAGCGATGTCACTTTCACGCTGGAGGTCGAGGGGCAAGCCCGGAGTTTCGCCATCGATGGTGGTCAGCCCCAGGCTCGCATCACGCTCCAGGTGCCGGGCGGTGTTCCGACCATTTTCCAGGTGGAGGCGTGGGGAACCGCCGACGTTGGGAGCCAGGTCACGGTGACCGCCGAGTCGCCTGGTAAGCCGACGCGCTCCAAGCGCGCGACGGTTGGTATTTGAGAGCAGCCCTGGCGCGTTGACAGCAAGGGAGCGGCACTCCTCCGCCGCTCCCTCGGGGCCGTGTTCCTGACCTCGATTCACGGCCCGACGGACATCAGGCGCAGCAGTGCGACGTACCGCAGGGCGTGAACAGACAGCTTCGCTGCGTGGGCGTGGGGTTGCTGGGGCACGTGGCTTCGGTGTCGCCACCGGTGATGAACGCCAGCGTCGCGTCGTCCAGCTCCATGACGGAGGCGGGGCTGTCGGGCAGCGCGGCGCGCTCCGCGTCGGTCAGGCTGTCGTAGTAGTCGGCATCACGCCAGGCGCGGAGGATGTGCTTCTTGTCGCTGTGGCTCATGGTGCTGCTCCTCGTGGGTTGTTGAGGGACTGCCTGCGGACCGCCAACCCTTGCGGTGCCGGAGTTCGTTGGAGACGCGGCCGTGTCAGGTGCCGGGTGGGGCCACGGACAGCAGGTCTGGCAGTGGCTCCGGGGCCGCGAGCCGCGCCAGGCCGTAGGCGATGCCCGAGAGCCCCACCATCAACCCTGGCGTCTCGATGCTTCCGGGCAGGCCGTGGAGCGGGCCATGGGCGTCGAGGCTTTGGAGGATGCCGCCGGCGATTCGATACGTGCGGTGCAGGAGGTCGTCGTCGCGCAGGGCACGCGCCGCCTCCAACAGGAAGAGGGCGTTGCCCAGGTCTCCGTGACAAAGGCCATGGTTGGAGCCGAAGCCTCTTTCGAGCGTGACGCTGACGGCCGCGGAGACCTCCTCGCGCACGGTGGCATCATCGAGCAGCGGAAGCCCGGCCACCCGCGCCAGCCCGATGCCCGGGGCGCCGTTGCACCAGCCGTACATGAAGCTCGGGCCGCCTCCACCACCGTGCGTGCCCGTGTTTTCGCGCAGGTCGGGCCAGTTTCGCGCCACGGGCGAATAGAGGCTCCGCTCGTACTCCAGCGCGGCGAGGGCCGTGGCGCGAAACCTCGCTTCACCCGTGGCGGAGGACAGCCGCAGCAGCGCCAGGGCGATGCCCGCTGTTCCGTGAGACAACCCGCAGAGGGCCTGTCCTCCCGAGGATGGCGCGGGCCAACCCACGCCGTGTGCCTGGGGCTGTGCTCGCTGGACCAGCCGTTCCCCGCAGGTTCGCGCCAGACGCAACGCTTTGTCTGAAGGACACAGCGCCAGGAGCGCGAGGATGCTGCCCGCGCTTCCCGCGCCCAGGTCCAGGTGTTCGTCCTGTTCCACTTCCGGCGCGACATGGTCGAGGAGCGCATCGGCCAGCTCGTGCAGCGACGCGTCTCGCCACAGTGCGCCCAGATGCGCCAGGGCGTAGAGGATGCCGCCCCAACCATTGAGAATGCCGATTCCACGCACCTGCGTGGGGGCTTCCTCCAGTCTCCAGGCCAGGTGACGGACGGCGCCACGCGCGGCGTGGGTGAGCCGTTCATCCGATGTCAGCGCGCCGAGATACCCCAGTGCCAGTGCGATGCCGGGGAGCCCCTGGTACAGGTCCACGCCGGCCTGGACGAGTTGCAGCTCCTTCGATGGCATGAAGTCGAGCGACAGCCAGTGGGAATGGCCTGCTCCCGAGAAGGACAGGGCCACCACCCGCTCGCTGATGCGCCGTGCCGCCGCCAGGAGTGCTTCGGGATGGGCCGGCTCGGAGGCTTCCCGGAACGCATAGGAGGGGCGCGGCGCGGCGGGTGGGTTCGTCAGTCGGACCCGGTCCAACGTGCTCCGCAGCAGGGCGGTCTGTCTCAGGTGGTCCTCTGGTGACAGGTGCTCCAGTCTGCGTCGCGCGCGCTCCAGGCCGGTGTCGTCGAAGAAGCCTGGGAGGTGCCGGCCCGTGCCCGACCACAAATCGCGGGAGCCGGGCAGGGTGGTGAAATGCGGGACGTCACCGCGCTGCAACTCCTCCTGCTCCAGCGGGATGAGCGTCTCCAGATACGGGCGCTCCTTCACCGTGAGCCAGAGGTGGTCGAAGAAGCGCTGGCGGTCCAGTGCGTCCCCCAGGGCGTGGGGATGCAGGCTCTCGTGGAGCAGGGCGCCGTAGCTGGTCGTGTCGCGGAAGAGCACGCGCGTGGGCGCGCCCGCGAAGGCATCCAGGGGGCCTTCAGAGGCGAGGAGTGCGTCGCGGTGCTCGGTCAGCAACCGGTACATGTGCGTGAAGCCCGTGCTGAGCGCTTCCATGTGCTCGGCCGCGGCGAGCGACTGGCCGTCATGCCGAGGGCGATTGTCCGCGGCGGGAATCTCCAGCCGCCGTCGCTCGAAGCGCAGCCGGTCCGTGCCGTGCTCCTTGGGCATGAGGTAGCCCAGCGGCGTGAGCTGGGGAGCGCTGTTTCCCAGCGCGCTGAAGTCCACCTCCGTGCCGTCGCGCGAGCGCCAGATGGGCTGGGGCAACAGCCCGCTCTTGAGCACCGTTCCATCCAGCACCGTGCCGGGCTGGGACTCGACCTCCCGCATCGAGCGGGCGAGCGTGTACGGATGAAAGAGCGTCTCCAGGTCCACCAGGACGGGGTGCTCGCCCGCCGCGATGAGGTTCTCGTAATGCATGTCGATGACGTCCATCGCGTACAGCAGTGCGATGAGGCCGCCCTGCCGCTCGTGGAAGCGCCGCACCGCTTCAGCCGAGTCACAGGGGGCGGCTCGAACGAACTCCATCCACCCGTAATCATCGCGGGGGAGGACCTCCACCGTGCGCAGCGAAGGTGTGAGTCCTCGCGCGTTCAGCCACGCGAGGAGGTGCTGGAACGCGGCCTCCGCGGCGAGCGGGCGGGGCTTGTACACAAGTTGGAGTCCTGACTCGAAGCGCAGCACGGACACGCTCCGCCCACCTCGATGTGGGTCGGACAGGCCGCCTTGTACCTCCACCAACCTCCCGGGTGCTTCGCCGCCGTTGAAGTGACGCCACAGCGCGGGGGCATCCTGGGCCAGCCGCTGCATCAGCTCCAGGCTCGCGTGTTCCCAAGAGGCGATGCGTTCGACGGCCTGTCGCGCGAGCACGGGGTAGCGGCCGAGGATGTCGAGCGCCACCGCCCGGTGGCGGAGCTGGCGGACGAAGTCCTGGAAGCGGGCTTCCGATGTGGTTCCCTGAAGCCTGTCTTCGAGTTGCGCCGCGTGAAGCTCCACTGCGAGTGCGCGCCCCAGCAACGGCAGCAGCAGCCGGGGCAGCGGCGCGAGCAGCATGTGCGCAGCGCGGTCAGGGGTGAAGGGTGCGTCAGGCGTCTTGCGCGCTTCGTCGGCCAATGCGGACAGGAGTCGTGCATGGGCCGTGTGAACCAGCGGCTCCACCAGCGCGAGGAGCGGCGCGCCCGGTGGCGTGGGCTGTGGCCACGTCAGGGGCTCCGCGGGTGGACCGGCATACGCGCGTTCAATGTCAGTCATCCAGGGAGGAGCGCTGCCCATGCGTTCACGCAGGGCTTCGGCGGGCTCTCCGAGCAGGGTGTGCAACTCCTGCTCCGTGACACTCGACGTCCGCAGCCGCTGGGCCCAGATGGAGTCAAGTGACAGCGGCTCTTGCCTGCGCCAGCGCTCCAGGCGGCGCTTCGCGCGGGCCTCGTCGACAGGGGGAGACGCGGCCACGTCACGCAAGGACGGAAGCCGCTCCTCCAGGAAATGGCCCAGCACCCACTGCGACATCACGCCTGCTCCCATCCAGGTCGAGGCCTGGCGTGTTCGAGTCGTTCGACGGCGTGTCTGTGACGGAGTTGCTCAATGACTATCGTGCACCTTCATCGCCGCCTGTGCCAGGGGGGGCTTGGCGGTGGTGCTGGCGTGCCACGCGGCGTCATGGCCATGTCGCTTCGCGTTGTGGACTGAGGCAGACTGGCGCCATGCTTCGCCTGCGCCGCATGCTCATCATCGCACTCGCCACCTTCGGGACGTGTTACCTCGCGTTGTGCATTGCGGTGTTCGCGCTGCAACGCTCCTTGCTCTATCCGGCGCCGAAGGGCACGCCGCCGTTGTCGACCATCAAGGACTTCAGCCGCCTTCCCCTGAGCGGAGGCCTGTACGTGGACCTGTTCTATCTGCCGGCGTTTCCTGGCGCGCCCACGGTGGTGCACTTCCATGGGAATGGTGAAGAGGTCCTGACGCAAGTGGGGCTGGGGTCCTTGATGGAGGAGCGCGGCCTGGGCTTCCTGGCCGTCGAGTACCCGGGCTACGGCGCGTCACCCGGCAAGCCCACGGAGGAGGGCATCTACGAGGCCGCGGAGGCCGCGCTGCGCTGGCTGCGTGAGCAGGGCGTGACGGTGCAGCAGACCGTGCTCAGTGGCCGCAGCCTGGGCACGGGCGTGGCGGTGGAGATGGCGCGCCGAGGGCACGGCGCCCGGGTCATGCTGGTGAGTCCGTACACCTCCATCCCCGACATCGGCGCCTCGGCATTCCCCTACTTGCCCGTGGGCCTGCTCGCGCGTGACCGGTACGACACCGCGTCCAAGGCGGCCTCGGTGACGCTGCCCGTGCTCATCATCCATGGCGAGGAGGACGACCTCATTCCGGTGGCCATGGGCCGCAAGCTGGGGACGCTCTTCCCCCATGCCGTGGTCGAGACAGTGGCCGGGGCGGGGCACAACGATGTCCTCGAGGACCTTGCCAAGGTGTACAAACACCGCATGGCGTCATTCGCGCTCGGAGAGCCTTGACGCTGTCTGTCAATGTCTCCAGCCTGACAACGCCTGTTGCGTGTCTGGTTTGTGAGGATTGGGAGTGGAAGGCTGCGCGGCGCTTCAATCCCCCTTCGAGTGCAAGGAGATGCCCATGCGAAGCGCCATGGCCGTGTTGGTGTCGTTGAGTGCGTCGTTCCTGATGGCTTGCGGACCGGTCGCGGAGCCGGGTGAAGATGAGCTGACGGCCGAGTCCCTCGAACTCATCTCCCCGGTCTGTGGCGACGGCGTGTGCTGCATGGAGTACCAGTCGGAGTGCCCTATCGACTGTCCCTGGGGGGATGGCGGCATGGGCGACCGGATGTGTTACGTCGCCTGGTAGGCCTTGGGTAGCTTGCCCTTCGCGGCCCGAAGCACGGACCCCTTGGGCGTGGCCGATGACGTGAGGTGTTCCTCGAGGCAGTCGAGGAACACCGTCAGGCGGCGGCTCGGGCTCCGGCCGGCGGTGTGCACCGCGTGAAGCTCCGTCGCGGAGGCGATTGTCGGGCTGTTGCTGCTGGTGGGCATCCAGGTCCGGAGCGTGCTCGTATCGGGCGCGCTGCTGATGCTGGTGCTGATTGGCGGCGCCTGCTCCGCGCAGAACTGGAGCGCCGCGAGCATCCAGATGATCTACCTCGGGTTCTGCGTCGTCCTCCTCGCCACGGTGCATCTCGACCATCTCTCGGTCGATGCGTGGATGCGTGGCAGCGGCCCGTTGCGAGGCATCCCTCCGTGGGGGCGCATCACCGGTTGTTGGCGGGCTCGGTGAGTCGGGCGGACGTGTCATCCACGTGCTTGCCGGGGCTTGTCCGGGCTCCTACGCTCCCCGCCGCTGGCACGGCGTTCGTGTTGGCGCTGACTGGGAGCCCGCCGCATGTCCTCCTCCACCTCGCCCGTCATCGGCATCATTGGCGGCAGTGGCCTGTACCAGATTGACGGCCTGACGGACGTCGAGTGGAAGAAGGTGACGTCGCCCTTCGGCGAGCCTTCAGACGCGCTGTGCTTCGGCACGCTCGAGGGCCAACGCATCGTCTTCCTGCCGCGTCACGGCCGCGGGCACCGGCTGGCTCCCACGGACATCAACTTCCGCGCGAACATCGACGTGCTCAAGCGGAGCGGTGTGACGGATTTGCTCTCGCTCTCCGCGGTGGGGGGGCTGCGGGAGGAATGCCCGCCTGGCACCTTCGTCGTCGTGGACCAGTTCATCGACCGGACCTTCGCGCGGGAGAAGAGCTTCTTTGGCACAGGGCTCGTGGCCCACGTGTCGATGGCGAAGCCGGTGTGCTCGCGCCTGGGAGACGCGGTGATGTCCGCCTGCGAGCGCGTGGGCGTCGTCGCGCGCCGGGGTGGCACGTACCTGGCCATGGAGGGGCCACAGTTCTCCTCCATGGCGGAGAGCCACATGTACCGGAGCTGGGGCTGTGACGTCATCGGCATGACGAACATGCCGGAGGCCAAGCTCGCTCGGGAGGCGGAGCTCTGTTACGCGACCGTGGCCATGGTCACCGACTTCGACTGCTGGCACTCGGACCATGCGGCTGTCACCGTGGACCAGGTCGTCTCCGTCCTGCTGGGCAACGCGAGCAAGGCGAAGGGGCTGGTGAAGAACGTGGTGCCGCTGCTCGGCGCGCACGGGGGGCCCTGCCCGCACGGCTGCCACCAGTCGCTGGAGCACGCCATCATCACCGGACGGGAGGCCTGGGACGCGGGCATGGTGGAGAAGCTGTCCGCCGTGGCCGGACGGGTGCTGCGCCGATGAAGGTCCATGGCTCGCCGATGCGCTCCATCTGGCTCGCGGCTGACGGTGAGGCGGCGGAGGCCATCGACCAGACGCGGCTGCCACATGCGCTCGTCACGGTGCGGTTGGCGACGCTGGACGCCGCCGCCCATGCCATCCGGAGCATGCAGGTTCGGGGTGCCCCGCTCATTGGCGCCACCGCGGCCTACGGCGTCTGGCTCGCCCTGCGCGCGGAGGCTTCCGATAGCGCGCTGGAGCACGCGCTCACGGTGCTGCGCGGCACGCGTCCCACGGCCGTCAATCTGCACTGGGCGCTGGATGACATGCGGACGGTGCTCGCGCCGCTGCCGCCGCCGGAGCGCGTGGCCGCCGCGCTCCAACGCGCGGAAGCCATCAGCGACGAGGACGTGGCCATCAACCGCGCGATTGGCGCACACGGCCTGAAGCTCCTGGAATCGGCTTGGGAGCGCAAGGGACGTCAGGGGCGGTTGGAGGTGCTCACGCACTGCAACGCCGGTTGGCTGGCCACCGTCGATTTCGGTACCGCGCTTTCGCCCATCTATCAGGCGCACGACGCGGGCATCCCGGTCCACGTCTGGGTGGACGAGACGCGTCCTCGCAACCAGGGCGCGCAGCTCACCGCGTGGGAGCTGGGACAGCACGGTGTCCCGCACACCGTCATCGCCGACAACGTGGGCGGCCACCTGATGCAGCACGGGCAGGTGGACCTGTGCATCGTCGGCACGGACCGCACCACGGCCCAGGGCGACGTGGCGAACAAGATTGGCACTTACCTCAAGGCGCTGGCGGCGAAGGACACCGGCGTGCCGTTCTACGTGGCGTTGCCTTCGCCCACCATCGACTGGACGCTGAAGGACGGTGTCCGGGAGATTCCCATCGAGCAGCGTGACGGCACGGAGCTGAGCGACGTCACAGGCCGGCTGGCGTCGGGTGAGGTGGCCACGGTGCGGATTACGCCGGAGGGCAGCCCGGCCGCAAACTACGCCTTCGACGTGACGCCCGCGCGGCTGGTGACGGCGCTCATCACCGAGCGGGGCGTGTGTCCCGCCAGTGAAGCGGGCTTGCTGTCGCTCTTCCCTGAGCGGCGGGGGAGGGGCGCATGAGCGGCGCGTGGGAGCACCTCGCCTTGCGCGAGCAGATGATCGCCACTGCGCGGCGGATGAACGCGTCGTCGCTCAACCAGGGCACGTCCGGCAACCTGAGCGTGCGCGTGGCGGATGGCTTCCTGCTGACGCCCACGGGCATGGACTACGACGCGCTGGTGCCCGAGGACCTGGTCCTGATGCGCTTCGACGGCAGCCACGAGGGCCGGAGGAGTCCGTCCTCGGAGTGGCAGCTCCACCGGGACCTCCTAGCCGCGCGGCCGGAGGTGGGCGCGGTGCTGCACGCGCACTCCATGTTCTGCACCACGCTGGCCTGCTTGCACCGGGACATCCCCGCGTTCCACTACATGGTGTCCGCGGCGGGCGGGACGGACGTGCGCTGCGCGCCCTACGCCACCTTCGGCACGGCGGAGCTCGCGGGCCACGTGCTGGCGGCGCTGGAGGGCCGCAAGGCCTGCCTGATGGCCAACCACGGCATGGTGGCCGTGGGGGCGGACCTGGCGGCGGCATTCAAGCTGGCCGTCGAGGTGGAGACGCTGGCCGCCATGTACTGGCGAGCGCTCCAGGTGGGCGAGCCGGTGCTGCTGGACGGCGCCGAGATGGCGCGCGTCCTCGAGAAGTTCAAGACGTACGGCCAGCAGCCGACGCTTCCGTCGCGCGAAGGGTGAGGACCGTCACCTCCGTCGGAACGCCGATTCGGAAGGGCAGCCAGTGCCCGGTGCCACCCGACACGTAGAGCTGGTGGTCCCCCTGCCGGTAGCGGCCCAGCATGTACTTGAAGGCGAACCAGAAGGCGGAGACGCCCAGGAAGGCCACCTGCCCGCCGTGGGTGTGGCCCGCCAGCGTCAGCCGAGCGCCGCGCTCGGCCGCGAGCGGGAAGAAGTCCGGGTGGTGCGTCAGGCAGAGCACCACCTCGCCCGGTGCCACGTCCCGGAAGCCCGCCTCCGCGGAGGCCTGCATGCGCTGGGTCTTCACGCGGTGGCTGCGCCCCGACATGGGGTAGTCCACACCCACCACGCGCACCGTCTGTCCGGCGTGCTCGAAGGTGTGGGACGCGTCCACCAGCAGGCGCACGGGGCCGCCGCGCGCTTCGACATCGGCGTAGGCCTGGAGGATGGGCTCCAGGCCGCGCCAGTGCTCGTGGTTGCCCAGGATGGCGAGCATGCCGTGGCGCGCCTTGCACTCCGACAGCGCGGCCATGGTGCCGTCGAGCTGGTCCAGGTCGTCGATGAGGTCACCCGTCATCACCTGGAGGTCCACCTTGGCGTTGTTCATCGCCTGCACCGCGTCCTGCAGGTAGCGGGTGTCGATGAAGGTGCCCACGTGGACGTCGGTAATCTGGCCAATGCGGAAGCCGTCCATCGCGGGCGGCAGGCCGGGCAACCGGATGTCGACTTCGCGGACGGTGAACTGGGTGTAGCCGTTGGCGAGCCCCACCGAGCTCGTTCCAGCCGCCAGCAGCGGCACCGCGCGGCCGGCGTTCGTCAGCAGGTTGCGGCGCGCCAGGTTCACTTGGGGCGGATTGGCCGGGGGTTCGACCTTCGTGGCCTGCTTCTGGGCGCGCCGGTCCAGCCAGCGGCGCAGCAGAATCAGGGGGCCGCCGATGAGGACCACCATGATGATGGCGACGGACCAGCCCACGGAGAAGATGCGCAGGGACGCATCGCCCACGGGGAGCTGCGCGTGACGGCCCGCCACGGCGGAGTACGCCCACGGCATCAGCGACAGGAGCGTTCCGCTCGCGAAGACGGCCAGGCGCCACCTCTGGAGGAGGCCGGGCCACAGCGACCGGAGCACGGCCCAGGCACCCACGTTGAAGATGAGGAGGATCAGCAGCCTGCCCATTGACGGTGCTCCCTTGACGTTGGGGGCAGCAGTCATAGCTGGTGCAGGTGACGCGCGCCGCAGGAAGCGACCGAATGGCGGGAATCCAGGCGTTATCGGTCGGGAGCGTGGGGTGACCGCCAGTGGAGGGCCCCTCTGCCGGGCCGCCCACCAGGGAGGTCACTCCCGGCCAGGGCTGGCCATGCGCAGATGTGCGTGGAGCGTCTCCGTGCGCAGGTAGAGGAACTGAGCGTCACCGAAGGCCAGCGCGTCACCGTCGTTGAGCGGCTGCTCCTGCTCCTGGTGCAGCGACGAGGCGTTGACCCAGGTGCCGTTCATGGAGCCCACGTCACGCACCGAGCAGTCCCCCGTCGCCGCGTTCCACCGCAGCGTCGCGTGGTGCTTGGACACGGATGGGTCGGGGACCACGAGGGCGCAGCCTTCGATGCGCCCCACGGAGAACTCTTGCCCGTCGGCCTCGGGCCGGAGGAAGTGGACTTCCAGTGCATCGAAGGCCCGCAGCATCACGAGCAACCGGTCCACGAGCCGGCTGCGGTGGGCCATGCCCACGGTGCGTGCTTCGCCGAGCCGCATGGCCACTTGTTGGAAGACGGGCTCGGGCGGTTGCTGGACCAGCACGACGCGACCCGAGGCGTCGATGAAGGCCTCCAGGGTTGCCAGGGCGAACGGGCGCAGTTGCTTGACGGACGGCATGGTGCCCGCACCTTAAACCGCGTTGCGAAAACAGGGGACTCAACCGCCGCGTGCCCCCGCGAACTGTCCACCGTTTGTCGGGAGCCGCGTCCCGCCCGCGCGATGACGCATGAGACCTTTCTCATGAAAGGGGCGTCCGCTTTCATCGAACCGGGGGGACTGACGGGCACTCCGCGAGACCAACCAGGAGCGACGACATGACGATGCGGATGAAGCGGTATGGCGCTGGGCTGTGGGCGGTGTTGCTGTTGGCGGTGACACCCGCCTGCGGCGATTCGGACGAAGGCACGCCGCCACTCCCGGACGCGGGCACGGGACGCCCCGACGCGGGGCAGCCCGATGCGGGCGGCGACAGCGGCACGCCCGACGCGGGGAGTGAGGAGCTGCCTCCACTGGTGGTGCCTGCCGGCTGCAATCCGCTGGCGTCCGAGCATGACTGCCTGCTGCCGTACCCCTCGGACTACTACCTCGAAGAGGACGCGGTGCTGCCTTCTGGCCACCGCGTGCGGCTGTCGGAGGCGGCGAAGCTGAAGGCGCCGGATGGCACCGCGTTCGACTTCACGGACCTGCACCCGGCGGACGGGTATTCGCATGGCACGCAGGTGCTCGCGCTCTTCCCGGGTGGTGTGGATGACTCGGGCCTGCCCTCGGTGTCGAGCCCCACGGCCGGGACGAGCGGCAACACGGTGTTCATTGACGCGGAGTCGGGCGAGGGCGTGCTCCACTTCGCGGAGTTGGACCCGCGTGCGCCGGATGATGCGCGTCGTGCATTGCTTCTGCGGCCGGTGGTGCGACTGCGGAACACGGCCCGTTACATCGTCGCGCTGCGAGGGCTGCCGGCGAAGGACGGGACGCCCGTGCCGGTGCCCGAGGGCTTCCGGCGCATCCGGGACGGACAGACGGCGGGCGACCCGCTGCTGGCGCCGCTGGCCGCTCGGTACGAAGCGGACATCTTCCCCGCGCTGGAGGCCGCTGGCGTGCCGCGCGCGGAGCTTCAGCTCGCGTGGGACTTCTCCACGGAGTCCGAAGCGAACGTCACGGGAGACATGCTGGAGGTCCGGCGTCTGGCCCTGGAGGCGATGGAGGCCACGCCGCCCGTCGTCACGGTGACGGAGGTCCTGGATGACGTGGATGTGAACGTGGCCCGGCGCATCCGCGGCACCTTGCGGGTCCCGCTCTTCCTGGAGAGTGACCAGCCTGGGGCGTTGCTCGCGCGAGACGAAGCGGGGCGCGTGCGCCGCAACGGAGAGGCGGAGGTGCCCTTCACGCTTCAGATTCCTCGCAGTGTGTGGGGGCAAGGCGTGGCGCCGGTGCGCTTCGTCCAGTACGGGCATGGGTTCTTTGGACGGCAGGCGGAGGCGGACGGCTCATTCGTCCGGCCCTTCATCCAGGCCACGCGCATGGTGGTGCTGACGGTGGACTGGTGGGGCATGTCGCAAGCGGACGCGCCCATCGTGCTCCAGGCGATGGCGGCGGCGCCCAGCCTGACGATGCGCTTCACTGACCGCGTCCACCAGGGCATGGTGAATCAGCTCGCCGTCACGTACGCGGCTCGGACGACGCTCGCCGCGTTGCCGGAGCTGCAGGACGGCGGCGTGGCCGTCTACGACCCGGAGCAGACGTACTTCTACGGCATCAGCCAGGGGCACATCCTGGGTGGCACGTATGTGGCGCTGTCACCGCACGTGTCTCGCGCGGTGTTCAGCGTGGGCGGCGCGGACTTCACGTTGATGATGTTCCGGGCCCGGCCCTTCAGCATGTTCCTGGATGCCATCTCGCAGACGGCGCCGGATGCGCTGGACCAGCAGAAGTTCGCCGCGCTGACGCAGACGGTGTTCGACCGTATCGACCCGATTACGTACGCGCCGCACGTGCTCAATGACCTGTACCCCGGAGCACCCGCGTCGCGGAGCGTGCTGGTGCAGTACGGCCTGGGGGATGCGCAGGTCCCCAACGTGGCCACGGAGCTACACGCCCGGGCCATGGGCCTGACGCAGCAGCTTCCGGCCACGTGGCGTGTGCCCATGCTGCCTGCGGAGGAGGGGAGTGTGAATGGCTCGGCGCTGGTGCAGTTCGACTACGGCCTGCCCGCGCCGCTGCCAGGGACGTTCGCGGACCTGCCCGCCGCGGACAACGCCGTCCACGAAGGCGTGCGCCGGGATGCCAACGGCCGCGAGCAGGTGGACCGCTTCCTCCGGCCAGGAGGTCAGGTGGAAGGCACCTGCGGCGGTATCTGCTTCGGCGGTAATTAGCGGCAGTTGAACCGGGCAGGTGGCGCGCGTTTGAAGCGGCACCTGCCTGGTACTATCTGTGTGAGGGGACCAGCAGTGGGACTCATCTAATCGGAATCATGGGCGAAGCCAGGCATCCTCGGGCAACGGGGGGCATGACGCCTCGCGGGCCGGGCGCGGAATCAACTCAGGCCGCTCGGGCACTGCGAGTTTCTGGGCCTGTGCGAGCCGCACCAGCGCGAGCCCATTGAGGTACACTTTTCCTTCCGTCGCTCCGAACTCCTGGTCGAAATCAAGCTGCTTCCGGTACATCCGAAGTCGCTCTTTTCGCGTCTCGAGCACCGCGTCGAACGCGGAGCAGAACGCGGCCTCGTCTTGTTCCAGCAGTGCCTGGCAGACACAGAGGTATGGGGTCGGCTCGTCTTCCACCACGCGAATCCAGCGGTCGAGGATGCCCTGGAGCGCGACCTGGTTCGTGGGCGTGCTCAGCAGCCGCTGCTGGAAGTGGAAGAAGAGGAAGTCCTCCTCATACTCAACACCGTCGATGAATGCTCCAGGAGAGAGCTCGGCGATGCGAGTCGCGGTGTCGAGGTCCCCTGCGGCCAGAGCGGCGGTGAAGCCGGTGTCCTTGCTGATGGCCAGCACGTGATGGGGGAGAGGGACTTGTGCGGAGCGCTGCTTCAGCAAATGCAAGCGGGCCAGACCTGACTTGCGCAGTGCCCTGGTGAAGTACTCCCCGTCCATGTCCCGCAGCAGGGCGCAGATTCCCAGGATGCGGTAGGAGAAGGTAATGGTGGCCAGGTCGTCTGCGTCGGAGTCGCCGTCCTCCACCGCTTCGAGGGCGCGCTGAAGCTGGTAGCCGTAATTCTCCTGTGCCAGCTCCAGCGGGTCATGCCTCATTGGATGTCGACCTTTGTTCCCAACGGGAAGAAGGCCGTTCCCGTCATCCCCTGCGCCTCCATCAATGCCTTGAGGTCCTCCCTCACCAGGATGACCCGGGGCATCATGGTGAGACGGAAGAGGTTGACGTTCGCGTCCACCTCCTCGCCCTTCAGGTAGAGGCGTCGCAGGCGGTCGAATTGCTGGTCGCCACTGGGTGCCGTGATCCTTGCGCCCATGCTTCGCTCCATGTCCCCCCAAGGGCGCGTTCCGAGCACGTTGACGATGTAGCACTCGTCGCTGGCAGGGCGTCCCTTGTGGTTGAGCAGCGTGAAGCGAAGGAACTCGATGGGCTCTGTGGCGTGTTGGGCCAGCAGGTCATTCATCCGGGCGGACACCAGCAGGTATCCCAGCGTGTTGGGGATGACATCTGGGATACGGACTCCCGAGACCTCGGGCGCCATTTGGAAGCTGAGTCCCTGCGGGTACTCGGTGCCCAGAGGCTTGCCGACGGTGGGCTTGTAGAAGTTGGACAGCGCGCTCGGGTACTTCCAGATCTGGCAGTACTCCGGCTTCGTTGCGTCAGCTCTGAAGATGAAATGGCTCATCACTGTCATCCAGGCGCGAGAGGCTACATGGTCAGGGTGGCAGGCAATTTATTGATGTGCGCTTTCCGTCCCGCCTGCGCCTCGGCCCGTCCCCACTTCACGAGGAGCCAATACAGTTCCTGCTGCATGCGCTCAAGCTGCCTCTTGGTCTCCGCCGTGATGGCCTCCTTGGTGTCCGGGCATTTTTCGTTCTGAAGCTGGTTGAACTTGGCTCGAAACTTGTTCAACTCAGTCACACAGCGTGCCGCGTAGGCCGTCTCCTTTCCGTGCCGGCCCGCGTGTCTGGGAAGCCCCAGGACTTCGGCCACATCCCAGGTGCACGGGAGGATGATCATGTTCAGCCGTGAGTTGATGTTGTACTTGATGTGAGTCTGGAGAATGTCCCGCTCCTCCGGCCGTTCGAGGCAGTCGAAGACGGTTTCCTCCGGCAGGATGTGGTGGTGCTCATGTTTGAAGGGGCGAAGCTCACTCTGGTAATTCTGCCCCGTGTCGAAGTTCCAGGCGCCCTTCTCCTCCGCGGGATTGACGGGTTTGTGGGCGTCCTTCGTGCCGCTCTTGGGCGTGCGGCCCCGGGCCGTCTTCTTGATGAAGTCCTTGTCCTTCAACCGCTGCGAGGCGGTCAGCCGCTGTTTGGGGCCAATGCGCCAGGAGCCCTTGAGGGGGGCATCCGGGTCCAGTTCATAGAGGGATCGTTTGCGAGGGACGCTCTTCGACTCCTCAACGCTGTTGTACTGGTAGCCGCAGGCTGGGTAGGTCGAACTCTTCGCGTGCCCGATGACGTGCTTATAGAGGCAGCCCGTGGAGGCATCGCGCTCCGGATGCTTGTCCTCATCAGGGAGTTCTGGCCAGTGCCGTTTGGAACTCATGGACGTGCCTCATGCCATGGGAGTGGGAGGGTGTATCAGGAGTGAGCCGCGGCTGCCGTCATCACCGCTGACCCAGAGCAACACGCCGGTTTCCGGGAGGTAGCCACGCTCTAAACCGCGGACTGCCATGCAGATTCCGAGCAGGCCAGTCGCCGCGCCCGTCTCGCCAAAGGATGCGGCGGGGTACCACGCAGGCGCCTCCGGCAAGTCGTCCTGTGCTCGGAGGGTGACGAGGGCATGGCCCCAGTCGGTCGCGCGGTAGCTGTCACCGTTCAGTGCCGCAATGACTCTGAGCGCCTGCTTCCGCGGGCCGCCAAGCGGGGCCATGGTCCGACGGATACAACGCACGAGCGCTTCGCCCATCGCCGGTGTGCGTGACATGCGGTGGAACGGTTCTGTGTCGACACTGGGCGCCTCGAGCGTCGCCAAGACCCTGGCTCCTCGTCTGACGGCGGCGTCCCATCGCTCGACTTGCATGAATGCAGCGGCTTCCCCGGGGAGCATCCCCACTGGATTCCCTGGCGTCTTCAGCAGGCGCAACTGGTCGAGCGCTTCGACGAGCCTTGGCTCCACGAGGCTGTCGACCCCTCCAATGATGCATGAGTCAACCTCGCCCGCGTCAAGCTGACGATGCGCGGCTTGCAACGCGAGCAGGAATCCCGTCTCCCCGAACCAGAGCGGTTGTGCTTTGACGGCTTGGAGTTCCGCGGCCCGGAGTACTGCGGGAATCAGGCGCTGCTGGTACCGAACGATCCGCTCCTCATGACGCGAGGGAGGGTTGCCTTCTCGAGCATCCATCTGGTGTAGGTAATAGCCCCCTGGGGCGCAAAGATGGAACGCGCACAACGTGTTGGGGTGTTGGTAGGTGTGTGAGCGCAAGTCCAGCAGGGCTTCTGTTGAAAGCGCCGCGAGGCGGCCGTTGCCGGAGAATCCGTCCGTGAGCCAGGGGATTGCTGCGCCTCGGGCCGATTCGGGCTTCCGACTGACGGGATCCCAAACCTGGACCTCCTCGAGCGAGGAGATGCGGGACATCCCTGCACGGCTGGCGGCACAGCTTGCGATGACATTGTCGCCAAGCGCGGAGACCATCCCCAAGCCTGTGATGGCCAGCCGCCCCGCATGTGGGCGCGGGGGCTGTCGTGCGCGGCCTGGGCTCCGCTGTTGAGGCGCTGCGGGCGGGGGCCTCGCGACGGCAATCAGGTGTTGGAAGGGCTGGCTCATGCTCGTCCGTTCCAGCACTTGCCGGCCGGCCAGAATTTCAGCTCGCTGCCGCGCGCTGAAGCATTGGGACTGGATCGTGAGTCGGCCTCGGTTACGCAATCCGAGTTCCCGGGACAGGACATGCCGCCGCCGCATGGGCAGGAACTCCAGGGCTTCCACGAGCCAGGCCCCGCTCAAGGGCCTTCCCTGCAGGTATCGCCCGCCGCGCTCGAAGTGGCGCTGGTGCTCGCGCCACCACGCGTGGACCCTGTCCGGCGCCGCGAGCGGCAGTTTGTCTTCGGGACTCGACGCTACGACCTCCTCACGAGCCTCCTCTTCCTCGGAGGAGGTGGGGGGAGGGCGCTCATAAGGGCCCGAGATGCGCAGACCCGAGATGGCGCAGAATGCCTCCGCCGCAAGCCTTCCCAGTGTCGAGTCCTCCAGCAGGTTCAGACAATACTCAGCCGCCTCGACGCGTCCGCTGAATCCCAAGGCCCATAGCGCCTCCGCGCGGCTGCTGGATGATTTCGCGGCTTCCAGCAACCGCTCCAGGTCGGCATCGGTTCCTCCGAGCCCCAGGAAAAGCAGGGCCGCGCCATCCGGAGAGGGACCCTCCGCCAGCTTTCTGCACAGAGGCCACGCAGAGCCCAATCCCAGGGTCAGTGCAGTCCATAGCGCCTCGGTGCGCACCTCCGCGCTGGATGATTGCAGTCCATCAAGGACGGCGTGTTCGGAAACAGGCGCGCGTGTTACGCGAGCGGCCTTCAGTGCCGCGCTCACGACCCGAGGGTCTGAATGTGAGAGAAGGGCCCCGAGACGGGGCCCTGGCTCTTCGCCCCAGAAGGTCAGTACCTCCAGGCTGGCGGCGAGCACATTGGCTTCAGTCGAGGCCAACATGGGGGAGAGGGATTTCAGAACGCGTGGGGTCGCGCCCAGTTCCAGGGCCCGGAGTGGAGAGGGGGCCGCTGCGGGCTCGGCCTGCTTCAGGGCCTCGAGAACCGTCTCCTCCGCTTCCTCTTCGCCAGAGAACAGCAAGGCCAGCGCCGAAGCGGTGACGACGCCCACTTCATCACTGGTGAGCCCGGGAAGCAGCAGTTTCTGGCGTGTATGAGCGCCGCCCAGTGTCAGCGCGTCCAGATGTGCCAGCAACCGCGCTTCGGGACCTTCGGCCAACTCCATCAAGGTGTAGGCAGGAGAAACCAGCGCGTCCTCCCACAAGGTCCAGAGGAAGGAGGCTTCGCCGAGGTGATCTTCCAGAAGCTCCTGTTGTGCCTTGGAATGTGCGAGTCCCATGTCGCGCTCGGATGCGCTCACTCATCCACGGGGTCCTTGCAGGTCAGGCACAGTGGTTTTCCGTCGCTCTGCCCAAGTGCTATGACAGGAGGTTGCATCAAGGGCGCGGGCGGCGTGTTCTTGTCATTGTGGAACATGAGGTCCAGTGCCCGGGCGACGTTCTTGCCCTCGAACTTCACGTCGAATGAGAAGTTCGCGAACTCCGCCTTGCCCTTGGTTTTCCCAGACACAACGCCGCCACCAGCAGTTCCTGCCTCATCGCCTGTACTGGTGCTGAAGTTCGAGTCCTTCACGCAAACGGGGTTGCCCTGAACGCTGACGCCCTTGGTGCCATTGTCGGTGTCTGCAGACCTGGCGACATTGGGGTAGGGAATGGGCACGGGGCCAGCCGGGCTTGGCGTCTTGCAAACGTCGGGAAAGGCGACCGATACCCCGTTGGAATCCTTGGTCACCACAGACATCTTGTTGACGCCGACGGTGTTGGCCATGGGGTGACTATAGTTTTTGGACTTTGCGCAGAGCAAGTCCGGCGGTCACTTGGAGTGTTGTGATGGGGTTGGTGTATGTGATTGTGGCTGTTCTTTGGGAGACATTGGGTGTGGCCATTCGAATTCCAGTGGCATCAGGACTGATGCTTCAAGCACCCGATGCGAAGCACGTGGCTCCTCGGAGGAGCCGCGTGCTCTCACCTTGAACTTCGCGTGGCCTACGTCGCGGCGTCCGCCTGGGAATTCTTCATCAGGTGGTCGCCGTACTCCTCGCGCAGCTTCGTCTTCAGGAACTTGCCCGTCGACGTGCGCGGCACCTGCGGGACGAAGACGTAGTCATCCGGCAGCCACATCTTCGCGAACTGGCCCGCCAGGTGCGTGGTCAGCTCCTCCTTGGTGACGCGCTGGCCTTCCTTCAGCGCCACCGCGGCCAACGGGCGCTCGTCCCACTTCGGGTGCTTCGCGGCGAAGACGGCCGCCTCCAGCACCGCCGGGTGCGCCATCAACGCGTTCTCCAAGGCCACGGAGGAGATCCACTCACCGCCTGACTTGATGACGTCCTTGCTGCGGTCGCAGATGCGCACATACCCGTGCTTGTCGATGGTGACGACGTCTCCCGTCTTGAACCAGCCATCCTTCGTGAAGCGGTCCGCACCCTCATCGCTGAAGTAGGACGAAGCCACCCACGGGCCGCGCACCTCCAGCTCGCCCATCGTCTCGCCATCCCAGGGCAGCAGCGTGCCGTCATCGGCGGCCACGCGCGTCTCCACGAAGGGCAGCGCGAAGCCCTGCGACGCTCGCGCCGAGGCCTGGGTCTCCGGCGCCGCCTGCCGCGTGGGCCCCTTCACCTTCGCCATGGTCCCCACGGGGCTCATCTCCGTCATGCCCCACGCGTGGACCACCTCCAGGCCGTGCCGCTGGCGGAAGCCCTCAATCAACGCCGGAGGCGCCGCCGAGCCACCAATCAGCATCGACCGCATGCTGCTCAGGTCCCACTTGCCCGGTGACTGGTCCAACAGCGCGAGGATGCCAATCCAGATGGTGGGGACGCCGCCCGCCATCGTCACCTTCTCCGCCGCCATCAAGTCCAACAGGGACGGCGGGTCCAGGTGCGGCCCCGGGAACACCAGCTTCGCGCCCGTGAGCACCGCGTCGAACACCAACCCCCACGCCGCGGCGTGGAACATGGGCACCACCGGCAGCACCGCGTCCACCTCGCGCATGCCCGTCACATCCGTCATGCAACACGCCAGCGCGTGCAGCACGGTGGAGCGGTGGCTGTAGAGCACGCCCTTCGGGTTGCCCGTCGTGCCCGACGTGTAGCAGAGCATCGACGCGGAGTTCTCATCGAGCTCGGGAAAGTCATACCGCGGCGACTCGGCCGCCAGCAGCGCTTCGTAGTCGAGTGTCCCCTCGGGCGCGGGCCCTGAATCCGGTACGACGATGACGTGGCGGATGCCAGGCACCGCGTCCTTGAACTTCTCGTACAAGGGCAGCAGCGAGCGGTCCACCACCAGCACGGAGTCCTCCGCGTGCCGCGCGATGTAGCCCAAGTCATTCGGGTGCAGGCGCAGGTTGAGCGTGTGCACGACGGCGCCCATGCAGGGCACGCCGTAATACACCTCGAGGTGCCGGTAGTGGTTCCAGCTCAGCGTGGCCACCCGGTCGCCCGGCTTCACGCCCAGCCGCGTCAGCGCGTTGGCCAGCCTGCACGTGCGCTCGTAGAAGTCCGCGTACGTGTAGCGGTGCAGCGACTTGTCCGGGTTGCGGCTGACGATTTCCGAGTGGGGGAAGAACGTCCGCCCACGTTCCAGGAGATGGCTCAGCGTGAGCGGAAAATCCATCATGCGGCCTGGCAGCATCGGCACCATTCCTTGTGAACGAGGAGGGGTACCGATGCTAACGGAGCGCGCGGGGCCGCATCATCCGCGCTTCGTGGATATCGCGAGGCGTCAGCCGAAGAACACCTGGGCGACCTCGAAGAACTCCTGCGGCACGCGCTTCAGCTCGCGGGTGGCGTCGGCCAGGTCCACGCTGATGATGTCGTTGCCACGCAGGGCGGCCATCTTCCCGAACTCGCCGCGCGCCACCATGTCGCACGCATGGACGCCGTAGCGGGTGGCGAGCACGCGGTCATGCGGCGTGGGCGCGCCGCCGCGCTGGATGTGACCCAGCACCGACACGCGCGTCTCGAAGCCCGTCCGCCGCTCGATTTCGTGCGCCAGGATGGTGCCCACGCCGCCGAGGCGCGGCCTGCCTGCCTCGTCGAGCGCCCCGCTGGTGACGAGCTGCTCCTGCTGGTCCGCGGACAGCTTGATGCGCGTGCCCTCCGCCACCACGACGATGGAGAACGTCCGTCCGCCCGCGTGGCGGCGCTGGATGTGCTCGGCCACCTTCTCCATGTCGGCGGGAATCTCCGGCACCAGGATGACGTCCGCGCCGCCGGCGATGCCCGCGTACGTGGCAATCCAGCCCACGTGACGGCCCATCACCTCACAGACGATGACGCGCTTGTGCGACTCGGCGGTGGAGTGCAGCCGGTCGATGGCCTCCGTGGCGATGGACACCGCCGTGTCGAAGCCGAAGGTGAAGTCGGTGGCGTTGATGTCGTTGTCGATGGTCTTCGGCACGCCGACGATGCGCAGCCCTTCGTTGGACATGCGCGTGGCGGCCGACAGCGTGCCCTCGCCGCCGATGGCGATGACGGCGTGGATGCCATTTCGCTCGATGGCGCGCTTGACGCGCTCCAGCCCGTTTTCGACCTTGAACGGGTTGACGCGTGAGGTGCCCAGGATGGTGCCACCCCGGTGGAGGATGCCGGACGTGGTTTCACGCGTGAGGCGGAAGTGGTTGTCCTCCAACAACCCCTTCCAACCATCTCGGAGGCCCATCATCTCGAAGCCGTGGGCGTTGGCGCGGCGGACGACGGCGCGGATGACGGCATTCAGGCCGGGGCAGTCGCCCCCGCCGGTGAGCACGGCGACTTTCATGAAGAAACGTTCTACCGCGCCCGCAGGTCCGCGCGACCCCCAAGTTTTCCAGAGCGCTCACCCGGGGACCTTGCGGCCATCCGTCCAGGAGCCCGTGAGGGCATGCCCCACGGACGCGAGGCGGCCCTGGAACGTGAGGTGTTGACCAGTCGCGTCATCCCGCGCGCGAGGCGCGACGCCGGCTCCGGCCGCACGGTGGCGGACAGGCGCGGGGTTTCAATGGCGGCGTGTCTCGTGCGCCCTGGATGGGACTGGGCCGCGTGCCTATGTTTCGGGCTCGCCTTTGCCGGAGTGAGCGCCTGTTGAACATCCGCGTCTTCGATTCCGAACGGGAGGCCGCCGCCGCGTGCGCCCAGCGAATCGCTCGCGCGGTGGCGGAGCGTCCGTCGCTGGTGCTGGGGCTCCCCACGGGCCGCACGCCGCTCAACGTGTACCGGGAGCTGGTGGGCGCGTTCCAGCAGGGCCGGTTGGACCTGTCCCAGGTCCGCACCTTCAACCTGGACGAGTTCCTCGGCATCTCCGCCGACGACGCGGGCAGCTTCCGCGCGTACATGGACCGGCACTTCTTCCAGCACGTCAACCTGGCGCCAGAGCACATCCATTTCCTGGACGGCACCACGACGGACCCGGCGGCGGAGTGCGCGCGCTACGACGCTCGAATCGCCGAGGTCGGAGGCCTGGACCTGGTGCTGCTGGGGCTCGGGACCAACGGGCACCTCGCCTTCAATGAGCCCGCGGAGGGCCTGGTCTCACGGAGCCACCGGGTGCGCTTGAGCCGTGCGACACGCGAGGCGAATGTGATGCTCTTCGGGGACGACGCCTCGCGCGTTCCGCTGGAGGCGCTCACGTTGGGCATGGCCGGCATCCTCCAGGCCCGCCGGGTGGTGTTGCTGGCCTTTGGCGCGTCGAAGGCGGAGGCGGTGCGCGCCATGGTGCACGGCCCCGTGTCACCGCGTTGTCCCGCATCCTTCCTCCAGCTCCATCCGGACGCTGAGGTGTGGTTGGACCCAGCGGCTCACGCGCACGTGTGACGAAACTCGGGAAAATGCTTTCACGATAACTTTACACAGGGCTCTTCCTCCGCATCCGAACCGTGGATGCGGATGCCTCGCAGCCCGCCCCTCGCCTTGAAGCAGCGAACAGTTCTCGATGGAAAGCGCCAGCGTCCGTCCTTCGTCCTCCCCCCGGGTCGAACGGCGAGTCTGTGTTGGCGCGGCGGTTTCCGTGGGAGGTCCGTCCGCTGTCTCGAGGAATGCCGTGAACATCGCGGTCGCTGAGTGCTTCCGCGACGGCTTCGACACCGCGCAGCGCGGGGCGGCCCCCTCGTGCAAGCCGGTGTCGTCGGAGGGGTTGGTGACGCAACGGGGGTGGGGCAGAGGGAGGATGCCCCCGTGTCGGTTCGTCCTTCGTCCAAGGTCCGGACGGAGGCGCTCGAGGTCGCGACAGGCCCGGCATCAGCCCGTGAGCGTCACGCGTTGCGCCAGCAGCCGCGCCGCGCTCAGCCCTGTCCCTTCGCCGTGGGCGCCGCCGGCTTCTTCGCATCCTTCGCCGCGGAGGCCGGGGCCTTTGTCCGCGCGGGCGCCGCCGGCTTCGGTTTGGCCGCGGGCTTGGTGACCACCGGTGCCTTGCGCGGCGGCGGAGGGGGCCGAGTCAGCTCCCACGCCGCGAGCACCTTGGGCACGTAGTACTCCGTCTCACCGTTCTTCGGCACGCGCCCGTTCACGGAGCCCGGGCCCGCGTTGTACGCGGCCACCGCGAGCGACACGTCCTTGAAGCGCCGGAGCTGCCCGGCCAGGTACCGCGCGCTGCCATCAATCGCGGGCTCCGGGTCGAACGGGTCCTTCACGCCCAGCATCGCCGCCGTGCCCGGCATGAGCTGGCCAGGGCCCATGGCCCCCGCGGGCGAGATGCGATGCACCCGCGACTCCGACTCCACCTGCACCAGCGCCCGCAGCAGGCCCGGCGGAAGTCCGTGCCGGCGCTCGGCCGCGTCGATGATGGGCTCCAGCGGCGCGTGGCCCTCCATCCAGCACGAGGGCCGGTGCGCCAGGTACGCGCGGACCGCGCCGGCCTTGGCCTCCAGGAAGGAGAAGGACAGCGGCGACACGAAGCTGCTGCCGAACCACGCCACCGCGACGTTGAGCAGCACCACGGGGGCGAACACGCACGGGAGCCACCATGCCCAACCGGGCACCGTCATCCCCGTCCGCCGTGCCGCCCGCTTGCGTCCCACCCCTTCACCCTTAGGGGCGCTTGGGGCCTCCGTCCAACTTCCGGCGCCCGGGACGGGGCTCCGTCGGGGGCAGCCGCAACCCATCCAACACCAGCGTGGTGAGCGCGTCCGGCAGCTCCAGCGGATTGCCGATGTCCTCCTCGCTCAACACCGCCAGGAGCAGCCGCTCCACCGCGCCCACCACCGCCAGTCCGCTCACCGCCGGACGAATGGGGCGCAGCAGGCCGCTGGTGTGGGCCTTCTGCGTGATGTCCACCGCGTGACGCGCGACCAGCCGGGCCAGCTCCGCCACCTTCGCCCGCGCCCCCACGGCTGGGCCGCGACACTCCTGAAGGTACAGGCGCACCACGCCCGGATACTGGAGCAGCGCGCTGGCAATCACCGCCGCCATCGCCCGGTACGCGTCGAACATGGCCTCCACGTTGTGCGCGTCCGCGAGCGCATGCCCGCACGTCTCCAGCCCCGCGAGCAGCTCCCGGCGCACCGGCTCCAGCAGCCCGTCCACCAGCGCCGCCTTGTCCTCGAAGTACCGGTAGAACGTCCCCTTGGCCACGCCCGCCGCCTGGGTGATGTCGTCGATGGTGACGCCGTCCAACCCCCGCGCCAGGAACAGCGTCAGCGCGGCGTCTTCCAGCTCCTGCATCCGCTCGCGGCGGTGGGCCTCGCGGCGACTGCCCGGACGCCCGGGCCGCTTGTCCGTTGCGCGGGCGGCATCCCCCCGCGTCCCACTCCGGGTCGACATCGGCGTGCGCTCCAGTCCGTTGCGCGGTAGAAAAAGAGTGACCAAATAGTCACTTATTGGCCGTGGGGCGTCGGCCGGGCGCTCCGCCGGAGGCAACCATGATCGGCATCCCCCTGGGCTGGGTTTACTCCAATTTTGGTGAATGGGTGCTGCACAGGTCTGTCCTGCACGGCCTGGGCAAGAACCGGAAGAGCTTCTGGAGCTTCCACTGGCACGAGCACCACCAGAAGTCGCGTCGCAACGACATGGTGGACGACCAGTACATGCGCTCGCTGTGGACCTGGTCCGCGCAGACGAAGGAGCTGGTGGGGCTGGCGGTGCTCGCGCTGGCGCATGCGCCGCTGCTGCCGGTGGCGCCCTTCTTCGTGGGCACGGTGTGGGCGTGCGCGGCGAACTACTACTTCGTGCACCGGCGCGCCCACCTGGACCCGAAGTGGGCGCGTGAGCACCTGCCGTGGCACTACGACCACCACATGGGCAAGGAGCAGAACGCGAACTGGTGCGTGACGCACCCGTTCTTCGACCTCGTCATGGGCACGCGGCGTGAGTTCCTCCACGTGCAGCCGCCCGCGGCGAAGGAGGCGCTGCCCTCCGCGCCGGTGCCCGTCCCCGTGGAGACCCGGAAGCACGTGGCGGCTTCCGGGCTCCTCTGAAGGACGGACGCGGGTCCGGCTCAGAACACCAGGTCGAAGTAGTTGGCGTGGGCCTTCACGCCCGCGCAGGCGCGCACGTTGGCTGACCAGTCCTGGGAGGGCAGCGAGCCGCGCGCGTCGAAGATGAGCTCGAGCTCGGATTCCCGCGCCAGGTCCAGCAGGTCCACCGGTCCGGTGCTGACCAACTGGATGATGCGCGTGGGCGCGGTGCCGGTGCGCGTGTACTCCCCAATGACGTGGGTGTCATTGGAGCCCGGCCGGCGCACGGACACGCTGGCGCGCTCGACGCCGCTCAGGTCCGTGTCGGCGGTCACCTCGAAGAGCCGCAGCCGCAGCTCCGTCTCCACGGTGGTGTCGTCGGGCAGCGGATCCGCCAGGTCGCCCAGCGGGAAGTTGATGCTCCGCTGCACGTTGGCCGTAAGCGGCACCGCGGCGGGGAAGGACAGGTCCCGCTCCGTCTTGCAGATTTCCTCGGCCTCGGCCTCGATGAAGAAGAGGGACTCGCAGCCGGTGGCGAGCAGCGCGAAGCTGGAGAGCAGCAGGGCGCGGATGGAAGTCTTTCGCATGGTCATCGGCTCCTGGCTCAGAAGAAGTAGAGGATGAAGCCCAGCTTCACGGAGGGCATGGTGGCGCGCACGGACAGGTTCCGCGCGGTGACGTCCGGATCCTCCGTGACGTCCTGGAGCAGGGCGCTCGCGTCGTCCACACCCGCCCTCACGTAGCTGAGGCCCACGTGGAGGAAGAAGTTGAAGCGGCTGGCCGCGCCCACTTCCAGGCCCACGGTGCCGGTGACGTAGTTGTACGTCACGTCGCGGATGGCCGCGCTGCGGCTGCTCGGCGTGGCGCCCAGCCAGTCCACCACCTCGTTGTAGTCCGAGCCGAAGTAGTGGCCCGCCTCCACGTTGAAGGACGGCGACAGGAAGGTCTGCATCGGCAGGATGCTCAGTCCGCCGCGCAGGCCGAAGCTGAGCGTGTTGGTGGTGGGGCCGCCTTGCAGCCGCAGCCAGGGCAGCGGCTTGAGCACGGCGGACAGGCCCACGCCGTGCGGCGCGCCCGCGTCCAGCATCAAGCCAAAGCGGTAGGGGCTGTCTCCACCATCGGCCAGGGCCGGGGTCGCTGCCCCCAGTCCCACGGCGAACGCGAGTGCAGCGCCGTGCCGTCCCAGGGGAAATACCCTTCGTCGTCTCGTCGAGGATGTCGGCTTCGTCATGTCGTGTTCCAACGTGTTTCCGGCCCGGTGGCCATCATTCGCGCGACCGGGCGGAAAAAGAAGCGGCGCCGTGGTGATTCACGGAAGAATCACGCCGCTTCCTCGCGGATATCCGACATTGGCGGCCCCCGCCGCCTGAGAATTCAAGACTCCGGAGCACTCCGGTTGGCCGCGAGTTCGATGACGTTGACCATCAAATCCTTCACGCGGCGCGGCTTCTCGCCGCCGTTGTCACGGAGGATGAGGTCGATGTCGTCGTCGGCCCGGTGGTACTCGGGGATGAGGTCGCCGCCGCCGTTGGGATTGGAGAGGCCCTCGAAGAGGAAGAGGACGTCCTCACCCTTGCGCCCGAAGGACGCGCCGTCCTGGCGGTCGCGGAACACGTTGATGTCGCGGTTGATGCGGTCGAACGGGTCGTCGAGCTGCGCGTTCGCCTGGTCCAGCACGTCGCGGAAGTAGTTGGGCTGGCCGCGCGAGTTGGTGTCCACCACGGACAGGCGCTGGTCATCCCAGCGGCCCACCATGTCCACGTTGATGACGCCGGTGATGGCCTCCAAATCCAGCCCCGGAATCGGGTGGTCCACGAAGTACTGCGAGCCCACCAGGCCCTTCTCCTCCGCGCCCGTCCAGAGGAAGAGCACGGAGCGGTCCAGCTCGCCGCGCGCCGCCGCCTCCGCCAGCTCCGGCACCGCCGCCATCAGCACCGCGCTGCCGGACGCGTTGTCATCCGCGCCGTTGAGCACGTTGCCCCGGCGGTCCACGCCGTCGTGGTCCAGGTGGGCCATCACCACGATGACCTCGTCCTTGTTCGGCCCTGAACCCGGCAGCAGCGCCATGGTGTTCACCGCCTGCCCGGACGCGGTGGCGAGCTGGCGCAGCTCCTCCACGCCGCGCTGTGCGCCGTCTCGCGGCGGGGCCAGGGGCAGGCCGCGCGCGCCCATCGCCTTCTCGTACTTCTGGTTGAGCAGGTCGATGGTCTCCGCCGGCATCTTGTCGTCGAGGTAGAAGCCGCCCTCGAACAGCTCGTGCCCGTAGGTGCCCGGCTTGTGCACGTGCCCGCCCGTCTCGCCGCGCACCCCGGGGCGGCCCGCGAACGAGTACACGTCGAAGCGCTGCTCGAAGGGGTTGTCCGGGTTGTTCGTGTTGGGGCCCACGAGGCCGTACTTCTGCACGTGCTGCTGCACGTACGTGGACGCCGCGTCCAACCCGGCCGACGGGCTGTCACGGCCCTGGAGCTCGTCCGAGGACAGGTACGCGATGTGCGTCATCGGGTCCGCGTCCACCGCCCGGGTGTCGACCTCCGGCTCCGGTGTGGGCTCCACGGGCGCGGTGGGCGGCGGCGTGGGGACGTTGCACAGCAGCGGCCGCGGCGCGCGGGCGGACTCGAAGCGGTCCGCGTTCCAGCCCGGCGGCGCGCTGGGGGGCTTCGCCGCTTCCGGCGTCTTGGCGTCCCTGGCCACGGCGGCGCGAGGCGGAAGCGAGGGGAGGGGACGCGGGCTGTCGCTGACTTTCGTGGCCATGGAAGAGGAATCCCGGTGCGGCGCGTGGGGGTGGCGCGTCATGGAATTATCCGCCGCCGCTGGCCGGGAGTTGTGTGGCTTCTTTTCGCTCGGGATTCCCGGGGCGTTCCGAGGGGTGTTGAGGGCCTGACGTCCCGCCTCCCTGCCGGTCAATACCTGCACCTGGGGGCCAGTGACACCTTGCAAGTCCGGAAAGCACCGGGGCTGCGATGGCCCGGGTCTACCGGCCCAGGACGGGGGGTCCGGATGATCGACGAAGTCGATCAACGATTGAAGGCGTGGGTAGGCCGCATTGCCGGTGATGTCCCGGTGTTCCTGGGAGTCCCGGATCGCGAATCGCTCGAGCGAGGCGTCTGCCTGTACCTGCTGGAGCTGGGGCCTCCGCCACCAGTCCGCAGCGGGGGCGGCAGTCGCGCGCCGTTGCAGATTTCGGTCTGCTACCTCATCACCGCGGGGGCGGAGTCCCCGGAGCGGGCGCACCGCCTGCTGGGCGAGCTCGTCTTCGCGGCGATGGAGGAGGCGGACTTCGAGGTGGAGCTCACGCCGGTGCCCACCACGGTGTGGGCCGGGCTGAGGACCGCGCCACGTCCGTGCTTCCGCCTGCGCGTTCCCGTGCGGCGCGAGCGCGCCACGCCCGTCATCCACCGGGTGCTCTTCCCCGCCGTGCCCCAGGCACCGACGCCCGCGGAGGCGCTGCTGGGCTGCGTCGTCGGACCGGGCGACGTGCCGATTCCGGGCGCGCTGGTGGAGCTGCCCACGCTGAAGCTCACCACGCGGACGGACGCCCAGGGCTGCTTCCGGTTCCCCCGCGTTCCCCCCGTGGCGACGGTGGGCCCGCTGGAAGTGCGCGCCAAGGGCGAGTTGCTGGAGCTGGGGCCGGAGGTGCTCGCCGCCGAGCCGCAGCCCCTGCTCATCCGTTTGCCGTTGAAGGAGGAGTGATGATGCCGCCAAGCCACCTGCCACCCTTCGTCACCGAGGAGGCGTCGCGCACCGACGTCTCCGAGGCCTCACCGTGGCCCGTCGCGCCGCCGCCCGCGCGCGTGACGGTGGACCCGCTGGAGCCGGAGGTGTTCGCCTCGTGGGGCCTGGGGCCGGAGCAGTTCGCGGCCCACGTGTCGCCCGCGGCCCGGGCCCTTCATGCGGCCGTCACCGCGGCGGATGCTCCGGCGTCATCACGGCCCGGTGTGGCGCCGTCGCCTCGCGAGCCGCGGGCCGCGCTGGAGGCCTCGGCGGCGTCGACGACGGAGTCCGTGCCGGGGCTGGATGACGGCGCGTGGGAGGGCGCTCAGTCCCTGCTGGAGGGCGGGCGGGTGCCGCCGCGGGGTCGCTGCCCGGCGGAGTGAGGGAAGGGGACAGGCTTCCGAGGCAGGCCGGCGGGACGGGGGAACCGCCGGGCCTGAGGGGGAGTGCTGGGTTGACGCGCTGATTCCGCACACTCCTCCAAGAGAGCCGGTTGATGTCTCGCGCCTTCGATGTCTCCGCAATCACGGACGCCCTCCGTCTGTCCTCTCGTGGGACGGGCGAGGCCGTGTTCCTCGTCACCAACATCCTGGACGCGCCGGTGCGCGCGAGGGTGACGGTGGTCCCTGGCCCGCAGGCCCGGCGTGAGTGGTTCGTCCTGGAAGAAGCGCCCGAGCGCGAGCTGCCGTCGAAGTCCGCGCAGCGGTTCACCGTCCGCCTTCGCGTGCCGCCGGGCATGCCCGCCGGGCGTTTCAGCTTCCACCTGCGCGTGGAGGATGTCGCGCTTCCAGAGACGCGGTTCGCGGAAGGGCCGGCCCTGGCCTTCGAGGTGCCGGCCTCCGTCTCCACCGCGAAGGCCTTCCCGATGAACTGGGCGGTGATGGGGGTGGGCGCCTTCATCCTGGTGGGCACGGTGATGTCGCTGCTCGCCGCGCACAAGTCGGGAGAGCCCGGGCCGGGGGCGCCGTGTCCGGATGGGCATTGTGGCCGGGGGTTGAGCTGCCAGCAGCGTGAAGGCGGAGGCATCTGCCTGGCGTCACAAGGGCAGCCCTGCGACGCGGGCACCCAGTGCATCACCGGCTTCTGTGCGCCGGGCGTGGGCTGCACGGTGCCGCTGGGGATGACCTGCGCGACGGAGGCGGATTGTCCGGGGCTCTTGACGTGCGCGGACGCGCTGGACATGCAGGTCTGTCTGCTGGAGCCGGAGCAGCCCTGCGAGCAGGACAGCGAATGCGCCAGCTTCTTCTGCAACGCGGAGCGCCACTGCAACCGGGATGATGGCCGCTGCGGCAGCGACGCCGAATGCCACAAGCCCGCGCAGTGCGGCGCGACGAAGCTGTGCCAGCTCCCGGACGGGCAGCCCTGCATGCAGCACGAGGCCTGCCTCTCCGGCTACTGCGACAAGACGTGCCAGGTGTCTCCAGAGTCCTTCCAGTGCACGTCCCCGTGCCCCGACTACTCGGCCTGCGTCTCCGGCAAGTGCGTGCCGGTGGAGGGGAAGGTGCTCAACGAGAACCTGCTGCTGAACGCGCCGAGGATTCGCAAGGGCATCGAGGAGCGGAGCACCCAGCAGGGCGTCGAGCCCTAGTCCGCGGCTGTCCTAGGCGCCCGCGGGCCGAACCGCCTGGGCGACGTCCACCAGCCGCTGCACCTGCGCCTCGCTCATGCGCAGGTGCCCGGCGGCGGCGGTGATGTCTCCGGGGACGAACGCGCGCATGGAGCGCGGCGTGAACCAGTTGAAGAGGGACACCACGCCTCGCACCAGCGCGGACCGGGTGAACACGGCCGTGGGCGGAATCACATACTCCTTGGGGACCTGATTGAGCGCCTGCTGCCGCTGCGTGGCGCTGGGGCCCGGTCCTTCCGCGAGGACGAGCTGCGCGGTGGCCGTGTCCTTGTGGCGGGCGATGAGCTCGCAGTAGCGCGCCCAGTCCTCGGCGGAGGGCGGCTGCGTGTTGTGCGCCACCACCAGCACCGTGCCCACGTACGCCAGCCCCAGCGTCCGGGTCCGAATCACGTCCTGGATGTCGGGCGCGTCGAGCTGGACCGGGGGCGTCATCGCCGCGTCTCTCCGTTGGGCTGCGTGCATGCCGGAGTGTTCTCCGGCATACGGGCATGTGCAACCTGTAATTCTAGGAATGCTTGCTATGCGGCATGTGCGCCCGGGAGGCGCGACGCGCTCCGTCTCCAGACGGTGGAGACGGAGCGACGCCGTGAGTTGGGATTAGCGGGCGGGGACGCGGAGGACGAGTCCCGCCGGGGGCCGGTTCCAGGATTGGAAGGTGCCCCAGGTCGCGAGCGTGCCGTTCTGCCTGAGCGCGATGCTCTTGTCCCAGGCCCAGCCCGCGACAGCCGCCGCATCCGTCAGGTTCGCGGGCGGCGCTGCCTGGCCATGCTCGTTGTTTCCCCACGCGATGACGGTCCCGTTGGAGCGGAGCGCCATGTAGTGGCGGTCTCCTTGTGCGATTTGAACGACATCGCTGAGGTCCGGCGTGCTCGCGAGGTTGTGATACGACGCTCCAAAGCCCCAGACGGCCGCTGTTCCATCCGCTCGCAGCGCCAGGGCGCTGCTGTCCGTCAGCGAAATGGCGACCACGTCGTTCAGCCCCTCCGGGACGTCGAGCATCCCGGAATCGGCTCCTCCCCAAATGACGACGGTGCCATCCGCCTTGAGCACCAAGGCGTTGTGGTAGCCCGCGGAGACCGCCACGACATCCTGGAGCCCTTCCGGCACATTCCAGGCCTCCGAAGCCCCTTCTCGGATGATGCGGACCACCGTCCCATCGCTTTTCAGGGCCAGGAGCAGGGTTCCGTACGCGCTGATGTCCACGACGTCCCTCAGCCCCGCGGGAACCGGCGCTTGGTCCATGGTTCCCCACTTGACCACGGTGCCATCCGCCTGCAGCGCCACGGCGAAGAGCAGCCCCGTGCCAACGCTCACGACGTCGGAGAGGTCCTCGGGGATGAGGGAGAAACCGAAGCTGCTGGTGGATCCCCAGACGGTGACCGTGTTGTCCGGCAGCACGCCAATCCCCCAGTGCGTGTCATACGCCAGGGTCCGTTGCCGGAGCACGCGGAGCGAGGCCGTCACGGTGGGACGCCAATCCACGCCCGTCACCATGGCCAGCTCGTGCACGCCCGGGGCGAGGTGTCCGGGCACGCGGACCACCACTTCCGTGTCCGACCAGCCGAGGTATTCCTGGACGTCCACACCGCCAATGGAGATCCGGACGTCTCCACGCTCCTGCCCGAAGTGGGCGCCCTCCAGCCGCAGGTGGCCGCGCTGGACCGCGAGCTTGGGCGCGGTGAACACCGGGGCTCCCAGCCGATTCAGGGACAGGTCGGCGGACGCGGTCTCGTTCAGCCGGACCACCACCTGCGCCTGCGCCCGCGTGTAGTTGGAGCGGCGGGCCGTCACCGTGTACGTCCCCACGGGGACGTTCTCGAAGAAGAAGCGGCCCTGGTCGTTCGTGGTCGTCTGGCCACTCAGGCCGGAGAGAAAGACTGTGGCGCCGGAGTGGAGCGCCTCGCCTTCGAGCCGGACCGTGCCCTCCACCGTGCCGCGCTCGCGCCGCAGCGTCACGGAGAGGGATGTGCTCTGCTCGCTACGGACCTCCACGGCTTGCTCATGCCGCAGGTAGCCCGCGCGCTGGAACTCCAGCGAGTAGGTGCCCGGGATGAGGTCGTTCAGCGTGAAGCGCCCCGCGCCATCCGTGGTGAGGGTGCGGCCCAGCTCCGCCACGGAGACCGTGATGCCGGAGGGGAAGGCGCCGTCGTCCAGCGCGACGGTGCCCGCGATGCTGCCTCGCGCGAAGCGGAGCGTCAGGTCGACGGAGGTCTGCTCATCGGGGCGCACCTCCACGGCCTGCTGCACGGAGGAGAAGTCCTGCTTCTGGGCGTTGAGGGTGTACGGACCCGCGGGGATGCGACCGAAGGAGAACTGTCCCTGCGCGTCCGTGGTGGCGCTGAGGCTCGTGCCGGTCAGCGTGACGAGGATGTCTCCCGGAGCGCCGCCGCCCTCGAGCTGGATGACGCCCGCGAGCTGGCCGTACAGGTGCTCCAGCGTGAAGGAGACGGCGGGCGTCACGCCCACTTGAATCTCCACGGTCCGCTGCACCTGGGCGTAGAAGTTCCGGCGGGCCGTGAGGGTGTAGGTCCCCGGGGTCACGTTGTTGAAGGCGTACTGGCCCTGCGCATTCGTGGTCGAGGTGAGTCCCGCCTCGTCCAACGTGACGGTGATGCCGGCGTGGTTGCTCGCGCCCTGGAGCTGGATGGTGCCGGCGAGCTGGCCGTACAGGGGCTCCAGGTTGAAGGAGACGGAGAGCGTCACGCCCGCGCGAACCTCCACCGTCCGCTGCACCTGGGTGTAGGCGTTCCGGCGGGCCGTGAGGGTGTACGTCCCCGTGGGCACGTTGCTGAACGTGTACCGGCCCTGCGCATCCGTGGTCGAGGTGAGTCCCGCCTCGTCCAACGTGACGGTGGTGCCGGCGTGCTGGATCGCGCCCGTCAGGCGGATGTTCCCCTGCAGGTTCCCGCGCAGGCGGGCCAACGTGACGGAGACCGTGGCCGTCGCGCCGGCGCTCACCACCGCGGAGCGCTGGACCTGTGCATACAAGTCCCTCTGGATGACCAGCGCGTGGGTGCCCACGGGGACGTTCTCGAAGGCGTAGCGGCCCTGGGCATCCGTGGTCGCGGTGGCGCCGGACGCGGTCATGGTGACGGTGGCGCCGGAGTGGTCGCTCGCGCCCTCGAGCTGGATGACGCCCGCCACGCGACCCTGCGTCCGGGTCAGCGTGAAGGAGAGGGTGGCCGGGGCCGCATGCCGCACGGAAACGGGCTGCTCCGCCGTCGCGTAGCCTTCCTTCTGGGCGCGCAGCGTGTCGTCGCCCTGCGGCAGGTTGGTGAAGGAGAAGCGGCCCTGCGCGTCCGTCGTCGTGGTGGCGCCCGAGCGCACCAGGGTGAGGGTGACGCCCTCGGGGCTCGCGCCATCCGAGAGCTGGACGGTGCCGGACACATCACCGCGTCCAAGCGACATCGTCAGGGTGACTGCGCTCTCCTGGTTCGCGCGCACCTCCACCGTCTGCTCCGCGTCCAGGTAGAGGTTCCGCTGCGCCAGCACGGTGTACGTGCCCGTGGGCACGCCCTCGAAACGGAAGTGCCCCTGGGCATCCGTCGTCGTGGAGGCGTTCGCACCCACCAGCGTGATGAGGACGCCGCTGGGGTCGTCCGAGCCTTCGAGTTGGAGGACGCCCGTCACAACGCCGCGCTCACGCAGCAGGGTGACGCTGACGAAGTGGTGGTCTCCCGCTTCCACGGTCTCCGTCAGTTGGGCGGAGACGTAGCCCTCCTTTTGGAACTCGAGGGTGTACGTGCCGGCGGGCAGCCCGCTGAAGCGGAAGAGGCCCTGCGCGTCCGTCGTGGTGGTGGCGCCCGACTCCACCACGCTCACAGTGACGCCCGAGACGTCCTCGCTGCCCTCCAGGTCGACAGAGCCTTCCAGCTCGGTCCGTGACCTCTGGAGTTCGAGTGTCACGGAGGCCGTCTCACCGGCCCGGACTTCCACGCTCTGCCGGACGTCGCCGTAGCCGGACCTGCGCGCGACCACGGTGTGGGTGCCCGGGGTGACGTCCTCCAGGCTGAACTGGCCTTCGGCGTCCGTGACGGTCGTCAGCGTGGTGCTTTCGAGGCTGACGCTGATGCCGCCGTGGTCCGTGGCGCCCTCGAGGAGGGCCTCTCCCGTCACGCGTCCAATCTGCGTCCCGGAGTCGGGCCGCGTGCCGGCGTCGGGTGTGGGGTTTGTTGGCGTGGATGACGGCTCACACGCGGAGAGGGCCAACAGCAGGGCCCAGAACAACGAAGGTCTGGCAAGACGCATGGGCAAACGGTCCCGATGAGGAGGACAAGAAGACCCAGCTTCGGCCTGGCAGGTCCTCGGGGTGGCGCTGTGACGGCGGCCCGTGCGTTTGATTCACACAGCGGACGTTTTCACCCCGGCCCGTGCGTCCGGCTCCGTCCCCAGGAGGGACGGAGCGGCGACGTCACGCATGGACTACCAAGCAGGAACGCGCAAGACCAGATCAAACGGTGGCAAAGCGAAGAGTGGGCCCGTGTAGCCCCAGAGCTCGAGATGGCCATCGCGCCGGATTGCGATGTTCAGCCAGTTGGCCCGGCCCGCGACCGCGGAGATGGGGCCCAGGTTCGCTGGAGGCGTGGCCTGGCCATGGTTGTCGTTCCCCCACGACACGACGGTGCCGTCGGCGCGGAGGGCCACGTAGTGAGACAGGCCGCCCGCGATGGCGACGACGTCGTCGACCTCGGGCATGCGCGTTGATTGCGGCGGCAGCTCGCCCCAGAACACCAGGGTGCCGTCGGCGCGGACGGCCAGGCTGGAGCTGTTCGTGGAGGCGATGCCCACCACGTTGCTCAGGCCGGCGGGGACGTCGGACTCGCCCCAGATGTTGGCGCCCCACGACACCACGGTGCCGTCCGCCTTGAGCGCGAGCGTGTGGTTCTCACCCGCGGAGAGGGCCACCACGTCCTGGAGGCCCTCGGGGACCGAGGACTCGCCGAGGCCATTCGTCCCCCACGCGACGACGGTGCCGTCCGCCTTGAGCGCCGCCGCGAACAGATAGCCCCCTTCAACGGCCACGACGCCGGAGAGCCCCGCGGGGGCACCCAGGGCGTGGAGGCTCGCGCCCCACGACACCACGGTGCCGTCCGCCTTGACCGCGAAGGCCGTGCCGCTGGACGCGCCCACGCTCACCACATCCGAGAGCCCCTCGGGGACCTGCTGGATGTTGCCCAGCGGGTAGGACTCGCCCCAGACGAACACTTCGTTGGAGGGACGGATGCCCATGCCCCACGACTCGCGGTAGGCGAGTGTCTTCTGCGGCAGCACCCGCACGGAGGCCGTGGCGCTCCGCCGCCAGGAGACGTTCGGCGTCATGACGACGTCCAGCGCGCCCGGTGCCACGTCGTGCGCCACGCGCGTCACCACCTGGGTGTCCGACCAGGAGATGAAGTCGGTGACGCTCCTCCCGCCCACGGTGACATCGATGGCGCCGGGCTCATCGCCAAAGCCAGCGCCCGTCAGCGTCATGTGGCCGCCTTGGACCGCGAGCATGGGCGCGGCGACCTGGACGTCACCCAGGCGTGCCAGGGACAGGTTGACGGAGGCGGGCTGCTCCCCGCTCACGTCCAGCGAGGTCTCCGCCCGCGTGTAGTGCGGCCGCCGAGCCGTCAGCGTGTGGTGCCCGTCCCGAACGCCTTCGAGCACGAAGCGCCCCTGGGCGTCCGTGGTCGCGGTGACGTCCTGGCCCGCGAGCGAGACGGCGACGCCCTCGTGATTGCTTGCGCCTTCGAGCTGCACGGTGCCGGCGACGATGCCCGCCGAGCGGCGCAGGGTGATGACGACGTCCGTGGTGGCCTGGCTGCGGACCTCGACGGACCGCTCCGTCACGTTGTAGCCGTTCCACCAGGCGGTCACCGTATAGGTGCCAATGGGGAGGTTGCTGAAGGCGAAGCGGCCCTGCGAATCCGTCAGCATCGAGGTGTTGGTCTGCACCACCGCCACCGAGATGCCCGACGTGGTGGGGGCGTCCTCCAGTTGGACCACGCCGGAGATGTGTCCCCGGGCGATGGACATCGTCAGGAGGAGCTGCTCCGTCGCGCCCGCGCGCACCGTCACCGAGCGCTGAATCGTGGTGAAGCGGTCCTTCTGGGCCTCCACGGTGTAGGCGCCCGTGGGGAGGGCGTTGAAGGAGAACTGGCCCGAGGCGTTCGTGCGCGTGGTGTAGGTCGTCCCCACCAGGGTGACGGTGATGTCCACGGGCGAGGCCGAGCCCTCCAATTGGATGACTCCCGCGATGCCACCCCGCTCGCGCGCCAGCGACAGCGACACGGTGGCGGCCTGGTTCTCCGTCACCTGCACGGTCTGCTGCGCCAGGGCATAGCCGCTCATCCGCGCCTCCACCGTGTGCGAGCCCGCGGAGATGTTGGTGAGGGTGAAGCGCCCCTGACTGTCCGTCGTCGTCGTGGCCCCCGTGCCGGCCAGCGTGATGGTGATGCCCGAGTGGATGCTCTGTCCTTCGAGCAGGGCCGTGCCTTCCACGCGGCCCCGGGCGATGACCAGCGTGAAGGCGACGGTGGCCGCGGCGCCCGTGCGCACCGTCACGGCCTGCTGCTGCGTGGCGTAGCCCACCCGCTGGGCGGTCAGGGTGTAGTTGCCCAACGGCAGGCCGTTGAACGTGAACTCGCCCTGCGAGTTCGTGGTCGTGGTGGTGCCCGTCTGCGTCACGGTGATGGTGACCCCTGAAGGCGTCGCGCCGTCCGCCAACTGGACGGTGCCCGCCACGTCCCCACGCACCAGCACCATGGACATGGTGACCTGGCTCGACTGGCCCATGCGCACCGTCACGGGCTCCTGCACGTCCACGAAGAGCTCTCGCCGGACGCGCAGGGTGTACGTCCCCGTCATGATGTTCTCGAACCGGAAGTGGCCCTGGGCATTCGTCGTCGCGGTGGCGCCCGCCTCCACCAGGGTGATGACGGCGCCGCTGTGGTTGGTCGTGCCTTCGAGCTGGATGGTGCCCGCGATGCTGCCCCGCTCACGGGTCAGCGTCGCGTCGAACAGGGTGGCGCCGGTGCCGCGCACCTCCACCGTCTGTCGCGCCGTGACGTAGTCCGTCCGCTTCAGCTCCAGGGTGTAGGTGCTCGAGCCCAGGCCGGACAAGGTGAAGTGCCCGGCCGAGTTCGAGGTCGCGGTGGCGCCTGTCTCCACCACGGTGACGATGACACCCGAGGAGTCCAGGACCCCTTCCAACCGGACGGTGCCTTGAATCGAGCCGCGGCCCCGCTGGAGGTCGAGCCGCACGGAGGTGGCCTGCCCCGCCTGCACGGTGATGGACTGCCGGGCCTCCGAGTAGCCCGCCATCCTCGCCACCAGCATGTGGGTGCCCACGGGCGCGCTCTCCAGGGTGAAGCGGCCGTCGGTGGCGCTGGTGGCGCTCTGTCCGGAGCCTTCCAGCGAGACGCTGACGCCTCCGTGGGACGAGGCCCCTTCCAGGTAGACCTGGCCCGTGACGCTGCCTGCCTGCGTGCCTGAGTCGGGCGTGCCCGCGTCGGAGGGGGTGGAGACCGAGCTACAGGCGGAGAGGGCCAGCAGGAGGGCCCAGAGCCAGGAAGGGCGAACGAGGCGCATGAAAGGGTGGTCCGTTCGAGGAAGGAGTCAGGGGTGAAGGCCCCCCGGAATCCAGGGGCGGCCGCCGAGACGGTACCTGGATTCCGGAATTTACGATGCAGGGTGTGTTGGACGGCGTCGGGCCCCAGCCTACCCTTGCTGCACCTTGTCAGGGCGGTGCGGCTGCAATACGCCTAGAGGCATGTCCACCGCCGCGCTCCCCGCCGACTTCCTCCAGGCCATCACCGAGGGCTTCCCCTCAGACTTCCTGACCCGGGAGCCCGCGGAGCTCCTGGAGTACGGCCGCGACTGGACGCGCGTCTACACGCCCGCCCCGGCGGCCGTGGCGCTCCCCCGGACGACGGAGGAGGTCGCCCGCCTGTTGGCCCTGTGCCACCAGCACCACATCGCCGTGGTGCCCTCGGGCGGCCGGACGGGGCTGGCGGGCGGCGCGGTGGCGACCCGGGGCGAGCTGGTGCTGTCGCTGCGGCGGATGACGCGCATGGGGCCGGTGGACCTGCTCGGCAACACGGTGCGCGTGCAGGCGGGCGCGGTGACGGAGGCGGTGCACCACCACTGCGCGGAGCACGGCCTCACGTGGCCGGTGGACTTCGCGTCCAAGGGCTCCAGCACGGTGGGCGGCAACATCGCCACCAACGCGGGCGGGGTGAAGGTCATCCGCTACGGCCTCACGCGGCAGTGGGTGCTGGGGCTCCAGGTCGTCACGGCGCAGGGCGAGGTGCTGGAGCTCAACGGCGCGCTGGAGAAGAACAACACCGGCACGGACCTGCGGCAGCTCTTCATCGGCAGCGAGGGCACGCTGGGCGTCATCACCGAGGCCACGCTCAAGCTCACCCAGCTTCCCGGCAAGCAGGACGTGTTCCTCTTCGCCGTGCCGGACGTGGCCGCGGTGCTGCGGCTGTTCCGCGACGCGCGCCGCCAGCCCGCCTTCAGCATCTCCGCCTACGAGTTCTTCACCGACAAGTGTCTGGCCCGGCTCCAGCGCCACCGCACGCTGCGCCCGCCCTTCGAGTCGCCCAGCGGCTGCTACGTGCTGCTGGAGGTGGAGGCGAAGGACGCGGCAGCGGCCGAAGGATGGCTGGGCTCGCTGTTCGAGCGCGAGCTGGTGACGGACGGCGTGCAGGCCCAGGGCGCGGCGCAGGCGGCGGAGCTGTGGGCCCTGCGCGAGGGCATCAGCGAAAGCCTGTCCGCCACCGGCCTGCCGCACAAGAACGACATCTCCCTGCCGGTGGCGGGCCTGGAGGCCTTCTGCGCGGAGCTGGAGGCCGTGTTCAGCGCGCGCTACCCCGGCTGGGAAATCTGCCTCTTCGGCCACATTGGCGACGGCAACCTGCACGTCAACGTGATGAAGCCGGACGCCATGGACAAGGCGGAGTTCCTGGCCCACACGAAGCAGGCGGACCCCACCATGTTCGCGCTGGTGCAGAAGCACGGCGGGAGCATCTCCGCCGAGCACGGCATCGGTCTTCTGAAGAAGGACTACCTGGGCTACTCGCGCGCGCCGGCGGAGCTGGCGCTGCTGCGCGCCCTCAAGCGCACCCTGGACCCCCAGGGCATCCTCAACCCGGGCAAGGTCGTGGATGCCTGAGGGCGCCGGGCGTCAGGACAGGATGCGCGTCTTGATGTCCGTCTCCAGCCCGGCGATGGCCTCGCACACCGGGGTGGAGACGTCCTGGTCCAGGTCCATCAGCAGGTAGCCGATGTTGGCGTCCGTGCTGAGCACCTGGGCGTGGATGTTGGCGTTGAGGTCGGAGACGATGCGGTTGATGTCGCGCAGCACGCCCGGGATGTTGCGGTGCACGTTGAGGATGCGGTGCGTGCCCGGGATGAGCGGCGACTCGACGTTCGGGAAGTTGACCGCGCCCGTGCTCGCGCCCGCCTTGAAGTACTTCAGCAGGCTGGTGGCCACCTCCTTGCCGATGGAGGCCTGGGCCTCCTCGGTGGAGCCGCCGATGTGCGGCGTGAGGACCACGTTGGGCAGCCCCTGGAGCGCGGTGATGAAGCCGTCCGAGTTGCTCTCCGGCTCCTCCGGGTAGACGTCCACCGCGGCGCCGCCCAGGTGCTTGGACTGGAGCGCGCGCGCCAGCGCGTCGATGTCCACCACCGTGCCGCGGCTGGCGTTGATGAGGCACGCGCCCTTCTTCATCTGGGCGATCTGCTCGGCGCCCATCATCATGTGCGTGGTGGTCAGCGCGGGCACGTGGAGGGTGACGAAGTCAGACGCGCCGAGCAGCTCCTCCAGCGTGACGGCCACCTGCGCGTTGCCCAGCGGCAGCTTGGTCATCACGTCGAAGTAGAGGACGCGCATGCCCAGCGCCTCGGCGATGACGCCGAGCTGCGAGCCGATGTGGCCGTAGCCGATGATGCCCAGCGTCTTGCCGCGCACCTCGTGGCTGCCGGTGGCCACCTTGCGCCACTGGCCCGCGTGGACCTCCTGGCTGCGGTCGAAGAGCTGCCGCGTGAGCACGATGATTTCCGCGATGACCATCTCCGCCACGCTGCGCGTGTTGCTGAACGGCGCGTTGAAGACGGGGATGCCGTGCGTGTTGGCGGACAGCAGGTCCACCTGGTTGGTGCCAATGCAGAAGGCGCCAATCGCCAGCAGGCTCTCCGCGTGCTCCAGCGCGGCGACCGGCACCGTCGTCTTGCTGCGGATGCCCAGCAGGTGCACGCCCTTGAGCCGCTCCGCCAGCTCCTCCGGCTTGAGGGCGGAAGACGCGCGCTCCACCTGGAAGCCCTCGGCGGCCAGCATCTCGCCCGCGGACGGGTGGATGTTCTCCAGCAGCAAGGCACGGAAGGGACCGTCACTGCTGATGGGGCGCGTCGGAGAGGGCGGGAACAGGGGAGTGCTCATGGCGCCTTGCGTTAGACCTGGGCCTCGGGGCTGTCAAGGGTGGGATGGGGCGGCGGCGCCCGAGGCGTCCGCCAGCCACCGGCACGTCCAGGCACGGCGGGCGGCCTTGCCTGGACGGGGCGTCATGAGGTGGGGAAGCGGGGCTCTTCGAAGGCGTCGTCCTTCCACGTGTGCTGGGTGAAGGCGGCGGTCCCCGCCCGGGTCGTCGCCGTGCAGCGGGTGATGTTCGCGGCGGTGAAGAGGCACGGCTCCGCGTGGGGGAAGGACAGGGCGGCGGCGGTGAAGGCGCCGTTGATCATGCCCGCGTCGAACTGACCCGCGCTGAGCAAACGGTAGAACTCCCGGCTGAAGGGCAGCGCCTGGGAGGTCTGGTAGCGGCTGCGGAAGGCGATGACGTAGCGGGTGCCCTGGTCGATGAAGAGCTTGGCGAAGCGTCGCTCCCAGCCAATCAGACAGGAGCTGAAGAAGGCGAGCAGCCGAGGCGCGTTCTGGCCGCGTTTGAAGGCCCGTTGGACCTGCTCGTAGGTGAACTCGACGTCCCGGCTGGAGTCGTTGATGTCCACGGTCCACTGGATGACGCTCGTCAGGTCATGCCAGTACGTCTGCGGGGTGATGAAGTTCTTCTTCGCCCACGCGGTGAGGGACTGCGCGTCGAAGTTGGTGCGCACGCAGAGGTCCTGCTCCTCGGTGGTGAGCCTCTGCACCTTGGTGTTGTCGCTCCGGCACCATGTGGGGTAGCGCGGAATGGCCATGTCCATGGACGCGAGCCGCGAGCCGTGCCGGGAGCAGCGGACGTTGCCGTGGGTGACGTGGTGGTAGATGTCGCAGTCCCCCAGGTCCGTCATCCACGTGTCGAAGTTCGCGTTCTGGTTGAAGTGGCGCTCCCGGAAGGGGCCCCGTGAGACGCGGGTGAACGCCTCACTCACGTTGGACAGCTCCACGTCCCACTGCAAGCCAGGGTCGGCGCGGTCGTAATAGAAGAGCGTCTTTATCTGGTCGGGCGGGGTGGCCGTGTCGAGCGTGAGGATGTCGGCGTGGGTGATGTCCCAGCCGCGCAGCTTGAGGTTGCACTTGCCGCAGAAGTGAGGGTCGTAGGTGTTCGCCGCCTGGTGCGGGTATTGCGGCCGGGCCCCGTCCCAGTCGGGGTAGCTCATCATGCAGTTGTGGTCGAACTGGTCATGGTGCTGTTTCACCACGCCCATGGATGCCTCGTGGTGGGTCAGCCAGAAGCAGTGTCCGACCTCGTGGGTGAAGACGAAGTCGGCGTTCGCGTTCACGCGCTGGTCAATGATGCCCAGCAGGTCATTGTTGCCATTGGAGGTCGTGGGGACCTCTCCAATCTCCGACGTCTCGAGCGCGTTCCGGATGTCGTCCGACAGCATGTATTCCAGCATGACGATGCCGCCGCACGGCGCGTGGCCGGTGCGGATGTTGTCGGAGATGAGCGAGAGGAGGAATCCGCCGGCGCTGGCGACATTCGGCGTGGTCACCATCTCGTTGAACATGTCGCTGACGAACATGAAGATGTTGTCTTTGTCGGTCGAGGAGAGCACCGCGACGGGGTTGAGCCGCACGACGGGGCTGGCGTCATGGACGTTCAGGGTGTCCAGCAGGCCGACGACACTGGCCACGGACGGTTTCACATTCGTCCGGATGTGGTTGAACCAGTTCGCGTAGTCCGCGTTGTTGATGACCTGGGAGATGCGCCGGTACAGCGTGTGGGTGAAGTCGACGTCCAGGTAGGACTCCGCGTAGCGGGCCCGGCATTTCTGCGGCAGTTGCCCATGGTTGCGCAGGGGCCAGCCCACGACGCCGAAGACCTCCACCCGGCGCCAGACGACGATGGGCTTCGTCTCGAACTTGCAGACGGGATTGGCGATCTCGAGCGCGGCGGCGTTGCCGCGGCCCTCGTAGCTGAGCCGCGCGCGCACCTGGTAGCGGTCGCCGCCAATCAGCGAGGGCTGGAGGTAGATGCCCGAGCGCCCCACGCGGGCCAGATGCTGGCCGGTGTCCGTGCAGGCCGGCGCCCAGAGCACCTTGTTTCCGGCATCCTCCGTGGGCACCGCGTAGGGCGCGTAGGGCTGGGGCTCGCGCCAGAAGGGGTTGCGGAAGTTCTGCGCCCGGGTGCGGATGCCGCCGTAGGCCGCCGGGCAGTTGGTGCTGCCGAGGTTGCGCTCGAGGTCGACGTAGTCGCTGCGCAGGACGCGGTTGATGTAGGCCCGCGTTCCCGAGTGCAAGCGGTCGTTCATGGGCAGGTGGGACACGTCCTCGCCGGGTTCGAGCGCGGACCAGTCCACCCGCACCGCGCCCACGGCCTGGGGGGCGACGACGCGGCGGTTGTCATGGCCCTTGAGGTAGATGACGGCTTCGAGCGGCACGAGCGGGCGGTTGAGCTTGCCGGCCTCGCTCGCCGTCTTGTTGTGCAGCGCGGCCCAGTTGACGGGGGCG